>JAFTWE010000004.1 GCA_017465465.1 Clostridia bacterium | reverse complement strand
CAGCAATGTGAATTTGTAATTAAAGCTATCGAACACTACACCTTATTTCTGCAGAGAAGCAGAAACAGGGACAGGGGTGCTCGGTAGTTTTTCTTTTCCCCCTCTCACACTCTCCCCTTTATTAAATACTAACTGTACTAACCGAGAATAAGAAATATTAACTCTGTTAGTTAAATCAAGAAAGGAAAATGCAAAATGAATATCAAAGTAGAAATCAAGAAAATCCTCAAAGGTGATAAGCCTACAAAGGCTTATGCAAACATTGTTATCGATGATGCAGTCGTGATTCACGGTGTTGGTGTTGTCGAAAACGAAAAAGGCAGATATATGTCTATGCCTATGACAAGTTGGAAGACAGCAAAGGGTGAAGATGTAACAAGACCCGTTTGTCATCCCATTTCTTCTTCGGCTCGTAAAGAACTTGAAGAAGCACTCTTCTCTGCTTATGAGCAGGAAATCAACAAAAACAACTAAATTTTAAGAAAGAACGAGGTAAAAAATTATGTTTAAAAAAGCAAAGTCATTCATTCAGACAAAGGTTCAGGCAGTAAAGGACTTCTGTGCAGAAAAGGTTTCTCAGAAGGCACACGCAGTTCTTGACGGTACAATCGCAGAAGCGTATGTAGATACCGGTGTTAAGATTCTCATCGCCGTAGTTATCGGTGCTCTTCTCCTCGGTGGACTCTATGCACTCTTCAACACAACCATTATGCCCACAGTCACAAGCAAGATTCAGGGTCTTTTCAACTACGCAGGCTAAGCGAAAACAAAAATTAAATTTAAGAAAGAACGAGGTAAAAAATTATGTTTAAGAAAATCAAATCAATGGCAACAGGTGTTGCAAACAAGGTAAAGGGTTTTGTTTCAGCAAAGGAAACAGAAATGATGGCAAAGGCTCACGCAGTTCTTGACGGTACTGTTGCTGAAGCCTATGTTGACACAGGCGTTAAGATTCTCATCGCCGTTGTAATCGGTGCTCTTCTTCTCACACTTCTCTATGCACTCTTCAACGACACAATTATGCCTACCGTAACCGAAAAGGTCGAAGGTCTTTTCAACTACGCAGGCTAAATAATTTAAACGGGCGGAGCAGAAATCCTGCTTCGCCCATATTTGTGAGGACTGATAACTATGACTAAATTTATACAACCAATAGGACCGATAAGACCGATTTCACCTGAAAGGTTAATGGAACTCAATCCCGAAGAAGTTATAACCACCATTGTGAAGCTCGTTTGTATTTTTCTTTTCTACTTGGCAGTTCACAAGATTTCAAAAGTTGTAATCAGTAAAACACCCGGTTACAACAAAGAAAGCAAAAAAATCCCAATATATCATTGCATCAGTATTATTCTTGTGTCAAGTCTGCTATTTGTCTTTGGTTGGTCAATGGAACTTCTCAAAGGCATTATTCTTTTGCAAATATTACTCTATGCTTCGGTATCAGATATTCAGACACACGAGGTTAAAGATTTCATTTCAGTTTTGATATTCATTACAGGCTTCATAGGTGTAACACTTTCAGATATTCCGATGATGCTTTTTAGTGGCTTGGCAATCGGTGGAGTGTTGTTAATCTGTGCTATGGTAAGCGGAAACAGACTTGGCGGAGCAGATGTTAAGCTATCTGCTGCCTGTGCTTTCTTGCTTGGCTTTTCAAAGAGCATAGCAGGTCTTGTTATCGGTCTTTTCCTTGCGATAATTTGCAATATATATTTCAGCCATAAAAACAAAACAAAAGGCAAAGCTTTTCCGCTTGTGCCGTATTTATCAATTGGATTTATGACAGCATTTTTTGTGTAAATCTTGATAAGGTGTTTTAAGCGTGATATAATTAAAAAAACACGGTTTGAGAGGATTGGTTTTATGACCGAACAAGAAATAGTTGCTGATATTCTTCCTTCTTTAATTACTGCTTTTGTATCATTTATTGCTATGCTGACAAGCTATAAAGCGGCGAAGAATGCTTCAAAGCAATCTTTCAGTAATAATGTGGATAGTATGAAGTTCACACAAAAAGAAAAAGTAGCAGACCAAATTGCAGAAAAATCGGCAATTCTTTTGACAAAATGTGATCCTAATGTTCTTAATACTGTAATAAATGAAATTGTACCACGTAGTATATCTCACGAAGAGAATAGAAATATACGCACACGATTATTGGGAATATCTGATGAATTACAGACATTATCAAACATTATTAAAATGCTGACATATTCAATTTTTGAAGATGAAGCAATGTTGAACAAATTAGGTGATACAGGCAGTAAATTGGATGCTGTTTGTGAAAAAAGCTCTGCTATGATTTTGAAATTATGTGATATTTATACTGCTATGACTCCGGAAGGAAGTATTAAAAACTTAAATATAATGGAGGAAATATCAAAACTTCAAAGAACTTTTTCTGAAGAATATAAAGAGCCATATATACAGCTCCATCTTGCATTGTCCGACCTGATTTGGTATGTAAGACAACAATCAATTCCCAAAACAGAAAACAAGAAAATACACAAAAGAAACAAAAAAATTAAATAACAGAATTAACTTTATGCGTGCTTAAAATTAAGTACGCATTTTTTATTTTTAGTATAAAGGAGGTTAATTTCTCAATGAAAAACAGAACAGCGATAGGTATCGTCTGTATTATTCTTGCGGTGGTAGTAACCTTTGTTGTGTCACCTCTTGTAAATAACATCTCTGACAAGAAAACAGAGGTAGTCCGCTTTGTTGCTGATGTATCTCACGGAACAGCGATTAAAGACACAGATGTTGAGATTGTAAAAATCTCAAATTCAGCACTCCCCGAAAAGGTAATTAAGGACAAGAAATCAGTTGTCGGTAAATTCGCAACAGCAGATATATTCAAAGGCGACTTCGCAACCGAAAGTAAGGTAACTGATAATGCTAATACGGCTAATGATGTGTTGGCATCGCTTAAAGGCGATAAGGTCGCAATGAGTATCACAATAGGCTCTTTTGCGGGTGGTTTATCGGGTAAGCTCGAAAACGGTGATATTGTAAGCATTTATGTTACCGATAAAGACAACCATACAGAAGTCCCGGCTTCTCTTAAATATGTCAAAGTAATCACTACAACCACATCAGGCGGCATTGACGAAAACGATGTTGTTGAAAATGAGGACGGCAGCTTTGAGCTTCCTACAACAATTACGGTTCTTGTGTCTGTTGAACAGGCAAAAATCCTTGCAAACTACGAGGAAAGTGCAATAATGCACGTTGCTCTCGTTTACAGAGGTGACGATGCTACTGCTGATAAGTTCCTTAAAGCACAGGATGATTACTTCACAAAAAAGATTGTAAGTGAGGCTGATAAGAATGGCTAAGATTATTGCTGTAATCGGTTCACCCGGTAGCGGTAAAACAACCGTTACCCTCAAATTGGCACAGGAGCTTTACTGCGCCACTACAAGCGGAGCGGTAATTTATCTTTCACCTTCATTGAAAGTCCCTGCTTTAGGTGTTCTTTTCCCGAACTACACGCCTGATAGTATATTCTCTCTCGGTACGATGTTTGATAAGACAGACATCTATGAGGAGGATGTTCTTAATCACCTTGTAACAGTTAAGGCGATGAACAACTTCGGTTGTCTTGGCTACAAGGCGGGAGAAAACAAATACGACTTTGCAACACTGACGGAAGATAAGGTAAATGCACTCTTTGATGTACTTCACAAAATGGCAGGATATGTCTTTGTTGATTGCACAGATGAAGAAAATGACCTTATCTCACAAATTGCATTGAGAAATGCACACGAGGTTATTATGGTGCTTTCACCTGACCTTAAAAGTATGGTCTATCTTGCATCGAACGAGGAACTCTTCGGAAACAATGCAGAAAGAGCGATAAGAGTTCTCAATGTGAATGAAAACGAATTGTATTCACCCGTTGACGATGTAAGAACCAATGTGAAGAACATTTCATATATCTTGCCTTACAGTAAGCAGATAAGAGGTCAGCACCTTGACGGACTGCTTTATGAAAGAGCAAAGGATAAGAAGTACCGAACAGAGCTTTCAAAGATTATAAACAAGATTATGTAAGAGAAAGGAAGAATTCAGAATGAAAAAGATTATTGGTGTCCTTATTGCTATGGCAGTTATTGCAACTGCATCTTCTGTTGTAGCTTGTGCTACGAACAACGAAGAAACACCTAATATTCCCGAAACAGGAACAACCGAAAAAGATACAACAATCCCCGAAGAAACAACAGCCGAGGAAGTGAATGATAATGCCGAAACTGCAACTACTGATGTGGAAACATCTACCGAAGCAGATGAAACAACAATGCCTGAATCTTCCGAAGGAGCTGAAGGTTCCGACAATACAGATAGCGAAAGCACAGAGGAAATTGAAAGTGCTACTTTTGAAGTTCTTGAGGACGGCGAAACCGTGGAAGATGATAGTGAAGCGGTAAATGATGAAGTTCCCGAAATTCCGCAGACAGGCGATAAAAGAAAGTTTTTCCCTGCCGTTGCTACTTTCATCGTGTCCGGTATTGCTCTTGCATATTGCGTTGTAAAGGGTAAAAAGATTAAGAAAACAAAATCAAAGTGAACGGAGATTAAGTAATGCAGAAAATCATTGATTTTGTGCCGCTGTTATCGATGATTCAGGAGCATATCTCCTCTCGTTATGCGGCGGCACTTTCCGATTCGAGTAAATTGCCACAGCTCAGGTCATATATAGACAAATATCTTCTTGACACAGGTTATGTAGTTGAAGGACTTACACAAACCGAACTGAGCAATAAACTTTATTCCGAAATGGCTGAATACTCCATTCTTACCAAATATCTTGGCAGAGATAACATTGAAGAAATCAACATCAATGCTTGGAATGATATTGCTATTACCTATACTTCGGGTAGAACAATAAAAGCAAAGGAGCATTTCTATTCTCCCTCACACGCTGTCGATATTGTTAAGCGTTTGCTTCATCATTCAGGTATGATTATTGATAACTCCACTCCCATGTCACAAGGTCATTTGCCTAATAATACCCGTATTACGGCACTCAAAGAACCTCTTGTTGACGATGAAGTGGGTGTTAGTGTTTCTATCCGTCTTTTGCATCCGTCAAGAATTAACAGAAAGCAGATTATTTCTTCCGGTAATGCAACTGAAAAGATGATTGATTTCCTTTGTATGTGTATGCGTTACGGTGTTTCTATGGTTGTTGCGGGTGCAACAAGTTCAGGTAAAACAACACTGCTTAATGCACTACTCACAACAATTCCCGATGGTAAGCGAGTGTTCACCATTGAAACAGGTTCAAGAGAACTTTCACTTGTCCGAAAAAAGAAAGGCAAGGTAGTAAACAATGTAGTCCATACTCTTTCCCGTCCTTCCGATAACCCTGCATTTGATATAACTCAGGAAGACCTTGTTGTAGCTTCACTTCGTTTTAATCCCGATATTGTATGTGTCGGTGAGATGCGAGATGTCGAATGTTATTCAGCAGTTGAAGCAAGTCTTACAGGTCATACGGTTGTATCAACAGTACACGCATTTGCGGCTGATTCAGCACATATGCGAATTGCTCTTCTTTGTCAGAAGCGTTTTCCCATTGATTTCAAGACATCACTTATGCAGGCAGGTCAGGCTTTCCCTATTGTTGTTTACTCCCATAAGTTGGAGAACAATGAAAGAAAGATTATGGATATTTCCGAGTGTGAGATACTTCCCAACGGTGATAGAGTTTATCACACATTATTCAGATTTAATATCACCAAAAACGAAATCGTAAACGGTAAATATGTTACCGAAGGCTATTTTGAACAGCCTGAAATAATGTCAGACAATCTCAAAAGAAAACTCCTGCAGTTTGGTGTACCACAGGAGGAATTAAACAAATTTTTGCAGAAGGGAGCTGATTACGAATGATACTCCCAATGATTGCGTCTGTATTTCTCATTATAGCAATCGTTTGTTTTCTTAACTTAACCCCGCAACAGATAACCAAGGATTTAAGTGCAGTTGTATCAAAGAAACCTAATATTCGTGACAGAGCAAGAGCACTCAGAGCAGGTAAAAAGAAAAAAGGCTTGGGTGCAAAACTTGAATATCTGCAATCGGCATTAAAGGCTTGTGGCAAAGAAGGAATGTTTGCCTTTGTATGTTCATCGGCATTAGTTCTTTTTGCCGTAGGTGCGGTAGTTGCTGTTTTAATAAATAATGTTTTCCTTATCCCTGCTTTATCGGTAGCATTCGCAATGATACCTTTTGTTTATGTTCGTAACATTATAAACATCTATGAAAAGCAGACAAAGGAAGAACTTGAAACTGCACTCTCTATTATTACTACTTCATATTCAAGAGATGGTAATATCATTATGGCAGTACAGGAAAACTTACCTCACATCAAGCCACCACTTAAAGAATGTTTTACGGCGTTCATTGGTGATGCTATGGCGGTATCTTCAAGTGTTAAACAGGCACTATATAACCTTAAAAAGAAGGTTGATGATGAAATCTTCCGTGAATGGGTTGACACCCTTATACAGTGCCAGGACAATCAGGAAATGAAAGATACCTTACAGCCTATTGTTTCAAAGCTCACCGATGTTCGTATTGTAAACAGTGAACTTAATACGATGATGTCAGCCGTAAGAACAGAATACTACACAATGGTCGGTCTTGTTGTCGGTAACATTCCTCTTTTGTATGTTCTTAACAAGGATTGGTTTCATACACTCATATTTGAAACACCGGGTAAAATCGTACTCGGTGTATGCGGTATTGTGATAGTGATAACATATTTCTTTATGTTAAAGTTCACAAAACCCGTAGAATTCAAAAGATAAGGAGGCGGTCAAATGATAATGAAAATATGTATCGGTGTTCTTGTCGGAATCGGCTTATTTATGATACTTGCTGACCGTTTCCGTATTCCGTATATGAGAACATCAAAGGCGGTTAATAACCTTAAAAAGCAACAGAAAGAGAAAACAAGCAGTATTGATGTTTGGCTTTCTTCTGTTGCTTCTTTTATTGCCCGTAAAATTCGTTTGAATGAATTTAAGAAGGCTCAGTTGGAATCAGATTTAAGAACGGCTCAAATGGATATAACACCAGAAATGTTTATGGCAAATGCCATTGTTAAATCCCTTATTGTAGGTGTATTTGCTATTCCCGTTCTGTTTATCTTCCCCATACTTTCCCCGATAATTTTATTCCTTGCTTTTATTCTGTACCGAATGAATATGAAGGGTATATCAAATCGAATAAGGGCAAAAAGAGCAAAGATTGAATATGAGTTACCGAGATTTGTTTTCAAGATTGAAAAGTCCTTGATGCACAGTAAGGATGTGCTTGAAATGATTGAGTCCTTTGCTAAAAATGCGGGACCTGAACTCAAACACGAGCTTGATATTACTGCTGCCGATATGCACTCAGGTAACAACGAAATTGCGATAACAAGACTTGAAGCAAGAGTAGGTTCACCACTTATGAGTGATGTATGCCGAGGACTTATCTCTATTAACAGAGGTGATGTTAATACAGTGTATTGGAAATCCCTCTCTATGAAGTTTGCTGATATTCAAAGACAGCAGCTAAGACTTGAAGCTGAGAAGATACCGAAGAAAGTAAAGAAACTTTCTATGTGTCTTCTTTTCTGTTTTATGCTCATATATATCGTAGTTATTCTTGCTCAGATTGTTTCTTCTATGGGCGTTCTGTTCGGCTAACGGAGGTGTATATATGAAGAAAATTATTAAATCTAAAAAGGGCGAAGGATATATTGATGTTGTAATCGGTAT
>JAFTWE010000021.1 GCA_017465465.1 Clostridia bacterium | reverse complement strand
CTTAATTCCACAATTTCTCTTTCATATTCTTGTATGTGTCCATAACTTCTTGGCATAAAAATTCCCCTTATGGTAGTTTTCTTAAATTCTACCATAAGGGGCTTCTTTTTTCTATTGTCCGTTTTTACTGGACTTGTTCACTGTGTGACCTTGCTTTTTGTTTTCACCAATTTTTTCGGGCGGGCGCAGAGACCCGCCCTTACTGTTTTGGAACTTTTTTATGCTATAATATTGATTTTTATATCCGTTTAATTGTATAATTAAAATGTTAAATTTTAAAACTGTGAGGTATCATTATGAATACTATTATCGAACAGATTCAAGACGGCAAAACAAGCCTTGGCATCGAGCTTGGCTCCACAAGAATTAAGGCTGTTCTTCTCAGTGACAGCGGTGAAATGGTTGCTCAGGGCAATCACGACTGGGAAAACGAGCTTAAAGACGGCGTTTGGACTTATTCCCTCGACCGTGTATCTGCAGGACTTAAAGACAGTTATGCAAAGCTTAAGGCTGATGTTAAGGAAAAATACGGTGTAACACTCAAAACTATCGGCTCAATCGGTATTTCTGCCATGATGCACGGATACCTCGCTTTTGACAAGGATGATAATCTCCTTGTTCCTTTCCGCACATGGAGAAATATGATTACTCCCGATGCCGCTGAAAAGCTGACAAAGGAGTTTAACTTTAACATTCCTCAGCGTTGGAGCATAGCTCACCTTGAGCAGGCTATTATCAACGGTGAAAGCCACATTGGTGACATCGCATTTATCACAACCCTTTCAGGTTATGTTCACTACATACTCACAGGTGAAAAGGTGCTCGGTGTCGGCGACGCATCAGGTATGTTCCCCATTGACAGCAAAACTAATGACTACAATCAGACAATGATTGAAAAATATGACGAGCTTCATTCAGGTGACGGCTTCGGATGGAAAATCCGTGACATTCTCCCCCGCGTTCTTTGCGCAGGTGAAAATGCAGGCACATTGACAGCTGAAGGCGCAAAGTTCCTTGATGTTGACGGTGAGCTTGAAGCAGGCATTATCTGCTGCCCTCCCGAGGGTGACGCAGGCACAGGTATGGTTGCCACAAACTCAATTAAAGAAAAAACAGGTAATGTTTCAGCAGGTACATCAATTTTTTCAATGGTTGTTCTTGAAAAAGAGCTCCAAAATGTTTATGAAGAAATTGACCTTGTTACAACCCCTGACGGCAAGCCCGTTGCTATGGTACACTGCAACAACTGCACCTCTGACATTGACGCGTGGGTTAAGCTCTTCAGCCAGGTGCTTGATTCTTTCGGCTGTGAATACAAAAAATATGAGCTTTATGACAAGCTTTACAACATGGCACTTTCTGCTGACGAAAACTGCGGCGGTCTTGTAACCTACAACCTTTTCTCAGGTGAAACAATTCTTGACAACATTCCCGAGGGCAGACCTATGCTTGTTCGTATGCCTGATGCTGATTTCAGCTTCCCGAACCTTGCAAAGAGCCTTATTTATTCTTCATTTGCAACTCTTAAAATCGGTATGGACATCCTCACCGAAAAGGAGAATGTTAAGGTTGAAATGCTCCTCGGTCACGGCGGTCTTTTCAAAACAAAGGATGTGGCTCAGATTCTTATGTCATCAGCGCTGAGTGTTCCCGTTTCTGTTATGACAACTGCTGCTGAGGGCGGCGCCTGGGGTATTGCAACACTGGCACAGTACCTCAAAAACAAGGCTGACGGCGAAACATTGAGCGAATACCTTGACAGCAAGGTTTTTGCAGGTGCTGAGGTTTCAATTAAAGAACCCGACACTAAAGAAAAGGCTGTGTTTGATAAATACATCGAAAAATATTCAGCAGGCGTTGAAATTCAGAAAGCTGCAATCAAAAGCCTTAAATAAGGAGAGTTAATTATGATGAAAAAAAGTGATTATAAATTCTGGTTTGTTGTAGGCAGTCAGTTCCTTTACGGTGAAGAAACCTTAAAGCAGGTTGATGAAGACAGCATTATCATCACAGACGGTCTTAACAAATCAGGTGTACTCCCCTGCGAAATCATTTACAAAGGCACAGTTAAAACATCAAAAGGTGCTGAAGATATTATTAAAGAAGCAAATTATGACGGCACCTGTGCAGGTATTATCACATTCTGCCACACATTCTCACCGTCAAAGATGTGGATAAATGCCCTTGAAAGCTTGCAGAAGCCCTGGCTTCACTTCCACACTCAGTTTAATAAAAGTATCCCCAATGAAGAGATTGATATGGATTATATGAATCTTCATCAGGGTGCTCACGGTGACAGAGAGCACGGCTTCATTGGCGCAAGGCTGAGAAAGCCCCGCAAGGTTATTATGGGTCATTGGTCTGACGGGGATATTCAGAAGAGAATCGGCAAATGGATGAATGTGGCTCTTGGTGTTGCATTCAGCAAAGAGCTTAAGGTTATGCGCTTTGGTGACAATATGCGTGAGGTTGCAGTTACCGAGGGTGACAAGGTTGAAGCTCAGCGCAAATTCGGTTGGGAGGTTAACACCTGGCCTGTTGGCGCGTTGGCAGAGGAAATTGAAGCCGTTACCGACGAAGAGGTTGAGGCTAAAATGGCCGAATACAAAGAGCTTTACACTATTGCAACGGATGATATTGAATCAATCCGTTATCAGGCAAGAGAAGAAGTTGCCATTAAAAAGATGCTCGATAAAGAGGATTGCGCCGCATTCTGCAACACTTTCCAGGATTTATACGGTATGAAACAGCTCCCCGGCCTTGCTACACAGAACCTTATGGGTCACGGCATCGGCTATGGCGGCGAGGGTGACTGGAAAACTGCCGCACTTAACGCTGTTATGAAATTTATGGGCGAAAAAAGTGTGTTTATGGAAGATTACACCTACGACCTTGAAAACGGCATAAGCCTTGGCGCTCACATGCTTGAGGTTTGCCCCAGTGTTGCCGCAGACAAGCCGCAGATTGAGGTTCATCACCTTGGAATCGGTGACAGAGAGCCACCTGCACGCCTTACATTTGAAGGCAAGGCAGGCAAAGCCATTGTTGCTTCTCTTATTGATATGGGCGGCAGAATGCGCCTTATCGTTCAGGATATTGAATGTGTTAAGCCTACCCAGACAATGCCTAATCTCCCCGTTGCAAGGGTTATGTGGAAGCCTGAGCCCAATCTTCAGACAGGCGCTGAATGCTGGATTCTTGCAGGCGGTGCACATCACACCGTGCTCAGCTATGATATTGACGCTGAAATGATGAGAGATTTTGCAAGAATTTTTGATATTGAGTTTATCCATATTGATAAAGACACAACACCTGAAAGCCTTGAAAAAGAGCTTATTGTGTCTGACCTTGTATGGAAATTGAAGGGATAAAATATGTTAGAAAAATTAAAAGAAGAAGTTTGCAAGGCAAACCTTATGCTTCCGAAATATAACCTGGTTACGTTCACCTGGGGCAATGTGAGCGCTATTGACCGCGAATCGGGTCTTGTGGTTATCAAGCCAAGCGGTGTTGAATATGACACGATGACCCCTGAGGATATGGTGGTGGTTGACCTTGAAACAGGCAAGGTTGTTGAGGGCAGATACAAGCCCTCAAGCGACACACCCACTCACCTTGTGCTTTACCGCAATTTCCCTGATATCGGCAGTGTTGTTCACACCCATTCAAGGTGGGCAACGGTTTTTGCTCAGGGCAACATTCCTGTTAAGGCGCTCGGCACAACTCATGCTGACTATTTCTACGGCGATATCCCCTGCACAAGAAGAATGACAGAGGAAGAGATTTTTGGCGCTTATGAAGCAGAAACAGGCAATGTGATTGTGGAAACCTTCAAGGATATTGACTACAATGCTGTTCCCGCAGTTCTTGTGGCAAATCACGGACCATTTACCTGGGGCAAGGACCCGGTGGAATCAGTTCACAATGCGGTTGTGCTTGAAGAGGTTGCATTTATGGCCTGGCACGACATTGCTATTAACAGGTGTGACGATATTCAGCAGCAGCTCCTTGATAAGCACTACTACAGAAAGCACGGCAAAAACGCATATTACGGTCAGTAATTCCTATGACAGGTTGATACCTGTTTTCGGAGATGATTTTTCGGGCGGGCACAGACCCGCCCTTACTATTCTTTGCTGTTAAATTGTGTAAAGTCATTTCGGGCGTCAGGTTGACGCCCCTACTTTACACAAGGAAGCCTGAGATTATGACTTAATTTTCTTCAGCACTCCTTTTTCAAGGCGGCTGACCTGAGCTTGGGATATGCCTACCTCTTTTGCTACTTCGGTCTGGGTTTTACCCAGCATAAAGCGGAGATTTAAAATTCTTTTTTCTCTTTCAGACAGATTTTCTATTGCCTGCTTTAAAAGAATTTCATCAATCCAACTGTCGGCAGTGTTGTTATCCCCTATCTGGTCCATTACATATATTGCATCTCCACCGTCGTTATAAACAGGCTCATACAAAGAAACCGGCTCAACGATTGCCTCCATTGCAAGTACAACGGCTTCTTTTTTCACTTCAAGCTCTTGTGCGATTTCTTCAACAGTAGGCTCACGCTGAAGCTCGTTTGAAAGCTTTTCTTTTACCTGAATGGCTCTGTACGCCGTGTCTCGCATTGAACGGCTGACTCGAACTGAGTTGTTATCCCTTAAATGACGGCGGATTTCACCGATTATCATGGGCACTGCATAAGTGGAAAATTTTACATCGTGGGAGGTATCAAAATTATCTATAGCCTTTATAAGCCCGATGCATCCCACCTGAAACAGGTCATCGGGGTTTTCACCGCGGTTTAAAAAACGCTGAATTACGCTGAGTACCAGACGAAGATTGCCGTTTATTAAATCTTCACGGGCTTTTGTGTCCCCTTCTTTTGCCCTTTTGAGAAGCTCCATTTTTTCTTTTTCTTTAAGCACCTTTAATCTTCCGGTGTCAACACCGCATATTTCAACCTTTGTAAACTGCACACAAATCGCTCCTTTAAATTTATGTACAGCAAAAGAAAATCGGACAATTAGATTATTGCCCGATTTGAAAATTATTATCCAATTATTCTGATTATTTCCTGAGGTGTATCTGCTATAAAATCCGCCCCTGCCGAAAGAAGGCTTTCACGGCTCCTGAAGCCCCAGGTTACGCCCACGCATTTTAAATTGCCGTTGTGGGCGGTAAATACATCAACATCTGAATCGCCCACATATAAAACATCTTTTCCGTCACAGCCAAGGCTTTTAACCGCCTCAAAAAGTGAGGTGGGGTCAGGCTTTGTGGGAACACCGTCTTTTTGCCCGACAGTGAGGGTTATCAGCTCGCCGAAAAAGCCTTTTATCAGCTCATTTGCGGCAAGGTGCGCCTTATTGGTAACAACGGCGGTTCTGATGCCCTTTTGCTTTAAATATTCAAGCAATTCACAAATTCCGTCATAGGGCTTTGTGTTATCATTTAGATGAACCGAATAATGCTCTTTGAATATTCTCAGCGTTTCCTGAGTGTCGCTTTCAGCTGTTCCTTGGGGAACGGCTCTTTTTATGAGCATCGGTATTCCGTTACCAACAAAGGAACGGACCTCCTCGACAGTTCTTTGAGGGTAATTTTTAATTTTTAAAGCGTAATTGACGGAATTTTTTAAATCCTCAAGAGTATTAAGGAGAGTTCCGTCAAGGTCAAAAACACAAGCTGAATATTTCATTACACCATCTCTTCCGGGTGAAAAACCTTGTCGAATTCCGCCTCAGTTAAAAATCCAAGCTCAACGCAAGCCTGCTTTAACGAAATATTTTCTTTAAAGGCTTTTTTAGCGGTTTTGGCGGCATTGTCATATCCGATGTAGGGGTTGAGCGCTGTTACAAGCATAAGGGAATTGTGGAGATTCTCGTGCATTTTTTCACGGTTTGCGGTGATACCCACAGCGCAGTTAATGTTAAAGGATTTTATGCTGTCTGCAAGGAGCTTGACTGACTGCAGGAAGTTATAAGCGCACACAGGCATAAACACATTAAGCTGAAAATTGCCCTGAGAAGCGGCAAAGCCAACGGCAGTGTCATTTGCCATAACCTGAACGCAGACCATTGTAACAGCCTCGCATTGAGTGGGATTGACCTTGCCCGGCATAATGGAGCTGCCCGGCTCATTTTCGGGAATAAAAATTTCACCAAGACCGCATCTCGGACCGCTTGCAAGAAAGCGAACATCATTGGCAATTTTCATCATATCTGCCGCGAGAGCCTTTAATGCTCCGTGGGCAAACACAAGTGCATCCTTTGAAGTGAGGGCGTGAAATTTATTCTCTTGTGAAGTGAAGCTTTTGCCTGTGATTTCACTAACGGCCTTTGCAACCTCTTCACCGAAGCCCTCGGGTGCATTGAGGCCAGTACCCACGGCAGTTCCGCCCAGGGCAAGCTCACGAAGACCTGAAAGAGAACACTCAATCATATATTTTGACTTTTCTATCATTACACGCCAGGCACTGATTTCCTGGGAAAACTTAATTGGAGTTGCATCCTGCAAATGAGTTCTGCCTGATTTAACAACATCGCTGTTTTCTTTTTCAAGGCGTGAAAGAGTTAAAATAAACTCATCAAGAACAGGAAGAAGCTCATCTTCAATGCTCATAACAGCGGCAATGTGCATTGCTGTGGGGAATGTATCATTTGAGCTTTGGGACATATTTATGTCATCATTAGGATGAAGAAGCTTTTTGCCTACAAGCTCATTGCCTCTGTTGGCTATAACCTCGTTTGAGTTCATATTGGACTGAGTTCCGCTGCCCGTCTGCCAGACTACCAAAGGAAAATGGCTGTTAAGACTGCCGTTTATAACCTCGTCGCACACAGACATAATAAGCTCACACTTCTCATCGCAGAGCTTACCGAGAGAATTGTTTGCCTTTGCCGCCGCCTTTTTTAAAATACCGAAGGCACGGATAATTTCAAGAGGCATTTTTTCATTGCCGATTTTAAAATTCTGAAAACTGCGCTGGGTCTGAGCGCCCCAATATTTATCTGCAGGGACTTTCATTTCACCCATTGAGTCTTTTTCAATTCTGTATTCCATATTTGCACCTTATTTGATAACTTCAAAGTTAATATCATTTTCCTGAGCGTAGAAATGAGCTGATGAATTTTCATATACCTTTAACACAAAGTCACTTTTGCCCTTAACGGGGAAGTTGTTTTTGCCGATAGTTTCTACCGTTCGTGGAAGAGTAATTTCCTTAAGCTTGCTGTCACCAAGGAAAACGGTTGAGCCGATAGCGGTTACAGACTCAGGGATTATTACTGTTTCAAGATTTAAGCAGGAAACAAACATACTGTCGGGAATAGTTTTAACTCCGTTTGGAACGGTGAAGGTAACCAATTCATTGTGGCCTGAGAGAACATAAGGCAAAAACTCAGTAACGCTTGACGGGAAAGTGAATGAAGATAAATCCTTACTGCCGCTTACCCAATAAACAGTAGTCTTTGCTTTATCGTAAAGTACACCGTCTTCATAAACAAAATTAGCACCCTCGGCAATTTCAAAGGTGAGATTTTCGCAACCGTAAAATGCCGCACCTTCGATTTTTTCAAGGCTTGCAGGTATGCGCACAGACTTGAGCTTTCTGCAGTTGATAAATGCGCCTTCACCGATTTCTTTGACATTTTCACTCATTTTAACAGTTTCAAGCTCTTCACATTCATAAAAAGCTTTTTGTTCAATTACTGTTACCGTATCGGGAATTATAACGCTTGTGATGTCACTTCTTAAAAATGTTTCTGCCGCAACAGAGGTTACGGTTTTTCCCTTGTTTTTTTCGGGAATTTCAACTTCTTTTTCATCGCCTGTGTAATCGTTTAGCTGAACGGTATCATTTTTTGCACCGTCTGTATATACAAAATCGCTGACAGCGTAATTGAGATACCCGTAAACTGCGCCTGCACCGATAATTACAACAGCAAGAACAAAGATTAAAACCTTAACTGCATTTTTCATTTTTGCCACCTCTTAAAGTGAATTTAACATTTTCTTTAAATTTTCAAGGCATATTTCAAGGGCAGGGATATTATCCTCCATTCCCTCGAATTCAACGCTGACATAACCATCATAGCCGCTTCTTTTAAGAGTTTTGAGGCACTGGAAAACAGGAACATTGCCGTGACCGAGAATTGCACCGCGAAGATATGTACCGCCTCTTGTGGTGAAGAATCCGTCACCTGGGTCAAACTCACTGCCGCTTTTTATGTGGAAATCCTTAACATGAACATATTTTGCAAATGCCGCCGCTCTGCCTACAGCCGATGCGGGGTTATCATCACCGCAAAGGAAGTTGCCCACATCCACAAGCCAACCGAAGTTAGGGTCACCAACTGCACCCACAAGGCGCTCTACCCTACTGCTTTCCTGGCAGAAAAAGCCGTGATTTTCTACCATTGTGGCAATGCCGAGGGTTTTGGCATATTCGGTAACCTGACGGCAACCGTCTGCCAGCACGGGAAGAGCTTCGTTAAAGCTCTTATATGATTTTTCTTCTGATTTGTAGCCTACTGTTGCATCGTGGCGCATACCCTTTGCGCCGAGGATTTTGGCAATATCAGCCTGAGCGCAAAGACGCTCAACCTCTTTATTGAAATCATCACAGTTTAAAAAGTCTGCACCGATTGTGTAGTTAGCAATGGGAAGACCGACTTTTTCACTTTCTTCTCTCAGAACTTCTGCATATTCCTTCTGACTTAAGCCGTTTTCAGGTGAAAGGTCGATAAACTCGATAGAATCAAAGCCCATTTCCTTGGCTTTTTTGATTAAATCCTTCTGGGTTGCGCCTGTTTTATCAGAATAAGATGAAAAGCTGTAGCTGCTTACACTCGTTTTCATAATTGCACTCCGTTTCACATAAAAATACTCAGTAATTTTAACACAGATATTCGTTTTTTTCAATAGAAGATGTCAATATACTTTATTAACTATGATTAAATATACATAAATTGTTTATAAACATTGACTTTTTTTGCATACGGTAGTATAATGACTTCACCAAAATTATTGACGGAGGAATTAAAAATGAAAAAGATTATTTCACTCATCCTCTGCGCAGTGCTTGTAGTTGGCGTTTTTGCTCTTGCAGGCTGCTCAGATGACACTCAGACAAAAGAACCCGAAACCCCCGCAACAAAAGTAATCAACATTAACCTCACAGAAGAAGATTATGCTTTCGGTGTTGACAAAAATCAGCCCGAGCTTCTTGCAAAGGTTAACACTTTCATTGCTCAGATTATGAAAGACGGCACATTTGACACAATCTGCGACCGTTATTTCGGTGACGGCGAGCCTGTTGCTGTTGAGAGCGCTCCCCTTGACACAAGCAAAGACCAGCTCGTAGTTGCTACTAACGCCGCATTTGCTCCATTTGAATATATGGAGGGTGACAAATACTACGGTATCGATATGGAAATTGCAAAGCTTCTTGCTGATTACCTCGGCATGGAACTTGTTATTAACAATATGAAATTTGAAGCTGTTTGCCTTTCAGTTGGTCAGCATCAGTGTGACATCGCAATGGCAGGCCTTACAGTTAACGAAGAAAGAAAAGAACACGTTACTTTCTCAGATTCTTACTATCAGGCTTCACAGCAGGTTATCGTTAAGGGCGACGACACAACATTTGACGCTTGCAAAACTGCTGACGATGTAAACGCTATCCTCAACGGCTACACAAAGGATAAGGTTGTTGGTGTTCAGAACGGTACAACAGGTATGTATTATGTTCAGGGCGATGCAGACTGGGGCTTTGACGGTCTTCCCACAGACTGCAAAACTTATGAAGCAGGCTCACTTGCAGTTCAGGATATGATTAACGGCAACATTGATATGGTTATTATTGACGCCGCTCCTGCAGCAAGCATTGTTGAAGCTATCAACGCTGTTGCATAATTTATTGCATTAAATTAAACATAACAAGGCCTCATCGCCCACGCGGTGAGGCTTTTTAAAGGATTGAAAATATGGGTAGTTTTGAAAAAAAACTTGAAGTATTCTGGCGAATCTTCTGGGAACAGGGCGGATACAACAGCGTTCTTGAAGGCTTGCAGAACACTCTTATAATTGCCGTTTCAGGCTTATTGATTGGTATTGTTATCGGTACTCTTATTGCAACTGTCAGAACAATGCCCAAATACAAAACACTTCCGAAGGTTCTCAACAGCATTTGCGGATTTTATGTAAATGTTTTCAGAGGAACACCGATGGTTGTTCAGCTTTTGATTTTCTATTATGTTCTTCTTCCGCTTATGGAAGTTAAATTAACCGGTGTGCAGGTTTCACTCCTCGTTTTTGGTCTTAACAGCGGTGCTTACATATCTGAGATTATGCGAAGCGGTATTCAGGCTGTTGACCTCGGTCAGATGGAGGCAGGCCGTGCAGTCGGTCTCCCCTTCTCCGTTTCAATGATTAAAATAATCATCCCTCAGGCAATTAAAAACATTCTCCCCACAATGGGTAATGAATTTATCACCCTTATTAAAGAAACAAGCGTTGTAAGCTTTGTTGGTGCAACTGACCTTTATGTTGCATTCAGCTACATCGGCTCAAACAGCTACGAGTTTATGGTGCCGTATATTGTAATGGCTCTCATTTACATTGTGCTTGTTCTTGTTATTTCTATGTTTATCAAACTTATGGAAAGGAGCCTGAAGAAAAGTGATAGAAGTAGTTAATCTTTGCAAAAGCTTTGGTGATAACAAGGTTCTTGATAACATCAGCACCACTATCAAAAAGGGTGAAAAGGTTGTTATCATCGGCCCGTCAGGCTCAGGTAAATCCACCTTTTTGAGATGCCTTAACTGCATGGAAGACCCCACCTCGGGCAGTATCATTTTTAACGGCACAGACATTGCCGACCAGAAGGTTGACATTAACATTCACCGCCGTAAAATCGGTATGGTTTTTCAGCAGTTTAACCTTTTTAACAACAAGACAGTTATTGAAAACATTATGCTTGCTCCTGTTTATGTGGGCAACAAAATGAGAAAAGAAACTAAGCTCAGCAAAAAAGAAATCAAGGCTAAGGCAAGAGAAGAGGCACTTGCTCTTCTTAAGAGAATCGGCCTTGAAGATAAGGCTGATGTTTATCCCTCCACCCTTTCAGGCGGTCAGAAGCAGAGAGTTGCCATTGTAAGAGCGCTTGCAATGAACCCTGAGGTTATCCTCTTTGACGAGCCTACCTCAGCCCTTGACCCTGAAATGGTTGGCGAAGTTCTCGATGTTATGCGCGACCTTGCAGATTCAGGAATGACAATGGTTATTGTTACCCACGAAATGGGATTTGCAAGAGAGGTAGGCACAAGACTGTTCTTTATTGATGAGGGTAAAATTCTTGAAGACAGAAACCCGAAAGAGTTTTTTGAAGACCCTCATTCAGACCGAGCAAAGGAATTTTTGTCAAAAGTGTTATAAAATTAAACCGCATTTGCTTTGGCAGGTGCGGTTTTTGTTTTAATTTAATAACGCTCCTTTAGCTTTTATCTTTTCAATATTACTTATTATCTATTATCTAATCTTCACCCCCTCAGTCACTTCGTGACAGCTCCCCCTATTTCAATAGTGGGAGCCTAAAAGGACTTACGAACAAAAGAAAAAAGGGAGAGCACTGCGCTCTCCCTTTCTACTTAGCATATTTTTATTTACTTAAATTTAAAACATAGTTTCTCAATTCAACAGCATCATTATCATCAAGGCACATCAAATAGTATTTTTCAGAACCTACTGTTATTGCACAGAATTTGCTGTAATCAGTTTCTTGAATACGCTTGTCAGATACTTCAATATTACTAATTTGTGACAACTTAAAAGCTACATCGTTTGACTTTCTGGGAATTACCTGAACAGCAGAGTTGGACTTTGTTGTAGTTCTTTCGTCCATTTTCATCATTCTGCCTGTAATAAGCTCACCTTCTATTTTTATTCCGCTATTCTTGATTTCAGAAATTAATGTAGCGTTTTCCTTCAAAAGTATATTCTTGATAAATGATTTTACAATAAATCCAAGCACAACTCCAACTATCGCTAACACAGGAATAACACTAAAAAGATCATCAACATCTATGCTTTTTAAATCATCAACAAGTTCACCTAAAATGAACATAATTAACACAACCCCAACAAGCATCAACACGCAAAATGGAATAGAGTATTTTGCAAGCTTGTCTGAACTCTTTTTAAGGCGCTCATAAAGTGCATCAATTTTAACCGGATTTGGTTTGATTATCATAATAAAAAGTCACTTCCTTGGGTATTTTCCATTTTTTTAATTTCTTCTTTTGTTTTCTTTTTGAGAGTGATGAAATATCTACCGCCTATTATTGCCAATGTATAAATACCGAAGCCTACTCCGGCAGTAATTTTTCTCTCTGTTTCTTTTCTTTCAGTCATACCATAGTCCCAAAAATGCACAACTGCACCATTTCCGTTTCCGTCAACTGTAACAGTTCCGTTCGGATACATTTCTTGCATTGATTTTTCTTCTTCGTGAGTTGCATAACATATCGCAACTATCGCACCTATTACAATTAAAACAGCGCATATAATATTGGCTAATTTTTTCAAATTTAAACCTCCTTTAAAATCCTACAGCGTTTTTTGAATTTCTTGAGCAATTTTTTTAGATATGACAAATGGTGTTACAAACATACCAACAATCGCAGAAAGAACACCTTTTACAGCGATATAGATTACCCAGCCGATTACCGGTAAGAATAAAAACATCCGAGGTTGGATTCTATCCAAAGCCTTCCATCCAAAGAAGCCAAAAATCAAAATTACTATCAATTGAACAATTTCAGGTCCGTGGTAAAACTCTACCAGCAGAGCAACTAAAGTAAAAATAATTGCATATAAAACAACAATCATCACAACTTTCCCCAGTTTACTACACAAAAAGTTTTTGAAACCATTTTTTTCTTCCATAAAAACATCCTTTCCTTTGATTATTAAGACCGCAATGCTGATCTTTAACACCATTATAAAACTTAAATGTGCTAAAGTCAAGAAAAATGTTGAACTTTAACACATTTTGAACGGAGTTGATTGTATGAAAATCTACGATTATAATGGTAAGAAAAATATTTGCGGCAATAGAGTCAGAGAAGCTCGACAGAAATTAAGATTGTCTCAAAGTGAGCTCGCCGCACAACTTCAAATTAACGGTATTATTTTGGAAAGGGACAGTATCAGCCGTATAGAGGCGGGCACTCGTTTTGTTGCGGATTATGAAGTAAGGGTTCTTGCTGAAATTTTAAAAGTCGATATTGTGTGGTTGCTATCTGAAGAAGATTAAAATATTCTTTAAGAGCCGTTTTATCGGCTCTTTTTTGTTGATTTATGGGAAGATTTATGATACCATAGAGAGGACTCAAAGGAGGTTTTAAAAATGTTTTTTACTCAGTATCACAAAATGCTCGATGTTCTCCATTTCGGAACAAAAGAACCCAGAGCATATTACATTCCTTTCTGCAACAAAGAGAATGCACTCACCAAAAAGCGTGAGGATTCCTGCAGACTTACCCTTTTATCGGGTGATTGGAAGTTTAAGTTTTTCAATAATATTGCCGATGTTACATCAGATTTTGTAGCAGAGGATTTTAATACTGACGGCTGTGACGATATCACCGTTCCCCGTTGCTGGCAGACATACCCTGACAGAGGCTATGATGAAATTCAGTATGCCAACCTTGAATATCCCTTTTCGGTTGACCCGCCCTACACTCCCGATGAAAACCCTTGCGGTATTTATTTTAAGGACATTGTTCTTGACGAAATAGCAGACAGGGTTTACATCAACTTTGAGGGTGTTTCTTCATGCTTCTATCTTTATGTTAACGGTGAATTCTGCGCATACAGCCAGGTCAGCCACTGCACAAGTGAAATTGACATTACAGATAAGCTTGTCAAGGGCAACAACCGTATCACCGTTATGGTTGTTAAATGGTGCGACGGCTCTTACCTGGAAGACCAGGACTATTTCAGACTTTCGGGTATTTTCAGAGACGTTTACCTCCTTGCAAGACCTGAAAATCATATTGAAGATGTTAAGGTTGACACCTGCTTTAACGATGATTTTTCAAAGTGTGACATCAGTGTAGACTTAATCGGCAATGGTAAATATCAGTTCCTTGACAGCAACAAGAATGTGGTTTGTGAGGGTACTTTTGATGGTAAATTTGATTTTACTGTTGACTCCCCTGTTCTCTGGAATGCTGAGCAGCCTTATCTTTACACTCTTTTAATTGAGTGCGAGGGCGAATTTATTGCCATAAAAACAGGCCTTAAGAAAATTGAAATCAAGGATAAAAAGCTTTTGATTAACGGCAAGCGTGAAATCCTCAGAGGCGTTAACCGCCACGATGTTCACCCTGTTACGGGCTGGGCAGTGAGTGAAGAGGATATGCTTGAGGACCTTTACATAATGAAGCGTGCAAATATCAACTGCATCAGAACCTCTCACTACCCCAATGACCCGAGATTCTGTGAACATTGCAATGAGCTTGGCTTCTATGTGGTTGACGAGGCTGACCTTGAAACTCACGGTATGGGCTACAACACCAAAGAGGACTGGGATTGGACAAGATGGTCTTCTCTTTCTAATTCACCTGATTGGAAAGAAGCTTATGTTGACAGAGCTAAGAGACTTTTTGAAAGAGACAAAAACTCAGTTTCCGTTATTATGTGGTCTCTTGGCAACGAAAGCGGTGCAGGTGTTAACCACAGAGCAATGAGGGAATATATCAAATCCCGCAGAGCAGATGCACTTGTTCACTACGAAAACAGCCATCTTGAATTCAAGGCTGTTCCTGAGGGAGAATGCTTTGCTGACATTTCTGATGTTGAAAGCCGTATGTATGCAGGGGCGGATTACATCGAAAATTATCTTAAAAACGGTGAATATGACAAGCCTTTCTATATGTGCGAATATGTTTGTGCTTCTTCCACAGGTGAGGTTTACAAATATTTTGATTTGGTGGATAAGTTTGAAAACTTCTCAGGCGGCTGTGTCTGGGAATTTGCAGAACATGCGCTGAAAATCCCCAACGACAAAGGTGAAATGCAGTATTTTATCCGCCGCGACTGTGAATTTATTAACTCAACAGAAATGGGCGGTGCTCACGGTGTTGTAAACACAGACCGCACTCTTCGCCCCGGTTATTTTGACTTAAAGAAATGCTACGAGCCTTTCTGCGGTGAATACAACGACGGCACAGTTACCGTATATAACAAGAGAAGATTTGCTGACCTCAGCGACCTTTATATTGAATATAATGTGAGCGCAAACGGCAAGGAAATTCTTAAGGGTGAAACCTCTGCGCTTAACATTGCTCCTATGGAAAAGGTTGATTTAAAGTTATTTGACGCTGACAAAATCAAAGAAAAAGACAACTGCATTCTTACCCTTTCATTTAAGTTAAGTGCTGATAAGCCTTGGGCAGAAAAGGGCTATGAGCAGGGATTTTTGCAGTTTGAATTAGGTGAAAGCTGTAATTCAAAGGGTGTTGAAGCTGAAACCAACACAGTTAATGCAGAAGAAAACGAGCGTTATATTACCGTTGCTGTTGGCAACACTGAGGTTAAATTTGACAAGGTTTACGGTCAGGTTTGCTCATTTAAAAAGGCAGGCAAGGATATTATCAAGGAGAACATCTGCTTTGACATTTTCCGCCCTGAAAGCTACAACGGCGGATATGAAAACTGGATGCTTGAGCGCTTTGACAAAATTAAGCAAAAAACATATTCCTGCACCTTGAAAGAGGCAAACGGTGATAAGGCAGTTATTGAGGTTGTGCTTTCCCTCGGCTCACATTCAAGACCTCCTGTTATTAAAATGACGGCTTTATGGAGCGTTCTTTCTGACACAAGCATCAATGTTAAATGCGATGTTAAGGTAAGAGAAAATGCACCGTCACTCCCCCACTTCGGTCTTAAGCTTGTTCTTCCGAAAGAATTTGAAAATGTGGAATACTTCGGCCTCGGCGAAAAAGAAAGCTATCCTGATAAGGTTAAGGCTTGGAAAACAGGTCTTTACAGCACAACCGTTACCGATATGTATGAAAGCTTCTTCGTAGCTCAGGAAAGCTCCTCAAGATGCGGCACCCGTTGGGCAGTTATATCTGACGGTGAAACACAGCTTCACATCAAGAGTAATTCTCACAAGGATTTCAGCTTTAAGGCTATCCACTATTCAACAGAGGATATAAGAGATGCAAGATATTTCTATAATCTTCCCGAAGTTGAGAATACATACCTCACCATTGACTACAAGACAAACCCCATCTCAACAGAGAGAGAAGAGCTTGTTTTCAATGAAAAGGAATTCACTTGTGAATTTAACATTTTAGCTATATAAAAGCTCAAGCCCTCGACCGAAGTCGGGGGCTTTTTCATCAAAAAGACTTACACATAAAAACACCGACGGACTTTTTCAAATCCGTCGGCTTCACTTATTTGACTTACTGCCCACTTGAAAATCCTTTCGGACAATGCCTCATCAGCTTAAAATGTGCGTGTGACAGGGTCAAAATAAGATACAAAAAATAAAAAAGTGCGCAGCCGAAACCACGCACTGAAAAACGATGCTTGATTTCTGCTGCGACACAGTTAGCCCAAATAGAGATAAACACCAAGACATACGTTTTTACCAACAGTATGTCTATTTGAGCCAATATTAAACTGTGTCGCACGATTATTATATCACAAAAAAATTAAAAAGCAATATGTTTTTCGGTGTATCAAAAATCACCTTGCCTTACATAAGAAAGCAAAAAAGCATCCCCAACCTTAGTCGGAGATACTTTGATTAAAACATTATTTTTATTGAGTGTTCGCCTATTCCTGTGTTGAGAGTAATCACCGAGCCTTGGCTGTTTTCGATTGGAGTGATTGTATATTCACCGTCTGTTTCAACGCTCTTAACAGGCTTGTGAGCGAAGATTTCGGTAGGTGCATCGTAAGCCTTCCTTTGCTTATATGTGAGAGTAAAGGACTCTTCCTCTCTGTTGTGGCAATAGCTTGTAATTTCACCTGTAACAGCTCTCGGATAAGGTCTTGTGAGAACATCTTTGAAAAGCTCTGTTTCAAAAAGACCGCCGAAGTGCGCCCAATAGGTGTTGCTCCACTTATAGCTGTCAAACAGACCGAGGAGGAATTTTACATGAGGGAACCAATCGTTACCCTCTGAAAAGCCGCCCCACTCACCTACTATAACCGGAATTCCCAAACGCTCCTGTGAACGCTTATGCTCGGCAAAAATTGAGCCTACACGGTCATTGCTTGCATATTTATATGCAGGGGTATCTACCATTAAATCATAAGCGTGAGGGGTAAAAATTACATTACCGTCGGGCTTACCGCCTACCTCAGGCAACGGGCAGGAATAAGGGATGCCGAGGTTTGAATAATAGCTGTTTTCCATAATAAGGATTTTTTCTTTATCAATTTCTCTGATTGAAGAAGAGACTTTTGAAATAAACGGAAAATATCTGTTAAGGTCAAAATCCTTGATTATTGCATCCCCTGCCGAGGTGATTTTGCGGAAAACCTCAGAATTATATAAATTGAGAACGGTTGCCTTTTCTTTGCTTAACGCTCTTTTAATCAGTTGAGTTTTGCTCACTGTCGAGTCGGTTAAAGTGGTGACAACCAGCTTTTTAATAAGACTGCGGAAAACCTTGCCGCCCGATTTCCCGGGAAACGGCTCATTGAACATATCATAACCGATAACGGCGGGATGTGAGCCTAATTCGCTGACTACGAACTGCCACATATCACTGAACCAATCCTGAAGCCCTTTGCCGTTTATGACCTTATTTTCCCAAAAATTGTCAAAAGCCTTGTGAACAAAGCGGCGCCAGAAATAACCCTCTGCCCACACAAATCTGGTGGGAACAGGCTTGTATTTGCCTGTGTCAGTTGCCCAGTCGGGCGCACCGTCACCGACACTCTCACCGTAATGGGAGAACAAATCCTGGTGCATATCAAGGTAAACATATATACCCTTTTGAGCACATTCGTCAAGGTAGGTGCGGATTTTGTTGAGATAGTCGGTGTTATATTTGCCGGGTTCAGGCTCAACAGCATCCCAGGTGATACCCATACGAATCATATTAAAGCCGTGAGTATAGAGGGTTTCTGCCAAAGTGCTGTCCCACGCAAGGTCATAATCGTGCTTGCCTGTTTCTTTGTTGGCACAGCCCTTATCGCAGACATTCATACCGTTAAAGATACGCTCTCTGCCGTAGGAATCGAGAATTTTAGTACCCTTAGTAAATATTCTTTCCATAATAGCCTCCTTATTTGCGCTTGGCCGCCTTTTTCTCTTCCTTAAGCTTTGCTATGCGAGCCTCTTTTTCTGCCTGCTCGCGCTCCTGCTGAGCAATACGCTTTTGCTTTTCTAACTCAACATTGGCTTTTGAAGCTTCATATTTAGCAAGAATGTCTTCATAGTGAGTGTAGTTTTCTTCGTCTGTAAGAAGCTTTTTAGCATCAAGATAGGGCTTTGCGGCTCTGTTAAACTGAGCGTGCTTATCCATTTCTTCTTTCTGCTGTTTTCTTAAATCCTCTTTCTTAGCTTTAAGGGATTTGATTTCTGCTTTAATTTCAGATACTTTTGCAGAATTCTTTTCTTTTCTTGATTGTGAAAGCTCAAGATACAAAGCTTTGAGCTTAGAATCACATTCATCCTCAAGGTCAAAGAGTCTGTCAACAACGCTGAAATCAGGCTGAACAAGCTGAGTATCTTTATAATATTTTGAAACCGTTTTGTAAGCTCTGACTTTGTTGCGAGCCATATTTACCATAAAGGTGCGGTATTCCTTTTCATCATCGTTGCCCTTGGGCAATGCCTTTGCCTGCCTGAGCTCGGATTTTGCGGCAGCAAGGTCAATGTTAAGCATTCCGTCAAGGCCTCGGTCGCAAATTTCACGGCTGTATTCAAGCTGAGCTTTAACGGTGTCTGATGAGAATTTATCAAGCTCACGGCAAACGAACTTTGAAATTTCAATTTCTTCGTTATGTTTTACTGCTTCCTGATAAGCCTTTTTAGCCGCTTTTCTTTCAGCTTTATCTTTAATTGATTTATAATCTTTTTTGGATATTTCTTTTGGTGTGAGAACTGAATATTCTCTTGCGTTTTTAACCATTTCAACGGCATCAACAATTTTGTCATCGCTGAGAACACCGTTGCCGTAATCTTCAAAGAGCATACGAACCTGAAGCACACGGACAACTGACTTCTGCTTACGCTCGTTGAAATCATACCAGAAATAAGGCACAACATTTAAGAATGCGCCCACGCCTGCAACAATAACCAAAACCTGAAGGAGGTTAAGAAGAACATCGGGGTCATAAAGAGCCGAATAGGCATTAGTGTAGTTATTCTGCCCCTTTTCTAACTGGTCAGCAAGAATTTCACCTACTGTTGTGCCGTCTGCAAGAACTCTGCCGAGAATTTCGGGATTTGAGGTAACTGCTGCGGCATTTTCTTTGGTAATGCCGCCTTTTTCATAAATAAAGGGAAGAACCGATGAAGTAATGAGCGTAATGATTGTACCGATTGAGGTAACGGTTGCAAACATACCGTCAATTCTTTCACCTGTTTTATATTGCTGATAATCTCTGATGTCTGCCTGAATTGAGGGATTGAGAATATGGGCAAAGGAACCCATAAGAGCATTGAACCAAAGGCAGAGAAGCACCATCCATATAGTTGATGATTTAAGCTCCTGCACAAAAGGAAGAATTGCAAGAATAAAGACGATATTGAATAAATTTGTAACAACAAGAACTGCTTTTTTGCCCCACTTTCTGATGCAGAAAGGAGCCGCAAGCATACCCCACAAGGAGGCATTGCCGTAAAGGGCATAAATCAGGCTGTACTGAGTGCCTGTGCAGGCACCGCCGTAGTTATAAAGCCAATACATAATGTTGGCATAAGCAAGCTCAAGGAAGCTAATCCAGCCTGCGAGAGAAATAATCCAGAAATATTT
>JAFTWE010000020.1 GCA_017465465.1 Clostridia bacterium | reverse complement strand
TACTGCAAAGGTCTGCGGTTGGAGCCTTTCGTAAACCGTCAAACGGTAGGAGGAATTCACCAATCCACAGCACCATTTACAGTGTAGCATATTGTCCTTGGAGAGGGACACTAAAAACTACTACTTTATTATACGAGGAGGGATACCTATGAAAACCCGTTTACATAAAGTTTTATCAATAATTCTTGTTGCTGTAATGCTTTTGTCAGCATTACCTTTCACTGCTTCTGCAGAAGAAATAACAGGCTCCTGCGGTGATAATCTCACCTGGTCTCTTGACAGTTCAGCAGGATCCCTTACAATCAGCGGAACAGGTGATATGTATGATTACGCTGATTCATCAAGCACACCATGGAGCGGTAATATCGCATCAATTAGAGTTGTATCGATTAATGAAGGTGTAACTAATATTGGTGCATCAGCTTTCTGTGATTGTATTAATCTTGTGAACATAACAATTCCTGTGAGCGTTATTTCTGTAGGTGATGATGCTTTCAATGGCTGCATGGCCTTTGATGTCTATTATCTTGGCAATCAAAGTCAATGGGAATCTATTGTTATAGCAGAAGGTAACGATGTTTTGAGTGAGGCTACATTTATGTTCTTTGGCCAAACTGAAACTTCATCTGACGATGAGTCTGTTGTTTCTACAGAGAATGTATATACAGGCACCTGTGGCAGTGACGTTACATGGACTCTCTACGAAAATTCTGGTAAGCTTGTGTTGAGCGGTTCGGGTTCAACCAACGATTATGACCCAATAGCTTTTTTTGAGTATGCGTCGTGGTATAAGTATAGTGAGTTTATAAAATCCATAGTTATAGAAGAAGGTATCACTCGGATTGGTGCTTATACTTTTTATGAGTTGCCAAATGTTGAAAGTGTAAAATTTCCAGATAGTATGAGGTCAATTTCTGCATTTTGTGACTGTGATTCTATCAAAAATATTGAAGTCGGTAATAACATTACTTCTCTTTCGGCATCGACATTTTCTGGTACAGCTTTTTATAAAGATGAATCAAATTGGGAAAACGGGGTTCTTTATTTAGGTAACTGTCTAGTTGATGTTAAAACAGATTTTTCTGGTGAGTTTGTCTTGAAAGAAAATACGAGACTTATTGCAGCAAAAGCTTTCTATAATTGTGTTAATATTACAAGTATCACCATGCCGACAAGTGTCTTGTATATAAATGCAAATGCTTTCTCAGGTTGCACAGGATTATCTTCTGCTTTCTATCCCGGAACATTGAGTCAGTGGGAACAGATAACGGTTGGCACAGGTAACGATAATTTAACAAATTATCTGTTGATTGATACTTTATCAGAAAGACCGCACTTTTTGCCCGGAAAGTATGGTCCTTCAACTACTTGGCTTTTGTATGATGATGGAGAGTTTTTAGTTAGTGGAAGTGGAAGTCCTTATTATGATTATTCAGGTGATGGGTGGACTCATTTAAAACCGAAAATTAAAAAGGTCGTAATAAGTGATGGCGTTAGAGAGATTGATTCTAGTGCATTTAAAGATTGTAATAACCTTGTTGAAGTAATAATCTCCGAAAGTGTCACCGCAATTTGGCATTCGGCTTTTGAAAACTGCACAAGTCTTAAGAGTATTACAATTCCTTCGCAAGTTACAAATATATATGGAGGTACATTCTACAATTGCACAAGTCTTGAAAATGTCATAATTTTAGGTGAAATTATGACAGTCGGAAGTGAAGCTTTTAGAAACACAGCATTACCATTTGACGGTAATGAATTATATATTCAGGGACATCTCGTTGAGTTAAAAGAGAGTGTAAAAGGCCACTATACAGTTAGAGAAGGAACCATTGGTATCGGTGGCAGTGTATTTGAGGGTATGGATGAAATGACAAGTATTACCATACCTGAAGGAGTAAGTTACATAGGTGGAGGAGCGTTTAGATATTGTACCGGTTTGACGGAGTTAACAATACCAGAAGGATGTACAAAAATATACGATGAAGCTTTTTGGGGTTGTAGCGGGTTAGAGTTTTTAAGATTACCGCTTAGTTTGAAATATGTTGAGCGAGAAGATGCCTTATATCTTGGGGGAGATTCTCAAAAGATACTCTACCCGGGCAATAGCTCTCAATGGCACTCGATAAGCATCGGCTACAATTCTGATTATAGCTACTTAAATTATTTTATTCTTGAATGTGATTCTGACAGACCATATTATTATAAATCGTATTCTTGTGGTTCAAATGCTTTTACTAAATTATATGCTGACGGTGAATTACTAGTTTATGGTAATGGTGATATGAATAGTTCTTATTATATTGATTATGATTTCCCAAATTATTGGAATTGGAATTATAAAAAATCAGTAATAAAAACAATCACAATTTCTGATGGTATTACTCTTATAAATTCAGGTGTTTTTTCTGGTTGTAATAATCTTGCTAGTGCGAGAATTCCTGCAAGTGTTGATGTTATCGAATCAAATGCATTTAATAATTGTCCCAAACTTGAAACTATTTATTTTGGCGGAACACAAGAAGAATGGGAGGCCTTGGGATACGATGACTGGAGTGATTTGGCTCCTAAAATATATTTTAATGTCGCTCACGAGCACTCATACATTTCAAAAACTATAGAAGAGTCCACCTGTGTTGATGTAGGAACAAAGCAATATGAATGTTATTGTGGGGACAGTTATACAGAAGTTTTGCCAATATTGAATCACACTCTTGAAACATATTATTCTGCTCCAACTTGCACCTCACAAGGTTACGAATGTGATAAATGTACCGTTTGCGGAGAAGAATTTAATCTCAGAAATTATGAAGCTACGATTGATCATATCTGGGCAAACAAGTATGTTGTACCAACTTGTTCTGCTGAGGGATACAGTTGCCTTGAGTGTACAACTTGTGGAGAAGAGAAGGATATCACAGTTCTCGCAAAACTCCAGCATACGCCGCTTGAATGGGTTGAAATTAGTGCTGCTACTTGTAATGAAGTCGGTGTAACTGTTCAACGCTGTACCGTTTGCAACACTGAAGTTGACAGAAAAGAAACTTCTGCTTTGGGGCATTCAACCTATATTTGGATCATAGGAGAGCAAGCAACTTGTGAAGATGACGGTTACAAAGTGAAAAAGTGTTCAATTTGTTCAGTTGAGTTTGATAGAGAAGTAATTCCTGCTTTGGGACACACTTCAGGTGATTGGGAGTTTGTAAGTGACCCCACTTGCACAGAAATAGGTGTTACAGCAAAGAAATGTTTAGTTTGCCAAGCTGAGCTTGAACGAATGGAAACAGCGGCATTAGGTCATACTCCAGATGAATGGAAAGTTGAAACAGAAGCAAATTGTCAAAATGATGGGTGTAAAGTTCAAAGATGTATAATATGCTTAGAAATACTTAACAGTGAAGTCATACCATCAACTGACCATATTTCTTCCGGTTGGGTAATTCTTAGTGAACCTTCTTGTAAGGAAGTTGGCTTAATGGTACAGAGTTGTAAGTTATGCAATACTGAGCTTGAACGAATTGAAAACGCTGCTTTGGGTCATACTCCCGGAGAGTGGACTGTTGAAAGTGATCCAACTTGTGAACACGTAGGATTCAACAGACAAAGATGTACTGTTTGCTTAGAAATTCTTAACAGTCAGATAATTCCAAAAACAGACCATATTTCGGCAGGATGGGAGACTGTTATTGAGCCGACTTGCGAAGTTGCAGGTTTGATGGTACAAAAATGCAAATTCTGCGAAACTGAGATTGAGCGAATCGAAACCTCCAAATTGGACCATACACCCGGAGACTGGGAGATTATCAGTGAACCCACCTGTAAAGAAGTAGGAGTTACCGTGCAGAAATGTTCTGTATGTCAGGCTGAGATTAAAAGAGTTGAAACACCTGCAACAGGTCATACTTTGGGCGAATGGCAGGTTGAGAATCAAGCGACCTGTGATAAGACAGGGCTAAAAACTCAAAAGTGTAATGTTTGTTTTGAGGTTGTTAATAGCGAAACAATTCCGTCACCTGACCATATACCGGGTGAATGGGAAACTATCAGTGAACCTGATTGTGAAACAATAGGTGTGTCTGTACAGAAATGTACTGTATGCCTGAATGAAATAAACAGAGAGGAAACTCCTGCTTTTGGTCATACATTAGGAGAATGGGTGATAGAATTAAGTCCTACTTGTACTTCATACGGACTTAATGTTCAAAGGTGTTTAACTTGCAAAAAAGTAGTTAACAACACAGTTATTTCTAAAACATCCCATACTCTCGGAGAATGGACTGTAGAAAGTGAGTCTACTTGCAATAAAGCCGGTTTAAAGGTGCAGAACTGTACAGTGTGTAAAAATGTTGTTAACAGTGAGGAAATACCTACAGTTGACCATAATTACGAGCACCACTATACTGCTCCTTCATGCACTTCAACGGGTAGAGAGTTTTATACTTGTCTGACATGTGGTGAATCTACGGAACAGGTGGTTTTAGAAAAAATTGAACATGATAAGCTTGTGGTCAGAACTGAACCAACATGCAACTCTACGGGTGTTGAGTATTATGTTTGCTCAATGTGCGGATTTGAAATTGGCGAGCGTGTAGTTCTTCCCAAAACAGAGCATAAATATTATGAGTGGGTGATTAAAACTGTTCCGACAGCAACCCAAGATGGTGAAAAAAGTCGTATATGTTCAAATTGTGTCGAAGTGCAAACCCAAGCGATTCCTGCTATTGGTTTTGAAACCGCCAATGGTTTGCAAATGGACTTCAAAAATAATATAGTTTACGGACTTGATGCCGGTTGTGTTTCTCTTGATGGGTACACAACAATGGTCGATGATAGTTATGTTTGGAGTTATGATACCATAGCTGAAAGATTGGGAACCGGTTCCAAAGCAGTTCTCAAAGACGGAGAAACAATAGTGGGAGAATACACCGTCGTTATTTTCGGTGATGTCAACGGTGACGGCTGGTATGACGGCACAGATTCAATAATTGTTTCATGCCTTGCTAACGGAATGCTTACTGAAGACGATGTCAGCGTAGCCGCTTATGAAGCCGCTGACTGCAATCACGACGGTGTGGTTGACTCTTTTGATGTAGCTCTGCTTGAAAAAGCAGGCGCACTCCTTGCAAGTGTTGACCAGGCAAAATCAACCGAAGAGCTTGCAACGGATGAGGCATATATTGAATATGTTGAGCTTATCGACCAAAGCCCTGAAATGGAAGAAACTGCTCCCGAAGAAAATATTCACCAGGAACAGCCTCAAGAGTCTCAACCGTCAATATTAGATTTTATTATAGAGTTGATTAAATCAATTATTAATATGATTATTGCTTATATTCCTTTGCCAATTAAATAAAATTTTCAGCCACCGAGCAATCGGTGGCTGATTTAGTCAAGATGAACTTTTGAATAAATTTTAAGCTTTGGTGTTTTTTCAACATATCCGATTTTTTTGAAATCTGCTTTTAAAACACCTTTTGTTGAAGCAATGTTTTCTTCTCTGACAACAGTGTAAATGTTAGCATCTGGATGCTCCTTTAAAATTTCAGCAGAAATGTAATTTAACATTTTAGCTAACAATTTTTGACCTCTTGCGTCGTTTCGTGTCCAGCTTGGTCCGAGTATATAGTCGTTCTTTTTGAGAAATGGAAATTTTCTGCACTTTCCGATAGCCATTGAATAATGAATAATACCTTTTTCATCCTCAATATAATAAACCTTATGTTTAAATTCGCAAATAACGGCATTGTAAATCAGTTTTTTTGTAAGCGCTTTGTCAAAGTGAAAATGCTTTACCTTAACATCGGTTAGTACTTCTCCGCCAGACTCAACATATTTGTATAATATATATCTGTTACCTGCCATAAAATCACCTAAAATAAATATTTCCTCAACGCGTTAAGGGTGAAGCACAAAACATGGAATGCGGCGGGGATTTTGCCGATTTTTTCGTCCTGTGTCTGAATTTCCCAAACCTGCTGAATGCTTTTAAATTTATTTGACGACAGTGAGCCGCTTACCATTCTGTATTGCACCAGTGCTTCGTCAATTCCTCTTGCAACTGCACCGTTTCTCATCAATTTAAGCCAGGTTGCATAATCCTGACCGCCTCTTCGAAGGTGCATTCTGAAGTCTCCGCATTGCTTTCGGTCAACCACAAGACCTGATGTGGGGATAACCGTGTTGTGCAAAAGGTAGCTGTAATCGCAGATTTCTTTTACTTTGCGTTTTGATTTAACAAGACTTCCGCTTTCGTCAATCATTTCAATGGCGGTGTAGCAAAGGGGTGCACCTGTTTTTTGCATAAGTTCAATCTGTTTTGCAATTTTTTCTTCTTTCCAGATATCATCGCTGTCAAGGAATGCGGCATATTGACCCTGCGCCAATTCTAAAGCCTTGTTTCTTGCAACACCTGCACCCATATTTTTCTCCTGCAGGTGATAAACAATGTTGGGATATTTTTTGCAAAGCTCATTTATAATTCCGGCGGAGCTGTCATTTGAGCAGTCATCGACCAGAATAATTTCAATATTTTTATAGGTCTGCTTCATCACCGATTCTACCGCCGTTGTAATAAATCGTTCAGCGTTATAAACCGGGGTGATTACCGAAACAAGACCGTCAACAAAAGTTCTATCCATATTATTCACCGTAAATCGGTGTTACCCAATCTTTATATTCACTATTTTTGCCGGTAACAGCATCAAGGTATTCCTTATGAAGTAAAGCGGTAATTTCTCCTGCGGTTTCATTGCCAATGTCATATTTGTCAATGGATAAAACAGGAGTGATTTCCATTGCAGAGCCGCAGAAAAATGCCTCGTCGCAGGTGTAAAGCTCAGTGCGGTCAACTGTTCTTTCTTCAACGGTGATGCCTTTATTTTTTGCTATTTTTATGATTGTATCTCTTGTAATGCTTTCAAGCACGCTGTCAGTAAGCAGGGGAGTAATAAGTTTGTTACCTGTTACCATAAAAAAGCAGGAGCCGGGACCTTCTGCAACCTTGCCGTTGCCGTTGAGAAAAAGGCAAGTGTCATAGCCGTTTCTCAAAGCTTCTCTCTGTCCTGCACGGCTGTTAATATAATTTGCACCGCACTTGATTCTGGGAGAAAGTGTATTGTCCGAAATTCTTCTCCATGAGGTCACACAGCAGTGAAGTCCTTTTTTATTGTAAACAGAGCTTGTATTGCCCTTTGGAATAGGTGCCACAAACATTTCAACAGGACCTTCTGAGCCCCAGGAACCAAATCCGTCAACAAATAATGTCTGGCGGACAGAAAGATTTTCGTCGTATTCATTAGCTTTAATAACATCAATAAAAGCCTTTTTAAAGTCTTCTTTTGAATAGGGGCAGTCCAGCTGAATTAGCCTTGCAGAGCGCAGAAGTCTTTCATAATGGTCATCAAGGCGGAAGGCATAAAGCTCCTTTTTTTCTTCATTCCAATAGCAGGGGATACCTTCAAAAACATTTAAACCAAACTGAGAAGTGGGCGCAAGAACATTGATTTTTGCATCGTTAACATTCAATATTTCGCCCTTGAACCAAATAAATCTGTTTGCTACATCAGTTTTCATTTTGGTCATCCTTTACATCGTTATTGTTTCCTCATCGGGGAGGTGGGCTAAGCGGATAATCTCTTCCTCCGCCAGCTTTGCAGCTTCGGCATCATCCATTGAGCTGTCTGCTTTTTCTTCGTAAATATCTTGTTTTTTAAAGACCTTGATTGCGGTTTCAAAAAGAATTTTAATATCAAGCAGAATGCCTTGCTTTTTGAAGTCTTCAATGTATTGGTTATCGTATGTAACCTTTTCATCCCAGGAATTTTCATTGCGGCCTTTGACCTGAGCCAGACCAGCTATGCCGCCCTTGACTTCAAAGCGTTTTTTATATTTCTTGTTAAGAGTGTCAAAGTCACCGAGCTCATATTTAACACAGGGGCGGGGGCCGACAAGTGAAAGGTCACCCTTAAAAACATTCCAGAGCTGCGGCAATTCGTCCACACTGCTGTTTCTCAGCCACTTGCCAACCTTGGTAACGCGAGGGTCGTTTTCGTAGTTAAAAAGACCTGTACCCATTCCCTCGGCATTGACTACCATAGAGCGGAATTTATACATTTGGAACACTCGGCCTCCTTTTGTCCGGCGCTCTTGCTTAAAAAGAACAGGACCGTCGCTGTCCATTTTAATTGCAACGGCAACAGCAACCCAGACAGGGAGAAGCAAAACCAAAGCGAATCCGCTGATTATTATATCGAAAAATCGTTTTAAAAACAAATTAAGTGAATACATATTCTCACCTTAAAAAGAAAATGTATGGAAAATATCGTCAAAAGCTTCTTGTTTTTTTATTATTTCAACCTCATTACCGCAAACATCAAGAACGGGGAAGTTAGGCAGAATAAACGGTGGTTTCATAACAAGTGAATATGAGCCGCAGTTTGAAAAAACAAGATAGTCACCAATAGCCAGCCTGCCGTTAAAGCCTTTGAACATAACATCGCCCTCAATGCAGGTGTAGCCCACAATGTCAGCGTCTGTAAATTCACAGCTTTCTTTGCCCATTGATATAACTTCCATAGGCGGATTTATACCTGCCATACCGATGTTTTTTTGACTGCCGAGCATAGTGATATATGTTTTGCCGCGAACGGTTTTAACTGTTTCAACTCTTCCTACAAACTTCATACAATCGCCTGCGAGGGCAGAGCCGGGTTCAATTACAAGCTCGGGCTTTTCGTCGGGGAAATATTCTTTAAAAACGGTTGCCGCCGCTTTGGCATATTCGCTGTATTCGGGGATTTTTGCGGTGAACTGAGCCTTCAGGCTGTCTTCCATATTGCCGTAAATACCGCCGCCGATGTCAATTCTCTCAGGCATATAGCCAAGAAGCCCGGCAACGCGATGTGCCGTTTTTGCCATACCCTCGGCTCGGGCAGGCCAGAATTCAACATTTCTCTTGGCAAAATGGCACTGAAGATTTATTAAATGAATATTTTTATAAGCTTTAAAAATGTTCAGTATCTTTTCAAAATCATCACTTTCGGTATCTACCCCAAAACGGGAAACAACACCGTCGCCTACATCAAAATTACAGCGGATACCGACATTAAATGTTTTATCAGGGTGCATTTCGGCAAGTGAAATTATATTTTCAAGCTCATAAACGCTGTCAAGGTTTACCGTTCCTCCCGAAAGGAGAAGACTGTTGACCTTGGCGGTGTTTTTGATAGGGCCGTTGTATATAATTCTTGACGGATGCACGCCAACCCGCAGAGCAATTTCCATTTCCATATCGGAAACAACCTCTGCGTAGCCGCCGTTATCGTTGATTATTTTGCAAAGCTTCGGTGTGTAGTTGGTTTTGTATGAATAGGCAATGTTAAAATTGCCGTATATTTTTTTGAATTCGTTGCTAAGGCGTGTGAAATTTTCTTGAAACTGACAGGAATCCAGCAGATAAAAGGCATTGCCGTATTCTTTTGTCAGCGTTAAAATTTTATCCTTGGTTAATCTGAGCATTCTCTTCGCTCCTTGATGGTTGCAACAATAATTCTGACGCATTTTTTGATTTCCTTGGAGTTTTCTTCATATTCCTCCTCAGAAATATTGGTTAAGGTTTTTTCGTAATCGCGGATTTTCTGCATATTTTCGGCAAAAACCTTTTCCACTTCGCTCAGGTCTGCAACCTTATCGGTGTTGCAGAAGCTTCTTGAAAGATTAGCCATAGTTGAGCCTACTCTGTGATGCTCAACTATAATTTTCTCAGCAGGCAAAAGTCCTTCTCCAAGGCGGGCAATGCCGCCAAAACCGTAGGGGATGCCCTTAGCCCTGATTTTTTTGCAAAGAGCTTCAACCATACCGTTGGGGATAAGCTCAAACATAAATGTAAGGCCGTAGCTGAGGTGCAGGTCATTAAGACCGATGTGAATTTCTTCAAGAAGGGGATGCTCAAGAATTTCATCAAGGCACTCAACAGCTTCTTTTGTTTCAAGCAACAGGTTTGTCTTAACTCTTTTATTGACTGCTCTCAAAAAAGCATCTGCTTCTTCAAAGGATTTCCACATAGGGAGCATAATTCTGTCAGCCCCTGCGGCAATAACTTTTTCTATTTCGTCAACAGAGTTTTCGTTCCAAGGGTTAACGCGCACCATAAGCTCGGATTTTGAAAGGAGCTTTGAAATGGTGCGTATATCCTTAATGCTGTGATGGGATTTAACTGAGTCCATATTCTTTTGTCTTTCGGCTTTGCCGAGAGTTTCAAGGTCAACCCAGATGCGGTCAACGCCGTATTTCTCTGCTATTAAAGCAACCTCAAGCTTGTTTGTAATATAAAACAGCTTCATCGGCATAATCCCTCACATCCTTTCTTAAAATTCTGAAATCAACCTCACACCGTTGCGGCGATAACAGCCTTGATGGTGTGCATTCTGTTTTCAGCTTCTTTAAATACGATTGATTTTTCGCTTTCAAATACTTCGTCGGTTACCTCAAGCTCAGTAAGACCGAACTTTTCTCCAACAGTTTTGCCAACTTCGGTTTTAAGGTCGTGATAAGCAGGCAGGCAGTGCATAAATACACACTTTTCGCTTGCGTTGTCCATAAGCTTTTTATTAACCTGATAGGGGAGAAGAGCGTCAAGGCGTTCCTTCCAGACTTCGTCAGGCTCACCCATAGAAACCCAGACGTCGGTGTAAATTACATCGGCATTTTTTGTAGCTTCCATAGGGTCGGTTATAAAGCGAAGCTCTGCACCGCTTTCTTTGGCAATTTCTTCGCACTGAGCAATAAGCTCCTTGTCGGGGAAGTACTCCTCAGGGGCGCAAGCGGTGAAATTAAGGCCCATTTTGGCGCAACCAACCATAAGGGAATTACCCATATTGTACCTGGCATCACCCATATAAACAAAGTTAATGCCTTTAAGATAACCGAAATGCTCTCTTATTGTAAGAAAATCGGCAAGAATCTGAGTGGGGTGAAATTCGTTGGTAAGTCCGTTCCAGACGGGTACACCTGCATATTTTGCAAGGGCTTCAACAATTTCCTGGCCGAAGCCGCGGTATTCAATGCCGTCAAACATACCGCCGAGAACACGAGCAGTGTCGGCAATGCTCTCTTTTTTGCCAATCTGAGAGCTTTTGGGGTCAAGGTATGTTGTACCAAGTCCCAAATCGTGAGCCGCAACCTCAAAGCTGCAACGGGTTCTTGTGCTTGTTTTTTCAAAAATAAGAGCTATGTTCTTGCCCCTGAAATCATCGTGAAGAATACCTGCCTTTTTCTTTGCCTTAAGCTCAGCGGCAAGGTCAATGAGATAAGCAATTTCTTCACTTGTAAAGTCAAGAAGCTTTAAAAAATTTCTGCCTTTTAAATTCATTAGATTCACCTTTGATAATTAAGTCGGCAAAGACGCGACTTATGCTATGGATGTTGCGCTCTTCTGTGATGTGGGAACAAGCGCAATGTATGTGTTACCGGGGTTCATGGTGAGAGCTTCACCGTTGTTTTTCTTAATTACAAGCTTTGAAGAGGAGGCACTGCCGTTCTTGGTCCAGCTAATCTCTTCATAGCCGCCGTTTGAAATATAATAGCCTGTGTTGGCGTTTTCAAGCTTCATATCAACACAGCCCTTTGAGTCACCCATAGAATTAACATTGCAATAAAGCACAAGCACATTCTTGTAGTTAAGGTGAACTCCGTCAGCATCTTTTCTGGCATTTGAGCCGAGATAGGTGTAATACTGACCGTCGTCCTGATTATATTTCATAGAATACTTAGCAGAGCTTGAATACTGGAAAGAAATATTATTACAGGTATTTGCAGGAGTAACTGCTGAATCATAGGCAACAAAGCCGAGAACGCTTTCATAGCCCTGCTTAACAGTAGTTCTGTAATCCACTGCATCAACTGTTGCGCTGATGTATTTGCCGTTTGAGTATCCGGTATGCTCAGTTCCCTTGTGAGCTCTTGAAGAGTCACGGTAGAAGAACTTAGGGGTGTAGTTCTGAATTCCGTTAAGGTTGTTTACACCGTCATTTTTAATCTTCTTTTCTGCGTAGATACTCCAACCGCAGTGAACAAAAATTGCATCAAAGCATTCTGCAAATTCAACAAAGTCGTGTCTTGCAGAACGGATTGGGCCAACCTTGGGGATTTCGTTAACATCGGAATAAAGAAGAAGCATTCTTGTAATTCCGCCCTCAACAACACCTTCAACGAGCACATCAGGGGAGGAAAGACCCCACTGAGGTCTTGCGGCTGCCGAGTTTTCAACAACCACTGCAATAGGTCTGTCGCCAACTGCATCGTCGCTGAGTCCGTATTCACCGGTAAGTGGGTTCATATTGCCCAAATCGGCGGTGGTGGTTTCGGTAGTTGACTGTGTGGTTGATGTTGTTGTGGTGGTAGTTTCGTCGTCCTTACTGCCGCAGGCGGTGCAGCCAAAAAGCATAACACCTGCCAAGGCACAGCAAAGAGTGTTTTTAATCGCTTTTTTAAAGTCCATCAGTTTCAACCTTTCGCTGATGATTAAGCGCCGAGAAATGCGTCATGAACAGCGATAACTGCCTTATCAGCATCCTTTGCATCAATGAGAACTGAAATCTTGATTTCACTTGTTGAAATCATCTGAATGTTGATGTCGTTGTTGTAAAGAGCCTCAAACATCTTAGAAGCTGTGCCGGGGTGTGTTTCCATACCTGCACCAACAACTGAAACCTTTGCAACATCTGTGTCACATTCAATGGGAAGGTCCTCATCAACAAAGGGGAGGTCACGAAGAGCCTGAATAGCAACAGGAGCGTTGTCTTTTGAAACTGTAAAAGCAATGTCCTTTGTATTGTTTCTGCCAACAGACTGAAGAATAATATCAACATTGATGTCCTTAGCGGCAAGCTTTGAGAAGATTTTGAAAGCAATACCGGGAACATCGGTAAGACCTACGATTGAGATACGGGCAACATCGGTGTCTTTAGTAACACCTCTAACGAGCATTTTTTCCATTTTAGCAACCTCCTTGACTATTGTGCCTGGAATTGGATTAAGGCTTGAAATAACTTCAAGCTCAACATTGTATTTTTTAGCCATTTCAACTGAACGGTTGTTGAGAACCTGTGCACCGAGAGTTGCAAGCTCAAGCATTTCATCATAAGTGATTTCCTGAAGCTTTTTGGCGTTTTTAACTTTTCTGGGGTCAGCGGTGTAAACACCGTCAACATCTGTAAAAATCTGGCATTTATCTGCCTGAAGAGCTGAAGCAATAGCAACAGCGCTTGTGTCTGAGCCGCCGCGGCCGAGGGTTGTGATATCTTCCTTGTCGTTAAGACCCTGGAAGCCTGCAACAACAACAATCTTCTTGTTACCAAGCTCCATTTTAAGGCGGTCAGTGTTAATCTTTCTGATTCTTGCGGCAGAATAAACAGAGTTTGTTGAAAAACCTGCCTGCCAGCCTAAAAGAGAAATAACGGGGAAGCCCATTGACTGAATAGCCATAGCAAGCAATGCAATAGAAATCTGCTCACCGCTTGCAAGGAGCATATCCATTTCTCTTTTTGTTGCGTTTTCGTTAATTTCTTTAGCTTTTGCAATAAGGTCGTCAGTTGTGTCACCCTGAGCTGAAACAACCACAACAACATCATTGCCCTGCTTGTACGTATCTGTAACAATCTTTGCTACATTCATAACGCGCTCGGCGTTGGCAACTGAGCTGCCGCCGAATTTCTGAACAATAAGACCCATAACTTTATTCACCTACTAATATCAATAATCTACTACTCTGATTTTTGAAAGAACGCTGAGTTTATCAACGCCTTCAAGCTTTGAGTTAAGCTCTTTTTCTGCGCCCGACGGGGTAACAAATGCAAGCTCATCAGCTTCTGCATTTTCTCTTGAAAGAATTTCAATTTCACCGAAAACAGCCTTCAATGCTTCAACTGCATTTGCTTTGTCATCGGTTTTTGCTCTTACATACAAAGCGGTTTCAAGTTCATTATAATCAACAACATAATTCTCTGTTCCGCTTTCCCAGCCAAAATCCTTGCGCTTTTCGATGTTTCTTGCGCAGTCAATAACATCGGCAACAACCGCAGAGGCGGTGGGGAGCTTACCTGCGCCCTTGCCGTAAAAAACAACATCACCTGTTGCGTCGCCTCTGACAAGGATTGCATTGAAAACATCGTTTACGCTTGCAAGCTGACTGCCGTTTTTAACAAGGGCAGGGCTTACTATAGCTGAAATTTTATCCTCGCTCAATCTCTTGGCTCTGCCGATGAGCTTGATTACTCCGCCCCAAGAGCGGACATATTCAACATCGGTCAAAGTAATTTTGGTAATGCCTTCTGTATAAACCGCATCGGGATATACATGCTTACCAAAGCACAAAGCGGCAAGAATGCAGATTTTACGGCAAGCATCGTGACCCTCAACATCAGCAGTCGGGTCCTTTTCAGCGTAGCCGTTGTCCTGGGCGAGCTTCAAAGCATCTTCAAAGCTCATATTTTTATCAATCATCATTGTTAAAATGAAGTTGGTTGTGCCGTTGAGAATACCTGCAATTTCGTCAATTCTGTTGGCTGCAAGGCACTGGCTGATTGGGCGGATAATGGGAATACCGCCGCCAACGCTTGCCTCAAACAGGAAGTTGGCATTCTTTTCTTTAGCGATTGCAAGTAATTCATCACCCTTGGCGGCAACAAGCTCTTTGTTAGATGTAACAACACTTTTGCCGGCCTTAAGGCAAGAAGAAACAAATTCATAAGCAGGGTGGAGACCTCCCATTGTTTCAACAACAACCTTAACCTCAGGGTCATTAAGGATAATATTAAAATCCTTAACCATCTTGCTTTCATTAACATCGCCGGGGAAATCTCTCAAATCGAGAATATATTTAACCTCAAGCTCAGCTTGTGAACTCTTTTTAACAATGCTGTCGTGATTGTTTGATATAACCTCGGCAACGCCTGAACCGACAGTGCCGTATCCCATAATAGCTATATACATAACCATTCACTCCTTTTGAACATAATACTTCACAATAGAGTTATTCTATCATATAAATCCAAAATAATAAAGACTTTTTAGCAAAAAAATTATATTTTATTTTAAATATGCCTCAAGTCGGTAAATCGGCATACCCATTGAAGAAAATCTGTGCTCGTATTCGGTAACAATATTGTCTTCAATCCCGCTGTTGTGAAGGTCGAGAGATACATTCTTAAGCGCAAATCCGTTTTCGGAAAAAGACTGAACAGAAAACTCAAAAAGCTTCATGTTGTCGGTTTTCTGGTGAATTTCTCCGCCCTGTGCAAGCAACATTTTATAAATGTCAAGAAATCTCTTGTGTGTCAGGCGGTGAACCTCATGCCTGTTTTTGGGGAAGGGGCATGAGAAGTTGAGAAACACCCTTTCAATCACTCCGTCGGGAATATATCGGGGCAGATATTCTGCATTGCCTTTAACAAAGAAAACATTCTTAAGCCCCATTTCTTCTGCTTTTTCACAAGCCTGAACAATAACATTGCCGAACTTTTCAACTGCAATAACATTATAATCAGGGTGAGCCTTTGCCCATTCGCAGGCAAACTGACCCTTGCCGCAGCCTACCTCAAGCACAAGGGGATTGCTGTTGCCGAAAATCTTTTCAAAGTCAAAATATTCCTTTTCTTTAATGGCTTCAAGGAAGTTTCTGTCTTCTGTGTATATCTCAAAAACATTGCCGCATTCTGACAAACGCTTGTCAAGATTCTTTTTTCTTCTCATTCTCATAAATAAAACCTCTGAAATTTATTGAAATTAGATTTACATAATGCTACAATATTTTAAATGAAAGAGGGACAATCGTCAAGATACGGAGTGCTGAAAATGTGGTTTAATAAAAAGAAAAAATCGTCTAAAACAGAAATAATATCCCAAATTCCCGGTATTGAGGAAGAATGTGTTGCCGCGTTAGCCGAGCTTGGATTTGAAAACACAACTCAGTTAAAGGGTAAGGATGCCGAAGAAATGTATTACGAGCTGAGCATTAAAAGAGGGCAGGTGGCTGAAAAATCAATTCTCTACGGCTTCCGTTGTGCAATTTACTATTCCACCGTTAAAACAGCCGACCCAAAAAAGCTTCATTGGTGGTATTGGAAGGACGAAACCTCAGATGATGAAATAACTGACATTGAACAGCTTGCACAGATGTATAAAGGTTAAAACTTAATCTGTTCTTTATTTTTTCTTTGCTGTTATTAAATACTTGAGTTATATACTGTTGAAAAATCGGAGGGATTATATGGAAAATATTCTGTCTGCAGATAAAATTGTTAAATTTTACAAAACTAACCCTGCGCTGAAATATATGTCTATGAATGTACCGAAGGGTGCAATTTACGGCCTTGTGGGCAAAAACGGTGCAGGCAAAACAACACTTATCCGTATTGTCAGCGGTCTGCAGGAACCGTCAAAGGGGCAGTACACTCTTTTCGGCATTAACAGCGATAATTCCCGTGCAATCAGAAAAATCCGCAAAAACATGGGCGTTATGGTGGATTCACCTGCAGTTGACCTTGATTTGACGGCAAGAGAAAATCTTATGGTGCAGTATAAAATTATTGGCATTTCTGATTATGATACCATTGACGGACTTTTGAAGTCTGTGGGGCTTGACGCAAAATCAAAAAAGAAAGTGAAAACATTTTCATTGGGTATGCGCCAGCGTCTGGGGATTGCTATGGCTCTGGCAGGGGAGCCTGAATTCGTTATTTTAGATGAACCTGCCAACGGAATTGACCCCCAGGGAATAATTCAGCTTCGCGAGCTTATTCTAAGGCTCAACCGAGAAAAGCATACCACCTTTCTCATTTCAAGCCACATACTTGACGAGCTTTCAAGAGTAGCTACACATTATGGCTTTGTGGATGACGGCAGAATGGTCAAAGAAATTACAGCCGAGGAGCTTAATTCATACAATAAAAAATGCACAAGATATAAGCTCAGCGATATAGAAACATTTGAGCGTGCGGCAAAGAAACTCGAACTGGATTACAAGGTCGTTTCTGAAAATCAGGCTGATGTTTTTGGCGATGTGAAAATTGTTGATGTTGCCGTTGCTCTTGATAAAGAAAATTGCAATATAATATCGGCTACCGAGCATAACGAAAGTCTTGAAGCATACTATGTTAATCTTGTGGGTGGTGAAAGAGATGCGTAATCTGTTTGTTTTAAATTTCAAAACCCTGAAAAGGGATTTATGCTTAAAAATAATCCTCGGTCTGTTAGCTGTTGCTCTTGTTATGAACTTTGAGTATCTTTTTTCATACTCTTGCTATTCAGATGGCTATGACCCGTATTGGATGCCTTTTGCTGATATTGAGCTTTTTAGCTATTGCGGCGGATATCTTGTTTTTATCAGCGCTGTTTTCTCGTCTTTTTACATTGGTAAAGGCTACCGCCACAACACTTTAAGAAACAAAGTAACACGAGGCTTAAGGCGCGAAAGTATCTATCTTTCTAACCTGATTACCGTTTTCATTGTGTGCACTGTTATTGTGGCTGTTTATATGGTGGTTGTTTATCTGATGGCGATATCTCTGAAATTCGGTTTTGCTTTTTCAAGGGCAGAGATTCTCAAAGGCTTCATTTATTCATTGCTTCCGCTGTTATCCCTTTGTTGCATTTTCACGGCAATTTCCATGAACATAAAAAATGAAGTGATTTCCCTCGTTGTTTGCTTTGCAGTTGTTGCCGTGATGTATTTTGTATGGTTCGAGGTTGATTGGGCTATTTCTTTAGACGGACCAACTTATTACTACGGAATCACCGAAGCAGAAATCAAGGCTTATGAATTTCTGGAAGACTTTTTGCCCGTCAGTCAGTTAGAAACAATCAACAATAGATTTTATTGTGAATTTGATTCTATGTATGAGCCGATTTATCAGGGCTCGCCAATATCCCCAAGAATAATTCCTATGTCACTTGCGCTGTCTGTAGCTTCCTCCCTTGCAGGCATCCTCATATTCAAAAAGAAAAATATAAACTAAAAGAAAACGCAAAAACCGACGGCACCCCGTCGGTTTTTAACATTCTATATTAATCTGCAAACTTCCTCGCACCATCTGTCAAGACCATAGCTTTTTATGACATTGTTTTTAGCTTCTTCTCTATCTTTAAAAGACTGTGTAGAACTGAGTTCGTCGATTGCAGTCTGAAGTTTCTCACAAAAGTCTGCTATGTCCTCAGATTTGAACATATATTTTTTATTGACCTTGAGATTTTGATGAGCAGGTATATCACTTAAAACTATAGCCGATTTGCAGTAGGTAGCTTCAACTACTGCATAGGAAAAACCTTCTGAACGTGATGGGGCAAGAAAAATATCTGTGTTACTATAATAAGTAGCTATGTTTTCATTTGGAGGTAAAATCGTCAACCAGTCAGGTGAAATGCCTACGACTTCTGATATAGTTTCCTTGAGCTCTTCAAGATGAGAAGCGGCGACAATATATAAGTGTATGTTGTTTTTCTTTTGTAGCTCGGCAACAGCTTTAATAGCTAAATCCGCTCCCTTAACCAGTGGGTTATATCCCATTGCCATGCAAGATATACCTGGCTTGCTGTGAAATTCTTCCGGGTTATCAAGACGGGTGAAATCGATGGCATTTTCCACAGTTACGGATTTATTGTGGGGGAAATATTTTTCAATTTGCTTTGACACAGCTTTGCTGACACCTACAAGTATTTCTCGTCTGTAAACGAATTTTTTAATTTGAAATTTAGGGAAATTGTCTGGCGAATATTCGCAGTGAAAAAAGCGGATGATTTTTTTTCGACCAAAAATAAGCCAGGTGAAAATATCAGTTTTATAATTTGCAAAATGCCTGAATACGGTTTCTATATGATGCTCTTTCTTGATTTTTTGAAAAAGCTTCAGATTTTCTTTGAAAGATGTTTCTTGTATATAGATAATGTGACCTTCTTTTTTTAGCTCTTCAATCCATTTTTGTGCATCGGTACGCCTTGCTCTTGCCGGGAATAAGTAAACCTGATGGATACCCTTATTCAAAAGCTGATTTTCAAGGGCGAGAAGTGACTTGATAAAATTACCTTTATATGCCGCACTGAAATTGCAAATATGCAGTACATTGCCTGAGACCATATTTATCTCTCCATTTACAAAGTTTTATAAAAATCTTCAACAGCTCTCGCTCTGCTGACATAACTCAAATCCTCAGCCCTGAGCGGGGCGTTTTGTTTGTATTTATGAAGTAATTCAGGATTGTCAAGAACACTCTTGATTGCACCGTATAATCCGTCTTCACTATTTTCACAGATTAAGCCGATTTCACTTTGACCGAAAATTTCTCTCATTCCGGAGCAGTCTGTGGTGATTACCGGCAAGCCGCAAATTACAGCCTCACAAACCGCTGTACTGTAACCCTCTGCATAAGAGGAGCACACATAGCAATCAGCCTGCTTCATATATTTATACGGATTTTCTTCAAATCCCATAAGATTAACATAATCGTTTAACTCGAAATCGTCACACAGTTTTTGAATTTTATGCTTTTCTTCAGGTCTGCCCATAATAGTGAAAGAAAAATCATATCCTTCATTTTTAAGTCTGTGTGCAACATTCATCAGCCTGTCGTAGCCTTTGACCTTAAGATAGTTGCCGACAAGCACAAACGCAGGTCGTTTGTTTACTTTAAGCGTAGCGCTTTCAAGGCTCATTTTCTTAATTTTTCTGTCATCAATCAGGTTATATATAACCTCTGTTTTTTCAGCCAAACCGTATTTCTGAACAAAAGCGTTCCGTATGGTTTCAGATACACAGATTATCTTATCAAACTTTGAATAGCATTCTTTCTCTTCCTGCTCGTCGCCTTTGTAAACTCCTGCGCTCCAAGGATTGTTAACAAAATCGGTGTGAATATATGCTACCTTAACACTGTTTCTTTTAGAAGCTCCGATGATTTTGGTTGAAAAGCCCTCACAGCAAGCCACCTCAATATCGTACTCACCGTGAAGATATGTTGAGCACACCACAGCAGGGGGGAGTGTGATAAAGCCTTTTATAATCAGATTATTTAAAAATCCGGAATCAGCCTTTTTTGTAAAGGGTTTATGTGTGCAAAGTGATTTTATATAATCTGTGTGCTTTTCGCCGTCAGTCTGTGAAACAACGGTGATATCATATTTATCTGCAAGAAGCTCAACAATTCTCACAAGTGCCGCTTCCGCACCGCCGCCGTTTAATGACTCGGAAAAAAACAGAATCCTTTTCACTTCACACACCTCCTTGGTTATTTTCTGAATATAATTTTAACACGACTGTGAGTTTTCTGCAAGTGCTATTTAGTTTCGTCGAAATTTGCTTTTACTCAGTCGAAATCGGTCGACGGAAAATAAATTTGCTATGATATAATTTTATTATAATCTTGAAGCAAAGGAAGTTGGTTATGAAAAAGATAATTGCAATTATTATGTCAGTGTTTATGCTTGCTACCCTTGCCGCTTGCGGTGACGATGAGGGATACAAAAAAGATTCTGATTTTAACGACTTTTATTTTGAGGGAGAAAATGCAAAAGAGAGCGGAACTGTTCTCGGAACTCCGCAGAAAAGCCTTAATCCTGAAGAGATTTATTCAAATATGACCTATACTCCGGAAATGTTCTATGGTTATTATCGTCTCAAAGGCGGTGAAGAGGCCGAGGATAAATTCGGTGCAGAGTCAGAATATTTTACCTGTAATCTCGGTGACGGAGAAATGGAACTTACTGTTCTGCCTCGTTCTATAAAAGCCGGGAAAAATAATCTTGGTCACAAAATTTCATACATAGAGGAATACAATTGGATGAATGTTGGTTTTATGACCAGGGATGAAAACGGAAAAACATATATAACCTCAGTTTTTTGTGCGTATTCAATTGAGGGTAATAAGCTTATCCTGAAACCTATTGATGATTTTGATGTTTCCGATAAAACCAATAAAATTACATATTCATTCTCTGACCTTATATGGGAATACACCTTTAAATTCAGCGGAAGAAACCTTACTCTTTCAAATGAAAACGGTAGCGTAACCTTAAATGGTGCTCTCGATGCTTATGCTGAATACGACTGTTTACAGTGTAGTCAGTATTTAACCCCGGGTTCTGCTTCACCCAACGGAATTGATGCGTTCTTTTTTAGCTATGATGAAGAAAATCAGAAATATACACCCAAATTAACAATTGAAATGACTGACGGTGTGATGAGTTATGCTTCTGTAGGAACAATTGAAGAAAACGGTCTTTTTACTTTTACACTTGTTCTTGAAGAAAGCGTTCAGACTTATCAATATGTGTATTTCCTTTGCAATAGTGACGGCTTGGTTTTAACTGACGGTGAAAACAATTATTATTTTAATTCAGATTACTTTGACCGAATGAAAACAAATGCTAAAAAATATCTCACCGAAGACCTGACAGGCGAACTCGACAGTCTTTCTGAAACCCAGCTTGAAGAACTGATTGAAACCCAGACTAACCTCATGGATGACCTTGCAAAAGCCTTTAATGACGCAGGCATCAAGGTAACTGTTGACGAAAATTCCGGCGAGCTTGCAATGGATACCTCTGTTCTTTTTGGAGGGGATTCAGCCGTTCTCACCGCAGAGGGTAAGTCATTCCTTAATAAATTTGTAAGTGTTTACACTTCTATCGTTTTCTCTGAAAAGTATGAAAACTTTGTTGCCAAAACAATGGTAGAGGGTCATACTGCTCCCGTGTCCGGTGCAACTTATGAGAGTAGCTTACCTTTGTCCGTGGAGAGAGCAGATAATGTTAAAAAATACTGTGTTTCTGCTGAAACAGGTGTAGATACTACCAAACTTGCATCAGCCTTGGAAGCTGTGGGATATTCAAACAGTAAGCCCATTAAGGATGCCGATGGCAATGTGGATATGGCGGCATCACGTCGTGTTTCATTCAGATTTATTATCAATATTGATGCTGTAAAATAAGGAGGAAAAGTTATGTTTTGTAAAAGATGCGGGAAGCTGATTCCTGATGATGCAAAATTCTGCCCAAAATGCGGTCTGGAAAATCCTTTTGTAGATTATAAGGTTAAACCAAAATCTGAACCACCGAAGCAACAACCCCCGCGTCCGCAGCCGCAAAATCCCACATCAACTCAGCCTAAAGTTCAAAAAACTTCAACCGCCAAGAAATCAGGCAGTTGGGTTAAAATTGTTGCAGGTATTGCACTTGCGGCAGCAGTAATCGGCCTTATTGTAAATCTCGCAGGAGGAAGCAGCCTCAAGGGTACTTGGTTAAGTGAAACAGGGGATTATTCGATAACCTTCTCTGACAGTGAAACGGGATATTTTTATGAAAACGGTGTGGTTATGAATGCATCTGAGAGAATGATGAATTTCACCTATTTTACCGATGGCGATAAACTCACTATTACCGTTGAGGAAACATTGTTTTCAAATGGCGGAACAATGATTTATGAATTTGAAATCAATGGTGACGAACTGGCTCTTACCGATGAAGACGGTTATACGGAGGCTTTTTATAAACAATAAAAATTGGTGCTTTATCTCTGATTGGAACTCTGTCATAAGGCGCAATTAACCCGATAAGTACTTATTTTATAGTTGCTTCTTTTGTTATTTTATGTTACAATATCAAAAAAGAAAAGGAGTTGTAGCTTTATGTTATCAATTTTAGCAATACTTTCAGACCTTTTATATTTACCAATGTACCTTTTTAACTATCTTTTTTCATAATCAAATGCATTGCCGTCGGTTCGCCGACGGCTTTTTCTTTAACAAAATTCGTTTTAGCGGTTGAAAAAGAAAATAATGGATGATATAATAAATTGATTTGTTTTCAATAAATCTAAAAGGAGTTGAAATTATGTCAGAGAACGAGAAAAAGACCGTCCCTTCAACCGAAGGTATGGACGCTCATATTGACACCTGGCGTGACATTATCAAAAACAAGCAGAGAGGTATTTTTGCTTTTGATGAGCTCGCCGAGATTAAGTTAAAAACACTTAAAAAGAGAATTTACACCGACTTTGAAAACACAGGCTCATGGCAGATGCGTGAGTGCATTTACAAAGAAATCGGTGAGTATGAATATCTTTATGACGGCTGGAAGGAGCTTAAGGTAGGCGACTACTGGGGCGGCAACGGCCTTAGTGCTTTCTTCAAAAATAAAATCGTTATCCCCGAAAAGTTTGCAGGTCAGAGAGTAACTCTCTACATCTACTTCGGCGGTGACTCACTTGTTTCAGTTAACGGTGTTCCTTATCAGGGACTTGACCCATTCCGTAATGCTGTTACTCTTACCGAATGTGCAAAAGCAGGCGAGGAGTTTGACATTGATGTTGAGTCATATTTTGTATGGCATTCAAATGAAAGCACCCTCAAAAAGCTCGAATGCTCATTCATTGCCACTACTGATGATGAAATCAGCGACATTTACTGGGATTTAAAGGCTGTTTTCAATGCTCTCTTTATCCCCGGCATGAACAACGACTACGGCACTCTTATCCGTGAATCTCTTAAAGAAGCATTCCGGTATGTTGACTTTGATGAACCTGATTTTGAGGTGTTCAAGGCTAAGCTCAGAATGTGCAAAAAGGTTCTTCACGACAGAGTTTATAATAACCCCAACTACAAATGCATGGGTCAGCTTGACCTTATCGGTAACTCACATCTTGATATGGTTTATATGTGGGCTTACAAAGAGTTTGTCCGCAAGGTTGGCCGTACTCACGCAACAATGCTTCGCCTTATGGAGCAGTATGATGACTTCATCTTCTCACAGAGCCAGGCAGGTATGTATGAAGAGATGCGCATCCACTATCCCAACCTCTTTGAACAGGTTCAGCAGAGAGTTAAAGAGGGCAGATGGGAATATATCGGCGGTATGTGGGTAGAGCCTGACTGTAACATCATTTCAGGTGAATCCTTCGTTCGTCAGTTCCTTCACGGTGTTCGCTATGCAGAAAAATGGTTTGGTGTAACTCCCAAAACCTGCTGGTTGCCCGATGTATTCGGTAACAGCTACTGTATGCCTCAGATTATGAAAAAAGCAGGTATGGAATATTTCGTTACTCATAAAATGGGTATCTGGAACGACACTAACCCCTGGCTTTACAACTCCTTCTGGTGGGAAGGTCCTGACGGCTCAAAGGTATTCGCGGCTGTTCCTCCCACACATTTCATCGGTTCAATGGAACCTGATTCACTTAAAACAAACTGGATTAAATATACTGATAAAGACACAATCGGCGAGTCAATGTACTGCTACGGCTGGGGTGACGGCGGCGGCGGTGTTGACGCCGAAATGCTTGAATATGTTAAGCGTTATAAGAACTTCCCAGGTCTTCCCGAAACAAGAGCCTGCAAGATTGAAGACTCTCTTGAGAGTATGAAGCAGAAGGCCATCAAAGCAGGTGACAAGGTTGTTACCTGGAAGGATGAGCTTTATCTTGAAGAGCACCGCGGCGTTCACACAACAAAGGCTGCTCTTAAAAAGGCTAACAGATATTGTGAAAACCTCTACCGTCAGGCTGAAATGTATGCTACAATCGCAGAGCAGTACGGTTATGAATATCCGCGCCTTGAGCTTGAAGCAGGCTGGAAGAAGATTCTCACCAACCAGTTCCACGATTCATTGCCCGGTACCCATATTACCGAAGTATTCGGCAAATTGATGGGCATTTATGATGAAGTTATTGCAACAGGTGAAAAGGTGCGCGCAGACGCTCTTGCTGTTATCGGCAAGAAAATCGGCTTTGATGCCGACAAGGGCACTCCCTTTGTTCTCTTCAATTCCCTTGCAGTTGCTTCAACCTCAAAGGTAGAGCTTGATTATCAGGATGTTGATATCCTTGATGAAAACGGCAACCCTGTTGCTGTTCAGGCATATACAAAGCCAAACGGCGATAAAAAGCTCCTCTTTGTTGCTAAGGATGTTCCTGCTGTCGGTTACAAGGTATATTATAAAGTTCCTGCTAAGGCAGAGCGCAAGCTCACCGAGTGCACAGGCAAAAAGATTGAAAATGACTTCTTCGCTCTCACTCTTGATGATAAGGCTGTTCTTGTTTCAATTTATGACAAGGTTAATAACAGAGAAGTATTGTCAGAGGGCGGCAAGGGTAACGATTTCAGACTATTTGAAGATATGCCCGGTGCTTATGACGCTTGGGATATCGTTGCTACTTATGTTGACCGTGAATACGAAGTTAAAGACGGCGTTGTTAAATCAATCGTTTCAGGCGATGTTTACACAATGATTACTATTGAGAAAGAAATTCTCAAATCAGTAATTCACCAAAACATCATTATTTATAACGAGATTGACCGTATTGACTTTGATACTCACATCAGCTGGCACGAAAATCAGAAGCTTCTCAAGGTGTTCTTCGATGTTGACCTTCAGACAAAGAACTACACAAGAGATATCGCTTATGCAACTATGGAATGCAGCTCATACCGCTACAATCCTTATGATAAAGCTAAGTTTGAGGTTAACGCTCATAACTGGATTGATATGTCAGATACCGATTACGGTGTAAGCCTTCTTAACGACTGTAAGTACGGTCACGAGGTTAACGAGCATAAGATGATTCTTACTCTTCTTAAAGCTCCGATTAAGCCCGACCCAACTTCAGACAGAGGTGAGCATTACTTCACATATTCACTTTATCCTCACGCAAATGACTGGAAACACGCCAAGACTCTCACAATGGGCCTTGAAATCAACAATCCTCTTGTTTGCGCCACACCAACAGGTGACGGTGATAAGATTGGCTCATTCATTAACCTTGACTGTGACAACATCACTCTTGAAGCTGTTAAAAAGTGTGAAGAGGAAGATGCTTACATCGTTCGTATGGTTGAAAAGACAGGAAGAACAACCAAGGCTACTGTTTCACTCTTTGCTGATATCACTTATGCCGCAGAGTGTGATTTGATTGAGCGTAATGATGTTCCCGTTGAATTCAGCGGCAACACAATCTCATTCACAGCCAAGCCCTTTGAAATCAAGAACTTCAAGGTTAAGTTTTAATCAGGTATGACGGAAGGTCAGCTTGAAACGGTGATTGGTTTTGCTGACAATCCTCAGAATTGTTTTGACCGCTTTTTGTCAGATAATAAAAACGGATTTCAGCACCTTTCCTCAAAACAACTTAAGTTTTTGCTTGATTCAAGAGAAGCTTGTGAAAAGGCAACCGAGGCAGTTAAATTTACCCGAAAGGAGCTTGAAGCCGGCGTAAGAGAAGGGCTTGTAAGCCCCGACGGCATCCTCGCACGGGTGTATAATAACTTCCTCATAGCAGAAACATTTTTTGAATAATAACAAACCCGCCGACAGTTTCTCGCTGTCGGCGGGTTGATTGTTTTCGGTATAAATCTATTTACTTAACATAAAATGTTTTTGTAATTGTTTTTTCATCAAAACTGAATAATTCCTTAACTTCAACAACGACATCTGCAGAAACATCGTTGAGCTCATAGGCAACCTCAACTTCTAAAGATGCCCCTTTTTTGATTTCTTTTGTCTGGTTATCTTCACTGTAATTTGCATTATCAGCTAAGACATAAGTTCTGTTTAATCCAATGTCATTCTGATATACTGCATCATCAAAAGCCCAAGTAAAAGCTGTTGGTTCCTCACTGTTGTTGGTGAAAAGATACTTTACGATTACAACATCTTTACCTTCGTAATTTTTAGCACGACGGCAATTTTTTATTTCAACTTCATATAACCCAAGCTTAGTGTTATCATTTTGAGTTGTTTGAATGGTTGCATCGTCTTGTTGTGAAACATTACTTTCATCACTACCGCCTAAAGCAGAAATAAAGATAATAATTACCAAAACGATAATTAACCAAAACCACCACTTTTTATATAATGGTTTTTTTGCTTTAGATGCAACATAACTGCTACCGCAGTTGGGACAAAAGGCACTTTCGTATTCTGTACCACATTTTTGACATTTCATAATTTAATCCTCCTACAAGTTAAACTTGTATACATTATAACAATAACCTCTAAAAATTACAAGTACATAGAGTAAAATTTTATAAAAGTTTTATGTGAGGGTAATGTTATGGGTAATCGTATCAAAGAATTGCGCAAAAGCCACCATATGTCTCAAATACATTTAAGTATCGAGCTTGAAGTATCACAAGAAACTATAAGCGCATATGAAAATGAGAAGTATTATCCGAGTTATCAAGTTCTTATGAAACTATCTGATATATTCAATACTTCGGTTGATTACATTATGGGATTAACAGATGATGCAAGTGTAAATGGTGGTGTTTCATATCAAGAAGGGGTATTGCTTAGTTGTTACAGAAGGCTTAATGATGTTCAAAAGGAAAAAGCAATGGCGTATCTTCAAGGATTGGCAGATTTATAATTAAAATTGGGGAAGGTTTCAATACCTTCCATTTTTTTATTTAGCCTTTTCCTTGAGGAGAAGCTGTCACGAAGTGACAGATGAGATGTGCTTGTAAGGTCGGGTCTCTGTGCCCGACCGTTTTTTGTTGCTGAGTTTCGGCAGTTGTAAGGTGCGGCGATTTCGACGCACCGAAGCACCGAGCAAACGGTATGTTCCCTATAAGCAATCTTCTGCTTTTGGCTCCTTTTCTAAGGAGGCCAAGGGTTGCTGTTAAATCTATCGTCAACCGACTGCCCTCCTTGCCTAAAGGAGGGGGGACCGCGAAGCGGTGGGAGGATAAAAAGTGATATTTACCCTTGTGTTTTTTGTTGTTTTTTGCTATTATATTTCCATAAATTTAAGTGAGGTTTTATATATGGGATTTCAGTTTATTATGCCAAAGCAGGTTTTTTACGGTGAAAACGCTCTTTCTGACGGTGGGGCTTCAATCTGCGCCCTTGGCAAAAAAGCTCTTGTTGTTACCGACCCTATGATGGTTAAATTAGGCAACGCTAAGCTCGTTACCGATATGTTATCAGCAAACGGTGTTGAGTTCGTTATTTTTGACGGTATCACAGGCGAGCCTACCGACAAAATGATTGACGCAGGTCTTTCTGTTTATAAAAATGAAGGCTGTGATTTCTTGGTTGCTGTTGGTGGCGGCTCTCCCATCGACTCAATGAAAGCCATTGCCGCCCTTGCCACATCAGGCGGTTCAATCAATGATTATCTCGGCAAGGTGATTACTGTTCCCACACCGCCTATGGTTGCCGTTCCCACCACCAGCGGAACAGGCTCAGAGGCAACTCAGTTCACAATTATTACAAATACCGAAAAAGACATCAAAATGCTCCTTAAAGGTGCAGTGCTGATGCCTGATATAGCTGTTGTTGACCCTGCATTTACAATGACAGCTCCGAAGTCAGTCACAGCCGCTACAGGTCTTGATGCTCTTTGCCACGCCGCAGAGGCTTATACTTCCAAAAAGGCTCAGCCACTTACCGATGATTACGCTCTTTCAGCTATTAAAAAGATTTTTAAATATCTTCCCGTTTGCTATAATGAGGGAGATAATGTCAATGCAAGAGCGCAGATGTCTCAGGCCGCCCTTGAAGCAGGTATTGCATTCAACAACGCATCTGTTACCGTTATTCACGGAATGAGCAGACCAATCGGCGCATTGTTCCATGTGCCTCACGGAATCAGCAACGCAATGCTCCTTTGCGAGTGCTTTAGCTTCGTTTATGACGGAGCGTTGGGCCGCTTTGCCGCAATGGCAAGGGCAATCGGTGCCGCTGATGATAATGATGACGATAAATCTGCCGCCGAAAAGTTCATAGCAGAGTGCAAAAAGCTTTGTGATATATGTGAAATTCCGACCCTTGAAAAATACGGAATTGATAAAGACGAATTCTTTTCAAAAATGGATAAAATGGCAGGGGATGCCGTTGCCTCAGGCTCACCTGCAAACACAATCAAAACAGTTGAAAAAGAAGATGTCCTCACAATCTACAAAAATCTGTGGAAATAAAGTATCGGTGCAGTGGTTAAAACTGCACCGATTTTTGGTGTGTGATTCCTGAACCCAAAGAAATTTTTGATAATTCATTGACAATACTCATATATATATATAATTTTATCATCAAAACTTGTAAGGAGGTAAAGTATTATGTTAGCTTCACCCATGCTTTTAATTTTTATTGTTCCTTTTGCGCTTCTTATGGGAGTCGGTGATTTGCTCGGTATCGATATTGGCGGTTTAACAGAATCTTTTGATTTTGAAAGCTTCAGAGACGCATTGTTTTCGTTTGAAGTTATAATTGAAATGTTTTATAAAATGTTTGGTTAATTGATTATCTGAAAATTTATTACAGTGATAAAGAGTGGTCTTAACCACTCTTTTTTTATAGTTGCAACCTCAGGTTGCTAAAGTTTAAACCATAATTGATTGACTAAAAAGCCTTTTTGAGCTAATATTTTCTCAGGAAAGGAGCTGATATTATGTCAGACTTTGGTGAAAGAATTTATGAACTCAGAAATAAAAATAATATGTCTCAGGGGGATTTGGCAGACAGGCTTGAAGTGTCCAGGCAGACCGTTTCAAAGTGGGAAAACAGTATGTGTAAGCCTGAGGCAGATAAGCTTATTCAACTTAGTGAAATATTCAATGTATCAATAGATTATATTTTAAAAGGCGAGCAGACTCCCTTGGACCCTGTATATGTTTATGTTAAAGATACCGACGGTGAAACAAAGAACAACGAGCAGGTTGTGAGAAAATATGTTGGTATTGTCCTTGCTATAGTATTTGCCGTTCTCTCTCTTCTCTCAGTTTTGTTCCGCGGTGGTGTGTTAACTGTAATCCCTGCAACGGTTATGCTGTTAGGTATTCTGCTTGCAAAAAATGTAAAGCACCCTTATCTCATCACCTTTTGGGTAGCGTTTGTTATAGTTGTTGCGTTTCTTCCGTTTATTTCATCTGTGCCGTTTTTTAATATTTTTAACCCGATTATATATACTGAAGGTTATACAGAACATTTTCTTCTTGTATATGGACAGTGGTTGCTTTTTGCTTTGCTGATTTTCTTCACCGTCAGAGCAAAGAAAAGCAAAAAGTAAGGGGCTGTATGAGTTTTTTACAACCGGCAGTAAGGGCGGGTCTGTGCCCGCCCGAAAAATAGTGTTGCTCTTGGTTTGACAATCTGATGAGCCGTTAATCAATACATTTTAATCCACTCAATCAAAACCGTATCTCTTGCCGACACGATTTTAACCGTAATCTCATCTGTTTCAACAGGTTCGTCAAATCTTACTATTTTTCTGCTGCCGATTGTGTTGTGCTGACATACACGCTCGTTTATTCCGTAGCTGTTTTTGCTGTAAATTATAAATGATTCAACGCGCTGACCTTCTGCGATTTTTTCTGCAAGCTCCAGATACTTGATTTTCCTCTTTTCAGGGAGTTTAATCACAAAATCGCAAAGGTTGGTGTTTTCTTTTCTTATTTCTTCAATCACAGCATCTTCGGCTATGTTGTTGCCAAGCTCTGCTCTGATTTTCTCACCCAATTCGTGAAGCCTTTTAACATCTCTTTCATCAAAAAGTCCTTCGGGTGTGGGCGGAACATTCAGGTTAAATGTGGTGTTACCGCCAACTGTGTTAAGGTATGTGTTAAACAGCCTTTCAAGCGAATGAGGTTCTTCGTTCTTGTGATAAAACCAGCCCGGGCGGATTGACATATCCGTTTCAGCCGGGGAGAAAACAAGCCCTTTTGAATAAACAATGTTTGACATTTCGCCAACGTTTGTGTCCCAGTTAAACATATAATCAAGGCTGTCGCCTGTTGCAAGGGGACCCGGGTCGGTCTGAACCTCACAGAACGGACTGATTTCACAGGGGACAACTGCCCACTGAGCGTAAGCGGGGATACCGGCTTCGTTTCCTACCCAACGGGTTTCGCCGCCGTCCTGAAAAATAGTGGCATTTGGCTGAAGAGTGTGAATAAGCTCAAAAAAGCCGTCAAAATCATAAATCTGCTTTTTGCCGTTCGGGCCTTCACCGCAAGCTCCGTCAAACCACACATGGAAAATTTCACCGTAGTTTGTCAAAAGCTCTGTTAGCTGGTTTTTGTAGTATGTATTATATTCGTCTGTTCCGTAGTATTTTGAATTTCTGTCCCAAGGGGAGAGATAGAAGCCGAACTTAAGTCCGTACTTTTTGCACGCTTCGGCGGCTTCTGCAACAATATCACCCTTGCCGTTTTTATATGGGCTGTTTTTCATACAATGCTCGGTATATTTACTCTGCCACAGGCAAAATCCGTCGTGATGCTTTGCGGTGAGCACCATACCTTTCATTCCTGCATCCTTTATGGCTTTTGCCCATTGCTCACAGTCAAGCTTTGTAGGGTTGAATATTGCAGGGTCTTCGTTACCAAGACCCCATTCAAGGTCGGTGAATGTGTTAGGGCTGAAATGCACAAAAGCGTAAAACGGTGTTTCTCTTAAAATGTTTAACTGCTTTTTGCTTGGCTTAACATTTGCGGCTTGCTTCATAAAAGATAAAAATTCCATACAATCACTCCTTAAGTAAATTATAATACATCTTGTTGTTTTTTCAAGTGATTTGTTTTCTTGACAGCATTTGCAATCGAGTATATAATTACATCATATTTTACTATCGGAGGTTACTATGCTCACTCCAAATGTTGAATTAAATAATAAAACTATTCTCGTCACAGGCGCGGCAGGTTTTATCGGCTCAAATCTTGTGCTCGAGCTTCTTTCAACTCTCAACGGTGCAACAATCGTCGGCCTTGATAATATGAATGACTATTATGATGTTTCAATCAAGGAATACCGTCTTGAGCAAATCCAAAGGCTTTCAGAAGAAAAAGCCGATAACAAGTGGATTTTTGTTAAAGGCAACCTTGCTGATAAAGAGATGATTGACTCCCTTTTTAGTGAATACGGTTTTCAAATTGTAGTTAATCTTGCTGCGCAGGCAGGTGTGCGCTATTCTGTTACAAATCCCGATGTTTATATCGAGTCAAATATAATCGGCTTTTACAATATTTTAGAGGCTTGCCGCCATAACCCTGTTGAGCATCTTGTTTATGCTTCAAGCTCTTCTGTTTACGGCTCAAACGCTAAAATTCCTTATTCCACCGATGATAAGGTAGATACCCCCGTAAGCCTATATGCCGCCACCAAAAAGAGCAATGAGCTTATGGCTCACTCTTATTCAAAGCTTTACGATATTCCCTCAACAGGGCTTCGCTTTTTCACGGTTTACGGCCCTGCAGGCCGCCCCGATATGGCATATTTCGGTTTTACCAATAAGCTGTTAAAAGGTGAAACTATTGAGATTTTTAATTTCGGCAACTGCAAGCGTGATTTCACCTTTGTGGATGATATTGTTAAGGGTGTGCGCCTTGTTATGGGCAATGCTCCCGAAAAGTCAAAAGGGGAGGACGGACTTCCTGTTGCCCCTTACAGAGTTTATAACATCGGCAACAGTAACCCCGAAAATCTTCTTGATTTTGTTGATATTCTTCAGCAGGAGCTTATTTCAGCAGGCGTTTTGCCTGAAAGCTATGATTTTGATGCTCACAAAAAGCTTGTTCCTATGCAGCAGGGTGATGTTGCGGTTACCTTTGCCGACACAAGCGCTCTTGAGCGTGATTTCGGATTTCGACCAAACACACCTCTTCGTGAAGGTCTTCGCAAATTTGCTAAGTGGTATAAAGAGTTTTATAAGGTTTAAAATTAAAAACTGCACTCCAAGTTTCTGAACTGCCCCAAATTGTGCAGACAGTATAAAAAAGCACCTATGGTAGGTAAAATTTAATTTTAAGCAACATACTGACTTCTCTTTTCAAGGGGAGTCAGTTTTGTTTTAAGTTGGATTCTCTCGTTGTTGTAAAAGTGT
>JAFTWE010000019.1 GCA_017465465.1 Clostridia bacterium | reverse complement strand
GACGTAATTGCTCAAGCCGTTCACTATTTTAATTACATTAAACCTTTGCGTAAACTGAACAGAAAAACGCCAGTCCAATACAGGATTGAACTGGCTGCTTAACTTATTCTTTTTTGTGTCTACAAAGTATTGACTATTTCACAGTTTACGCTGTACCCGAGCTTTTTATGTCAACTCATCATATTTGATTTTAATAATCTTATTTGAATTCAGCGGAATACCTGAGCCGTTTGAGTGGTAATAAGAAACCAGAATATAATCATCACCCGAAAAAATTGCAGGGTAGCAATATCCGTTATTTTCATCATCTTCAAGAAAATACATCTTCGGGAATGTTTTTCCGTCGTCTTCACTCACTCCCATAACAAAGGGCGTTCTGCCCCAGGCAATGTCAGGTCTTGTGTTGTAATTGGGAATAGGGTTAAAAATAACCACCGTATATTTACCGCATCTTTTCATGAGCAAAGGGGAGTCGGGGGAAGAGAAAAACCTGTTTGGCTCAGGCTCAGTCCAGCTTTTACCAAAATCATCAGAAAAGCATTCATACTGAAATGCCATATCCGTTCTTGAAAGTGCCCTTATTCTGCCGTCTTTTTGCTCATAAAGAGCGGTTTCCTGCAAGCCGGTTTCACTCCTGTGAGGGAAGGGAATATCCTGCCTTTTTGCAATCTCTTTCCAACTCTTGCCGTCATCGTCAGAGGCAAAAACACATTTTAAACCGTGCTCAATTACCTCATAACCCTTATCGGTTTCAACTGAATGAAGGTTTAAGGGTATAAGAATCCGTCCGTTTCTGAGCTTTATAACATGGTCATTTTCTAATACAAAATAATTGTTGTCATCGTCAATTATTCTTACGGGTTCGGAAAAGGTTTTGCCCTCGTCACTTGAGCGTGCAATGTATGGTACAGCATTTTCACTGCCCTTATCTTTGCGCAGGTAGATTATACCCAAATCACCGTTATTCATTCTTAATAAATTGGGTTCCATCAGGTTTCGGGAATTCTCATCATGATGAAAGAGAATTCTTTCATCACCCCATGTTTCGCCCTCGTCAAAAGAAGTCAGCGCCGCAATGTCGGCCGCACAGTCATCGTTCCAATCTGCGCCTGTAAACCTTGTGTAAGCGTATAAAATTGCTCCGTTTTTAAGTCTTATAAAAGCTCCTTCACCGTTGCGGGGGTTGCCCTCAACCGCTTTCAGAAAAAGAACTTCTCTGCCGATTTTTTTCATATTATCACCAACTTCATTTTATATCATTGTTCATTGTTTGTCAACACCTCATTTTACAAAAGAACATATAATGCTTTAGGTGATTTTATGAAACGCTTAAAATCTAAAATGGTTATTACAATTTTACTGATAATTCTGTTTGTTTCAGCAAGTGTTATTCTCATTGAATTCCGCCTTAAAAATGTGCGGGATGAAATGTCTGAATTCACCGCACGCAATGCCGCCGCAGGCTCGATTTTAGCAGGTGTGGAAGAAACGGTACATAACGCCAACTATTATTATGATGACCTCGTTACAATCGTCAGAGATGAACAGGGGAACATCAAATCCCTTGTAACCAACACTTCACGGCTCAACACCGTGTCAAATGCTGTCAACAGGAATGTGGATTCCCGCATAAATCATATCGAAACTTATCCCGTGAGTATTCCGCTGACCTCAATTCTCGGCAGTGAGCTTGTGTCAGGCGTGGGGCCTGATATTACCTTTCGTGTCACTTTAACAGGCACTGCATCCACCTCATTTGACAATGTTTTTGACTCCGCAGGTGTCAATCAGACCCGACATCAGATTATGCTCAAAGTAACGGTTAAAACCTATGTTATTTTCGGTGCATCGGTAACAAAGCACACAGTTTCAACCGATGTGTGCATTGCCGAAAATATAATTGTGGGCATCACTCCCGAAGCAATCGCACAGATAACAAATTGATGTTGTAATTCTATCGGATATTTGGTATAATAACTCTATCTGAAATTAAAGAGGTAGTCGTATGGCAGAATTTGAAAACAGCAAAAAAAGGGCTGAGGAATTAAGAGATTTACTCAATTACCACAGCCATAAATATTATGTGGAGGATTCTCCCGAAATTGAAGACTTTGAATATGACAGAATGCTCCGTGAGCTTGAAATAATTGAAGAAAAGTTCCCCGAGCTTTCAACCCCCGATTCACCCACAAGGCGTGTCGGCGGTAAGGCTGACGGCCAGTTTGAGCCTGTTGTTCATACTGTGCCTATGGAAAGTCTGCAGGATGCTTTCAGCTACGATGAGCTTCACGATTTTGATGAAAGGGTCAAAGCTGTTTACCCAAATGCGGTTTATGTTGTTGAACCAAAAATCGACGGTCTTTCTGTTTCGCTCGAATATGAAAACGGTGTTTTCAGCCGCGGCTCAACCCGTGGTGACGGTGTAACAGGCGAGGATGTTTCTGCAAACCTTTGCACCATCGGCTCAATTCCCTTAAAGCTTAAAAAGGCTTTGCCTCTGATTGAGGTCAGAGGTGAAGTTTATATGCCGAGAAACACATTTACTCAGATTGTTGAAAAGCAGGAATTGAACGGTGAAACTCCGTTTAAGAATCCACGCAATGCCGCCGCAGGCTCTCTGAGGCAGAAAAATCCCAAAATAACAGCCGAAAGAAAGCTTGATATTTTTGTTTTCAATGTTCAGCAGATTGAGGGTGAAACCCTTTTAACTCACAAGGATTCTCTTGATTACCTTAAAACCCTCGGCTTTAAAACCGTTCCTCAATATGTGAGATGCAACACCATTGAAGAGGCTATTGCAGAAATAGAAAACATCGGCAACAACCGAGGAAATCTGCCCTTTGACATTGACGGTGCAGTTATTAAGGTCGATGAGTTTTCTCAGCGTATTGCTATCGGCAGTACTTCAAAATTCCCCAAATGGGCAATAGCTTTTAAATATCCCCCTGAAGAAAAAGAAACAAAGCTTGTTGATATTGAAATAAATGTGGGCAGAACAGGTGTTCTCACTCCCACGGCAGTGCTTGAGCCTGTTTTGCTGGCAGGAACGACTGTGTCCCGAGCCACCCTTCACAATGAAGATTTTATTAAAGAAAAAGGCATTTGTATCGGTGACACCGTAATTGTCAGAAAAGCAGGTGATATTATCCCCGAGGTGCTTTCTGTCAGCCGTCACGGTGATAATCTCGTTCCTTATTCAATGCCGACGGTTTGTCCGTCCTGCGGCTCTCCTGTTTTCCGTGAAGAGGGTGAGGCGGCTATCCGTTGCCTCAACACCGATTGCCCCGCACAGCTTCTTCGCAACCTCATTCATTTCTGCTCAAGAGATGCTATGGATATTGAGGGTCTTGGCGTGTCTGTTTGTGAGCTTCTTGTTAATAATTCACTTATCAGAACTCCTGCCGATATTTATACCCTTAAGGCAGAGGATATCGAATCCCTTGAAAGAATGGGAACTCTTTCTGCAAATAATCTTATAAACGCAATAAATAAATCCAAAGAAAACGATGTTTCCAAGCTGATTTTTGCTCTGGGAATCCGTCACATCGGTCAGAAAGCGGCAAAGCTTCTTGCGGCACGCTTCGGCACTCTGCCTGAGCTTATGAAAGCGAGTGAGGAAGACATTCTCACCATTGACGGCTTTGGCGGAATTATGGCAAAGAGCGTTGCCGATTATTTTGAAACAGCCGAAAACCGTGAGCTTATCGACCGCCTTATGGCAAGCGGACTTAATATGAAATATCTTCAGCAGGTTGAAGATGCGCGCTTTGCTGGTAAAACCTTTGTTTTAACAGGCACACTTTCTATGTTTAACCGAAATGAAGCCTCTGCAATTATCGAGTCCTTCGGCGGAAAAACTGCTTCATCGGTTTCTAAAAAAACGACTTATGTTTTAGCAGGTGAGGCGGCAGGCAGTAAGCTTAAAAAAGCCAACGATTTAGGTGTAACCGTTATCACTGAAGAAGAATTTAAAAATATGATTTCCTGAGGTTTTTATGAGTTATTTTAAAGATACTTTCGGCATTGTTACCGAAAGCAAAACAGATGAAAAATTTGTTTATCTCAAAGATTGCCTGAGGATAAGTGTCCTCACTTCAAGGCTTATCAGAGTTGAATATCAAAGTGATAAATCCTTCTGCGATGAGCCGACTCAATCCGTTTGGTACAGAAATTTTGGCGAGCCCGAATTTCAGGTTGAAGAAAAAGGCAACAAAGTAATTATTAAAACTACCGATTGTATCGCCGTCGTTTCCCTTAAAGGAAAGCTTGTTGAAGTAAACGGAGTGAAAAACTTCAAAAAAGGCAACCTCAAAGGCACTTGCCGCACCCTTGACATGACATACGGCAAAACAAAGCTTGGTGACGGCATTATGTCAAAAAACGGTGTCGCTTTGCTTGATGATTCCAAAAGCCTTGTTCTTTGCCCCGACGGCACGGTGAATCCCTGCAACGCCGAAACAGATTATTATATCTTTGCTTACGGCAAAGATTATAAAGGTGCTCTGCGTGATTTCTTCCGCCTTACGGGTGAAACTCCGCTTTTACCACGCTTTGCTCTTGGCAACTGGTGGAGCAGATACAAAGCATACACCCAGCAGGAATATCTTGATTTGATGAATCGCTTTATCAAAGAAAAAATCCCTGTCACCGTTGCAACTGTTGATATGGATTGGCACTGGGTTGATGTTATCGGAAAGTTCGGGAAGGAAGCCAACAACAGGCAGAAGCCCAAAAATGTTTCGGAGCTTGTTCAGGGGTGGACAGGATATAGCTGGAACACCGATTTGTTCCCTGATTATAAGCAGTTTTTAAAAACCCTCAAAGAGCAGGGCTTTCACATCCCTGTTAATCTTCACCCAAGTATGGGTGTCCGTTGGTTTGAGGATGCTTATAAGCCCTTTGCCGAGTTTATGGGTATTGACCCTGAAAGCAAAGAGCAGATTTATTTTGATTTTACTGACCCCAGATTTATCGAGGGATATTTTAAATTCTTGCATCACCCCTATGAAAATGACGGTGTGGACTTCTGGTGGATTGACTGGCAGCAGGGGAATAAGACAAAGATTCCCGGCTTTGACCCGTTGTGGGCGCTCAATCACTACCATTTCCTTGATTCTGCCCGTAACGGCAAACGCCCTCTTATTCTTTCCCGATTTGCAGGCGCAGGCTCTCACCGTTACCCCTTGGGCTTTTCAGGCGATTCTTCAATTTATTGGTGCTCACTTGATTTTCAGCCTTATATGACATCTACCGCCTCCAATATCGGCTACGGCTGGTGGAGCCACGATATCGGCGGTCACCGCGGAGGCAAGCACGATGATGAAATCTACCTTCGCTGGCTTCAATACGGAATTTTCAGCCCCATTAACCGCCTTCATTCCACAAGCAATGAGCTTATGGGCAAAGAGCCGTGGAATTACAGTGCTCATATCCGCACCTTTGCTTATGATGCACTCAGATTCCGCCACAGACTGATTCCTTACATATATTCTATAAATTACCGCTGTCATTCAAAGGGTGAAACTCTGATATCACCTATGTATTATGAATATCCCGAGGATGAAAGAGCCTATAATTGCCCCAATGAATATTTCTTCGGCAGTGAGCTGATTGTTGCTCCAATTACTCGAAAAACCGATTCAAGAACAAACAAGGCATACACAAAAGTATGGCTGCCTGAGGGTAATTTTACCGACATTTTTACAAACCGCATATATAAAGGAAACTGTGAAATCAAAATGTTCCGTGACCTTGATTCCATTCCTGTTTTTGCCAAAGAGGGAGCAATTATTCCTCTTGACTGCAATGACACCGCCAATTCCGTCAGACTGCCCCGTAAATTAGAGGTGCTTATTTTTAACGGCAACAATACATTTAATATGTATGAGGATGACGGCGAAACTGCTGAATACAAAAACGGCAAGTTTGCTTTCACCGAATTTAAGGTCAACACAACTGAAAGTGAGCTTAACTTCAGCTTTAAGGTAACAGGGGACAGCTCTGTTCTTCCTCAAAGCCGTGATTATATCCTTTCTTTCAGAAATGTTGCAGATGCTCAGGTGCTTGTCAACAGGCAGGATGCTCAGAAATCTACAGAAAACGGATTTTTGCAAATCAATCTTTCCGATGTTTCGTCTGATGACGAGGTGTGTGTAATTTTAAAGGATTATGTTAAAACCGCACCGCCCGATAGAGAAGAGGAAGCCGTTTCTATCCGTTCCCGCTATAAGGGCTTCAACGGTGCCAATATGTTAAGAAAGGGAATATTTACCCCAAAAGTTATTAAAGAGCAGCTTAAAGAGTTGAATTATTTTATTTGATTTATTTTAATTCTTAGTAGAATTTGATTTATTTTAACTACTAAATAGGACTAATTTAACCCTTTTTGATTGTTCGATTGACATATTTTGATTTATGCTTTAATATATCTCTATCAATTTATTGATAGATTTTAAGGAGGACAACAAAATGTTCAAGAAAATTCTTAGCGTACTCATGGTAGTCGCTATGGTTGCTTGTCTCTTTACTGCTTGCGGCGGTAATGAAGACGCAGGTAAAACAGACGCAACCACATTCAAAATCGGTGCTATCGGCCCAACAACAGGCGATGCAGCTATCTACGGTCAGGCAGTTATGAATGCTGCTCAGCTCGCAGTTGATGAAATCAACGCAGCAGGCGGTATCAACGGTGCTCAGATTGAGTTCAAACCCGCTGATGACGAACATAACGCTGAAAAATCAGTTAATGCTTACAACGACCTTAAGGACTGGGGTATGCAGATTCTTATGGGTACTGTTACAAGCACACCTTGTATTGCAGTAGTTGAAGAAACACACAATGACAATATGTTCATGCTCACACCTTCAGGTTCAGCAGTTGATTGTATCAGATATGACAATGCATTCCGCGTTTGCTTCTCTGACCCCAACCAGGGTCTTGCTTCAGCTGACTACATTGCAGCTCAGAAGCTCGGTACAAAGATTGCTGTTATCTACAACAGCTCAGACGCTTACTCATCAGGTATCTATGAGAAGTTTATGGCAGAAGCTAAAGTTAAGAACCTTAACGTAGTTGCAGAAGGCGCTTTCACAGCAGACAGCAACAAGGACTTCACAGTTCAGCTTCAGCAGGCTAAATCAGCAGGTGCTGACCTTCTCTTCCTTCCTATCTACTATCAGGAAGCATCTCTTATCCTTGCTCAGGCAGATAAGATGGGTTATGACCCTGCAGTATTCGGCGTTGACGGTATGGACGGTATCCTTACAGTTGAAAACTTCGACACAGCTCTTGCAGAGGGTGTAATGCTTCTTACTCCTTTCGCAGCAGATGCTGAGGATAAGCTCACTCAGGATTTCGTAACAGCTTACAAAGCAAAGTATAACGAAGTTCCCAACCAGTTCGCAGCAGACGCTTACGATGCAATCTACATCATCAAGGCTGCTATCGAAAAGTCAGGCGCAACACCTGATATGTCAGTTTCTGATTTGTGCAACGCAATTAAGGGTGCTATGACTCAGATTACTGTTGACGGTGTTACAGGTCTCGGTATGACTTGGACAGCTGACGGTGAGCCTAACAAAGCTCCCAAGGGTATGAAGATTCAGAACGGCGCTTATGTTGCCATGTAATTGAATTAAGCTTTAGGTATTTGAACAAAGCCGTTCGAAAGAGCGGCTTTTGTTTTGGTTTGCTACAGCTTATTTTGGAGGTTTAATTTTGGAATTTTTACAGTTTTTTATAAGCGGTTTAAGCCTCGGCAGTATTTACGCTATCATAGCCCTTGGTTATACAATGGTTTACGGTATCGCCAAAATGCTTAACTTCGCCCACGGTGATGTTATTATGGTCGGCGGATACTTAGTATTTACCGTTTCCACTTCAATGGGTCTTCCTGTTTGGATTGGTATGACCGCGGCTGTTGTCGGCTGTACTGCTTTGGGTGTTCTTATTGAACGCTTTGCTTACCGTCCCTTAAGAGGTGCAACATCTCTTGCAGTTCTGATTACCGCAATCGGTGTCAGCTATTTGTTGCAGAACCTTGCTCTTCTCATTTTCGGTGCCGCACCGAAGTCATTCACCTCTGTTGTTTCCGTTCCTGCTCTTACTCTTGCAGGCGGTGCGCTCACAATTACAGGTGAATCCCTTGTTACCATTGCGGCTTGTATCGTAATTATGATTGTCCTTACCTTATTTGTTAATAAAACAAAGCCCGGCAGAGCTATGCACGCTGTATCAGAAGACAGAGGCGCCGCTCAGCTTATGGGTGTTAATGTTAACGGCACTATCGCTTTAACATTTGCAATCGGCTCAGCCCTTGCCGCTATCGCAGGTGCTTTGCTTTGCTCCGCTTACCCCACACTCACACCATACACAGGTGCAATGCCCGGTATCAAAGCCTTTGTTGCCGCAGTTTTCGGCGGTATCGGCTCAATTCCCGGTGCTATGATTGGCGGAATTCTTCTCGGTCTTATCGAGTCACTCAGTAAGGCATATATTTCATCAGAAATGGCTGATGCAATCGTATTCCTTGTTCTTATCATTGTTCTTGTTGTTAAGCCTACAGGTATTTTCGGCAAGAAAATCAGCGAAAAGGTTTAAGGAGGTGCTTTTATGAAACAGGGTTCAAGACTCAGTAATATGAAAAAAAGCACCAAAACAAACGGCATTACATACTTAATGCTCCTTGTTGCTTTTATCGTTGTTCAGATTTTTACCGCAACCGACAGTATGACCAACCTTATTAAAGGTCTTTTGGTGCCTGCCTGTATTTACATTATTATGGCGGTTTCTCTTAACCTCACTGTTGGTATTCTCGGCGAGCTCAGCCTCGGTCACGCAGGCTTTATGTGCGTTGGCGCATTTGCAAGCTCATTCTTCTCAGTTTGTATGAGAGATGTTATCACATCTGAATGGGTTCGTTTCCCCTTGGCAATTATCATCGGCGGTGTGGTTGCCGCACTCTTCGGCTTTATTGTGGGTATTCCCGTTCTTCGCTTGAGAGGTGACTACCTTGCTATTGTTACTCTTGCCTTTGGTGAAATTATTAAAAACCTTATGAATGTTCTCTATGTAGGCCTTGATTCCAACGGCTTCCACTTCTCAATGAAGGGCACAACCGACCTTGGCATGGAGGCTGACGGTAAGGTAATTGTAAAGGGTGCTCTGGGTATTACCGGTACACCTCGCGATTCAACATTTGTTGTTGCCTTTATTCTTGTTGTTATTACCGTTTTTGTTGTTCTCAATGTAGTAAATTCCCGTCAGGGTCGCGCAATTATGTCAATTCGTGATAACAGAATTGCCGCAGAATCAATCGGTATCAACATCACTAAATACAAGCTTATGGCTTTTGTAGTTTCAGCTTTCTTTGCAGGTATTGCAGGTGTTCTTTATTCTCATAATATTGCTACACTCACCGCAACCACAAACAACTTCGGCTACAATATGTCAATTATGGTTCTTGTTTATGTTGTTTTAGGCGGAATCGGTAACATCAGAGGCTCAATTATTGCCGCTGTTATTCTCACCGTTCTTCCTGAGCTTCTTCGTGAATTCAGCGATTACCGTATGCTTGTTTACTCACTTGTTCTTATCTTTATGATGCTCTTCTCATCAAGCCCTGCAATGGTAAATTTCAGAGAAAAGCTCTCTCTTAAAGGCAAGAATAAAAGCAAAAAAGAAAAGGGGGTAGCATAATATGGCACTCCTTGAAGTTAAAGATTTATCTATCCATTTCGGCGGTCTTAAGGCTGTTGACAGCTTTTATCTGAAGATTGAAAAAAATCAGCTCTACGGCCTTATCGGACCAAACGGCGCAGGTAAAACAACAGTGTTTAACCTTCTCACAGGTGTTTATAAGCCCACATCAGGCGAAGCCCGCCTTGACGGCAAAATCATCAGCGGCAAGAAAACTGCAGATGTTAACAAAATGGGTGTTGCAAGAACTTTCCAGAACATCCGTCTTTTCAATAACCTCAGCGTTCTTGACAATGTTAAAACAGGTCTTCACAATCAGACAAGATATTCAATGCTTACCGGCATATTGAAGCTTCCGGGCTATTTCAAAAAGGAAGCAGAAATGGACAAGAAGGCTATGGAGCTTCTTGAAGTATTTGACCTTCATAATGAGGCTCAGACTCTTGCCTGCAATCTTCCATACGGTAAGCAGAGAAAGCTTGAAATTGCAAGAGCTCTTGCAACCAATCCTAAGCTTTTGCTCCTTGACGAGCCTGCCGCAGGTATGAACCCCAATGAAACACAGGAGCTTATGGATACAATCCGCTTTATCCGTGATAAATTCGATATGACAATTCTTCTTATCGAGCACGATATGCGCCTTGTTTCAGGTATTTGTGAAGAAATTACCGTTCTCAACTTCGGTCAGGTTCTCGCCTCAGGTGAAACCTCAGAGGTTCTCAAAAACCCCGAAGTTGTAACAGCTTATCTTGGTGAATAAGGAGGAAATACTATGGCATTACTTGAAGTTAAAGACCTTGAAGTGCATTATGGCGTAATCAAAGCCATAAAGGGTATTTCTTTTGAGGTTAACCAGGGTGAGGTTATTGCTCTTATCGGCGCTAACGGCGCAGGCAAAACCACAACACTTCACACCGTAACAGGTCTTATTCAGCCCTCACACGGTCAGATTATTTTTGACGGCAAAGACATTACCAAAATCCCTGCTCACAAAATCGTTGGTATGGGTATGGCTCATGTTCCCGAAGGCCGCCGTATATTCCAACAGCTTACAGTTCTTGAAAACCTTAAGCTCGGAGCATACACAAGAAAAGACAAAAATCTCATTTCAGCAACCCTTAAAATGGTTTATGAAAGATTCCCTCGCCTTGAAGAAAGAAAAAATCAGGTTGCAGGTACTCTTTCAGGCGGTGAACAGCAGATGCTCGCTATGGGCCGCGCTCTTATGAGCAACCCCCGTATTATTCTTATGGATGAGCCTTCCATGGGTCTTTCTCCGCTTCTTGTTTCTGAGATTTTTGACATCATTAAGGTTATCAGCGAGGGCGGCACAACCGTTCTTCTCGTTGAGCAGAACGCTCAGAAAGCACTTTCTATTGCTGACAGAGCTTATGTTCTTGAAACAGGTAACATTTCATTGAGCGGTAAGGCAAGCGACCTTATCAATGATGAATCTGTAAGAAAAGCATATTTAGGTGCATAATTTTAAAGCAGGTATGTCTATACCTGCTTTATTTATAGTATACGGAGGTGACTCTATGTTTAAATCAGTTGTTTTAACTTCAATGGCAAAGGTTATGCCTTATAACAATATTGACGCTCTTTATTCTCAAAGTGAGTTTTCCTGCCTTAAGGGGGAGCGACTTTGCTTTCAGATTGCTTTACAAAGTGATAGCGATGAAAGTGTAAAATTTTCAATCAGCGACGAAACAAATCTCAAAGCTTATGAGGTCGGATATACCCCTGCAAGCTACCCTGCAGACGAAAGAGCAGATTTCTATTACATAACAAAAATGCCGGGTCTGTTTCCTGATGTTCTTAATGAAAAGAAAAGCAGAGAAATTTCTCTTTCAGGCGGCAAACCAACCGCTCTTTTCTTTGAGTTTAAGTCTGATTTTGCAGGTGAAAAGGAAATTGATTTTACCTTCACAAACGGTAAAGAATCAGCTTCTCACACTGTTAAAATTGATGTTATAAATGCTGAATTGCCGGAAGACGATTTTATCTGCACTCATTGGTTTCACACCGATTGCCTTTGCGATTGGTATTCCTTTGAACCTTTCACGGAGGATTATTGGAAATGCGTAGAAAATTATACCAAAACTGCTGTTGAGCACGGTATCAACAGCCTGCTCATTCCTCTTTTTACTCCTCCGCTTGATACCGAAATCGGCAAGGAGCGCAAAACAATTCAGCTCGTTGATGTTACTGTTACCGAAAGCGGCTATGTATTCGGCTTTGAAAAGCTGAAAAAATGGATTGCACTTTTCAAAAAATGCGGAATCAAAGCTTATGAATTCTCTCATTTCTTCACTCAGTGGGGAGCTTTGCACGCCCCTAAAATAATGGCTTTGGTAAACGGAGAATACAAGCGCATTTTTGGCTGGGAAACAGACTCAACAGGGGAGGAATATGTTTCTTTCCTCACCGCTTTTTCAAAGGCGTTAAAGCCTGTTCTGAAAGAATGTGAAATTGAAGATTGCTCCTATTTTCATATTTCAGACGAGCCTGGGGAGGATGACATTGAACAGTATGAAAAATGCAGTAAAATTGTCAACTCTCTTTTTGGTGAATACAAAATTATCGATGCTCTCTCTGAGTTTGATTTTTACAAAAAAGGAATAGTAAAACACCCCATACCCGTAATCAGCGACGCGATTGATTTTGTGGGCAATGTTCCCGATTTGTGGATTTATTACTGTTGCGGTCCTGTTGACGGCAACTATTCCAACCGCTTTCTTGCAATGCCGTCACAGCGCACCAGAATTCTCGGTATGCAGATGTATAAATACAACATAAAGGGCTTTTTGCATTGGGGTTATAATTTCTGGTACACTCAGCTCTCCAAGGCAAAAATCAACCCCTATGAAGTCAGCGACGGCGGCAATGCTTTTTCGGGCGGCGACCCCTGTGTGGTTTATCCCGGTGAAAATCTAAGCCCTGTGTGCTCTTTGAGATTAAAGGTGTTTTACGATGCCTTGCAGGATATGCGCGCTCTTCTTGCCCTTGAAAAGCTTGCAGGCAGGGAAGAGGCTGTTAAAATCCTTGAGTCTGACGGCGAAATTACCTTTAATCAATATCCTCACAGCGAAAAATGGCATTTTGAAAAAAGAATGGCAATCAATAATGCAATAAAACAGTTGACAAAAAATTAACAAAGTGCTATAATCAAGCTGTAAATAAGCTGACCGAAGGCTTACCGACGGAAAGTGATATGATTTCTGACACCAAAATTTATTGCGGTGAAAGTGTGAGGTTAATTATGTGTATAGCTGCACCTTTCTCCGTAAAGGTGCAGTTTTTATTTGGAGGAAATATGGAAACACGAGTAGCTGTTATTTCGATAATCATTGAAGATTATGAAAAGGCTGAAGCCGTCAATCAGATTTTGCACGAAAACGGCGATTTTATCATCGGCAGAATGGGTATTCCGTACAGGGAAAAGAATATCAATATTATAAGTGTAGCCGTTGATGCACCGATGAATGTCATCAATAACATTTCAGGCAAAATCGGAAAGCTGTCGGGTGTCAGCGCCAAAACAGCTTATTCTAACGCAAAGTGAGGTAATTTTATGTATAATCCAAAATCATTAAAGGCAGAGGAATTTATCGACCATCAGGAGGTGCTCGATACTCTCGAATACGCCGAACAGAATAAAAATAATGTTGAGCTTATTGATTCAATAATCGAAAAGGCAAAGCTTCGCAAAGGCCTCGACCACCGTGAGGCATCTGTTCTTCTTGCTTGTGAAATTCCCGAAAAAATTCAGGAATTATATGACCTTGCACAGCAGATTAAAAAGGATTTTTACGGCAACCGAATTGTAATGTTTGCCCCCTTGTATCTTTCAAACTACTGTGTAAACGGCTGCGTTTATTGCCCTTATCATTACAAAAATAAGCACATTGCCCGCAAAAAGCTTACTCAGGAAGAGATTGTCAAAGAAGTAACCGCTTTGCAGGATATGGGTCATAAGCGCCTTGCCATTGAATCAGGTGAAGACCCTGTCAACAACCCCATTGAATATATCATTGAAAGCATCAAAACAATTTACTCAATCAAGCATAAAAACGGCGCAATCCGCCGAGTTAATGTTAACATCGCCGCTACAACCGTTGAAAACTACAGAAAGCTTAAAGAAGCAGGTATCGGCACATACATTCTCTTTCAGGAAACTTATCATAAAGAAAGCTATGAAAAGCTCCACCCAACAGGACCGAAGCATAACTATGCCTACCATACCGAAGCTATGGACAGAGCTATGGAGGGCGGCATTGACGATGTAGGTCTCGGTGTTCTTTTTGGTCTTGAGCTTTATAAATACGAATTTGCCGCACTTCTTATGCACGCTGAGCATCTTGAAGCTGTTCACGGTGTAGGTCCTCACACAATCAGCGTTCCCAGAATTAAACGTGCTGATGACATTGACCCCGGCGTATTTGACAACGGCATTGATGATGATACCTTTGCAAAAATCTGCGCTCTTATCAGAGTTTGTGTTCCTTACACAGGTATGATTATTTCAACCCGTGAAAGTCAGGTTGTCCGTGAAAAGGTAATTAAGCTTGGCGTTTCTCAAATCAGCGGTGCTTCAAGAACATCTGTCGGCGGTTACACAGAAGAAATCCGCCCAACAGATTCAGAGCAATTCGATGTTTCAGACCAGAGAACACTTGATGAGGTTGTCCGTTGGCTTATGGAAATGGGTTATATCCCATCATTCTGCACAGCCTGCTATCGCGAGGGCAGAACAGGTGACCGCTTTATGAGCCTTTGCAAAAGCGGTCAGATTCAGAACTGCTGCCACCCCAATGCGCTTATGACCCTTAAAGAGTATCTTATGGACTACGCTTCTGAAGAAACAAAGGCAATCGGCGAAAAGCTGATTCAGGCAGAGCTTGAAAATATTCCTAAAGAAAAGGCAAAGCTTATTGCCGCTGACCACCTTAAAAAGATTGAAGAAGGTATCCGCGATTTCAGATTTTAGGAGATTATTATGAGCCTTAATTCAACTCCAACTGCAAACCGACTTCATATTGCCTTTTTCGGCAAGCGCAACGCAGGCAAATCAAGCGTTGTCAATGCCGTAACGGGGCAGGATTTGGCTGTTGTATCTGATGTGAAAGGCACAACTACCGACCCGGTTTCAAAGTCAATGGAGCTTTTGCCTCTTGGCCCTGTTGTGATTATCGACACCCCCGGCTATGATGACGAGGGTGAGCTGGGTGAACTTCGTGTTAAAAAAACAAAGCAGATTCTCAATAAAACAGATGTTGCCGTTTTGGTGGTTGACTCTTCTGTCGGTGCAGATTCTCACGACAATGAACTGATAAACCTTTTTAAGACTAAAAATATACCCTTTGCTGTTGTGTATAATAAGTCTGATTTAAAGAAGGTCAGCAATCTTCAAAAAAATGAAATTTCTGTCAGCGCTCTTAATAATGAAAACATCTATGCTCTCAAGGAGCTTATCGGCTCTCTTCATAAATCCGACGAAGCCAACCGCAGAATAATAGCTGATAAAATATCTCCGAATGACATTGTTGTGCTTGTAACTCCCATTGATGAATCCGCACCGAAAGGCAGATTGATTTTACCTCAACAGCAAACTATCAGAGATATTCTCGATGCAAATGCCGTAGCCCTTGTAACCAAAGAAACAGAGCTTTGCGAGACTCTTAAAAAAATAGGGGATAAGGTCAGCCTTGTGATTACCGACAGTCAGGTGTTTAAAACGGTTTCGGAAATTGTTCCTGAAAACATTCTGCTTACTTCCTTTTCCATCCTTATGGCACGGTATAAAGGTTTTCTTCAAGAAGCTGTTCTGGGTGCGGCGGCTATCGACAGCCTTAAAGACGGTGATACTGTTCTTATTTCAGAGGGATGTACCCACCACCGCCAATGCAACGACATTGGTACGGTGAAGCTTCCTAATCTTTTGAAAAAATATACCGGTAAGAGCCTTGAAATTAAAACTTCATCAGGCACAGAATTCCCAGAGGATTTGTCACAGTTCAGCCTTGTGATTCATTGCGGCGGCTGTATGGTAACAGAGCGTGAAATGCTTTACAGAATGAAAACCGCAGTTGACAGCAATGTTCCTATGACCAATTACGGCACAGCAATCGCATATATGAACGGTATTCTCAAACGAAGCTTGCAGATTTTCCCCGAGCTTTATAATACCATATAAAATACGCACACCTTTCGGGGTGTGCGTTCCATTTTATCCCTGTTGACAACTATAGTAATAATTTGTATAATAGGAAAAAAGGAGGTAGTTATATGAAACTTAAAAAGATTATTTCAACTGCTTTGGTTTTTGCAATGCTCTTAACTGCTGTAACAATGAACTTCACTGCTTTTGGCGCGTCATACAGCGGTGATTGCGGTGACGGCGTTGAATGGAGCCTTGACACAGCAGACGGCGTTTTGGTTGTGTCCGGTGACGGCGCAATGACCGACTATTCCGATGAAGACACTCTTCCCTGGGAGTCTTATAAAAGCAGTATAAAAAAGGTAACCGTTGAAAGCGGTGTAGCTTCAGTGGGTGACCGTGCTTTTGCAGGCTGTGAAGCGCTCGCTTCTGTTACTCTTGCCGATTCTGTTAAAACAGTAGGAGGGTTCGCTTTTTCTGACTGTGTTGCACTTGAAGAAATTGCTTTTGGCAACGGTGTAACTACCATTGAAAATAATGCTTTTGAGGGCTGTAAGGTTCTTAAAAGTGTAACACTTCCCGAAGCTTTAGCTTCAATCGGTGAGTATGCTTTTGCTGAATGTTATAAGCTTGGCTCTGTAGCCATTCCCGACGGTGTAAAAGAAATCGGTGATTACGCTTTCTCATACTGCGGCAGTCTTAAGTCTGTTGATTTCGGTAAAGCTATTGAAACAATCGGAACAGGTGCATTTACCAACACCGCGCTTGAAAGTGTAGAAATCCCCTCAAGTGTTAAATCAATCGGAAACTACGCTTTTTCAGAAATTTTCACTCTTACAGAAGTTACTTTTAATTTTGGTTTGATTTCATTAGGTGATGGTGCATTTCAGTTCACAAGTATCACTGAGGCCGCAATCCCTGCTTCAGTTACTGCAATCGGTGAAAAGGCTGTAGGCTATGATATGTCAGGCGGTAAGGCAAACGGTTTTGTTATCACCTGCTATAAAGGCACACAGGCTTATGCTTATGCCGAAGCAAACGGCTTTGAGTGCGAGCTTTTAACTGCCGATTTGGGTGATGCAAACTTTGACGGTGAAATCAATTCTCAGGATGCCTTGGTTGTTCTTCAGGCGGCAACAGGCCGTATAAAGCTTTCTGCCGAACAGAAGACCTTTGCCGATGTAAACAAAAACGAAGTAGTAAACTCTGCTGATGCCTTGCGCATTTTGCAATTTGCAACAGATAAAATTAAAGAATTCTAAAACAAAAAATCAGGACTGTTCACTCAATGTGAACAGTCCTTTTTCTATCTTCTGATATTTAATATTTCATCGGCCGTAGGCATTGAAGCGTCAGCTCCCATTCGGCTCACGGCAATGCTTCCTGCTTTGTTTCCGATATCGCAGGCAGAATATATATCGCCGCTTCTGATAAGCTCCAGCGCCATTGCCGCCGTAAAGCTGTCACCTGCGGCAGTTGTATCAACAACTTCGCTTTCATAAGCGGGCAGAATTCTTAAATCCTTGCCGTCATATACACTGCAGCCTCTTTCTCCCAATTTGAGAACCGCATACTTCGCCTTGCTTCTTTGAAGTAAAATTTTTGAAGCCTCAATCATTGACTTTTCATCTTCGGGATAAATTCCCGTCAGCGCTTTAGTTTCACTTTCGTTAGGTGAAATAACGGTAACTCCCTGAATTTCTTCAAGAGGGAAGTTCTTTGCAGGTCCGCAGTCAACAACTGCTACAATGCCCTTATCAATAGCCGATTTAACAGCTTTTATAACAACACCGTTGTGTGTTTCAAACTGAACAAGCAGCAAATCAAGGTCGTCTGTTATTGCGTCAGCGGCTTCGTCGGGGTCAATTTCACCGTTGGCTCCCTCAAAAACAATAATGCGGTTTTTGCCGCCTTTTTCAAGGATGATTGCGGCAAGCCCCGATTGTGAGCCTTCACAAGAAACACAGCTTGTATCAATGCCGTTAGTTTTTAAATTATCCAATAACTTTTTTCCGTTTTGGTCATCTCCGACCTTGCCAATCATCTTTGTCTTTGCGCCTAATCGCGCAAGGCCTGTTGCTTGATTAGCACCCTTGCCGCCGCAAGCGTAGCTGTAATTGTTTCCGGGCAAAGATTCTCCTTCAACGGGAATGCGGTCAGCGCTGAGAATCAAATCCATATTGATACTGCCAACCACAGCGCAACGGATATTTTTATACATAATGCTTACCTCGCTTACAATGCGGCTCTGAAATCAGACGCGGCCTCGGTAATGCTCTTGTCTTTTAAGAAAAGACTGCTTGTTCCCAAAACAAAAATGTCTGCGCCTGCACGGCTGAGCTTTTGTCCGTTTTCAAGGCTGATATTGCCGTCAACCTCAATGGGAACATTCTCACAGCCGAGGGAGTCAAGAAGCTGCCTTGCTTCTTTTGTTTTACGCTCTGCACCGAGGAACAATTTCTGCCCTGCAAAGCCGGGGCTGACTGTCATAACAAGAGCCATATCAATGTAATCTGTAAGATATTCAAAGCTTTCAAGGGGAGTTTGCGGGTTAACCGCAAGCCCCGCCTTGATGCCTTTTTCTTTAATTTGTGCCAATGTGCGGTGAATATGAATATCACTTTCATAATGAACACACACAATGTCATTTTCTCCAAGCTCCATGCGGTCAATAAACCTTGACGGCTCATTTACCATCATGTGAATATCAAGGGGAATATCCGTAACCTTTTTAACAGAATTCACAAAGTCAAAACCAAGGGTGATATTCGGAACAAAGCTTCCGTCCATAATGTCTATGTGAAGATAATCAATTCCTGCCTTTTCAAGCTCAGAGATTGAATTTCTCATATTCATTAAATCAGCGCACATAAGTGAAGCCGACAAAAGCTTTTTCATTTTAATCACTCCTTATAATCAGTCACCAAGAAGACCGAAGCATCTGCCCATCCAATAGGGGAGAAGATAAACATAAGGCATAATGCCGTCCATACCGTCAGCGTGAGTGCCGGGGAGGGCAGCTGTACGGTTTGCTGTTGTTTTTGCAAGGTCTGTAAATTCTTCTGTACCTGCGTTGCAAATGAAAGGATTGCAGTCATAGTGAACAAGAACTCTTGAGCTGTATTCAACAGGATATTTAAGCTGAGGAGCAACGCCTGTGCCTTCCTGCTCAGTATCCCATACAATATCCTTGCGGTAGCTGTTGTATGCAGGCCATCTTACAAAGTCAAGGTTCATTTCTGAAAGTGACTTTGCGGCATTTTCAATGTCACAGCAGTTGCCTGTCAATGCACCGTATGTAATGTTGAACCAGGGGTTACGCTCAATTCTTTCATAATCAAAGTGGTGAGTAAGACCCATTTTGAAAATTTCCTTATGAGCTTCGTTGTCTGTATACATAATAAGAGGGTAGATGTTTGCAAAGTCAAGCTGGTCATCAATGTGAGCAACATGACCGTCTTCAATCTTATACTGCATAAGGTTCATAGCATAGTGATGCTTCTGAACAAGCATATTGAAAACATCGTTATATTTTTCTTCACCTGTTACGTGATAAGTTGTCTTGAGGAAAGAGAGAATTTCAAGTGAATTTGTGCCTCTTTCATAGAACCATCTGTCGTCATTGTTAAGAAGCTCAGGCTCCCAGTTTGCCCAAGTTGTGGGAATACCGTCAACGTCAGCAAGGTGGAAGTTGTTTTCAATAATATGGTCGGTAATTGCTTTAACAACCTTTGCAATCTTCTTCTTTTCTTCGTCATCAGCAACAAGGTCATAGTAAAGTCCGTAAGCGTAATAGTGGCCTGTCATTTCGTCAGAAGATGTTTCACCGAGCCATTCGCAATCGGGGTTATCCTCACAGATGTGCCATTCTTCTCTGCTTTCAGTGCCGAAGTTTGGCTCGTTTGAGTATCTTGTTGCTCTTGCTGTAAATCCGGGCTTGCCTGTAACCTCTGTGAGCTTAATCATAGCTTCAACAGCACGCTTAGCGTTTGCTCTTGCCTTTTCATCGCCTGTTGCTTTATAGCGGAAGCACTGGCTTGCGCAGTAAAGACCTGTGAAAAGTCCGTCATTGTCAGAGTTGGGAAGCCAGCCTGATTCAATGTCGCCATACTTTGTGAAGGTTCTGCCAACGTGGTAGCCTTCATTTCTTGTGTAATACTTTTCTGAAAGAGCGTCAAAGTGAGCGGCCTTTTCTTCAAGTGTCATATACTTGTATGTAATAAGGCTGATACCTCTTGGTGTAACAGCGGCAATAGAACCGTTGTCAGAAACAGCAATCTTAGTAACTGTGGGGTGCATAAGCCATGCGCCGAATGAATAGTAAGAAATCTTACCTTCAATAAGGGTGATAATACCTGTGTCGGTTGCAAAATATTTCTTTCCGTCATCAGCAAAGCACATATCGTTAAATTTGCCTGCAGGAACTGAGTAGAAATCATTGCCGTTAAACCAGTAGTTTTTGCCGTCGTAGATGTTAAGACCTTCATCAGAGCCAACCCAAAGGTGACCGAGAGCATCAACAGCAAGGCAGTTGATTTTTTTGCTCAATACACCTGTAACATCAGGAACAAGCTCTGCCCAGTGACGGCGCTTGCCTTTCATTGAAAGAAGACCTTCAACCTCGGAGCCAACATAAACTGTTTCGCCATACTTTGTTTTGTTGTCGAGTGCAGCAAGGCAAACGGTTTTGTCGGGGAGGTCAACAACCTGAACAAATTCACCGTTGTCGTTAAGATAAAGGTCGGTTTCTGTAATGAGCCACATTGAGCCGTCAAGACCTATTGACATATCAATAACAGGGGAGTCAAAGTCAGCAATCTTCTTAATCTTGCCTTTTTTGATTTCAGCAAGTGAGTTGCCGATTGCGGCATAAAGTGTGCCTTTTTTTGAAAAGAGCTTTGAAACTCTTGCAGAAATCTTCTTTGTTTTGCCGTCAGCATATTCAACAATGCACTCGGGCTGAGCAATATAAAGTGTTTCACCGTCAAAGGCAACAGAAATAACATTATCAAGGTCAATTCCGTTGTCGGCAGTAATAAACACCTTGTCATACTGCTTGAATTCGCCAAAATAAATTGAAGGTTTTTTCATAAACATTCTCCTATAAGTATATTTGTATAGATACCGTTTAAGTATATCACAAAATTTTCCTTTTGTCGATATAATATAAAGAAAAAGATGAAAGCCGACTTTTAAATCTGCTTTCATCCTGAAATTCTTATAATGTTGAAAGGTCGTATGGTGTTTTCTGATAAACAAAGTAGTTAAGCCAGTTTGAAAAAATAATGTTTGCCGCACTTCTCCAGGTTATCAGCGGAGTTTTTGTCGGGTCGTCATCAGGGAAGTAATTGTAAGGAACCTTAATGTCAAGCCCCTTTGACTTATCTCTGAAATACTCTTTGAATAATGTATCTCTGTCATATTCCGAATGACCTGTTGCAAAGAAGTTTCTGCAATCCATATCAGAAACAAGGTGAACACCTGATATATCTGAATAAGTCAGCACCTGCAAATCCTTAACCAAAGCAATGTCGCTCATTTTGATTTCAGTGTGCCTTGAGTGAGGAACATAAAATGTTTCATCAAGACCTCTGAGCAGAGGGTGGAAGTTATCAAGAGAGCGGTGGGGAAAAATACCGAACATTTTCTCATCTAACTGATACTTCGGAATTCCGTAGTGATAATAAAGACCCGCCTGAGCGCCCCAGCAAATATGGAAGGTTGAATATACATTGGTTTTGCTCCATTTGAAGATTTCGCAAAGCTCATCCCAATAGTCGACCTCTTCAAAGTCCATGTGCTCAACAGGCGCACCTGTGATAACCATGCCGTCAAACTTTTTATCTTTGATATCTTCAAAATAGCTGTAAAACTTCAGCATGTGCTCCTGAGAAGTGTTTTTAGAAACATGAGAAGCAGTCTGCAATAAGGTAATGTCCACCTGAAGAGGGGAGTTACTTAAAAGACGGAGAAGCTGAGTCTCAGTTTCTATCTTTGTGGGCATAAGGTTGAGTATTACAATATTAAGAGGACGGATGTCCTGAGTGTTGGCTCGCTCTTCTGTCATAACAAAGACATTCTCATTTTCCAGTGCTTTGTTGGCAGGAAGTCTGCCGTCTATTTTAATTGGCACGGTATCACCTCCAAACATATTATATAGGATTTTACTATAAGAGCTGACCTTTGTCAAGCAACACAATTTGGCTCAAAAAAATAATTTTAAAAAAATTTGAAAAAATTTCAAAAAAACGCTTGACTTTTTAAAAAAGCTGTGGTAAGATAGCAAAGCTGTCGCGAGGACAGCGGATGCACCTTGAAAATTAAACAACGATGAACAAGAAAAACCCTGAGATTTTTTGAATTGAAGTTGATGTAGAAATACATTAACCGTACAGTAAATTTTCGGAAACG
>JAFTWE010000003.1 GCA_017465465.1 Clostridia bacterium | reverse complement strand
TTGGTGGTGAAGGTGCCTCGATGCATTTCAAGGTAAAGCTCACCGTCCCACACCTCAAGATTTTTGTTGCCCTTGAGATTCTTTTCAAGAAACTCTGAACCGCCTGTGTGAGTGCATTTTGGCATAATTGAAAGCTTATCAAAGCGGTTTATCATTTCAATCATTTCTTCGGTGCAGCCCGAACCGCCGTCACCGTAGCCAAACATATTAAGCGTCTGACCGCCTGAATCCTTGTCGATATAAGCCTCCCAGTTTTCCTGAATCTGTGAGGGCATATTCCAGGTTATAAAGTGAGTAGGAGGTACGCAAGCGTAAACCTCACTGCCGTCAATTCCGCGCCATATAAAGTTGTTGTGAGGGAATCTGTTAGTGTCATTCCAGGTAGACATTTTGTTTGAAACAAAATATTCTACACCGCTTTTTTTGAGAATCTGAGGCAAAATCCAGCTGTTGCCGAAAACATCGGGCAGCCAGGCGTTGTTAACACGCTTGCCAAACATTCTTTCATAGGTTTTCTGACCGTACAGGCATTGCCTGATAAGACTTTCTGCATTGGGAACATTGCAGTCAGGCTCAACATACATTGCACCAACAGGCTCAAACTGACCGTTTGCAACCTTAACCTTAAGCTCTTCAAACACATCGGGATAATATTTTTCAAGGGTTTCATAGGTGTATGGCTGAGTGTGGGTGTATTTAAAGTCAGGGTATCTGTCCATAAGACGGAGCTGAATAAGAACGGTACGGAGATTTTTTTGCACCGCGTGAATTCTGCGCCAATAATACGCAATATCAAGGTGAGAATGAGCAACCAGTGCAACATCACCACAGCCTTTATATGTATCATTTGCAAAAATAACATCTTCAATATATTTCTTTGCTTCGTCAACACCTGTTAATTCATCAGCTTCAAAGTCAATAAAGTTCATAGCGTTGTTCAGCTCTTTATTGAGAAAAGCTCTGTAATCCTCATTAAAAAGCTCACTTTTTGCAATATCAAGCAATAGCTCAAAGTCATAAACAAGGCTTTGAACAGCGTGATTTACCGTGCAGATATATGCACCCTCAAAAATCTGGCGGCAACCTCTTACAGAAAGGCTTTCGGGGTTTCTTTCATCATCGGGCTTGCTTCGGTTGTAGCCCATCATATCAAAATGAAGCGTCTCGTTTGTGTCAACATAAGGGGAGAGGAGCATTCTTTCTCTGTTGGGGTCGACACCGCCTATGTATTTACCGTTGACCTTAACGCAGATTTCTGCCGCAGTTTTAAGTGAAAACCACAGCTCCTTGCCCTTTAATTTGTCGGGGATATCAACATCGACCTTAATAAAAGCTGTTCCGTCAGGGGTGAAATACATATCCCCCTTTTTAAGCGGGCGGTAATCCTCTTGATAATATTCAAATTTCATTTCTTCACTCTGGCGGGCATCTCTTATCTGCAGGTTTTCAATTTCCCACTTTTCGTCATATATATGCCTTTTGAGCCAGCCGAAGCGCAAATCTGTCCATTCTTCGGGGCGCATAGAACGCCTTACAACCTTAATATGAGCCATAGTCTTTCACCTCACACATCCTGAAAATAAGGCTTTTTGCGAACAGCCTTGATTTTAACGGTTTTATTCAAATCCTTCTTGATTTCACTTTCAATCCATTCAACACAGCGGTGAAGAATCAGGCATTTTGAGCATTCGCCTCTGAAGGTTAAGGTAAGCTCGCCGTTTTCAAGGCTTACAAATTCAACCCATCCGCCGTCACCCTGAAGCTTGGGTGCTATAATTTCATTTATATATTTTTCCATAAAACCGCCTCTTTTCTGCTTTTAAAAATCGTAACATTTAATTTTGATATTGTCAACAAAAAAGCTGAGATGCCGAAGCACCTCAGCTGAAAATTTTACTGCCAATAGTCAACATCGTGAGGGAGGTTGATATTCTTTGCTTTAAATACAGGGGTTTTGCCTTGCTTTCTCTGAGTGTCATAATCCTTAAGTGCGGCAACGGCATATTTGCTCAGATACAGAATTACAGGCATATTGATAACTGTCATAAGTCCCATAGTGATGTCTGCAATGTTCCACAAAAGGTCTGCAGAAAGCCCTGCGCCAAGGAAAATTACCACTGCGGCAACAAGGTGATAAGCTGTCATAAACTTCTTGCCGGGAACCTTGCCTAAGATATAATAAATGCACTGGTCAACATAATAGAGATTGCCTAAAAGAGTGGTGAAGGCAAAAAGAATCATTGCAACGGTTATAAAAATCGGCCCGAATTCACCAAGATTTGCAGAAAGAGCTTTTTGAATAAAAGGAGCACCCGAAAGTTCGGATGACGGCTCAACTCCTGAGCACATACACATAAATGCTGTTGCAGAGCAAACGAGGATTGTATCGATGAAAACAGAAAGCACTTGAACCAGACCCTGCTTAACGGGGTGAGAAACTTCTGCCGAAGCAGAAGCGTTCGGTGCAGAGCCAACACCTGCTTCGTTGCTGAAAAGTCCGCGCTTAATGCCGAACATTACGCAAGAACCGCTGAAACCGCCGAAAATGGCTTTTAAATCAAATGCTTCCTCAAAAATTTGAGCAAAAACACCGGGAAGGGATTTAATATTAAGAGCAATTATAATAAGTGAAACAAGAATATAAGCCACACCCATAATCGGCACAAGGAAGCTTGTGGTTTTAACAACTCTTTTTCCGCCGCCCATAAGGCAATAACCAACAATAACTGCAATAATAAGGCCGATTATCCAAGGTGTTTTTTCGCTGTCGTAAAAGCTGTATGCAGAAAAGGTAGACTGGAGATTATAAGATGCAAGCATATTAAAGCCGAAGCCGTAGGTGAGAATAAGAAAAACTGCAAAGATTATTGCAAGGGGCTTGCATTTAATTGCTTTTTCAATGTAATATGCAGGTCCGCCGTAGCAACCGTCAGGGCCTCTTTTTTTATAAATCTGAGCAAGTGTACTTTCAATCAGAGCAGAAGCACTGCCGATGATTGCAATAACCCACATCCAGAAAACTGAGCCGAATCCGCCAAGGCAAAGTGCGGTTGAAACGCCGATGATGTTGCCTGTGCCAACTCGTGAAGCGGTTGAAACCATCAATGCCTGAAAGGATGAAACACCTTTTCCGTCGGCGGGCTTTTCGGTAACCGCTCTTATTTGCTCTCCGAATAAACGGAATTGAGCAAATTTTGTTCGGAAGGTGAAAAACAATCCGCCTAAAATAAGAATGATTATAAGCAAATAGCTGTAAAGGGCATCGTTAATTGATGCAATAATTGTGTTGAGCATCTCATTCTTCCTTTCTGCATATATCTGACCTATTATATCTAAATTACATTGAAAAGTCAAACACGGCAAAAAACATCAATTTATTTTTCAAAAATCCAATAATTTTTTCTTGAATAGTGAGTTTCGTTGTGATATACTTCATCGTTGTAGTGCTTTTTAGCTACACTATTGGAGGTCTTTTTATGAGTATTAAAATCGGAATTTACGGCTACGGCAATCTCGGCCGCGGCGTAGAAAATGCAGTTCGTCAGAACGAGGACCTTGAGCTTGCGGCAGTGTTTACCCGCCGTGACCCATCGAGCCTTAAAATCAACACGCCGGGCGTTCCCGTGTATCATGCAGATAAGGCAGTAGAGCTTAAAGATGAAATTGATGTTATGATTATCTGCGGCGGCAGTGCCACAGATTTACCTGAGCAGACTCCTGCTCTCGCAAAGCTTTTTAATGTTGTAGACAGCTTTGATACACACGCCAAAATCCCCGAGCATTTTAAAAATGTTGATGCTTGCGCTAAAGAATCAGGCAAGGTTGCAGTGATTTCTGTTGGCTGGGACCCGGGTATGTTCTCGGTAAACAGACTTTACGGCGGTGCAATTCTCCCCGACGGTAAAGATTACACCTTCTGGGGCAGAGGAGTGAGCCAGGGTCATTCAGATGCAATCCGCAGAATTGACGGTGTTGCAGACGCAAAGCAATATACAATTCCCGTTGACGAGGCTCTTGAAGCTGTAAGAGGCGGCACAAACCCTGAGCTTACCACACGACAGAAGCATATCCGTGAATGTTTTGTTGTGGCAAAAGAGGGTGCAGATAAGGCAAAGATTGAAGAAGAAATCAAAACAATGCCAAACTATTTTGCCGATTATGATACAACTGTTCACTTTATTTCTCAGCAAGAGCTTAATGAAAACCACAGCTCAATTCCCCATGGCGGTTTTGTTATCCGTTGCGGCAAAACAGGAGCAAATCTTGAAAACACCCACATTATTGAATACAGCTTAAAGCTTGATTCAAACCCTGAATTTACTTCTTCTGTATTGGTGGCTTTCGCAAGAGCCGCCGCAAGGCTCAACAGCGAGGGCGCGTCAGGCTGTAAAACAGTGCTTGATATTCCTCCTGCATATATTTCACCAAAATCAGGTGAAGAGCTCAGAAAAGAATTACTGTAAAACAAAAACTCGGATAGGCTGACCTATCCGAGTAATTTTTTGCTTATTTCCAGATGAACCAGATAAGAAGATAACCTGTGGTTACTGCTGCAAGAGTAAACGGAACACCGTATTTCATAAAGGTTGTGCTCTTAACCTCGTGACCCTCTTTTCTGAGGATACCGATACCTGCAATGTTTGCGCTGGCACCGATTGGGGTGAGATTACCGCCAAGGGTTGCACCGCAAAGAAGTCCGTAATAAAGGAGCTTTGGCTCAATGCCCAAATCCATAGCAATAACGGGAACGATTGAAAGCATTGTTGCGGTGTATGGGATGTTGTCGATAAAAGCAGAAAGGATAACCGACATCCATACAATAATTGTAAACACAAGGAAGGTTGAGCCTGAACCGAGGCTTGCAATGGCACTGCCGATAACATCAATAACGCCTGCGTTTTTGATACCGCCGATTACAACAAACAAGCCTGCAAGAAGAGCGATTGTGTAATAGTCAATTTCTTTAAATGCGTTTTTAACAATTTCTTTGTTTTTCTTGAATAAAAGCTCACGGATGATACCAACAAGGAAGAAGCCTATGCAAATGATACCGTTGGTGATGTCGGGCTTGTAGAACTGACCCTCAGCGGCTGCATCCTTATAAGGAATGAATGAAACGGCAATAAGGGCAACAACTGTGCCAACCAATAAGAATGTGGGGAATTTATCTTCAACCTTTGTTCTTGAGTCGAAAGAAATTTCTGCCTTTTCCTTGCGGAACATAAAAAGAATAATTAAAGCACTTGCTAAAGCTCCTGCTTCAACCACCCAGAACATACCGGGCTTACCGTCGTCAACAAAGAAATCTGAAAAGTCGAGGTTAGCCTGCTTTGCAAGAAGAATTGAGGTTGTGTCGCCAACAAGAGTAGCCGCACCCTGAAGGTTTGATGAAACCGCAATACAGATAATTGAGGGAACAGGGGAGATATTGATTTTTTTGCAGAAAGCCAAAGCAACAGGTGCAATCATCAGAACGGTTGCCACATTGTCAACAAAAGCTGAAACTATGCCTGCAAAAAGTGAAAGAGCCACAACTGTCCACTTAACATTGGGCATTTTTGAAATGAGGATATCTGACATAAGCTGAGGCATTTTGGACTCGATAAAGAGATAAACAGTACCCATAGTACCTGCTATCATCATAATAACGTTCCAGTCGATTTCACCTAAAGCGTCCATTATTCCGTAAGAATAACTGCCCTCGGCAAGTGAGAAAAAGCCGCTTCCGAAAAGCTCAGGTGAAGCAGAGGCAATGATGCCTAAAATAACAAAGAGAATACCTGAACCAATGGTTACGTAAGGTCTGATTTTCTGAAATGCCAACATAAGAATGTATGTTACGGCAAAGAGAATCAGTGCGGTGATTGTAATCGGACTCATAAAATTCCTCCTCAATTATGGCAGGTCTGATTAAAAAAATAACAGAATCCCAAAGAGGATTCTGTCGGAATTCGGAAAAAGGGTTGCCCCAAACCAAAAACGCAATTCACAACAAATAGAATGATAACATTCTATGACAGACTCCACCACTTATTTTGAACTGCAAAAAAATTATACTATTAAGCGGGATAAAAGTCAACTTGTTTTGCTGAATAATATTTTGGCAGACGGTTTTAGTTTACCTTGACTTTTGAATATCACAATGGTAGTATATTTTAAAATCACCTTTGTTAGGAGAATTGAAATGAATCAGAAAGTTGTTCTTGTTTTGGTTGACGGTATGCGCCCTGACGGTATGCTTGAGTGCGGTCAGCCTTTTGTGAATGAGCTTATTAAAAAATCAACATATTGCCTCAAGGGCAGAACTGTTATGCCGTCTGTAACTCTTCCTTGCCACATGTCTTTGTTCCACAGCGTTGACCCTGACCGCCACGGAATTATTACTAACACCTATGTTCCTCAGGTTCGCCCCATTGTGGGTCTTTTTGACCAGCTTGATAAGTATGACAAAAAGTGTGCATTTTTTTACACCTGGGAAGAGCTTCGTGATTTGAGCCGACCCGACCATATTCATACTGCAATGTGCCTTAATCAGCATAAGCAGGCTGACACCGATATTAAAATCACCGACGCTCTTATTCCTTATATTAAAGAAGAACTTCCTGATTTCACATTCCTTTATCTTGGTGAAACCGATGAAGTAGGCGGTCACGATTGCGGCTGGATGAGCGAGCAATATCTCAAGAGCGTTAATAAGGCTTTTACCTGCATTGAAAAGCTTTATAACAACCTCCCTGAGGGCTACACAATGATTGTTACTGCCGACCACGGCGGACACGACAGAGTTCACGGTCATGATATCCCTGAGGATATGACAATTCCCGTATTGTTCTGCGGACCAAAATTCCCCGAGAACAACGAGCTTTCCGAATGTTCAATTAAGGATATTGCGGTAACCGTAGCCGAGCTGCTTGAAGTTCCCAAGGTAAAAGAGTGGGAAGGCACATCAAGAGTATAACAAAACAGGCACTTCACTTTTTTGTGAAGTGCCGTATTTTATATATTTTTCTTTTTATCGGGCAGCTGTGCCAAAACAATGGCGCCAAACATCAGTATGCAACCGATAAATTCCCTTGAAGAGGGGATATTTCTTAAAATCACCATCTGAGCAAGCACCGAGAACACCGATTCAAGGCTCATAAGAAGTGAGGCAACAGTTGGATTGGTTGAATATTTCTGGCCGATAATCTGCAAGGTATAGCCGCCTGCGCAGGAAAGCGCACCTGCATAAGCAATGGGTAACCACGCTGATAAAAGGTCGCTTATCTGTGGCTTTTCAACAATGAGCATAATCGCCACGGAAATTATGCCCGCTGTAACAAACTGAACTATTGAAAGCCTGATTCCGTCACAATTTGGTGAGAATTTGTCAATAACCATAATATGAAAGGTAAAACCTATTGCACAAAGGAGCAACAGTATATCACCTTTATTAACAGAAAGGCTTTCGTTGATACACAAAAAGTAAAGACCTGTAACAGCGATTATAACGCCGAGCCAGACTTTGACAGATACTTTTTTCTTAAGAAAAATTCCTGCAAGGGGAACAAAGAGAATATACATTGCGGTAATAAATCCGCCCTTGCCCGGGGTGGTGTATTGCAAAGCAATTTGCTGAATGTTTGCCGCAACAGTCAACACAATACCGCAGATGATACCGCCTTTTATATGATAACTCTTTTGTTCTTTGGTGAGGGGGATATAAGCACCCTGCTTTTTCTTTATGCTGTCGGATATGAGCATTACGGGGATGAGAACAATCACCGCAATAACAAACCGCGAGCCCTGAAAGGTAAACGGTCCGACATATTCCATACCTTCAGTCTGCGCCACAAATGCAACGCCCCATACAAATGCGGCAAGCAAAAGAAACAGACTGCCTAAAAGCTGTTTTTTCTTTGTCATACGTCCTCCAAAAAAGCCGCCAATTAAAGCGGCTTTTTGTTATATGATACTTTGTAAGAACTGCTTTGTTCTTTCGTTTTTCGGGTTGTCAAATACCTCTTCGGGTGTGCCTTCCTCGGCAATAACACCGTCACTCATAAACACAACATGGTCTGCAACCTCTCTTGCAAAGCGCATTTCGTGAGTAACAACAACCATTGTCTTTCCGCTTTCTGCAAGGTTTTTGAGCACCTTAAGCACTTCACCAACCAGCTCAGGGTCGAGGGCTGATGTAGGCTCGTCAAAGCAAAGAATTTCAGGTTCAAGAGCCAACGCCCTTGCAATGGCAACACGCTGTTGCTGACCGCCTGAAAGCTCGCAGGGGTAAGAATTGATTTTTTCGCTGAGTCCTACCTGCTCAAGAAGGCGGACTGTGTTTTCTTCAATCTCTTTTTCTCTTCTTGCTTTTTCAGCCTTTGCGGCAGAAGCGCCGTGAGCCTTTTTATATTCTTTAATCTCACTCTTTAAAGCGAGCTTGGGAGCAAGAGAAAGATTTTCTTTAACCGAATATTGAGGAAAAAGGTTAAACTGCTGAAAAACAAGGCCGAAGTGAAGTCGGTTTTTGCGGATGATTTTATCTGAAAGAGTGGCTTTGTCTTCACCGTCAATGAGCACCTTACCGTTTACCGTAATTGTGCCCTTGTCGGGAATTTCAAGGAAGTTAAGGCAACGAAGCAAGGTTGTTTTACCGCTGCCTGATGAGCCGATAATAACAAGCACATTGCCTTTTTCAAGAGTAAGGTCAATTCCCTTAAGCACCTTGGTGTTGCCAAAGTTTTTATGAATATTTTTAATTTCAAGTATAGCCATGGCATTAACCTCTGTAATAGCTTAATTTCTTTTCAATCCTGCCGAAGACGATTGTAAGCAAACCGTTAAATGCAAGATAGAAAGCGCCTGTGTAGAACAACGGCCAGATGATACCCTCGAGCTTGATGTAATTCTGACCCATAAAGATAATTTCATAAACCGCAATAATTCTTGCAAGTGAAGTATCCTTAACAAGGGTGATGATTTCATTGCTCATCGGGGGAATAATTCTTTTTACAACCTGCATAAGGGTGATTTTAAAGAAAATCTGTGTCTTTGTAAGGCCAAGCACCTGACCTGCCTCTTTCTGACCAACAGGGATTCCCTCTATACCGCCTCTGTAAATTTCGGAAAAATAGCAGGCATAGTTAATAACAAAAGCTATAAGCACAGCCACAAAGCGGTCAAACACACTCCAGGAGGCAAGCCAGCTCATAATAAAGCCGGGGTTTTCAATAGCAGAGGCATAACTGCCCACAAGACCGGGGCCGTAATAAATAACAATCATCTGGAGCATCAGGGGAGTACCGCGGATAATCCATACGAAGGTTTTTATCAGCCATTTAACGGGCTTGAATTTGCTCATTGAGCCAAAGCTGATTATAAGACCCAACGGCAAAGCAAAAAGCAATGTCAGGCCGAATAATTGGAGAGTGGTTCCGAAACCTTCCAAAAGGTCTTTGGTAACCTGCCAGAACATAAGTTATCTCCTCTCAACCGAAAATTAACAACAAGCCGTAAGACTTGTTGTTAATTCAAGGGTTATTTTTGTTTAATTATTTAACAAGTGTAAGTTCGTATTTGTCTGCAATAGCGTCGAGCTTGCCGTTTGTTTTCAACTCAGCCATAATTTCGTTAACCTTTGCTGTAAGGTCAGAGCCCTGTCTGAAAGCAATACCGTACTCTTCTTCGTTAAGTGAGCAAACCTGAGTGAGGTTAGTGTAGCTTGTGCCTTCGCCTGTCATAGCGTTGGCCATTGTGATGTCGATAATGCAAGCATCTGCTGAACCCGCACTTACTTCCATAAGAGCATCAGACTGAGCAAGAACTGCTGTATATTTTTCAATGCCGGCTTCTTTAATAACGCCTTCACCTGCTGAACCGCTTTCGGCAGTAAATCTAAGGTCTTTCATCTCTTCAAGTGATGAATACTTAGCGGCAACATCTGCTTTAGCAACAACAACCTGAGCATTTTTTACATAAGCGTCAGATACGCTGGCGTTTTTGAGAGCTTCATCTGTGATTGTCATACCGTTCCAGATGCAGTCGATTGATTTTGATTTAAGCTCGGGGAATTTGTTATCCCAGTCAATAACAATAAATTCAGCTTTAACGCCGAGTTCAGCACAAACAGCTTCTGCAAATTCTGTGTCGAAGCCTGTCCATTTGCCGTCTTCTTTGTAGTTCATAGGAGCGTATTCGGTAATACCGATAACGAGTGTGCCCTTATCCTGAACATAAGCAAGGTCTGAGTTAGTGTTAGCGTCTTTGTTTGTGTCGTCCTGCTTGTTGCAGCCTGCAAATGCAAGAATTGCACCGAGGGCAATGATAACTGCAAGAACTAATGCTATTTTCTTTTTCATAGTAACAACCTCTTTTAATTTATTACTTTACTAAGCTAACATATTATAACAGCAAAGTGTAATTTAATCAATACCTTGTAATGAAATTTTTGAATATTTGTGCCATAAAAAGTAAAATTTATCATATTTTAATGCTATATTTCCAAAAAGACATTAGCAATTCTAAAAAAGGTGTAAAATTATTACGATGAAAATTTTGGAGATGTTAATTTATGAATAAAAGTAAAATTGCTATTACAGTTATTAAATGTGTTACAGCTCTTGCGTGTTGTGTTGCGGTTGCGGTTACGAGCACTTCAATCGCAGGCAAAATCTGTGAAAATCAGAATGCGGTTGCCGACATTATGGTAAGCGGCTCTGCAGGCGGGGCTTCGGCTCAGGCAGGCGGCTCATACGCAGGCGAAACGGCTGTTGACGGCAATGATTCTTTTGACGAAACGGGTGATGAGGCAAACAGCTCTGCAGATGTTGCAACAGACAGCTTGACATCAGAGGGTGAAAACGAAGCAGGAGAAACAGTTGCCGCCGATAAGAATATCACAGTTACATCGGGGCTCAACAGCACAAACAAGGCTGAGGTACTCCAATATTATAAATTAGTAATGACCAAAAATGAAAATGACGGTTTGGGTCATAACCTTAAATTATCACTCATTAAGCTTGACGGCGGAAGCGGCGGCATAGGCGGATTGATTTCAATGTTTGAGCCGGTTGCCAAAAGAGCACTTGCCGATAATTCAACCCCGAGTGAAGGTCTTCCGGGTGTTCACGAGGAAATCACAGAGGCCGACATTGCATCGGCAAAAGCGGTTAACGACGGCAGATATACAACTGTTACCATTAACCTCGTTGAGCAAACAGACGGCCCTTACGGTAGGGTGAATGAGGGTCCCGTCGGCCGTTCAATAGGCGTTCTTGACGGTGTTGCGCTGGCTATTGAAAAAATTGACGGACTTAAGGCAGATTTCCAAAACGGCAATCTTGCTCTTCATTATAAAAACCCTAAAATTGTAATTAAGGTTGACAATAAAACAGGCGCACTGGTTAAGGGTACTTGCTCGTGGAGCTATCAGGTTCATGTTGAAATCACGGAGCTTGCAGTTGAAATGTCAGTTTTCAGCCTTACATTGAAGGGTACATCAGGTATAGTTGAGTTAACATCATCATATTGATAAATAAAAAGCCTGCGAAAGCGTGATTGCCTTCGCAGGTTATTTTTAATATCCGAAGAACTGATTCCAATCAAATGTGGTGGTTGTCATCATTTCTTCTGTGTTTCCTGTATCTTCAACGAGGGTAACGGTAACATCAAATTCGCTGATTTCATAATTCTGATTGATTCTGCAAAGGGTGAGTGTAAGCTTATCACCAACATTGCCGTTTTCAATCTTGTCAAGAAGAACATCTGCTGAGGTCATATCTTCACCGTTTACTGCAATAATAAGGTCGCCGACCTCCGCCTTTGTGCCTGTGAATGCGCTGTCAGCGCTGATTTCTGCAATAATAAGTGAGCCTGCAGGAAGTCCCTTAATCTGAACAACCATTGCATACTGCTGATAATTTGATGCGGCAGAATACTTAATGCCAAGCTTAGGTCTGTTGGTTACATAACCGTTTGCGATAATATCATTGATGATAGGTTGAGCCGATGTAATAGGAATTGCAAAGCCCATACCCTCATATTCGGTTGATGCAATCTTTGAAGAGTTAATGCCGATTATCTGACCGCTTGAATTGATGAGCGCACCGCCTGAGTTACCGGGGTTGATTGCCGCGTCGTGCTGGATACATTTCATATCGTAGCCGATTTCACTGCTTACTGAACGGTCAATGGCAGAAATCATACCCTTTGTGAATGAGCCGAAGAACTCTGTTCCGCCGGGGTTGCCGATGGCATAAACTGTTTCACCGATTTTAATCTGTGAAGAATCGCCGAAGCTTGCGGCTTTAAGACCTGTTTTGGCGATTGAAAGAACGCCTAAGTCAGTCTTTGAGTCAAAGCCTACTACGGTTGCATCATACTGCTCACCGTTATAATCCTGAACAACTACCTTGTAGCCCGAGGAGCTTGCAGATGCAATAACATGGGCGCAGGTGATGATGTATGTTCTGGTGGAATCAGAATTTTCTCCCATTATAATGCCTGAGCCCTGACCTGCGATGTTTGAAGTACCTGAGGCATTGTTTGACGGGAAAAAGGAGCTGCCTGTTGAATACATAATAATTCCAACACAAGAGGGTGAAACCTTTTCATAAACCGAAACAGCGTTTGTGCTGTCAGCCTCAACAATTTCATTTGCATCCTGAATCTGAAGCTGAGCATCACCTTTTTTGGTTTCTTCAACATCGTTCTGATTTTTGGAGTCTTTAATAAGAAATGCACCTAAAACAGCGCACAAAACAACAACTACCGACAGGAAAACAGCTAAAACCTTGCGGCCCTTGTTTGACTTCTTTTCAGGTTCCTGAGTGGGAGTGGGCTGGCTGTTATAATAGTTAGCCGAATAGCTCTGCTGAGAGGAGTAAGGGCTGTAGGTTGGCTCAGCTTCACGCGGGGGAGTGTAGCTTTGCTGATTTGATGATTGCTGATACCAAGGGGTGCTGCTGTCTGAAACAGGGGTTGCTTCAACCTCAGGCTCAACAGGAGTATTAACCTCGGGTGTGTTGTTTTCTTCTGTGGGGAAGATGTTGTCTTTTTCGTCCATATATGTGCCTCCTTCCCGTATCTTTGAGATGACGGGATTTGTTGTATTAAGGATATAGTATAAAATTTAATATTTTGTCGTTAATTTGTGAACAAATAATAAACAATTATTGCTTTATCGGAATCCAGAAAGAGAAATCGGTAAATTTACCCTCTTCGCTGGTTGCTTTGATTTCACCGCCGTGCAGGGTAATTATGTTCTGAACAATATAAAGTCCAAGACCTGCGCCTTTAACATCAAAGCTTCTTGATTTGTCAATTTTATAAAATCTCTCAAAAACCTTTTCAAGCTCTTCAGATGATATACCGTCACCGCTGTTGCGGATTGAAAAATATGCTTTGTTGTTTGCCGTAAACAGCTTGAAAGCGATATATCCGTTATTGGGTGTGAATTTAATTGCATTGTCAATGAGGTTATAAATAACCTGCATCAGCATATCCTCGTCGGCGCTTACATTAAAGCTCTCCAAGCTGTCAAGGCCGAGAATTTCAATGGATTTTGAGGTGATTTTTGTTTCAAAATTCAGAATGGTTTTAATAATGCTTTGCGAAAGGTCAAATTCCTTTGCGTTTATCTGCATTTCACCTGCTTCGAGCTTAGACATATTAAGCATACCCGTAACAAGGCGGGAAAGCCGCTTAACTTCGTCTGCCACGATGTTTAAATAATATGCTTCACGCTCTTTTGGAATTGTGCCGTCGAGAATTCCGTCAATAAAGCCGCCGATAGTTGTCATTGGTGTTTTTAGCTCGTGAGAAACATTTGCAACAAAGCTTCGCCTTGAGCCTTCAAGCACAGACAGGGATGATGCCATTTTGTTAAGGGATTTTGCTAAATCCGTCAGCTCGTCGTTGCCTTTTTCGGGGATTTTATAGCTGAAATCACCCTCGGCAAAGCGCTTGGTGGCATAAGACATCTGCCTGAGCGGCCTTGAAAGGCGGTAAGCCATAAGGTAAGAAATAATCATTACCGCAAAAAGAACGATAACCGCCGAGAACAAAACTATTCTTGCTATATTTACAAGATAAGTATAAATTGTGGCCGCAACGGACTTTGAGGCAAAAACTATGCCGACAGTATTTGAGCCTGATTTTATGGGAGTACCCACCACAAGCTGATTAACTGAATACACACTGCCTAAAAGAGTGATGTCGCTGTATTTTCCTTTTTCGGCCTCTTTAATTATACTTTTTGGAATAACATATTGAGAATGTGTTTCGCAATGATTCTTTTTTTGAAAATCACCGTTTGTCATTTCCTTGCAGAGAATAACCTTACCGTTTAAATCGCAGATAAAAATATCGCAGTTGTTAGCCGAACTCATTGTGTGAAGGTTGTTGGCAAGAATATAAACGGGAATGGTGTTTGTAAGCGTGCTGTCGTGATAATTGTGCATAAGATTGCTTACATTGCCTGCAATAACATTGGTGTAGCTTGACAGGGCGTCAGTCTGCTCATTTTTCCAATGGTTGGTTTCAATGCCTAAAAACAAAAAGCTCATAAGAGTGAGGCTGACCATAACTATTGAAAAAATTCCGAGCAGATACCGCCTGAAAATCTTACTGCCGTTACTTCTTTTCATAATTATTCCTTCGTTGTGAATTTATAACCTACGCTCCAGACTGTGGCAAGCTCCCATTTGTCAGAAACATTTGCAAGCTTTTCACGGATTCTTTTGATATGAACATCAACTGTTCTTGAGTCGCCGTAAAAATCGAATCCCCAAACCTCGTCAAGAAGCTGGTCGCGGGTAAACACCCTGTCAGGGTTGCTTGCAAGGTGGAAGAGAAGCTCCATTTCCTTTGGGGGAGCGTCAACCTTTTTGCCGTCAACGATAAGCTCGTAGTTGGTAAGGTTAATTGAAAGCTTGTCATATTCAACCTTTTTCTTGTCTGCTTCTTCAACCGCACTGCCTGAACGGCGCAAAACAGCCTTGATTCTGGCAATAACCTCTTTTGTGTCAAAGGGCTTTGTGATGTAGTCATCAGCGCCCAATTCAAGGCCGAGCACCTTGTCAAAAACCTCGCCCTTTGCGGTGAGCATAATAATAGGCTTGTTAGAGGTCTTTCTCACCTCTCTTAAAATCTGCCATCCGTCAAGCTGAGGGAGCATAATATCAAGCAAGGTAATATCAGGCTGAACCTGATTAAAGGTTTTAACGGCAGACATACCGTCATTTGCAATAGTTACTGCATAGCCTTCTTTTTCAAGATAGAGTCTTAACAACTCGCAAATGTTAAAATCATCATCAACGACAAGAACTTTTTCTTTACTCATAGTAAATACCCCTTTTCGTTATAATTCTTATCTTTGATTTCAATTATATTCCGCAATTTGTATTTTTTGTGAACAATAAAAGAAATATTTGTAATAATTAGAATTTGAACTGATATTTTGTGGTTGAACGGAACACTTCGCCTGCCTTGAAGTTGCACTGGGGGAACTGAGGCTGGTTTGGAGTGTCGGGATAGAACTGTGTTTCAAGGCAGAAGCCTGCGTTTTTAATAAGCGGTAATCCCTGCTTGCCGATAATTGTTCCGTCAAAGAAATTGCCTGTATAAAGCTGAACACCGGGCATATCGGTATATACATTCATTTCAATGCCCGAAGATTCTTCTTTGGCGGTGATAACAGCGCCTGCAGTTTCATTAAGGCAGAAGTTGTGGTCATAGCCCTTGCCGATAGTGAGCTGTTCGTCGTTCATTTCAATATCTCTGCCGATTGCCTTTTCCTGTGTGAAATCAAAGGCGGTGCCCTTAACAGGCTTGATTTCGCCTGTGGGGATGCTGTCGGCATCAATAGGTGTAAAAGCATCAGAGTCAATTCTCAGGGTGTGAGCGAGAACATTCTTTTCGGTGCTGCCTGTAAAGTTAAAATAGATATGGTTTGTGAAATTGATAGGGGAGTCAGCGCTGCAGATAGCGGTGTAAGAAATGACAACCTCGTTATCATTTGTGAGGGTAAAGCGTACCTTTGACATCATTTCACCGGGGAAGCCCATTGAGCCGTTGGGGCTTGTGTATGACATAACAACGCTGTTGTCGGTGTCAACGGAAGCGTCCCATACTGCTGTTGAAAATTCGCCGCCGCCGTGAAGGCAGGTTTTACCCTTTTCATTGGCGCTGACAACATATTTCTGACCGCCTACCGAAAACTGAGCGTTATGAAGTCTGTTGGCGTAACGGCCAACGGTGTTGCCCTCATAATCTGAATGGTTGATGTGGCCGTCAAGGCTGTCAAAGCCAACTGCAACATCGCGGATTTTACCGTCAGCGCAGGGAATGAGAACGGACTGAATGGTTGCGCCGTAGGTAATGAGCTCAAGGGTCATACCGTTATCATTTGTTATTGAATATTTATCAACATCTTTTCCGTTCGGAGTTGTTCCGAATAAGCTTTTTTCAATTTTCATAATGTCTCCTTAATATTGCTGAACTGTCTGAAGCATTGCTCCGCATTTCTGAACATAAGCAATGTCAGTTGAGTTTACGCTTGAAGTGTTGTCGATATCGCCTGCTTCAATCTGAGCAGGGGTAAGGTCTGATGAAGTGAGTGAGCCTGCAACATAGCATGACATAAGCATTGAGTCCATACCGTCAATTTTGCCGTCACAGTCAACATCACCGTAAATTACTATATAAATTGAATCTACAACGGCAGTTTCATCTGCGTTATAAAGGTTAACAACACAGCCTGTTGTAACGATATCACCTGATGAAAGAACCTTGCCGTCTGTACCTACGATTTCAATTTTATCGGTATTTGCAAACTGATTTATAACATAGCCTACAAGGTTAAGAGAGGTATTGATACCTGATACATAATTGAGATTGCCTCTTGTAACCACATAGGAAGACGAGCTTGCGGGAACAAGTAGGTTAACTCCGATTGTTCCGTCAGATTCAATGCAGTAGCCCGGTGTTGTGATGTCAAAGGAAGTGTAGTGAAGTGCAACGTCAGTTCCCTTGAGAACAACCATTCCCACATAATAAGACGGGTATGTAACGCTGATTGGTGTTGCAGTTACTTCTTCTGTGGTGGGGATTTCTGCGGTTTCTGAAAGAAGCACCTTTGACTCAACATTTGAAAGGGTAATTTTCTTGCCGCTTGCCATATATACATCGTTGTCACTTGTAATTGTGGTAAAGGTATTCTGCCTTGCAACCTCAACATCATTCTGATAATAAACATAGGAGTGTGCGGCTCTTATAAGGTTACCTGCGCAATAAATTGCTTTGCCCAGGCCTGTTCCGCTTATCTGGTTATTTGTTATTGCGCCGCCGTAAAGGTAAGCGTATCCGCCTGTGGAAATATTGATTGCCGCGCCGCTGGTAGCAAGGTTATTTTTAATTGTTCCGCCGAACATATACATTTCACCAAGAACGGAGATTGTCCCCTCGGTAGAATATCCGTATTCAAGGTAGAAATCGTCATAAGTGTAAAGCGTTCCGCCCTTGAGAACCTTAATGCTGGAGGTACCTGTTGCACCGTAGTAGTTATTACCGCCGTCAAGGTGATATTCACCGCCTACGGAATCAGCCGAAACTTCACTTTCTTCATCCTCTGAGGGGGTCATATCTGCACTGCCTTCAACCTCAACAGAGGAGTAGCCCAAGCGAAGTGTGCCGCCTGACTGAACCTCAAATAAAGCTCCGGTAAAGCTGCCGCTTCTTCTTGAAGTGAATACCTGGTCTGTTTCACTGAGGATTGTAACATCACCGTAAATCTTGATTGTTTCAGAAATGGTGTTGTCGGCAATGATAGTAATAATACCTTCTTCACCTGCGCCGATATTTGAAACAGCCTCAGCTAAAGAAACATATTCAACAGAATATGCGCCGAATTTACTGAGTGAAGCAACATTTGAAATTGCGGTGTTCATAAGATAACCGCTGGAGTTTACATTCCATTCGGTTGAAGTACCGTCAGGAGTTATTTCAACCTTTGTGTAGCTAAGACCCATACCTGTACCGCTTAAAACATAAGTACCTGCGGTGTAAGTATAAGGTGTAATTGTTAATGCCGTTCCGCTTGCGGTAAGACCGTCTGTGATTTCAACGGTTTTATTTTTTGCAAGGTAAATGTCGTTGTTTGTAACAGCGGCTGAGCCACCCATCTGCATTTTGCCGTAAACTACAAAGCCGTAGCCGGTGCCTGTTTCGGTGTAAACATAGTTACTGTCAACTATACCGCCCTTCATAGTGAAGGTACCGTTTGTGTTAACCGTTGCGGCACCGCCGCCGCCTGCAGTTGCGGTGTTGCCCCTTGTGTTATAAGCAAAGTTGTTGCTTACCGTGCCTCCGTTCATAACAAGGGTGCCTGAGTTAACATAGAATGCACCGCCTGCCTTGGCGCTGTTGGCTGTGAAATTGGCTGTGCCAGAAATTGTTACAACTGCATCAGCACCTATGGAGTAAATTGCACCGCCTAAGGTTTTGGCGTAGTTATTTGAAAAAGTACCGCCGCTGATGTTCATAATTCCGTAGTTATTATAAACCGCGCCGCCCTTTGTAACGCTGGAGCTTGAATCAACGGTACCTGCAGTCATATTGATTGTGCCCATATTGTTATAAATTGTGCCGGCATCGCAGGTAGTCTGATTAGCTTTAAGAACACCGCCGTTAATATTTGCCGTGCCTTCGTTATAAATAACACTGCCAACAGTAGATGAAACAGCGTTGGTTACGGTAAATCCGGGGTAAGTGTTGAGCGTTGCTCCCGAAGCAACATTTATAACAGGGGAAGCTGCCGTTACATTTCCGCCGTTTCCGTCAATCGTGAGAAGAGCGTTTTCATCATTGCCGTTTTTGATATCGCCTAAAGTCAGGGTACCTGTAACATCAAACATAACTCCTGTGAAGGAAGGGTTTCTTGTAAGTGTGCGGTTAAAATCAAGCCCGTAAATTGATATATTATTGGCGATAGTGATTGTTTCGTTCAAAACAAGATTGCGGATTGGAATAATGTAGCCCTTTTTGGTGCCGATAGCTGTCAGAGCATCGTCAAAGGTTTTGTAGTATGAATCTTCTTTACCGTCTATTTTGATGTGAAGCATATATTGCTTCTGAACGATTTTTGCGCTTTCAAGGGAGTCAGCCTTCATCTTTTCACAGTTAGCTGTTGCAAGAGCAGTAATCTGAGGATAATAGTCAAAGTAAGAGTTGCTTGCCTTGCTGGTCCAGTAGCCTGACTGGAAACCGAGAGCTGTTGCAATACCAGAGCCTGTAAGACCTGTGGTATCAAGACCCACAGCGTCTGTGGTGTTGGTCATAACACTGTTTTCAATGGTAGTGTCATAATAGCAGTTGGTAAGTGTGCAGGTGCCGTTAACAAAGCCGATGAAGTTGCCTGTGTTGGTACCCATTGAATTTTGTGAATTAACATAACCGCGGTTGTAGCAGTTGGTGATTGTGGCTGTGTTTATGTAGCCTGCAATGCCGCCGATATAATAACCGCCGTTGATTGAGCCTGAGTTGTAGCAGTTATGAATTCCGTCGCCTGTAGAGCTGCCGCAAACACCGCCAAAGTAGTTGCCTGCCGCACCCTGAACAAGACCGTTGTTGAAGCACTGCTGAACCTTGCCACGCTGGTTTGAGCCTACCACGCCACCGATGTGAGCGCCTGAGGCTGAGGTACATTCAACTGTTCCCACATTATATGAAACGGTAACTGTGCCTGAGTTGTAGCCCGTGATACCGCCTACATACCTTTCACCTCTTACTGTGCTGTCATTGCCTGAGGTTGAGATTATACCCTTGTTGTAGCCCGCAATGCCGCCGACATAATCAGTGCCGGTTATAAGGCAGTCCAGCATAACAACATTACTTACATTAGCGTTTGCACCAACATTGCCGAAAAGACCCTGGTAGGATGCTCCGTTGGTATATACGCCTGCAATGTTAAAGTGGTTGCCGATAAAAATTCCGTTAAAGGGCGACTCTGCTGTGCCGATTGGTGTCCATACATTGGTTTCATCGGAGTTTTCAACAATGAAGATGTTAAGAAGGATGTTTTCAGTTACCTTTGCGTTGGCAGATGTATTCTGGTCAACTCCTGCAAGTGTGCCGTTAACAAGACCTGAGAACCAGGCAAGCTCATCTGCTGTGGTGATAAGATAATAACCTGCGCTGTCCTTCTGAGGCTCTTCTTTACCGCCTGCCCAAACGGCTGTTTCAAGTGTCCAGGCAAGAACGGGGTAGCCGTTGTTAAGCTCCATATAGTCGTAGGTAAAAGCGTTGCCGTTTTCGTTAAGCTCACGGGCAAAGCTGAATTTTTTCATCTGCTCAAGAGTTCTTGCGGTTGCATTGTCATCAACCCAAAGGCTGGTAGCCTCGTTGTAATAACAGTTATAATATGAACCGCCTAAGCTGTAGCCTGCAATAGCGGCAATGTAATCGGTGTTATTAAGAATAGTGGTGTAAACGGGGGCGAGAGTGTAGCAGCCGAGAAGTGTTGAATATGAGTTTGTGCCAACAATGCCGCCAACCTTTTTAGGGCCGTAAACTCGTCCTAAGAAGTAACAGCCGTTAACCGTGCTTGCAGAAACTGTACCCACAATGCCGCCGGCGTTGCCGTTAACATTGGCGTTGCTGAAAACATCGGCAGTAGAATAGCATTTTAAAACTGTGGAGTTGCTGTTGCCGTAGCCGCAGATGCCGCCGGCTCTGATAACACCCTGAATTGTGCCGTGGGTAACTGAGCGCTGAACTTTTGCATAGTCATAAATATAGCCTGCGATACCGCCTGCGCTGTTGGCGGTTGCGGTCAATTCACCGTTAAAAGAACAGTCGGTAATAACGCCGTAGCTGATAAAGCCTGCAATACCGCCTACATTCTGATTGCCTGTAATTGAAGCTGATGAAAGGTGAACATTATAAATCATATTAAGGGGATTTGCCTTAAAAACCTCTTCTGTGGAGTCATCCTTGTCATCAACATCAGGTCTTTCACCTGCAACATAGCCGAAAAGACCTACATAGTCTGATGTGGTTTCAATATAGAGGTTAGAAATTGTAAATCCGCCGCCGTCAAATTCACCTGCAAAGGGGTAATCAACCGTTCCGATAGGGGTGAAGTTGTTGGCAGTTGAATATTGCTCGTTCATCACGATATTATCGGTGAGCTTGCCTTTAATGGTGTTACTTCCGCTGTTTACCTGCTGAGCAAACCAAGCAAGCTCTTCGCCGCTTGAAATCTGATAAAATCCGTTAGTGAGCGAGGGGACAGAGGTACCTCCTCCCCATACTGCACTTGCTGCAAAAATATCTGCAATGGGTTGAACTGCCGTTAAAATCAGGCATATTGAAATAATTACAGAAAGTATTTTTTTCTTCATAAAAAATCACCCTATATAAAAAGATAGACTTACCCAAATATACACAATAATTATAACTTATTTTATTTGCAAAGTACAGTACTTTCATTATAAAAAATTGAACTTAATATTTATGAAAACTGCATAATTCCAAAAAAGAAAAGCTTCGGACACACAATAATTGCAGAATCCGAAGCTGTTTAAAATTCTTATTATTTTATATGCTCTAAAGTCTTATTTATAAGCTCACTTATCAAAAGCTCGTTGTGACCGAGAATTGATGTTTTGAGCCGTCCGTTAAGGGGAGTGTACCAATAGCTGTCAATGGAGTCAATTCCATTTGCCATACCAAGCACCGAGCCTACGGTTGCACCGTTGCAGTCGGTGTCAAAGCCTGACTGAACAGCCATACAGATGCTTTTTCCGCAATCACCGTTGCCGTAAAGCAAAGCGGCGGCAACAATCTTTGCATTTGAAATGGTGTGGCACCAGCCGTGGTCAGAATATTCATCATATTTCTGGTGGATTTTTTTGATAACGGTGTCAAAATCAGTGCCGTTATCAAAATCTGCCATAACATCATAAATCTCTTCATAAAGTCGGCTTGTTTTGGGAATCTGACCGAGTCCGCCCTTGATTATAGCTTTAACATCGCTTGTAACTGCGGCGCAGGCAATCATAGCAGAAGCCCACATTTCACCGTAAATTCCGTTTTTGATGTGAGAAATTCTTGCATCACGCCAAGCCATATCGGCGGCAGTCTGAGGGTCGGCAGGATTGATGTAGCCAAAATAGTCACCGCGGATTTGTGCGCCAATCCATTCGCGGTACGGATTTTTATATATAGCGCTTGCAGGTGCAGAGTAGCCGTTTACAAGGTTTTTAAAAGCAATGCGTTCTGCTGTGAAGTAGTTGCAGATGGGCTGGCTTGAAAGCCACATATCAGAAACATTCTGCGAGGTAAAATCTCTGCCGTGCTTTTCAATAATAAGCTGTGACAAAACGGTGTAATTGGTGTCATCGTCAACAGGGGCGCAGTCTAACACATCAATATAATTCACTCCGCCGAGATAATGGTCATATTTTTCAATCATTTCGTCGGTGATTTCGTTTCTGAGAATATACCTGTGCATAGGGTAGTTGCCTGTTTCTTTCAAGAGGGGAATGAGGTCGTGCTGCCTTGCACCCTCAACGGGCTTGCCTAAAAGGCAACCGCAGATTCTTCCAATCCACGCACCCTCAATTTTCTTTTTGAGTGCATCACCACAGGGAGCCTTGCCCTTTACCTCAAAGCCGTCACGAAGAGCCCGGATTCCCTCTAAATCAGAAGGCTCATTGTACCGATATCCTTCACGGGTTTCAGCGTTTGAAATAATGTCGAAAAGTACATCGGCAATATAGTCTTTCTCTTTGCTGTTGGGCATTTTTGAAACGGCAAGGAATAAATCCTTATATCCTTCAACATCAAGCCCTTCCTCAATGCTTTGTTTATATTCAAGCTCAAGCTTTTGGCAATATTCAATCCATTCAGCCGAGTTCATATAATCAGGTGCAATACTGTGCTTCATAAAAACAATCCTTTCAGTTTCATAAAAATTTACTTAATTTTATAGTTTTCTTGCTTTAAACACAACAGAAAGCGGAAAATGAAGTGCTTTAAAATCGGCATAATAGCCTGATGAGAAATCCTTAGACTTTCCCAAAACACTTGGACTTGTTTCTTCAACAACTCTTTCTATGGCAAAGCCGCATTTAGCAAGAATGTTTATGTAAGTTGACAGCTTTCGATTTTGCAGTGTCAAAGGATTGCCGTATTTCTCGAAAGTGTAATAATCTTCTTCAAGATAATTGCCGTTGAAAATGATTCGTTCTTGTGTTGAAACTGTTCTGTTGCCGCCGGAAATTGCAATGCTTTCTAAATCAACACAATGCAAAAGAGGATGGTCCCAAGAAAAAATAAAAACTCCGCCTTGCTTCAAATATGAAGCAGCATTTTTTATCGTCTTTTCAAGGTCAGTAGTCCAACCTATTGCATATATCGAATAAACAACATCAAAGTAATTCTGCGGGATATTGTGGCTGTCTTCCATAGGCTGATGAAAAAGAGTGCAGGAATATCCGTTTTCTTCAAGCAGTTTTTTGGCAGTTTCAATTTGCTGTTGGGAGATGTCAAGGCCGTAGAGCTCCTTTGCCCCGTGGTCAGCACACCATTTTAATGAGTGCCCACTTCCACAACCCATTTCAAAAACAGCTTTTCCGCAAAGGTCAGGAAAGAGGTGCAATTCATCTTCTGTGGGAATTGAGCAACCGAGTATGGGCAAAGCTGTTACACCGAAAAAATCCTCTGCTAAAGCGTTCCAGCTTTTTTCATTTTGGTTTAATATATCTTTTTTCATAACTATACCCCTAAACCGATTTCGACATTATGTTCCACCAACAATTCGTTGAGATTGATAAATGTATTATATCACCCTTAGCAAAACAGTTCAATAGATGCTTGCGTTCATAAATAAAAAAGCGTACCGATTTTTTCGATACGCTTTAGAAAAAGTCTGATTATTTAATCATGCTTTCGCCGGTCATTTCTTCAGGCTGAGGAAGACCGAGAATTGTAAGCATTGTGGGGGCAATGTCAGCAAGTCTGCCTGTTTCTTTAAGCTCGCAGTCATAACCTACTACGCAGAAAGGAACAGGGTTGGTTGAATGAGGTGTGAAGGGATTGCCGTCATCACCAATCATTCTGTCGGCATTACCGTGGTCGGCTGTGATAATAACAGCACCGCCCATTGAAAGTGCGGCATCAACAACCTGACCTACGCAATCGTCAACTGCTTCAACTGCCTTAACTGCGGCATCCCATACGCCTGTGTGACCAACCATATCGCAGTTAGCAAAGTTGAGGATAACTGCATCATATTTACCTGACTTAATCTGCTCAACAACTGCTTCGCAAACAGGGTAAGCGCTCATTTCAGGTTGGAGGTCAAAGGTGGGAACATCAGGTGACTGAATAAGAATTCTGTCTTCACCCTCAAAGGTTTTTTCTTCACCGCCGTTAAAGAAAAAGGTAACATGAGCGTACTTCTGAGTTTCGGCAATTCTGAGCTGAGTTTTGCCGCTCTTTGCAAGGTATTCGCCCATTGTCATTGTAAGCTCTTCGGGAGGGAAAGCAACTGAAACATTCGGCATAGTTTCGTCATACTGTGTCATACAAACAAAGTTGAGAGGGAAGAAGCCGTTCTTTCTTTCAAAGCCGTCAAAAGCTTCGTCAACAAATGTGCGTGTAATCTGACGGGCTCTGTCAGGGCGGAAGTTAAAGAATACAACGCTGTCGTTAGCTTTGATTGTGCCCTCAGCGTTAACAACTGTAGGAACGATAAACTCGTCTGTTACGCCGTTTGCATAAGAATCTTCCATAGCCTTAACAGGGTCGCTTTCCATAACGCCTTCGCCGTAAACCATAGCTGAATAAGCCTTAACAACTCTGTCCCAGGCAAAGTCACGGTCCATAGCGTAGTAGCGGCCTGAAATTGTTGCGATTTCACCAACGCCGAGCTCTTTTGTTTTAGCAACCACATCTTTAACAAAGCCTACGCCTGATGTAACTGAAACATCGCGTCCGTCCATAATGCAGTGAACATAAACCTTGTTAAGACCTGCTCTTTTTGCCATTTCAATAAGACCGAAAAGATGCTCAATGTGAGAATGAACACCTCCGTCTGAAAGAAGACCCATAAGGTGAAGAGCTGAGTCATTCTTTTTGCAGTTTTCAATAGCATCCTTAAGAGCGCCGATTTCAAAGAAGTCGCCGTCCTGAATTGACTTTGAAATTTTAACAAGCATCTGATAAACAACGCGGCCTGCGCCGATGTTGGTGTGGCCAACCTCGCTGTTACCCATCTGACCGTCGGGAAGACCAACGTCAAGACCTGATGCACCGATTGTTGTGAAAGGGTTTTCACTGAAAATCTTTGTAAGATTGGGAGTGTTGGCGGCTTCAATAGCGTTGCCGTTAGCGCCGGGGTTGATACCGAAGCCGTCCATAATACATAAAACTACAGGTTTTTTCATTTTCGTTACCTCAATATTTTACAGACTCACCGTAAAAACAGTGAGTCTGCATACTTGAATTATAAATTATTTGGATGCTGCCTTAACGATAGCTGCAAAATCGGGAGCCTTAAGTGAAGCACCGCCGATAAGACCGCCGTCAACATCAGGCTGAGCAAGAAGCTCGTCAGCGTTAGCAGCGTTCATTGAGCCGCCGTACTGAACAACAGCTTTGTCAGCAGTTTCTGCGTCATAAAGCTCGCCTACAAGCTCACGGATAGCCTTGTTAACTTCGTTAGCCTGCTCAGCAGTAGCAGTTTTGCCTGTGCCGATAGCCCAAACGGGTTCATAAGCGATGATGATGCTGTTAATCATTTCTTCCTTAGAAACGCCTGCAAGAGCAATCTTTGTCTGAGAGCGAACAACTTCCATTGTAACGCCCTGTTCTCTCTGCTCAAGGTATTCACCAACGCAAACGATAACCTTAAGGCCGTTATCAAGAGCGGCACGTGTACGGTCATGAACAGTAACATCTGTGTCACCGAAATATGTGCGTCTTTCACTGTGGCCTGTGATTACATATTCAACGCCGCAAGCTGCAAGCATAGGAGCTGAAACTTCACCTGTGAAAGCACCGCTTGCTGCCCAGTGGCAGTTTTCAGCGCCAACCTTAATGTTTGAGCCTTTTGTTGCTTCAAGAGCAGCTGCAAGGTCGATGTAAGGAACACATACGATAACTTCGCAGTCAGCGTCAGCAACGAGAGGCTTAATCTCATTGATAAGAGCAGTTGTTTCAGCAGGAGTTTTGTTCATTTTCCAGTTACCTGCGATAACTGCTTTACGAAGCTGTTTATTCATAATTTACAAGTCCTTTCAAATAGAAATCTTATTTGTCGTTAAGAGCATAGATACCGGGAAGCTCTTTGCCCTCGAGGAATTCAAGTGAAGCGCCGCCGCCTGTTGAGATGTGAGACATCTTGTCAGCAAAGCCGAGCTTCTGAACAGCAGCAGCAGAGTCACCGCCGCCGATGATTGAAATTGCGCCTGATTCAGCAACAGCAGTAGCAACTGCGATTGTGCCTGCAGCAAAGTTTTCCCATTCAGAAACGCCCATAGGTCCGTTCCAGATTACTGTGCCGCTACCCTTAACAGCTTCTGCGAAGAGCTCCTGAGTCTTAGGACCGATGTCAAGACCCATCCAGCCTTCGGGGATAGAGTCACTGTTGATAACCATAGCTTCTGTATCGGGAGCATATTCTTTACCAACTTTATTGTCAACAGGGATAAGGAACTTAACGCCCTTAGCCTTAGCTGTTTCCATCATATTTTTAGCGTCTTCAACTCTGTCAGCCTCAAGAAGAGATGTGCCGATTTCATAGCCGAGAGCCTTCATAAATGTATAAGCCATACCGCCGCCGATGATGATTGTGTCACACTTGTCAAGAAGGTTTGTGATAACGCCGATTTTGTCAGAAACCTTAGCACCGCCGAGGATAGCAACAAGAGGTCTCTTGGGGTTAGCAAGAGCGCCGCCGATGAATTCGATTTCTTTCTGAATAAGGTAACCGCAAGCAGCAGGAAGATAATCAGCAACACCTGTTGTTGAGCTGTGAGCTCTGTGAGCTGAACCGAAAGCATCGTTTACATAAAGGTCAGCAAGAGCTGCAAACTTTTTGCTGAGTTCGGGGTCGTTCTTTGTTTCGCCCTTTTCATAACGAACATTTTCAAGAAGAAGAACTTCACCGTCTTTAAGCTCAGCAGCAAGAGCCTGTGCGCTTTCGCCAACAACGTCTTTTGCCATTTTAACTTCTTTGCCGAGAAGCTCGCCAAGGCGAACTGCAACGGGAGCGAGTGAAAACTCGGGAACAACTTCACCCTTTGGACGGCCGAGATGTGAGCAGAGGATAACCTTTGCTCCGTTTTCGATAAGGTACTTGATTGTGGGGAGTGAAGCAACGATTCTCTTATCGCTTGTGATAACTCCGTTTTCCATTTTTACATTGAAATCGCAACGAACAAGAACTCTCTTGCCGGCAACTTCGAGGTCTTCAACAGACTTTTTGTTAAGTGCGTTCATTTATATTCGTCCTTTCAAAAAATATTCTCAAATTTTTGCATTGTAATTTTATAACAAAACAGAAATTTTTGCAACAATATTTTGCCATATTTTTATTATTTTATCAGTATTACCATAAAAAAGCCCCAAATTGATAAAAAATTAACAAATTTACCAACAAAAAAGAGCAATCCGCCAAGACTGCTCTTTAAAATACTTATACACCAAAATACTTGATTGCGTTGTTATATGCAACATCCTGCATAATAGAGCCGAGGAGCTCCATATCGCTGTCGGGGTAAAGACCGCCGTCAACCATATCACCAACCATTCCGCAGAGAATACGGCGGAAATATTCGTGGCGGGGGTAAGAAAGGAATGAGCGTGAGTCGGTAATCATACCCACAAACTTGCCGAGCACTCCCAGGTTGCCGAGAGCCTTAAGCTGCTCACGCATACCGTCAAGGTTATCGTTAAACCACCAGGCTGAGCCGAACTGAATTTTTGAAGCAGCTTCGTCAGACTGGAAGTTACCAAGCATTGAGCCGAGAACATAGTTGTCTTTAGGATTGAGGGTGAAAAGAACTGTTTTGGGCAATGCACCCTCGGCGTCAAGGCTGTCAAGCATTCTTGAAAGGGAGAATGCAATTTCTCGGTCATCAATAGAGTCAAAGCCTGTGTCGGGACCTATGGATTTAAACATACGGGCGTTGTTGTTTCTCATTGCACCAATGTGAATTTCACATCCCCAACCGCGCTTTGCATATTCCTTTGCAAAAAATCTGAAAAGCTCTGTGCGCCATTTATCGTTGTCGGCAACTGTGAGTTCTTCACCTGCAAGAGCCTTTTTGAAAATTGCTTCAAGCTCATCGGGAGTTGCTCTGTTATAAGGAACATAAGTGAATGCGTGGTCACTTGCACGGCATCCCATTTTTTCAAACAAATCAATTCTTGTTAAAAGAACATCTGTTAATTCCTTATATGAATTGATTTTAACACCGCTTACTTCTTCGAGGCTCTTAAGCCAGGGAATAAATGTGGGCTGGTCGATGTAAAGAGCCTTGTCAGGTCTGAAAGCAGGGAGAACCTTGCATTTGAAGCTGTCGTCATTTTTGAGTAAATCGTGATATTCAAGTGTGTCTGCAGAATCGTCTGTGGTGCAAAGGTGAGAAACATTTGAATTTACAATAAGCTCTCTCGGAGTAAATCCGCCTGATGCGATTTTGTCATTAGCGGCTGTCCAGATTCTGTCGGCACTCTTTTCACTAAGCGGCTCATAAATATCAAAATATCTCTGTAATTCAAGGTGAGTCCAGTGGTAAAGAGGATTACCTATTAAATAAGGCATAACAGTTGCCCAAGCCTTGAATTTTTCATAGCCTGACGCATCGCCTGTGATGTATTTTTCGTTAATACCGAAGCCTCTCATTGCGCGCCATTTGTAATGGTCGCCTGCAAGCCAGAGGAAAGCAATGTCTTCGGGCTGTTTGTTTTCATAAATCTCTTTTGGAGAAAGGTGACAGTGCCAGTCAAAAATGGGCATTTTGTCAGCATAATCGTGAAAGAGAGTTTTTGCCGCATCATTATTAAGCAAAAAATCTTTATCCATAAACTGTTTCATAGGTAACAATCCTTTCGCAGAAGCATCACCCATTTGCCCTCCTTGCCTAAAGGAGGGGGGACCGCGAAGCGGTGGGTGGATTCTTTCGGTTAGTAAGTAATAGTGAGAAGTTAAAAAATTATGAATTATGCATTATGAATTGCGAATTAAAGAAGCCAGCCTTTTGGTCTTGAACCCTTCTGACGGACAGGGGAGGACGGCTCTTCTTTCTTTTCTTCTTTCGGCTCTTCCCTGGGCTCTTCTTTTTTCGGAGCCTGAGTTGCGGCAATTTTATCCCACGGAGCTTCTTCATAAACGGGGATTCTTACTGTTCTGGAAGATTCATCCTCAACACCGGTAAGGCGGCGCAAAAGCTCAATGGCAGACACAGCACCGTCAGGGTTGATGGAATAGTAGGTGGCAGTACCCGATTTTCTGCTTTTGATAATGCCTGAAACGCACATCAGCTTGATGTGGTGAGAAAGGGTGGACTGACCGATGCTCATTTTTTCAAGAAGCTCGCTGACACACTTTTCACCGTCAAGCAAAAGCTCAAGCACCTTGAGCCTGTTTTCATCACTGAGAGCCTTGAATACATTGGCATTGTCAGTATAATTACCTGCCATAAAATCACCGTCCGTTTAAAGTATATAATAAGTATAATATCGCAAATTAAAAGTGTCAAGAAAAAAATAAACCGACGCCGAAGCATCGGTTTGAATTATTTTACCACTGTCTGTCGTTGTAAGGTGTATTCTCGACTCCGTTTTCGTTAAGCTCTTTAACCATACGGTCAAGCTTGCCTTGCCACATCTTCTTAAACCATTCGGTATGACCGAAGTATTTAACGATTGTGGGGCTGATTGCATAATAGGTTTTAATAAAAGCTCTGCCATACCAGCTTTCGGCAAGTGTATAGTCACGGTAACGGCGAAGTGTCCAAACCTCAGGACAATCATAAGAGCCGTAAACCGCAGTTGCAACATAACAACCACCGGAAGAATTTGTAGTAGGCGTTGTTGGTATTTCATAGTTCGGATCAATTTCTTTGATTTTTTGATGATATGTAGCAATATTGTTGCGATGATATTGTTTTGATTCATCTGTAAGTTGCCATTCTTTTGAGTAATATCCATTACCAGAGTATTTATATGAGCAAGAGTTTATCAGTTCTGTTGAAATATGAATTAGGTTTTTATATCTTTGAACATCGCTCTCTTTGTCATCATCAGAGAGCTCAATTGCAGCTTTGAGGATATTTAGACAGTAGATGGAACGATTCTTAAATGTTTCCCAAGTGTATTTTGAAGGATTATCAGAATGACGATAATCCACTGTTATTTTATCTTTCCACGCTGTGCATACAGCTTCGTTCATAGCAACGGCAATTTCCTTGTTGAATTCATTTGGTGTAACACCGCATTTTTTGAGGAGAAGCAAAGAGTATAATTTTGCCATTTTAAGATTTGTTAAAATGGAATTTGCGTTATCTTCTGAAGGGAGTTTAGCAAAGTTGTTGCAACTGAGTTTTACTAAAGCTATAGAAAGAGAAGAAATTTCTGAAGCGGCATTTTTCTTTATGCTTTCTGCTTCTTCTTCCGGTGCATTATCAATTGATTTTGTGAAGCAATTAACGGATTCTTCAATTCGTATATTTCTGAGCGTTGATTGCCATCCTGCTGCCTTGCCTTTAAGGAACCATGCTTTATAATTTGTTGGATCGATTTCTATAATTTTGTTGCAGTAGTTTTCTGCCTCCTGCTTGTTGCTTGCATCATAAGCATTCTCGGCCATGGTGTAATAGTTTTCAATTTTTGCAGTATCGTCAACCTTAACGGTACCTTGAACAGCAACAGTACCTTCAATCATCATTTTCTTTGCTTCTTCAACAGAATACTTCATACCGCAAGACTGACACACAAATACCCCATCCTGCTTCAATAAGTCTGTGCTTCCACACATTTCACATGCTAATTGTTTCATTGTCTATTCCTCCGATTTCTACTTTAATAATTTTGTTTTTTTATTTCGCTCGGTAATGAGCGAATCAATAACTGTAATAATTACCGTTTTATCTTCGGCAGTTTTGAGCTCTTTGACCTTTTGAGCAATCTCTGCTTCAATATCAGCAAGTGCATCGTTGCTCATAGGATCACTGAATCGTATCTTCTCAGCAAGTTTCGCAAGTGCTATTTTTGTATTGGCATCCGCTTCTGAGCTTGCCAAAATCTCTATATCAACCTGAAGTGATTTGATATAAAATACCTTTTTCTCGGCCTTCTCTTCAACTCGGTTGAGTTCTTCTCTGCCTGTTTCCGTACCAATCAAACAGATTACCGAAACACCAAGTATCAGGGCGCACACCACAATAGCAATCCAGCTTGATGCTATGGGAAATGTCATAAATATTGCAAAGGCGATAATTTGTATAATCAGATATATAAATCCTACAGAGATAAGAGGGATACCAAGAAACTTACTTTTTAAAGTATCTGTCCCCTTAAATGCAAATTTCCAAACGATTATTTGCATTGCAAAAGCAACAGCGGTAAACACATAAGCAATCCAAAAAGTTGCAGTTTTTGCGGTTGGGATTGCAAATGCAATAACATTGAATAATACAAAAGCTATTCCTAAAACGGCATAAGCCATACCTTTATTCTTTTTCATTTATCAACTCTCCCTTTTACTGCCGCATTTCGGGCAGAATTTACCGGGTTTAATAAACTTAAATCCACAGTTGATACAAGTGTCCGGTGAAGACTGCGGTGTTCCGCACTCATCACAGAATGCCGCACCGGGTGTCAACTTTGTACCGCAGTTATCACAGAAAATGTTTACGGTGTTGGGTTGTGTTACAATACTTACAAAGGCATCGTTTGTTGAACCACTGATCATTCCACCAACAGTTCCGCCGATGCCGGACATAACGCCAAGACCGATACCCATATTGGTGAATTCACCAACGCCCTCATTTTGGGCGGCGTGCTCAGCAACATTAAAGCCACGCTCTTGCTGATATGTATAACCTTCGGTAGCTCGTTTCTGCGCCAAAGCTTGTGATTCAATAACTGTCTTTTGCGCCTCAGTCTGAGCATAAATTACATCGGTTTGTTGCTTTAACTTCGCTTCCGTAATATCTGCATACTGACGAAAGTGCAGTTCCTTAAACTTTTCATATTGGGGATCACCGTCGGGCTTAACTATGGTAGTTACGAAAAAGCGGTTTAACGTTACACCGTATTCCTCAAAATCACCAAGCAAACGTGACTGAATCCCTTTAGAGAAAACTTCAAGACTTTCATCAATCTCAAAAATATTGATGGCACTTGCTTTCATTTCCTGGGCGATGTAGGTTTTAACCCTTGTCATAAGGAACGCACGGAAGAAGGTAGTGAGCTGGTTTCTATCAAGAATACGCTCGGTTCCAACAAGTTTTACAAGTAGCTTGCGAGAATCATCCACACTAAGCGCCATTTCACCGGATGCACCAATAGATAATGGGAATTTGTATGTAGGTTCCACATACTGAACCTTACTATCCGTACCCCACTTAATAGCCATTTGCTCGGTTTTATTGATAAAATAGACTTCACAATGGAATGGTGTTTTGCCACTGGTAGGAATGTTGATAACTTTTCTTAGGAGCGGGATATTTTGAGTTTCAAGCGTGTGCCGTCCGGGGCCGAACAAATCAAGTGCCTGCCCGTTCATAAAGAATATTGCTTCCTGGCTTTCGTGTACAATCAACTGAGTGGTAGTGTTAAAGTCCTCACACGGATGTTTCCAAATGAAAGTACTGTTATCACCCTCATATTTAACAATGTCCGCTATCGACATTTTTGGCTGACCTCCTTTGATACAGATATGACATTCACTAAATGTCATATTCAAGGGGATTATATCATATAATTTTCTCAATGACAAGCACTAAATGTCAAAAAGAGGGCTTTTATGTTTATTAACAAGACTAAAGACGGCAGAAACAATGTGTGCGGCGAAAATGTGGCAAAATTCCGAAAAGAAAAACGGATTTCTCAGCGTGAGCTTGCTGATTTGCTTCAGCTGGCAGGTCTTGATGTGGACAAAAATGCAATCCAGCGCATTGAATCCGGTCAAAGGTTTGTGACTGATATTGAGTTGATTTATTTAGCTCAGGTGCTTGAAAAAACATATATCGATTTGCTCAAAAAATAAAGAGGTAATGTGGCATAAAACCATATTACCTCTTGTTTTATTTGATGCAGGTCTGTAAGGGCAGGTCTATGTGCCTGTCCGAAAGAATTATGCTTCTTTGCTTCGCAAAAAGGTCTGTCGAGGACGCCAGACCCTACGAGTATACTGCAAAATTATTTCACAAATTCTTTAATTCTTGCCCCGTCGTTATATCCTTTTTCATAGAGGGCGTGGAGCTTGTCTTTTTCTTTGGTGAGGGTGCTCACTCCGCAACAATCATCAGGGGCAATGATAATACATTTTCCTTGCTTTTCCAGCTCCAATGCAAGGTCAACGCCTTTTTTATAATTAATCGATTTATCCTTTAACTTTTCTGAAAGCTCAGGATATTTTCCTTTAAGAAGCTTTGCGGCTCTGCCGTCACGGGTGAGAGTGTCTGAATTTGCAAGCGGCTTTGTGAGAATAAGCACAAATTTTTCGCAACCGTCTTCCAACGCTCTTTTAACAGGAACAGGGTCGGAAATTCCGCCGTCATAATACATTCTGCCGTTTATCTCATAGCTTTTGCACACAAGGGGCAGGGCAGATGATGCCTTTAAAACTCTGTAATCATCCTGCATCATATCGTGCTTTGTGAAATATGCAGGCTTGCCTGTTTTTGCATCGGTCACAACTACGGTAAGGTTGCTTTTATTTTTCATAGCAGTCGGAAAGTCCAGCTCATCTTCGCCGCCGCTGTTAGTAAGCGTTCCGTAAACATAATCAAGGTCGATATACTGGCTGTGCTTCAAAAAATTGCCGAAGCTCATATATTCTTTTCTGCTTGAATAATCGTGATAAAAGCGATAAGTTCTGCCCTTTTGACCGCTGAGGTAAGTGATAGCATTTGCGCTCCCTGCAGAAACACCTATGCAATAATCAAAAGCTACATTGTCATCAAGGCAACGGTCAAAAACTCCTGAGCCGTAAATTCCTCTCAGGCCGCCGCCAACATCTATTACTCCAATCAAATTAAATCTCCTATCTGAAAACCGACATCAGCTTTGCAATGTCTTCAATTTCCTGTTGCATATTTAAAATGTAATTTTTCGTTTCTTCATCACGGATTAAATACCGTGTTGCTTTTCTCATATTTCTTAAAAACTTCAAATCAGGCTTCATTTCTTCCTTTAAAATCGGGCAGGAAGAAATACCGCGTAAATCTTTGATAACACTGATTTTTTCTCCGTCAATTTTGGGGTAAAAGGGATAAATTCTGCAGGCGAGGGGACGCTCGCTTCTGTTGCAGGTGCCGTTGCAGATAATCATATTATATCCGAAATTTCCGTCAGTTTCTTTAATTGTAAAATTCGGGTTATTTTTATATAATTCTTCTTCACCGGGGAACAGCCACATACCGGTGTTATCGTCGCCTTTACAGCAAAGCCCAGAGCAGAGCTTTCCGCAGTCAAGCCTGCCAAGAGGCGCAGAGTGTTCAAGCAGCTCCCTTGCTTTGATTAAATTCTCATTCATATTATCACTTCCGCAGTAATACTATATTCGGCTCCCCTTGTCAGGGGAGCTGGGTCAGAGACCCTGAGGGGTAGTTGGATTTTGTGAAAATATTTTTATATTTACAATGTTTTCGGTATTCTCTCCCTCTGTCTTTTGCTTTGCAAAATCCACCTCCCTCATCAGAGGGAGGCAAGGAAAGATTGCCTAAAATAACTTAATAAAAGTCTGTTGCAGGGGAATTATAACATAAGGTGTTGACTTTTTCAAATCAAGGTGATAAAATTATCTAAATCGTTGATGCAGAAGGCAACGCTTATAATGTGAATCAGAGAGTTTCCGTCATCGGCTGAAAGCGGAAATATCACCGAAGCTGTTGTTACCACTGCTGAGAGCCGCCGAAATAAGGTGTGCCGTTTGCCGCGTTAAGGCGTTGAGTGGCGGGTAACCGCAAACCGGGTGGAACCGTGGAGTAGATTATGCTTCATCCCAGTGTATGGGGTGGAGCTTTATTTTTTTGGAGGTAATATTATGATTAATGTAACATTAAAAGGCGGAGTTGTTAAGGAATATGCCGAGGGCACCACAGCTCTTGAGGTTGCAAAAAGCCTTGGTATGGGTCTTTATAAGGCTGCCTGCATCTGCAAAATCAATGATGTATATTGCGATTTGAGAACTCCTCTTACTGAGGATTGCTCACTTGAAATTCTTTCTTTTGAGGAGGACGAAGAGGCTCAGCGTTGCTTTCGCCACACTGCCTCGCACGTTCTTGCGCAAGCTGTTAAAAGGCTGTTCCCGCAAGCGAAATTGGCCATTGGCCCTGCTATTGACGGCGGATTTTATTACGACTTTGATGTTGAAAAAGCTTTCACAACAGAAGACCTCGACGCAGTCGCCGCAGAAATGAAAAAAATCGTTAAAGAGGCACTTCCTCTTGAGCGCTTTGAGCTTGAGCCTGAAGAGGCTATCAAGCTTATGGAAGAAAGAAATGAGCCATACAAGGTTGAGCTTATCAAAGAGCACGCCGGTAAGGGTGAAAAGATTTCATTCTTCCGTCAGGGTGAATTTGAAGAGCTTTGCGCAGGTCCTCATATTCCCGACACAGGCAGAATCAAGGCATTCAAAATCACATCCTGCACAGGTGCTTACTGGCGCGGTGACTCAAACAAAAAGATGCTCCAGAGAATTTATGCAACTGCCTTCACAAAGCAGAGCGTAATGGAAGAGCACCTTGCCGCCCTCGAAGAGGCTAAAAAGCGTGACCATAACAAGCTTGGCCGTGAGCTTGAGCTTTTCACAACTGTTGACTCAATCGGTCAGGGTCTTCCCATTCTTCTTCCTAAGGGAACATTTATTATTCAGACTCTCCAGCGTTTTGTTGAAGACGAAGAAGCAAGAAGAGGCTGGGTGCGCACCAAAACTCCTCTTATGGCTAAGAGCGACCTTTACAAAATCTCAGGCCATTGGGACCATTATAAAGACGGTATGTTCGTTCTCGGTGACGAAGAAAAGGACGACGAAGTTTTTGCTCTTCGTCCTATGACCTGTCCTTTCCAGTATCAGGCATACCTCAACAGAGCAAGGTCTTACCGTGACCTTCCTATGAGATTGGCTGAAACATCAACTCTTTTCAGAAATGAATCTTCAGGCGAAATGCACGGCCTTATCCGTGTGCGTCAGTTCACAATTTCAGAGGGTCATCTTATGTGCCTTCCCGAGCAGCTTGCAGACGAGTTCAAGCGTTGCCTTGACCTTTGTATCTTTATGCTCAAAACTCTCGGTCTTTATGAAGATGTTTCTTACCGCTTCTCTCAGTGGGACCCTGCAGATACAGAAAAGTATATCGGCACTCCCGAGCAGTGGGATGAGGCTCAGGGTATGATGAAAGAAATTCTTGACGATATCGGCCTTGAATATAAGGTTGGTGTTGGTGAAGCCGCATTCTACGGACCTAAGCTCGATATTCAGATTAAGAATGTTTACGGTAAGGAAGATACACTTATCACAATTCAGATTGACCAGATGCTTGCTGAAAAATTCGGTATGGAATACGTTGCAAGCGACGGAACAAAGAAGAATCCTTATATCATCCACAGAACATCAATCGGATGTTACGAAAGAACACTTGCTCTTCTTATTGAAAAATATGCAGGTGCATTCCCCGTATGGCTTGCACCCGTTCAGGTTAAGCTTCTTCCCATTGCCGACAGACATCACGATTATGCTTATGAAATTGCTGCAAAGCTTGAAAAAGCAGGCATCCGCTGTGAGGTTGATACAAGAAGCGAAAAGACAGGCTACAAAATCCGCGAAGCCCAGCTTGAAAAAGTTCCTTATATGCTCCTTATGGGCGATAAGGATATTGAAGCAGGCTCAGTATCAGTGCGTAAACGCGGTGAGGGCGACATCGGTGCAGTGAGTGTTGATGAATTCCTTAAGACTATCCTCGAAGACGTTGACACAAAAGCAATCTGGTAAAAACAGTTGACTTTTATTCTTTCAGGTGCTACACTCTTTAAAAAGCTTGAAAGGCAGGTGGACAAAATGATGGTGAACCTTAATATTATGTTATGGAGAGCCCTTTTGTCCGTTTGCGATTGATGTAACATATCTTTCAAAACTTACAGGCATCTCCGTATATTTTCGGAGGTGCCTTAATTTTTTTGGTAGGAAGTGATTTGTATGATAGGAATAAGTATAGCAGCTAAAAGAGAATGGAAAGCGGTTTTAGATAGTTTTCAGATTAATTTAGATAGTTGCACTGAATATCCGTTTGGTGAGTATTTTATTACTGAAATAAATGATAAAAATATATTGTTTTATAGATGTGGCGTTAGAAAAGTTAATTCTTCAGCAGCTACTCAATATATGATAGACCATTTTAATTTAAAGAAAATTATAGTAGTAGGAACTTGTGCAGGGATAGATGACAGATTTAAAAACTTAGATATATTTATTCCGAATAAAGCGGTGCAATATGACTGTACTGTAAAAGAGCAAGAGCCTTTGATAAAGGATGCTTTTACAGTACATTTTGATTTAGACTTATTGGGTTTTGATGTACTGACCGGTACAATAGGGACTGCTGATAAAGCTGTAGTTCTTTGGAAAGATTATTTAGAATTAAAAGAAAACTGTATAACCATTGCAGATACGGAATCTGCCGCTATAGCTTACATTTGCAAAGCTAACAATGTTGAATGTATTATAATTAAAGGCATATCTGATTTCCCAACTAGTGAAAAAGAAAAACAAGAAGAACAACTTAGTACCTTTTCAACTAATGTACCAATTATAATGAATAGAATTATTGACGAGTATTTACCTTTGGTTTTGCAGTCATCAATAAAATAGAGAGGTTGAATCATGTTTGATTATACTGAACAAAATGGGTGTTATCAGTGACACCTCACCGTCACTTGAATTTACATTGCAACAACTTGGTATTGCGAAATATTTTACCTCATTTACAGCAAGTTCATTAGTCGGTGCAGGTAAACCAAGTCCTATTATTTTTAATGCGGCTCTTCAAGCACAAGGTGTAACCGCATCTGAAAGTATATTTGTTGATGACTGCAAAGAAGAAGCCGATGGGGCAAGAAAGCAAGGTTTTACATCATTTTATCTTGACCGAAGCGGTGAGGATAACGGAGAATGGATAATTCATAATTTGAAACAGTTGATTGATTTTGTTGAGGATTGATTGAGAGTTTGAAATTTTCGGGCAGGCACGGAGACCTGCCCTTACAGGCTTGCTTGTAAGGAATGGCGCTTGCGACATTCCGTAAGCTGAGCGTTTTCGGTGCGTCGAAAATCGCCGCACCTTACAAGATTGCGGCAGTCTTAGCCTCCTTAGAAAAGGAGGTGGCATTGCGAAGCAATGACGGAGGATTGATTTAAGGAGGGTAGATATATGCAGGTTAATAATTTAAATTGGACATTTAACACAGTTGCTGATACTTATGAAAAACTGCGACCGGGATATGTCGATGAACTGTATCAGACTATTTTTGAATACAAGGCAATAGACGGTAAAAGCAAAGTTATTGAGGTCGGAATTGGTGGTGGTCAGGCAACATTGCCGTTTTTGAAAACAGGCTGTAATCTTAATGCAGTCGATTATGGCGAAAATTTCTGCAAAATATGTCGAGAAAAATTTAAAGAGTATCCAAATTTTTCTGCTGTTTCAGGAAAGTTTGAAGATATTGAGTTGCTCGGTGAGTATGATTTGATTTATTCAGCATCTGCCTTTCATTGGATACCCGAAGAAATCGGTTATAGAAAGGTTTATGCAATGCTTAAAAACGGCGGCGTGTTTTGCCGTTTTGCAAATCATCCGTATCGTGATAAAGGAAAGCCTGAGTTGTCGGCAGAAATGGACAAAATCTATTCAGAATATTATTATAAATACCACAACAAAGAACCCAAACCGCTTGCTGAATACACTGAACAACAAGCACGCGATAGAGCGTTGATTGCAGAAAAATATGGTTTTACAGATGTTCAGTACAAGCTTTTTTACCGCACACGGACATTCTCTGCAGAAGAATATATAATGCTTCTCGGTACATATTCAGACCATATCGCAATAGAAGAAAAAATCCGCAAAAAGTTCTTCTTTGAAATTGAAAATGCTATCAATCGACACGGCGGAGAAATTACAATTTATGATACAATAGATTTGCAGTTGGCAAGGAAACAGTGTTATTGATTTTTTAAGTTATCTATGTTAAAATCTGTCAAAAGGAGGAATTTTTATGAAAAAGATTTTGTCCGTATTATTAAGTGTTATTTTAATCGTTACCGCAACTGTTCCTGCTTTTGCGGTTGAAGAAAAATACCCTTTCATCTATGTTCACGGTATGGGTGCATGGGGTGAGGGTAATCCGGTTGAAAACATTGTTCCCAACTGGAGCGATGCTGACGGTAACGACATTATCCCCATTCTCAATGAAATGGGCTATGAGGTTTATAACCCCGCTGTCGGAATTCTCAGCAGTGCGTGGGACAGAGCCTGTGAGCTTTATGCCGCATTAACAGGCACAGTTACCGACTACGGTGAGGCTCATTCAGCCGCCGCAGGTCACGACCGTTACGGCAGAGATTACACCGGCCAAGCCATTATGGGTGAGCCTTGGGATATGAAAAGCCCAATCAATCTTCTCGGTCACTCCTTTGGCGGTGAAACGGTAAGAATGCTCGCTTCACTTCTTGCTCACGGCGATAAAAGTGAAAGAGAAGCATCGGGTGACGATTGCTCACCGCTTTTCAAGGGCGGTCACGGCAAGGCTGTTCACGCTGTTATTACTCTTTCTTCACCTCACAACGGCTCACAGGTTGCCAACACAATTTATGACCCTGTCTGGCCTGTTGTTATGATTGTGGGTATGATGAATATTCTCGGCGCAATCAACAGAATTGTTCCCGTTTACGAGCCTCTTATGGAGCAGTGGGGAATTTCGGGTGAGGGTATGACCTTTAATCCGATGAACTGGCTTAAAATTGCTCAGGGTACCGATAACTGCGGCTATGAGCTGACCCTCAGAGGTGCGGCGGCTCTTAACGAAAAGATTGAAATGAACCCCTATGCTTATTATTACTCTTACACCTCTCTTTGCTCGGGAACGCCTGAGTTTGAGGGAGTTGAGCCTGATTTTAGTATCTTTATTTTTGACCTTTCCTGCAAGGATATTTTAGGCTCAGAGGGCGAAGTTATTGACGGCATTGAAATGAAAGACGGTTGGATAGCCAACGACGGCATTGTTCCGTTAATCAGTGCTCTTTATCCCTTTGATGACCCTCATGCTGATTTTGAGAAGAGTAAAAAAATTGAAAAGGGTGTATGGTATGTTATGCCTACTCTTATGGGCACCGACCATTACGATTTCAGCAGAGGCACCGATTTTGAAGAAGGATATCTTGAGTTTTATATCAATATGATGGATATGGTAAACACAAACGGTGGTAAGTAATATGAAAATATTCAGAAAAGTTGCGCTGTCGCTTGTCTGCGTGATTCTTGCTTTCGTTGTTGTGGCTACAGGTGTTTTAGGGTTTTATTTTCCGAGATACCTCAATAAAAAAGAGGCTGTCGAAATTGAAATCGAAAATGCCGATGAAATCACAATGATGAGTTGCAATCTCCGTTGCCTCACTCCGCTTGATTTTGGCAAAAAGTCATGGTTTTACAGAGCTGAGCTTGTGATGGAAGGCATCAAAAACAATGCCCCGGGAATTATCGGTTTTCAGGAGGCTACAAGGTGGCAGTATGAATACCTTACAGATTGCCTTAAGGGCTATGATTCGGTTATAACTTATCGTGATGATTCAATAATTGCCGAGGGTTGCCCTGTGTTTTACAACACAGCTCTTTATACCCTTGTGGATAAAGGCTCTTTCTGGCTTTCGGAAACTCCCGAAGAAATGAGCAAGGATTGGGGCGCGGCCTGTTACAGAATCTGCAGTTATGTTATTCTCAAAGAAAATGCAACGGATAAGCAGTTTGTTGTTTTTAATACTCATCTTGACCATGTAAGTGATGAGGCGAGAATCAAGGGAGTTGGCGTTATTCTTGATAAAATTAAGCAGTTCGGCTCTTACCCAAGCGTGATTATGGGCGATTTTAATGCAGAGGAAGGTACTGAAACTTACATAAAGGTAACAGAAAATTTCCTTGATGCACGGTATGAAACCGAAAACACAGACGATTCAATTACTTATCAGAATTGGGGTAAATCAGGAAAACAGCTTGACTATTTTATGATTTCAAAAACAGGCTTTGAAGTGCTTAGCTATAATGTGGTTGATGAGCTTTACGGCGGAGATTATTCTGCCGACCACTTCCCCATAGTTTTAAAAGCGAAATTAAGTTAAAAGCAGGCGGTGAGTTTTTGCTCACCGCTTTTTGTTGAATATAAACGGGTAATAAGCGAATATTATAAAGTATATTTTCAAAAATCGGTTGACCTTGGGCTTAATTTATTATAAAATAAAATGATGAAAAAATATGTTTTGGTAACAGAAAGGAGTGGTGAGGCTGGATAACAAGAAAAAAAGATATATTAAAAGAAATCTTTTAAACATCGCTTCTTTCATATTTTTGCTCATAGCTGTTGCATTGGTCGTTTTGCTGATTCTTTCAACTAACGATAAAGTTCAGTATTGGTGGCAGACATACCAATCATATCTCGATATTGTTCAACAGCGCGTTGAAAATATGGGAAGTGAAGCGTATCTTATTTTTACACTTATGTTCCTGTTTTCGTTCAAAGCGTTTATTCCTATATATCCTATTTCCATCGTCTGCGCCGCAACGGGTGTTGTCTTTCCGTTTTATATTGCCTTACCCCTGAATATTGTGGGAATGGGGCTTAATTATACCCTTAAATACTGGTGGGGCAAGCGTATAGGACCCGGCGGAGTTAATGTAATATTAAAGCGAAATGAAACACTTCGCATAATTATGAGGCAAGACGGCAGAGGAAACCCGTGGTTATTGGTGTTTTTCAGGCTGTTGCCCAGCTTTCCGATTAACCTCGTCAGCCAGCTTTACGGCTCAATGGGCTTTAATTATTGGAAATATTTAGGCCTTTCATTGGCAGGCAATCTTCCGTTGCTGATTTCTTATACGGTAGTGGGCCGCCACATGTATAATCCGTTTTCGGCGGGATTTTTATTACCGCTTATTATCATCGCATCATTGTCATCTGCCGCGTGTTACCTTGCAGGTGTTGTTCTTTATTACAAAAAGAAAAAAAGGAGAAAGAAAAATGTCAGACATCAAAATCTTAAAAAACAGTCTTATTAACGGCGAGCTTGATGAAGCTTTGCTTAAGGTATATACACCCGAATCACTTCCTTTTCAGAAAGAAAGACATCTGAAGGTTTTTGATACCTTTGTTGAGCTTTACGGTGAAAACGAAGATGTTGCAATGTTCAGCGCACCGGGCAGAACTGAGGTTGGCGGAAATCACACCGACCACAACCACGGTAAGGTTCTTGCCGCCGCAATCAATCTTGACACAATAGCTCTTGCGTCAAAGAGAGATGACAGCGTTGTTTGCGAAAAATCAGCAGGCCATTCAATGAATAAGGTTGATATTTCGGACCTTTCTGTCCGCCCCGAGGAGTTTGGCAAATCAGCCGCACTTATCCGCGGTATGTGTGCAGGCTTTAAAGAATACGGCTATGAAATCGGCGGATTTAATGCCACAGGCGTTACTCAGGTGCTTTCGGGCTCAGGCCTTTCTTCGTCTGCCGCTTTTGAGGTGCTTATCGGCGCAATCCTTAACGGACTTTATAACGATAACAAGGTTTCTGCAGTTGACATTGCTAAAATTGCTCAGTATGCCGAGAATAAATATTTCAACAAGCCAAGCGGACTTATGGACCAGATGGCAAGCTCTGTAGGCGGATTTATTTCTATCGACTTTGAAGATACAAAGAACCCTGTTATCACTAAAATTGACTTTGATTTCGGTGCAACAGGTCACTCACTTTGCATTGTTGACACAAAGGGCAGTCACGCAGACTTAACCGATGAATACGCCGCAGTCCGCGGTGAAATGGAAGCTGCCGCCGCTTGCTTTGGCAAGAGCGTGCTTCGCGAGGTTGACGAAAACGAATTTTATAAGAATATTAATCTTGTTCGCGAAAAGGCTAATGACAGAGCCGTTCTTCGTGCAACTCATTTCTATAACGAAAACCGTAGGGTAGAAGAGCTTAAAGCTGCTCTTTCAAAGGGAGATTTTGAAGCATTCAAGGCTGTAATTACCGAAAGCGGTCATTCTTCATTTATGTTTAATCAGAATGTTTTTGCCGCTTGCCAGACTGCCGCTCAGCCTGTTTCTGTTGCACTTTCAATTTGTGAAAGAGTGCTCAAGGGCAAAGGTGCATGGCGTGTTCACGGCGGCGGATTTGCAGGCACAATTCAGGCTTTTGTTCCTGATTGCGCACTCCGGGAGTTCAAGTCAGCTATGCAGGCAGTTTTTGGTGATGATGCTTGCTATATTCTCAAAATCCGTAACTATGGCGGAGTAGAACTTTATTGATAAAATACTTTAATCAACAACACCGCCAACAACGGCGGTGGTTTGTTTTAGAGGGTAGTATATGAATATTAAAGAAACTTTATTTGATTTAGCCAAGGCATCGTCTGCTCCCGGGCAGGAATATTGCATTGCCCCTGTTGCCGAAAAAATGCTTTCGGATTATATGAATGTTTCAACCGACAATCTCGGAAATATTGTGGGTCATAAAGACGGTAACGGCACTCACTTTTTGCTTGATGCTCACCTTGACTCAATCGGTATGATTGTAACTGCGGTTGAGGAAAACGGCTTTCTCAGGGTGGATAAATGCGGCGGAATTGATATCCGCACCATTGCCGCTCAGGATGTAATTGTTCACGGCAGAGAGGATTTATTTGGTGTTGTTACTTCAACTCCTCCCCACCTTGCTTCGGGTGACGGCAAAAAAGCTTCAGGCTTTGACGAAATTATGATTGACACAGGCATAGACGGTGACAGAATTTTTTCTCTCGTTTCACCGGGGGACAGAGTTACCCTTAAAACCCCTTATAACGAAATGGCAAACGGAGCTTTGTCAGGCGCTTATTTTGATAATAAGGCAGGTGTTTGCGCTGTTCTTCGTTGCCTTGAAATTTTAAAAGAAAAAGCTTGCAATAATGAAATTACCGTTCTTTTCTCTGCTCAGGAAGAGGCGGGGCTTATCGGCGCAAGAGCAGGCGGTTTTAACTGCAATGCAGAAAAGTGCTTTTGTGTTGATGTGAGCTTTGCCAAAACAGGTGCAACCCCCAAAAATATCACTGCAACCTTAGGCGGCGGCACAATGATTGGCTTTGCACCGATTCTAAATTATGAAATGAGCCGTCAGCTTGAAAGCCTTGCCAAAGAAAAGAATATTCCTTATCAGCTTGAAATAATGTCAGCTTCAACAGGCACAAATGCCGATGTTATTGCAGTTTCTGCTCAGGGTAAAAAGACTGCACTTTTGTCTTTACCTCTTAAGAATATGCACACAGGTGTTGAAATGCTTGACCCTGCAGATATTGAATATACCGCACAGCTTATGGCTGAATATATTCTCACTTTCGGAGGTGCCGACAATGCTTGATTTAGTTAAAAATCTCTGCTTGTTTGACGGCATTTCAGGCAGAGAAAATGCGGTCAGAGATTACATTATTTCTCAAATTAAAGACTATGCAACCCACATAACCGTTGACCCTCTGGGCAATCTCTTAGTGTTCAAAAAAGGTAAAAAAGAAGCAAGTAAAAAAGTGCTTCTTGACGCTCACATGGATGAGGTGGGCTTTGTTATTACCTCAATCAATTCTGACGGAACACTCAATTTTGAATGTGTGGGCGGTATCAACACAGCCGTTATGCTCGGCAGAGCCGTAACTGTTGGTGAAAATAAAATTAACGGTGTAATCGGTGTTGTACCGGTTCACCTTTTGCCTGTTGATAAAAAAGCTGAGCTTCCTGATGTAAAAAGCCTTTGTATCGACATCGGCGCAAAGTCAAAGGAAGAGGCAGAAGCCCTCGTAAAAGCAGGCGATATGGCTTGCTTTCAGTCAGAGTTTGTCACTTACGGTGACGGATATATCAAGTCCAAAGCTCTTGATGACAGGGCAGGCTGTGCAATTTTAATTGATATGATAAAATCAGATTTGCCCGTTGATATGTATTTCAGCTTTTCTGTTGGTGAAGAGGTCGGAATGGGTATGGCAGGCACAGGTGTTTATTCTGTTGACCCTGATTATGCAATAGTTGTTGAAACCACCACAGCCGCAGATTTGGCAGGTGTTGATGAGCATAAAACTGTCTGCAGGCTTGGAGGCGGCGGAGTTGTTTCATTTATGGACAGAAGAACCGTCTACGATAAACAGCTTTTTGACCGTGCTTTTAAAATTGCAGAAGAAAAGGGAATTCGTTTGCAAACAAAATCAATGGTTGCAGGCGGCAACAATGCAGGGGTAATTCACACCTCTGCAGGCGGAGTTAAAACTGTTGCGGTGTCGCTTCCTTGCCGATATCTTCATTCTCCCTCTTGCGTAATCAAAGCAAGTGATATTGAAGAAACAAAAAAGATTATCCTTGCCCTTTCGGAGGAGTTTGCAAATGATTAAGTTTGTTGATTCAGGTGAATACAGCCTTGATGAAATTTGCTCAAAGGATGTTTTCGGAACAAGGATTCTGGCTTATTTTAACACCTATTCCTATGATTTTGACTTTATCAGATTCTGGGTTCAGCTTGACGAAAATAACAGTCCTGTTGCCGCAATCAGCCTTATTGACGGCAGTATGACACTCACCTGCGGCGAAAAAGCTGATTTCGAAGAGCTTGCCGCTTTTATTAAAATGATAGGTTATTCTTCTCTTCAGTGTGAGCGTCAGGCGATGAAAAGACTGGGCTTAGATGAAGATATCTGGGGATATGTTGTAAGATACCATAACATAACCGACAGAGAAAAATATAATATAACCCTTTGTGAAAATGTGGATTACAAGGATGTTTATCACCTTATAAAATCTGCCGACCTTCTGGGAGTCGGCGAATATCTGCCCTGGCTTTCTGATGTAACTCACAGAGTGAAAAAAGGAACAGCCGAAGCTGCCCTTGCTTTAGAAAACGGTGAGCCTGCCGCCTGTGCAATGAAGCTTTTTATAACGGACAGAGCCGTTCTTTTAGGTGCGGTTGCCACCGACAAAAATCACCGCGGTAAAGGGCTCGGCGGAGGATTGGTTACACTTTTAGGTAATGAATCTGTCAGCGATGGTAAACGCACCGAGCTTCTTTGTAAACACGATTCAATAGTAGATTTTTACCGTTCAATCGGTTTCACCGTTGTGGGTGAATGGGCAATGGTAAATTAATCACCATTAAAATGATAGGTGTTATTTATATAACAGAGGTGTAAAAATGGCAAAACGAGTTGTAGTTGTTCCGTATAATGAACAATGGAGAACAGATTTTGAAACGATTAAACAATATCTTTTAACGGCAATAAAGGATATTACAATCAGTGTTGAACATATCGGCAGCACTTCTGTTGAAGGTCTTTCTGCAAAACCGATTATTGACATCGATATTGTTATCAAAGACTATTCTATATTTGATACTGTTGTCGAAAGGCTGTCCTCTCTTGGCTATATACACGAAGGAAATCTTGGTATAAAAGACAGAGAAGCATTTGATTACAAAGGTAATGCAGATTTACCGAAACACCATTTGTATGTTTGCCCTGAATTTTCTGCAGAGCTTCACAGGCACATTTCTTTCAGAAACTATTTGAGAAATAATCCCGAAGCTGTGCTGAAGTATAGCAACATCAAAGAAGAGGGTGCAAAATTATTCCCTGACAGCATTGATGATTATATTTCCTATAAAGCACCTTGCATTGAGGAGATTTATAAGAAATGCGAAATAAAAAATAAACCTTTCCAATGTGAAAAGAAAACGGACTCGGTTAACGGTAATCAGGAGGAAGTATGAAAAAAACATTTTTTGAAATAGATGAAAGAATACAAAAAGCGGCTGACCTTGCTATGGAAAAGGTTGCCGATAAATTCAAAGAGCTTGAAGAAATCAGTGAATATAACCAGCAAAAGGTGCTTTCTGCTTTTATTAAAAATCAGGTGAGTGAAACAATGTTTACGGGCACAACCGGCTACGGCTACGGCGACAGAGGCCGTGAAGTGCTTGACAGCGTTTTTGCCGATATTGTCGGCGCAGAGGATGCCCTTGTCCGCCACAATTTCACTTGCGGAACTCACACTCTTGCTGTTGCTCTTTTCGGTGTACTGAGAATGGGCGACACTATGCTCTGCGTAACAGGCACACCTTACGACACCATTCATTCCGTAATAGGAATTAACGGCAAGGGCGACGGTTCGCTGGCTGATTTCGGGGTAAAATATAAGCAGGTTGACCTTAAAAATCAGAAGCCCGATATCCCTGCAATTATTGATGCTCTTGATGAGAGCATCACAATGGTTTATATTCAGCGCTCACGCGGTTACGATATGCGCCCAAGCCTTTCCTGCGAAGAAATCAAAGAAATTGTTGATGCCGTTAAAGCTCACTCAGATGCAATCGTAATGGTTGATAACTGCTACGGTGAGTTTGTTCAGGAATTTGAGCCTATTGAAATGGGTGCAGATTTGATTGCAGGCTCACTTATCAAAAATGCAGGCGGCGGAATTGCAAAAACAGGCGGTTATATAGCAGGCAGAGCCGATTTGGTTGAAAAATGCTCATACCGCTTAACAACTCCCGGTATCGGCAAAGAGGTTGGAGCAACTCTTGACCAGAACAGAGATTTGTTCTTGGGTATTTTCTCAGCTCCCCGAGTTGTAACAGAGGCCCTCAAGGCCATGGTTTTTGCCGCGGCTTTACTTGAACAGTTCGGCTTTGAAACCACACCGTCAAGCGAAGATAAGCGCTGTGACATTGTGCAGACAGTGAAGCTCAACACCGCCGACAATCTCGTTGCGTTTTGTCAGGGTCTTCAGAAGGGAACACCCATTGATTCTTTCGTTTTGCCTGAGCCTTGGGATATGCCCGGCTACGATGACCCTGTTATTATGTCATCAGGTGCGTTCACCTCAGGCTCAACAATCGAGCTTTCTGCCGACGGTCCTTTGCGCCCGCCTTATGCCGCTTGGATGCAGGGCGGAATCAGCTTCTACAGCGCAAAAATGAGCATTATGCTCGCCGTTAATGAATTGATTAAAAAAGGATTGATTTGATGTCTTATAACGGAATAAAGGCCGAGGCAATGTGGCTTTTGGCTCAGAATAAATTTGAAAACAGCAAGCCTTTTTACGAAGAACATAAGGAAGAAATAAAGGCAGGTGTAACCGTTCCGTTGCGTCAGTTGGCAGGGGAATTGTCACCGCTTATGTATGAAATTGATGAAATGATGAATCTTGACCCTGTAAAAATGGTGTCAAGAGTGAGAAGAGATACACGCTTTTCAAAATATAAGCACCTTTACCGTGATAACCTGTGGGTTATGTTTCAGCGGCCGAAGCGTGAATGGCCGTTTCACCCCTGTATGTGGTTTGAAGTAAGTCAGGATTGCATTTCTTACGGTATCGGTCATTATGAAACAACCCCTGCGATGATGGAAATTTACCGTCAGCACCTTGTAAAATATGAGCAGGAATTTGTTGAAGCTGTTAAAAGCATCCGCACAACAGGCGCTGAGTTTTCTGCCGTAGGCTACAAAAAGCCCAAGGGCGGCAACCCGTCACCTGCGGTTTTGCCATATTATAATGTTAAAAGAATGTGCTTTGTTAAATTCAGAAACGATTTCAAAACTCTGGAAACCGATGAAATCATAAAGCAGCTTGAGGCAGAATATAAGACCTTTGCTCCGATGTATAAATTCCTTTTAAGAGTGTCCGATGAATATGTATCAACCTTGAACGGAGGCGCACAATGAGCTATTCTTCATTAAAAAGCGGGACTGATATAAGAGGCTTTGCCGCTGACGGATTTGAAAAAGAGCCGCTGTTTTTAAGCGACGAAAAAGTAGAAAAAATTGCTCTCGGATTCATAAAATTTCTTTGTAAAAAAACAGGCAAAAATCCTGATGAAATATCAGTTTGTGTCGGTCATGATTCACGAGTTTCTGCCCGAAGAATTAAGTCGGCTTTGCTTCGTGCCTTTTCGGGAAAAGGCGTCAGCGTTTTTGACTGCTCGCTTGCATCAACTCCGGCTATGTTTATGGCTGTGCTTGATTTAAAGTGTGACGGCTCGGTGCAGATTACCGCAAGCCACCACCCCTGGGAGAGAAACGGTCTTAAGTTTTTCACCCCTGACGGCGGTCTTGAGAGCGGTGACATTTCAGAAATTCTCACCGATGCAGAAAATGAAAGCAACTGCGGTCTTGCTTTAAATGAGGGTAAAATCACATCCGTTGATTACATGAGCACTTATGCCGAAAATCTTCGTAAAATGATTAAAAGCGGCGTAAATTCAAAGAATTATGATAAGCCCCTGGACGGCTACAAAATCATTGTGGATGCAGGCAACGGTGTGGGCGGCTTTTATGCAGAAAAGGTGCTTGCTCCTCTCGGTGCTGACATAACAGGCAGTCAGTTTTTAGAGCCTGACGGAATGTTCCCAAACCATATCCCGAACCCCGAAAATGCCGAGGCTATGAAAAGCGTAACTAAAGCAACAGTTGACAGCAAAGCTGATTTGGGTGTGATTTTTGACACCGATGTTGACCGTGCAGGCTGTGTTGACAAAAACGGTGAAGAAATCAACCGTAACAATCTCGTTGCTCTGGCTTCTGTTCTTGCCCTTGAAGGCACACAGGGCGGCGTTATTGTGACCGATTCTGTTACTTCTGACGGAATTCCGGAATTTATAAAATCCCTCGGCGGTGAGCATTACCGCTATAAGAGGGGATACCGCAATGTTATCAATAAGCAGATTGAGCTTAACAATCAGGGCAAATTCTGCCCCCTTGCCATTGAGACATCAGGCCACGCCGCATTTAAAGAGAATTATTATCTTGACGACGGTGCATACCTTATGACCAAAATAATTATCTATATGGCAAAAAACGGTGCAGATTCAATTAAAACCGTGCTTTCAAATCTCAATCAACCTAAAGAAGCAAAGGAATTGAGATTTAATATCACCTGCGAAGATTTCAAGGCTTACGGCAATGAGGTTCTTGATAAGCTTGTTGATTATTTCGGTAACAAACAGGGCTGGAAAATCGCTGACGATAACCGCGACGGAATCAGAATTTCTGCCGACAAAGAAAACGGTGACGGTTGGATTTTGCTCAGACTCAGCGTTCACGACCCCGTTATGCCCTTTAATGCAGAGAGCAATTCTGACGGCGGAGTGCAAACGATGCTCAAAGAGTTTTACAGCTTTGCAAAGGAGCAAAAGAATCTTGATATCGCACCGCTGGAAAAATTTTTGAAATAATTCAAAAAAAGACTTGCTTTTTTCATAATGATGTGATATTATGTAATGCGTTCCGGGTGTGGCGCAGCTGGTAGCGCGCTTGACTGGGGGTCAAGAGGCCGTGAGTTCAAGTCTCGCCACTCGGACCATAGTGAGTATTCATTACACAAGTGAATACTCACTTTTCTTTTTTTACATTTCCTCATAGTTAATTTAATATAATTATTTATGTATCGAGCAGGTTTGTAGCCTGCTCTTTTTTGTTATGCCGTGAGATATTCCACGGCTACGCCTTGTCTTGCTTCAAGGATAATATTTTCCTCTTTGATTGGATTTTCAATAACCCCGATAAAGCGATAATGAATAATGATTTTCTGTGTTTTGTTTTTGCCCTTACCTTCAATGGAATGAACTTCAATTTTCTCAATCAACTCATTTAAGAGTGCAGGTGTCAGAGTTTCCATTTGCATAAACTTACGGACCGCAAAGGTAAACTGCTCTTTGCTTGTACGCAAGTTTTCTATCTCTGAAAGCTCTTCCTGATATTGCCTGATTTTCAGCTTCAGCTCATCACGCTCTGCTTCATACTTCTGTGATAGCTGCATAAAGCTTTCTTCGTTGACAATACCGTTGATATGCTTCTCAAAGAGTTTCTCGTACATAATAGCAACTTCCTTTGTTCTTGCTGTTGCTTTATCAATACTGCTTTCAAGAAACTTCTGCTGATTGAGTATGCTTTTATTCGTCTTTGCTTCAAGAATATCGGCAAAGGCTTCTTCATCTTCAATGAGAAAACTTGCAAGGCTTCTGAGCTCAAGCATTACTATCTTCTCCAAAGAATCTGCTCTGACATAATGTGTACCCTCACAAGTGCCTCTGCGACCTTTGTAATTGGAGCACATAAAATACTTGATGTCAGTATTAGGGTGATTGACATTGAACCATAAGGGACTGCCACAATCAGCACAGTATAACAATCCGCAAAACATATTCTTTTCAGCGTGTTCGGGATTTGGTGCTCTGCGTTTACCTTTGGCTTTCATCTTCTGAACAGTTTCAAAAGTATCTCTGTCAATTATCGGCTCGTGAACATTTTTGAAAATCTTCCAGTTCTCTTCGGGATTCTGAAGTCTTTTCTTGTTCTTGAAGTTCTTTGAGTAAGTCTTGAAGTTGATAACATCACCGCAGTATTCCTGTTGAGCAAGAATCTTCTGTACCGTCGTCTTACACCATTTATACGGGTCAGGCTGTGTTTTCTTACCACCTTTGTTAAGACCTTTACTCTGCCAATATGCCATCGGTATCATCACTTTGTTTTCCTGTAAGATACGGGCAATAGTTTCATTGCCTTTACCTTCAATACACATTGCAAAGATACTCTTGACTACTTCTGCAGCTTCTGTATCAATAATCCACTTCTTTTTGTTTTGCGGGTCTTTCATATACCCGTAAGGCGGTTGAGATAACGGCTCGCCGAGATTTCCTCTTATGCGATGTGAACTACGGACTTTTCTTGAAATATCTCTTGCATACATCTCATTCATAATATTCTTGAACGGTGCAATCTCGTTATCACCGTCATTGCTGTCAACCAAGTCATTGACTGCTATAAATCTGATGTTATGCTCAGGAAAGAAGTTGTCCGTATAATGACCAACAGAAACATAATCTCTGCCGAGACGGGATAAGTCTTTTACCATAACGGTTGTTACATATCCCATTTCTATGTCTTCAAGCATAGCCTGAAAACCGGGTCTGTTAAAATTGGTTCCCGTGTAACCGTCATCAACATAATACTTTGTGTTGGTGAGTTTCAATTCTTTTGCTTTTTGTGAGAGCAACTTTTTCTGATTCCCTATTGAGTTGCTTTCGCTGTCTGTACCGTCATCACGGGATAGACGGCAATAGATGGCTGTTATGCCAAGGTTATCTGACTGCATTTATCCTCCCTTCTCCGGCAGTCGAATTTACATATTCTGTATTAAGTGTATTTATATCATCGGCATTTGTCAAATGTGCAAAATCGCTTCCGATAAAAGCTGATATTTTTTCTTTCATAGTTTTGTTTTCTGTTTTGCTGAAACGGGTAGATACAACATAGCGGACACCGTTGATAACGTATTCATTTGCGTTATCAACTTTTCTTGGAGCATATTCTCCACGGATATTTTCCATTGTTCCGTGAAACTTTAATTTGCAATACTCCCAAAAGGATACAATCTTTTCTGTCATTATCTCGCACCTCGGTCTTTTTGTTTCATAAGATGCTTTCCGTAATACTCAACAGCCTTTGCAAGAAAATCTTCTTTTTCCTTTTGTGTTGCATTAGACTTCAAATATTTGCAGATTTTATCCTCGGGAATTTTAACCGTAAGCACCTGATTAGCTTTAGGCTGTTTCATAATGGAAGATATTTCCTCTGCATTAAGCTGTCCATCCTGAGATAGCTTTTTCAGCTTCTGTGCTTGTGAAAGTGAAGGTGTACAAAGCTCTTTCTCAATAAATTTAAACAAATCAGTTTGCTCTGTTTTTGTGAGATACGAAAGTTCAACGCCCACAGAGAAAGAGATTTTATTCTCATCCACCATATTAAGAAGTTTAGGGATAAGCTTTGTCAGACGGATATATCTTTTCACCTGAGATGCACTATCTTCATCCGAGATTTCCTTTGCAGATAACTTCGGTCCGACTTGGTCCGAAGTTAAATCTGTGCGTTTACCTTGCTTTTTCAGGGCATCCATTTTCATCTTGTAAGCAAAGGCTTTTTCCGAATAAAGAATATGCTCTCGGTGCAGGTTACTGTCAACGAGAATAATATCCGCTTCTTCCTTACTGATTGAAAGAACTACCACAGGAACCTCTGCCATTTCAAGCCTTGTTGCAGCAAGGTATCTTCTGTGTCCTGATATGATTTCATACACATCTGCCTTATCGTCTTTACGCACCATAAGAGGCTGAATAATACCGTTTTCACGGATACTGTCTTCCAACGGTTTCATATCTTCCTCTCGGTATTTATACGGATTTTTGAGATTCGGCACAACGCTTTTCACAGACATATTCACTATTTCTGTGGTTGTGGGTTTTGTTTCTTCTGTTTTTCCAAACAGTTCTTCAATAAAATTTTCTTCTTTACTCATTTATCTGTTCCTTTCATATTTCTTAGATTTTGTTCTTCCTTTAGCCTGATTTACCAGCTCGTCAATTTTCTCTTTACCGAAGAATCTTTGTAAGAGAGAATAATCCTTGACTTGCCGGATAAGTGACCTGTTCTGTTCACGAAGCTCACTGTTTTCCCTTGCGAGAATTGAAACACGCCGCTGCAAACTGCTGTTATGACCTCTTGCTGTTATTCGTGCTTCAACTGCTTTCAGATATTTTGCAAATACTGTTTTCACGAGAGTTTTCAGCTTTGATATCAACGGCTCTGCATATTTTGTTTTGTACGCTTTGGCTGTCATAAGCGGTGTTGGCTCGGGTAATGTGAACTCATTACTGTTTAATTGCTCTATTAAGTTTTCAATACCTCTGCCGTCATCATAGGTTTCAATCTGTTCTCGGACTGCTTTTAGTTCACATTGCTTTTCGGCTATTTCTTCTTTAAGTGCCTCAACCTCTTGACTTCGCATTTTCTTTTCATAATCAAGAACCGACAGATGCTTTTCGTGAGTACCTTTCTGCTCCCACTCTACTCCGTATCTCTCCATAATTTTTGAGAGCTCCTCTTTTTCGGACAGTACCCATTGATTCCATTCTGTATCGCCGCGAGTTCCTCCCCTGAAGCCTTGCTTTGCAAGAGCTTGTTTCAATGATACTCTTGTTTCAAGACCACGCTTACTTCCGGTTGTGAACGGTACAAAGTCAATATGCAGATGAGGTGTAGCTTCATCCATATGAAGATGAGCAGAGAAAACACGGAGATTAGGATTTCTATCCTGAAATGTTTCAATATATTCTGTCAGTATTTTTTCGGCAAGTCTGCCTTCATCTGTTTCTGCATTCATATCATCCTTATTACCGATTTGCAGGATAACTTCGTGAAAGGGTTTTTCCTGTTTTCCTGATACTATCTTTTTATAGTAATCATCTATTCTTCGGTCAGTTCTGTTTTGTTTGGCATTGTAATCCTGCAGTGCTCTGTCAAAAAGCTCATGGTACACATCCTTGATATCTTCGTTTATGAAAGATGTGTTCAGACAGCTTCTTGTCGGGTCGGTATTGAGGGCATTAAACTTTCTTTCATTGTGTCTTACAGAACCTTTACCAACCATAACACTTATACTTCTTCTGATAATCTCACATCCTTATTTAAAATATTTTTCGTCTGGTTTTGTTACTTTTGTCAAAAGTAACGCAAAAGCACTTTTGACACACTCTGTATATCAAAAGATGCTGTTGCGCCCTACGGGGTGGTGTTAGGGCTTTGCCCTGCAATTTGCGAATTGCCACCCAACAGGGCTGTTTTTGTAAAACCACCCTGTACCCCGTAAAACTTTATACTCACCATTTATGAACCATACAGATTATTCATAAACGGTGATGCTGTCGCCTCTATGCCAATGAAGCCTCTTACTCTGCGATGCTCTCTGTTGTAAACATTGTTACTGCTTTTAATGCCGTATCTGTTTTCATTGGCAATCAGAAAGTCGCTCAGGCTTCTTGAACTCATAGGCGACAAGGCATTTTCTTCGCACCACAACTTGTAAATCTCATACAAATCTTTTGAGGTTACGGACTTATCTTTTGCGAATGTGAAGTAGCCTTCTGACTCCATAAATTCAACTGCATTGACATTATTACGCTTGACGGTCTCACGGTTACTTATTGCCCGTTCACTCTCGGTAAACTGAAAGTTATTTGAGAGTAATCTCTGCAAGCCTTCAAATGCCCACAGGAATATACCTTCAATTTCCTCACGCATTTTATCTGCTATATGAGGGTCGTCAATTCTCTCTGCATTTTTGTCCTTGGTTGTCAGTACAAGCTGACGTCTGAAAAAGCCGTCGCTTTTATCAAACATAGCCTGCAGGTCTCCGTTGCTGAAAGCAAGAAGTCTTGCATACATATATCCCTGATAGCTTTGCTTATTCTTCTTTTCGAGGTCCATTTTTCCCTGTGCGGTTACAATAGATTTAACATAGTTTGTATGCTTGAGTCCTTCCATACGAAGGTCATCATCAATGCACAACAAAATATGTTCAAGGTCTGCTCTTGCAAATCTGTTCTCAGAGATTTTAGCAATGCTTCCGTCTTTCATGTTGCTACCGAAGAGTGTTGTCATAACAGCACCTATCTGCGATTTACCTTCACCGCCATTGCCTTTGATAACCATCATTCGCTGACCTTTATTGCTCGGTATAAGGCAGTAACCGATAAACTCCTGAAGTGTCGGTATATCCTCCGGATAAAGCAGTTCGTCGAGAAAAGACAGCCATCGTTCAGGCTTCGGTGCATAAGGATTGTACCTTACAGGAAGCCTTGTTCGTACAACACTTTCTTTGATATCGACAAAGCAA
>JAFTWE010000054.1 GCA_017465465.1 Clostridia bacterium | reverse complement strand
TTACATATCAAAAGCATAAATTCTTTTAATCTTTAAAACTCGGCGTCTTTGACGTCTGTTTTGTTATGCCTTTTTTCACCGTCTTACATTTCACAACATTTTTTGATTTTTACTATTGACTTTTAATAGTTAGTCTTTTATTAAGTATATAACAAAAGTCCGACACTATCAAGCGTCGGACTGGGAAATTATTTTCTCTTGATTTTCTTTGTGGTTGTTTTGGGGAACTCTTCGTTTCTGAAGCGGACATCAACAATCTTCTTAAATGTAGGAAGCTTACGGTTAAGCTCGGTAATTTTTGCTTTGATGCCGTCTTTAACTTCATCAGCGCCCTCTTCAACCTGAGCGGGGTAAACCTCTGCCACAATGTGGTCATCCTCACCTGAAACAACAACCTCTTCGATTTCGTCAATTGTGTCATAAAGCAAGGCTTCAAGCTCTTCGGGAGAAACATTCTTACCGTTTGAAAGAATGATAAGGTTCTTTTCACGGCCTGAGATATAAAGAAGACCGTCATCATCAAGATAGCCTAAGTCGCCTGTCTTGAACCATTCACCGTCAAATGCGGCTTTGGTTGCTTCTTCATCCTTATAATAGCCAAGGAATACGATGTCACCCTTAATCTGGATTTCACCGTCTTTAATTCTGCATTCAACACCCGGGTGAACTGCACCAACGCTGGCAGGAGCATAGTGCTTTGTTCTCATTGTTGCAACGATTGGTGAGCATTCGGTGATACCGTAACCGCTGGTAACGGTGATGCCAAGCTCTTTGAAGCCTGCAACATATTTTTCATCAAGAGCTGAACCGCCTGAAATAATCATTTCAAGGTTGCCGCCAAAAGCATCAAGAATCTGCTTGAAGAAAACTCTTCTCATATCAACGCCAACCTTAAGAAGGCCGTTGCTTACTTTAATCATTGTTTTAACAAGCTTTTCTTTGCCCTGCTTTCTGATGTTGTCCCAAATCTTATTATACATAACCTTAAGCACCATAGGAACAACTGAAACATGACCGGGAGCGGCATATTTAATATCACTCAAAAGCTTCTTAAGGCTTGAGTTAATGAAAACGGGGAAGCCAACGAGCATCTGACAAGCAACACCTGCCATAAAGCCGAAGGTGTGATAAAGGGGAAGCATAAGAACTGTTCCCTTAGGAATTGAAAGATTCATAAGGCTTGTGATAGCGTCTGTCATAAGGCTCTTATGAGTGAGCATTGCGCCCTTTGGCTTTGAGGTTGTGCCTGATGTAAACACGATAGCTGCCATAACCTCTCTGTCAACCTTGTGGTCAACAAAGCTCTTTTCGCCACCTGCAATAAGCTCTCTGCCCTTTGCGATATAATCTGCAAAGCTTTCCATTGAAATCTTCTGAACATTGCACAAATCAGTTTTGTCAGCATAAACCTTTGAGTGAATAATAGCAGTTGCCTCACTCTTTTCAACAACATACTGAATATCTTCAGGAGTCTGCTCTTTGTCAACAGGAACAATTACATTGCCGCCGCAGATAACTGCAAGATAACAAACTATCCATTCATAGCTGTTTTCACCAACTAAAGCAATGTGAGCGTTTTTAAGACCGATTGAGTGAAGGTATGTGCCCATAGCATATACATCTGCCTGAACATCTTTAAATGAGTGTCTGATTTCGTCCTTGCCTTTAGTGTACCAGAAAGCGGTATCGTCGCCGTAAGTCTTGGCGCAGAAATCAACCATTTCTTTTAAATCCTGTGTTTTTGGGATATCGTTATAAGGGTATTTTTTGTTGCTCATAGTTTTCTCCTAAAATATTACAGTATAAGTGTAGTCATATTTCCACTACTTATACAAAATTATATCTCAGCACAACAATCATTGCAAACGACATATTTTTAATTTTGTCTATTTTTTGTGAAAGAATTGTTAATTTTCGATGTCCGTTTTTCGTCACACGCCAAATTTCCTGTTTACAAACAACTGCTGTTATAGTATAATCTTTCAAAAAACAAGAGGGAAAATTATGAATGTTGTTTTAATAGGTATGCCCGGTTGCGGAAAAAGCACCGTTGGAGTTTTGCTTGCAAAGGTGTTGCAATTCGGATTTACAGATTGTGATTTGCTCATTCAGAAGCGTTGCTCAATGAGCCTGCAGAATATTATTGACACCTGCGGTCTTGACCGTTTCTTAAAGGAAGAAGAAGACACCATAGTTAGTTTTAACGACGATAACTGCATCGTTGCCACAGGAGGAAGTGCGGTTTATTCTCAGAAAGCTATGGAGCATCTTAAGAAAAACGGAATTGTTGTTTATCTTTCTCTCCCTCTTGAAGATATTGAAGGCAGACTCACCAACATCAAGACCCGAGGCGTTGCTATGCAAAAAGGCACAACTGTGGCAGAGCTTTATAAAGAGCGCAGTCCTCTTTATGAAAAATATGCTGACATCACCGTTGAAGCCCACGGGCTTGACATTGAAGAAACTGTGGAGCAAGTAGCAGAACATATTAAAAATATTATATAAATAATTTGACAAATATTACATTTAATGATATACTCCTTTCTGTTATGAGGGAGTAGCAAGCGTTATCCTGACGTAGCAAGTCAACATACTGACCTTTAAGGTCTGGCTTGTTTTAAATTGCGAGACTCATGTCGGCTTTAGGTATAGCTGTGCATTGAGTCTTTTTGTGCCAAGTACGGTTATTACCGCGCTTGGATTTTTTATTTTACGGAGGAAATAAAATGAACTTAGATTTTTCATTCTTTTTTAACAGCATTTTGCTTGGCATCGGTCTTGCAATGGATGCATTTTCTGTTTCCCTTGCCAACGGACTTAATGAAGCAAATATGAAAAAGGCAAAAATGTGCGGCGTTGCAGGTATTTTTTCTCTCTTTCAGTTTGCTATGCCTATGATTGGCTGGATTTGTGTTTCCACCATTGCACAATATTTTAAAGCTTTTGAAAAATTTATCCCGTGGATTGCCCTTGCTCTTCTCGGTTACATAGGCGGTAAGATGCTTTATGATGGCATCAAAAATAAAGACAGCGGCGAAGAAAAGCCTGCAGTCGGATTTTCAGCACTTCTTGTTCAAGGGGTAGCCACTTCAATCGATGCTCTTTCAGTAGGCTTTACAATTTCAAGCTATAATTTAACAGAAGCTCTGCTTGCTTGCCTGCTCATTGGAATTGTTACATTTTTTATATGCTTTGCAGGCATTGCAATAGGCAAAAAGGCAGGTACGCGTCTTGCGGGCAAAGCAGGAATTTTCGGCGGCGCAATTCTCATCTTCATCGGGCTGGAAATTTTTATAACAAGCTGGTTCTGACCAAGCAAAAGCACCGAATGCTCAAATGCATTCGGTGTTTTTCATTATAATATCAACAACGGGGGTTGGGTCATCAAGGCCGTGAGGGTGATGATTGCAACCTTTCTTTATAAAAATATCAATAGGTAATTCTGCTTCTTTATATGCCCGCTCCAACAAAATTCCGTTTTCTACATAGGGCACAACAACATCACTGTCCCCTGCCACAAGCACAACGGGAATTTTATTCTTAATCAGCTCAGGGATTTTATCCTGAGGAGTTTCGCGGTAATAAAGTAATTCAGAAATGCTTTGCATACCCAAAGCCGTGAGAATTTCGGTAAAGTTTTCATCATCAAGTCTCTCACCTATTCCGAATCCGCAAGGGCAGCTCATATAATTAACCACAGGCGCATCAACATAAAGGCAACTGACAAGCTCGGGATATTTTGCCGCAAATTTAATTGCAATAAGCCCGCCGCAACTCATACCTACAGGTACACATTTTGGAGAAAGGGAATATTTTTCACCCACAAAGCGGACAAATCTTGCCTTGCGGTCAAGGTCCGGGTCAGTTCCCCAACGGTTATCATTTTCAATAAACGCAACATAACAACCGCGATTAAGCAAAGCAATTTCTGTTTCAGGAAAGGCATTTTGGTATTCGGTTTTTAAAATGAGGGTTGGGTTAAGGCTTTTAACACGGGGCTTTACAACGCTTGCCTCGTGCCCCTCAAAAATAAATTCATCACATTCAAAATTATTCCACATATTAACCTCAAAAGCTGTAATACATTCTGCCGTACGGTGCGCAATCGCCCATTGTGTAAAATGAATACACATCGTTTTCATTATAATTATCCGCCCATTTAAACTGAATACTTCCCGAAAAGCTTATATCAGCTTTAGACACCTTAAGCATAAGCTTATTGTTTTCAAACCTGATTTGAGCCTCAGCGCATTTTTCAAATCCGTGGTCGGTTATCCTCTCAATATCGGTTTTTCCGTTTTCAGGCGATGTTCTGTTGATTACATAATCATTACCAATAAAAAGTGACATCCAGTTTTTATCCTGAGAAGAGGTCAGTTCATCAGCTGTATCAACATAAAAATAAACAGACTGAACATCTTGGGCTACCTTCATATTTACAATGTCGTTTCTGCCTGAAGTGTCAGTATACACAACACCGCCGTAGCCCTGCGCATTTCTCGGAGCTGTGTCGTTATTATAATCTTTATAGACAGCCGAAATTTTTCTGTTATTCCACTGCTCAAATCCGCCGTCAATGTCAATTTTTATAAATTCGCCCTGAGAAACCTTAGAAACACTCTTTTTAAATTCTGCAATATAATTTACCATTTGAAGATAATAATTATCACCCAAAATGCCTGCAGACGGTTCAACATCACGGGAAGAATTTTCATCTGCACAGTCTATGAACAATACAGGGGCATCCTGCGTACCGGGCTGACGCTGAGCAACCCATTCATTAAAGCCTGTTACAAAAATTATATCCGGGTCCATTTTAATGGCAAACTCCCATTGCTCGGCAAAGTTATAACCGTAAAGCATCGCATCATCAGAGGTGTCATTTTTTCCGTCGTGCCAGGAGCGGGTTCTGTCATTGGCACCGTACCATGCTGTTTTGCTGAAAGCAGTGGTATTAGAGTGCTGAGCAACAGAAACATTCATTATTTTAGTTCCCTGCGAATCATACATTGCCTGCAATGTCAAAGAACGGTCAAACTCCATCCACGGAAAACCGTCTTTTTTCTTATCCTCATTTGGCCATTGATTTGCTTTGATGCGGAAATAGCTCTTCACATCTTCCCTCAAAGCAGGGTCATTCTCATCCCCCACAATCATCGGCTTACCGTCAAGCTTAAACCAGAGTTCTTCAAGATTCGGATACTTCTGATTCAGTTCAGGGTCGTTATAAACTTCATCATAAATTCTGTTCATTGTATTTCCTGAACTTGAGTTTGTATAAAAAGCAATTTTCGGAACATTCCATCCGTCAAGCAAATATTCATACCATACATCAATAAGAAGCTTTGCAGGCTCGGAATATGTGAATGAATTTGTAATATCAATTACAATAAAATCAACCTTGGCATCGGTTAGCATTTGCAAATGCTTTCGGTACACCCAACTGTCATCTGCGGTGTAATATCCCAAAAGAGGCTCACCCCAGAAATGGAATTCATTGATTACTCCACCGCCTGCGGCCATCCACGCCTCCTGAGATTTAACGGCATCGGGATTAGCGGCAACAAGTTCTGTGTTGTTAATTATTCTTTCTCTGCCGTGTTGACCATGCCAAAGAAAATAGAAAACACCCACTTTCTTTTCACTGTCGGCAGCAGTTACAAAGCTTCTTCCCAATGCATCTGTGCCAACCAACGAGCCGTTTACCAAATCTGTTTTTTCATCAATTTTATTTAATCCGAAAAGACAATTAAAAATCGAAATAAAAAACAAAATCACAGCTGTTATCTTTTGAAGTAAAAACAACGCAAAATTACTCATACAACCACTCCTTGAAAATAAAATATCTCAAACCCGCAATTAAGTCAAGAAGGCAATAACAAAAAGCAGTGAATTTTTGCCAAAATACGGCAGAAATTACACTGCTTAAATCATTGTTATACCACACTGAAAAGGAGGTCACCGTAGGTTGGGAACGGCCAATAATCTCTGCCTACAAGGAGCTCAAGCTCATCGGCAGGCTTTCTTACAGTTGCCATTGCAGGAATAATAACCTCTTTATAATAAGTTGCGGTTACCGAAGCATCGTCGTGAGGAACTTCGTTAAGCGCTTTTTTCAATTCATTCACAGCAAGGAAAAGCTCATCCTGCTTTGCTGAAATCTCATTGATAAGCCCCTCTTCGCAAGCGCACGGCATATTGGGGTTAAGGCTCTTTTTAAGAGACGCTGACCGGCAGATATCTGTTACATAATCAACCACTGCGGGGATAATCTCTTTGCTTGCAATGTGAAGCATTGTAACAGCCTCAATATTGATTGTTTTTGAATACTCTTCAAGCAAAATGTCTGTTCTTGAAATAACTTCAATTTCACTGAAAATATTGTGCTTTGTGAAAAGCTTGATGTTCTTTTCATCCTTGTAATGAGGAATTGCATCAACCGTTGTTTTAAGGTTGAGAAGTCCTCTCTTTTCGGCTTCCTCTACCCATTCATCTGAGTAGCCGTTGCCGTTGAACACAATTCTCTTATGCTTGATGTATTCTTTTCTGATAAGCTTTCTTGCGGCAGCTTCAACATCACTCGCCTTTTCAAGAACATCGGCAAATTTTGAAAGAGATTCGGCAACGATTGTGTTTAAAACGATGTTTGACTCAGCAATAGAAAGGGTTGAGCCAAGCATACGGAATTCAAATTTATTACCTGTAAAAGCAAAGGGAGAAGTGCGGTTTCTGTCAGTATTATCCTTAGAAAAAGCAGGAAGAACACTAACACCTGTGTCAAACTTAAGGTGCTTTGCCGAATGGTATGGCTTGCCTGCTTCAACAGCGTCAAGCACCTTCTGAATTTCTTCACCAAGGAACATTGAAACGATTGCAGGCGGAGCTTCTGCCGCACCAAGGCGGTGGTCATTGCCGGCGTTGGCAATAGAAATTCTTAACAAATCCTGATAATCGTCAACTGCCTTGATAACAGCAACAAGGAAAAGTAAAAATCTTGAGTTTGAGTATGGGTCTGAGCCGGGCTCAAGAAGGTTTTCACCTTCATCGGTTGAAAGTGACCAGTTGTTATGCTTACCGCTGCCGTTTACTCCATCAAAGGGCTTTTCATGAAGAAGGCATTCAAGACCGTGCTTGTGAGCAACCTTTTTCATAATTTCCATTGTGAGCTGGTTGTGGTCGGTTGCAATGTTGGTTGTGGTAAAAACAGGAGCAAGCTCGTGCTGGGCAGGTGCCGCCTCGTTATGCTCTGTTTTTGCAAAAACGCCAAGCTTCCAGAGTTCTTCGTCAAGCTCAGCCATAAAAGCCTTGATTCTCGGCTTGATTGTGCCGAAATAGTGGTCATCCATTTCCTGACCCTTAGGTGTGGGAGCGCCGAAAAGAGTTCTGCCTGTGTAAATCAAATCCTTACGCTGGTCAAAAAGCTCTTTGTCGATAATAAAATATTCCTGCTCAGGGCCAACGGTAGAAAGAACCTGCTTAACGCTCTGACCAAAAAGATTGAGAACGCGTTTTGCCTGCTTATTAACCTCTTCCATTGAACGCAGGAGGGGTGTTTTTTTATCAAGAACTTCGCCTGTATATGAAACAAAGGATGTAGGAATGCAAAGAGTGTTTTCCTTAATAAATGCAGGTGAAGTCGGGTCCCAAGCGGTGTAGCCTCTTGCTTCAAAGGTTGCACGGATACCGCCTGAGGGGAAAGAAGAAGCATCAGGCTCGCCCTTGATAAGCTCCTTACCTGAAAACTCCATTATGATGGTTCCGTCACCCTGAGGAGAAAGGAAGCTGTCGTGCTTTTCAGCAGTGATACCCGTCATCGGTTGGAACCAATGTGAATAATGGGTTGCTCCTTTTTCAATTGCCCAGTCCTTCATTGCGCTTGCAACAACATTGGCAACGCTTAAATCAAGCTCCTTGCCTTCGTTGATTGTTTTACGCAGTGAACGGTAAATTTCTTTGGGAAGTCTGTCGTGCATAACAGAATCGTTAAACACCATGCTTCCGAAAAGTTCAGATATTTTGCTCATTGTGACTACCATCCTATCAAAAAACTAAAACTGTTACTGTTTAAAAAGCGTCTGCGGTCATTTCGTCAAGAGTTAAACCGTAGCTTTCGAGAAAATCCTCCATAAAGCACTTTGCTTCAGGCATATTCATTTCATCAATGGCCTTCTTTGTGCTGATTGCGGCCTTTTCAAACTCGGCGTTTCCCGCTTTTGCCTCTTCAATACATTTGGTAAGAGCGCAGATTTTATCCGCCGCTTTAACAAATTTCCAAAGCTGTCTGTCCTGCTCCTGCTTGATGAAGAAGGGTGCATATTCCTCCCTCAAATCCTCAGGGAGCATATCAATAAGAGCCTGGCAGGCATTATCTTCAACCTGAGAATAAGCCTCGTGCACCTGAGCGCTGTAATACTTAACGGGAGTGGGCATATCGCCTGTTATAATTTCAGGTGTATCGTGATAAACCCCCAGAACAGCCGCCCTTTCAGCATTAACATTTCCGCCGAAGCGCTTGTTATGTATTACCGCTAAAGCGTGAGCAACACCCGCAACCTCAAGGCTGTGTTCACTGATATTTTCAGTATGAGTGTTTCTCATAAGCGCCCAACGGCTTATATATTTCATTCTTGAAAGCATCGCAAAAAAGTGATGTCGGTTATTTTTCGCCAAAAAAATCGCCTCCGCATGAAATTTTATCATAAAGGCATCACTTTTGCAAGGAATTTTCTTTGATTTTAAAAGGTTTTGTGATATAATGAACTGTAGATTTGGTTTTCTACCCTTTAAATATGATTTTCGGAGAACAAAAATGCTCAAAAAGAACGATAAAATTGCAATAAATATTGATTCCTGCACCTCTCTGGGCAGCGGTGTGGGCAAATATAACGGTATGACGGTCTTTGCCGCCAACACCGCACCCGGTGACCACGCGGTGCTCCACATAATCAAAGTAAAGCCCAATTATGCAATCGGCAAGGTTGAAAAAATTATTCACCCGTCAAAGATGAGAATTCAGCCTGAATGCCCCGTTTTTGAAAAATGCGGCGGCTGTGCATTCGGTCATATTGATTATGAGGAAGAGCTTAAAATCAAGGCTCAGCAGGTAAAAGATAATTTCAAACGCCTTGCAGGTATAGAAATTGAGCCCCAACCGATTATCAGCGGTAAAAACGACAAAAGATACCGCAACAAAGCTCAGTACCCTGTTCAGAGTGACTCAAACGGACTTGCTCTTATCGGCTTTTACGCGCCTCATTCTCACAGAGTTGTGGATTGCGCCGATTGCCTGCTTCAGCCTGAGGAATTCAAAAAGGTTACTGATGTTTTCAGAAACTGGGTCAGACTTTTTAAGATTTCAACTTATAACGAAGCTACTCACAAAGGACTTCTCCGCCATATTTATGTAAGAAAAGCTGTCAAAACAGACGAGCTTATGGTGTGCGTTGTTATCAACGGCAACGATATTCCCTTTAAAGACGAGCTGATTTTTGAATTAAAAGATGCTTTACCAAACCTTAAAAGCATAGTATTGAATAAAAACAAAAAAGACACAAATGTTGTGCTTGGTGACGAATGCATTACCCTTTACGGAAACGGTTATATCACCGACGAGCTTTGCTCACTGAGATTTGATATTTCTCCCCTTTCGTTTTATCAAGTTAACCACGATACCGCCGAGCTTCTTTATAACAAAGCAAAGGAATATGCCGGGCTCAGCGGCAACGAAACCGTGCTTGACCTTTACTGCGGAACAGGTACAATAGGCCTGACTATGGCAAAGGATGCAAAGCAGATTATCGGAGTTGAGATAATTCCTCAGGCCATACAGAACGCCGTTGAAAACGCAAAGAAAAACGGAATTGACAACGCAAGATTTATTTGTGCAGATGCCTCAAAGGCTGCCGAAATGCTCAAGGAAGAAGGAATTCAGCCTGATGTGGCAATCATTGACCCTCCGAGAAAGGGCTGCAGCAGAGATTTGCTTGAAACGCTTAGTAAAATGAATCCCAATAGAATTGTTTATGTATCCTGCGACAGCGCAACACTTGCAAGAGATGTTAAAATTCTGGAAGAACTTGGTTATAATCCAGAAGAGGTTACGCCCGTAGATATGTTTCCCCGCACACCCCATTGTGAGGCAGTGTGTTTGCTGACGAGAAAGTAAAGATAATTTTGTAGGAGGACTCTATGTATAAGCATTGTGACATTGACAATGAATTTGTAAGCTTGCATGACTGTCACGCTACAAAAATTTTATTTGAAAGAGATATTTTAACATTGGTTTTTGATGATGGATTTTGGATTACAAAAGACCATCCGAGCAACAAAGCTAATAAAACCGTTCGCACTGATAAAGCAGAAGTTCAGTTTCGCTTGGAATCTGACAACGAAGACCGCATCATCATCTATGTTTTTGATAAAAAATTCAGCAAAACAGTTCGCCGTGAATGGAAATTATCTGATTTGTTAAAATGTGTAAACAAAGAGAACTATACAATTGAGTTTTTATATCAGTACAAAGGATATAATTCAATGATTATAGAATGCCGGTTGTGGTCAGACAAGAAACCTTATGACAGAGAATGTGAGTTAAAGCTTTTGCTTAAAGATGTAAACTATTGTTGGAATGACTTGTGTGAAGACAGAGAATGGTAAATATCAACACTAACATTAACATAATTGTGAGGCAGTATGTTTACTGAGAAAAAGGATGATATAGTATGAAAAGCTACAAAGAACGCATTACAGAATGTATTGAATATCTGAACTCCATCCGCTTCCCTTGTGAAGACTGGAAGGAAGACAAGAAATACTTCGACGAGTTGGAAAAGGAATTTTCTGAAGAACCGGCTGACAAAGAAACAGAATTACTTCTGGAAGAACTCAGAAACTTAATTGATAAAAAGAGGACTTCCAGCCTTAATATGAACAAAACCACAGAAGAATTATACGCAGGCTGGAACGACGACTAAGAGCCTTAAAACAACAACAAAAGGAATGATAATTATGAGCAACGGACTTACAAGAAGAGAGCTTGAAATTACAGATATCAACAAAATTATTGAGATTTTAGATAAATCCCTGATTGCCCATATCGGTATGGTAGACGGCGATGAGCCTTATGTTGTTCCGATGAACTACGGCTACACTATGACCGACGGAAAACTTACCCTTTACCTTCACGGGGCACGCAAGGGCAGAAAAATTGACATTATGAAAGCTAATCCCAAGGTTTTCTTTGAAACAGAATGCGACATTCAGCCCTTCGAGGGCGAAGTTGCCTGCAAATACGGTATGGCTTACGCTTCAATTATGGGCAAGGGCATTGCTGAAATTGTTGAGGATGTTGAAGAGAAGAAAAACGCAATGAGCATCATAATGAAAACCCAGACAGGCAAGGATTTTACTTTTGAAGATAAAATGGTAAGCTTTGTTAACATCATCAGAATAGATGTTTCAAGCTACACCGCCAAGCACCGCCCCATACCGAAGAAATAAAGAAAGAGGATGTTTATGAAAGCAGAAACATTGCAACAAACTGTCTCTACCAGAACAGTTTATCTGGACTATCTGCGAGTTTTAGCTACATTTGCGGTTATTGTGGTACATGCGACCAGTGGCTCTTTCTCCAATTCAGAAATATCCCCATCCTCTTCCACCATTTTAATTCTTTATAATAATTTATTCAGTTGGGTTGTTCCTGTTTTTGTCATGATAAGTGGGTCACTTTTTCTGTCTCCAAACAGAAATTACACCATAAAAGACCTAACCCAAAAATACATTTTCAGATTAGGTTGTGCATATTTATTTTGGTCGTTCATAAACTCTTTTTTTGTAGCTGGAAAAGAGTTCACCATTTTAGACATTGCTATATACACATTAAATGGTCAAAGTGTGTATTGGTACATACCGATGATTGCTTGCCTTTATCTGTTAGTTCCTCTTTTTAAAAATATAACAAGCAATCAAACTCACACCAAGTATTTTTTAATATTATTTATTATATTTGCAATTCTAACTCCTCAAATACTCGACTTATCTTCAACAGTTTTAAGTAACACACTACTTGCTCCATTTATACAGAGCTTTCAAAACATATTTAACAATACTCACTTTCATTTTGCTATCGGGTATTCCGGATACTTTGTATTAGGATATTATCTTGGTACTTGTGAATTTAACAAAGCAAAGCGGAATCTGCTTCTTGTTCTAGGTTTGTTGGCTTTTGGTATAGCAATTTTTATTTCGACTTGTGATTTTGAAAACACCGCTTTAAAGCAAATACTTTGCCATAACTTTACCATAAGGGTGTTCTTTGAAAGCATTTTTGTTTTTTGGGCAGTAAAGCTATTTAAAAATAGATTCACAAAAATATTGTTATTAGACAAAATAATTATTTATATTTCCAAAAATTCTTTTGGTATTTATTTAACTCACATTTTTGTGCTCAGATTACTTAAGGATTTAAACTTTTCAGTCTTATCGTTCACACCAATATTTGCTGTTCCCATCGTTTCATTATGTTCATTTTCAATTTGCTTTATAATATCAATTGTAGCAAGAAAAATACCTTTACTTGGTAAATACATTACCTGAGTAAATTCCCACAGGAGGAATTTTATGAAGCTTTCAGAAATTCTTAGTGTTGTCAGCTTTGACGGCACTGTTAAAGAAGATATTGAAATTAAAGACATCGTTTATGATTCCCGAAAAGCAACCGACGGGGTAATTTTCGTCTGCCTTTCAGGGCTTAAATTAGACGGCCATAAATTTGCGCAAGGTGCTTACGATAACGGCGCAAGGGTGTTCATTTGTGAAAAGCAGGTGGATTTACCTTCGGATGCGCAGATTTTTATTGTTAAAAATTCCCGCGTTATTCTTGGTGAAATTGCCGCAAAATTCTTTTCATACCCTGCAAAAGAGATTAAAGTAATCGGCATCACCGGAACGAAAGGCAAAACAACAGTTGCCCACCTTGTTCAGGGAATTCTCAATGAAAGCGGTATTCCCTGCGGAATTATAGGCACTGTGGGTGCCGAATTCGGCGGCAAAAAATATCCTACAAGCAACACAACCCCCGAATCCTACGAGCTTCAGAAGCTGTTCAGGTCAATGCTTGATAACGGCTGTAAGGCGGTGGCTCTGGAGGTTTCTTCTCTGGGTGTTAAGCACGGCAGAATTGACGGTATCCCCTTTGCCTGCGGAATTTTCACCAATCTTTCACCCGACCATATCGGTCCTCTTGAACACGAAACTTTTGAAGAATATGCCTATTGGAAATCTGTTTTCTTTGAAAGATGTGAAACTGCCGTTATGAACTTTGACGATGCGGCATACACCGTAATGAAAGAGAACTGCAAATGCAAGATTATATCCTACGGCCTCGATGAGGGATATGATATAAGTGCCAAAAATGTTTCTCCGCTTCGTACAAGAGATGAAATGGGAATCAGCTTTGACTGTAATGCTTTCAATCAGGAGCTGAAAATCACCTCTGCTTTACCCGGAACCTTTAATGTTTATAACATTATGTCTGCTGTCGGTGCGGTTATTTCAATCGGCTGCAGTATTGACAAGGCTGTTGATGCTCTCAAAAAGGTGCGCGTTAAGGGCAGGGCAGAAATTGTAAATGTTGATGCTGATTTTGATGTTATAATTGACTATGCGCATAACGGACTTAGCCTTAAGAGCATAATCGAAACCCTTTATGATTACAAAACAAGCCGCATCATCTGCGTTTTCGGCTCTGTTGGCGGCAGAACGCAGGAACGAAGAAGAGAAATGGGACTTGTTGCAGGAAACATGTGTGACTTATGTGTTCTCACCTCTGATAACCCTGATTTTGAAGAGCCGATGAGCGTTATAAACGACATTGCAAAGGCGGTTGAAGAGGTAGGCGGCAAATATATTTGCGAGCCCGACAGAAAAAAAGCTATAGAAAAAGCATTGAGTATTTCAGAAAATAATGATATAATTCTCCTTGCGGGCAAAGGACACGAAGAATATCAGCTTATTGAAGGCGTAAAAGTTCCTTTCTCCGAAGAGAAGTGTGTCAACGAATATATGCGGAGGTTCAGCGCAAATGCTTGAATTCAAAATAGAAACCAACTTGCAGGAATATGATGAGTTTATAAATGAGCATAAGGGTTCGTTTATTCAGTGTTCCCGTTGGCCCCAAATCAAAACGGCATGGAAGCCATATTTCTACTCAGGCTTTGAAAACGGCAAGCGTGTTTTCGCCTGCCTTGTGCTTGAAAGAAGTCTTTCGGTCTGCGGTAAAATCTGGTACATTCCCGACGGTCCTGTTACAGACTACTCAAGACCTGAAATCATAGATGAATTTACTCGCTTTATTAAAGGCGAGCTTAAAAAATACGGCGCAACTGCCCTGCTCACCGACCCTCACATTCCTTTGAGAATAGGAAAAAGTGAAGCCGAAGAGGGTCTTGCTGTTCACAATGCCTTTATTGACGCAGGCTATGAGTTAAACCACGATGCGGCAAGATACATCTACAAAGCTCCCATTCAGTATATGATTGACCTTAAGGATGAAAACGGAAATATGCTCACAGCAAAAGAGCTTCTCAAAAAGTGTGAAAAAGGTGTGAGATATTCCGTCAGAGTGGGTGAATCACGAGGCCTTGTAAGCCGCTGTGTTACTATAAAAGATGTTGAAAAAGAGCCGTCACTTCTTGAAGATTTTGCAACAGTTATGCGTTCAACCTCTGAGCGTGACAGCTTTATTGAAAAAAATACCGACTACATCAAAAAGCTGATGACCGTTTTCCACGATTGTATGGACCTGACGCTTGTTTATTATGACAAATCAGCTGATAAAAAGTTTGAAGATGACAGACAAACTCAGCTTGCGAAAAACCTCGAAAAAATGGAAACCGCTAAGGAAAGCGTTAAAAACCGTTTAAATAACGAAAACGAAACTATTCTTCAGCAGAGCAAAAATTACAAGCTCCGCACCGAAATTGCAAACGAATTTTCAAAGGAAGACAGATTTGTGGTTGCAGGCGGTCTTACAATCCGTTACGGCGGAGTTGCAAGCTGTATGTTCGGCGGAAGCATTGATGTTTTAAGAAATGAAACAAGACCGAGCCACTTTGTAAATTACCTTAGGCTTTGCCAAAGTATTGACAGCGGATGCGATTATCACGATTTAGGTTATGTTCTTGTTGACAACCTGAATATCCCTGCTGACAAAACTCAACCTTTAGGTGAGCTCACCCCAAAAGCCAACTTTGTAGGCATCAATTCATTTAAAGCAAGCCTCGGCGCTGATTTATATCAATTTGTGGGTGAATATGTTTTAATTAACAACAAACTTCGATACAGCATTTATGATAAGCTTGTTCCGGCAGTTAAAAAAGTTAAAGTTCAGCTTTTAAAAGCTCTGCGCGCAAGCAAGAATTAAGGAGGTAATCAGATGAAAGACAACGATTTTGATTTTGACACAAGCGAGCTTCTCTCAAGCCTTGATAAGCTCAAAGCAAAATATTCCTTTAACTTTGATGACGAGGACACCGCTCCCGAAATCAAAGACGAGCCGGCGCCTGCAGTTGAGGATGAGCCCGTTATTTCAATCGCAGTTGACGAGCCTGAGGAAGATATAGCAATAGAGGTTTCACCCGTTGTTGAAGATACACACGAAGAAGAGGATATTGTTATTGAAAAAGAAGATGCCGATGTATCAGATATGTCTTGGTTAATCGACAGTGATGAGCCGAATGACGAGCCTGAGCAGGTTGAGGAGGAGACGATTTTTGCCCCTGAGCCTGAGATTGAAGAAGTAATTCAGGAAGAGCCGGAAGCAGAGCCTGTAATTGAAAAAGCACCTGCAGAGGAATCTTCTGGCACTCCTTGGTATCTCACGGTTGACGAAGCTGACGATGAGGAGGATAATGCTGCCCCTGAACAGACTGATGAACCTCAGGTTTATGAAGATATTTCATCCTTTGAAGAAGCAGATGATATTGAAGAGGCTGAAGAGATAATTGCTCCGCCTGTTGCCCAACCTGCAGAGGATGACGAAGACGATGATTTTTCTGACCTTGATGATGACGACGAGCTTGTTGTAATCAGGCACGATGCCCCGCAGAAGGAAGAGGAAAAGAAAGAAGAATCACCTTTCTACGCCGCTTTTATGGAAAGCTCAGCCAACGAAAGCAAAAATGTTAAGCCTCCGAAGCCTGTGAAATCACCAAAGCCTGCCAAGCCTGTTAAAGAGCCTAAGGAAAAGAAAGAAAAACAGCCTAAGACTAATAAGGCCGGCAAAAAGCCTCGCAAGAAGCTTGTGCTTAATATAGTTGTTGCGGCCGTGCTTGCAGTTGCATTATGGGCTTGCCTTTTTGTGACCGATATTCTTCTTGTCAGCAACTGGTCTGCTCCCTTTTTCTGCCAAGAGAGTGAGTCTTATGCCGACGGAAGCAAAACATACACCGGCGCTTTCTATCAGATTCAGATTAGCGTGAACGAAGACGGCTCTGTTGAGCGTGTGAGCCTGCCCTGGTTTGCAAAAGGACCAAACGGCGATAAATAATCAATCTGCCCGACTTGCTTTTAGTAAGTCGGGTATTTTTATTCATTGACATTTCGGTTTTGTATTGCTACAATTAAAACAACCACTTTGAAAGGGTGATTTTATGAAGCTTGGTATTATCAACGGCTGGAGTGAGGGCTGTATCAAATATGTTCACGAAAAGGGACTTGATGCAGTTGAGTTTTGCGTTAATGACAAATATGATTCTGAAGAATTTCTTGCTCAGGCCGAAGCTATAAAAGGTTACAGTGAAAAATACAATGTATCAGTAGGTTCAATCGGCCGCTGGGGAATGACCCGAATTGATGAAAACGGCAAGGTTATTCCAGAGGCATTACAGCACGACAAAAACATTATCACTGCCGCCTCAATCATCGGTTGCCCCGTTTATAACTGCGGAGTTAACTACACAGAAAAGCTCAGCTTTTTTGAAAACTGTCAGATTGCTATTGACTATTTCAAAACTCTTGTTGAGTTTGGCAAGGAAAAAGGCGTTAAAATAGCTACATACAACTGCGATTGGGAAAATTTTGTTATTGAACCAAAGGCTTGGGCGCCGATTCTTTCTGCAGTTCCTGAGATGGGCATTAAATATGACCCCACTCACTGTATGAGCAGAGACGGTGACTATCTTGTTGAAATGCGCGATTGGGCTCACAGATTTTATCACTTCCACCTTAAAGGCAGAGTTGAAATTGAAAATGATAATTATGACGATGCACCTGCCGGTCTTGATATGATTAAATGGCCCGCCGTTATGGATATTCTTTATACCAAGGATTATGACGGTATGCTTTCTATTGAGCCTCATTCAAGCTACTGGAAAGGCAGAAAGGGTCAATGGGGTGTTGATTTTACAATCAATTATTTCAAGCCATTTATTATGCCTGAAGATTATGAATTTGACGATAACCCATATATGCCGTAAGGAGGAACAGATATGATTAATGTAACTATTTGGAACGAAGATTCTCTTGATGCCACACATGAAGATGTGCTTAAGGTGTATCCCGAAGGTCTTAACGGTGCGCTTGCCGATTTTTTGGGCAAAAATGAAAATATGAATGTGAGAACAGCCAATCTTGACGAGCCTGAATGCGGACTTTCTGATGAAATTCTTGAAAGCACCGATGTGCTTCTTTGGTGGGGTCACGGCAAGCATCATCTTGTTCCAGACGAGCTTGTTAAAAAAATCCACAACCGTGTGCTTCGCGGTATGGGTATGGTATTTTTACATTCCGCCCACTTTTCAAAGCCGTTCCAGAGCCTTATGGGAACAACCTGCTCCCTTAAATGGCGCGACGGTGACAGAGAAAGACTTTGGACAATTCTCCCCAACCACCCCATTGCAAAGGGTCTGCCCGAATATTTTGAGCTTGAAGAGGAAGAGATGTACGGCGAAAGATTTGACATTCCTCAGCCCGACGAGCTTGTTTTCTTAGGCTGGTTCTCAGGCGGTGAGGTTTTCCGTTCAGGCTGTGTTTGGTACAGAGGTCTTGGTAAGGTGTTCTACTTCCAGCCCGGTCATGAAACCAACCCTACATATCTTAACGAAAACATTCAGAAGGTTATCACTAACGCCGTAAATTGGCTCGCCCCTGACGAAGTGGTTAAAGAAATTGAGTGCCCCTTTGCAGAGCCTGTTGAAGCAAGCTGGAATGAGCGCCATCCAAACCACAAAATTTGAGCATAAGTTCCACTTATTTTGCACACCTTTGTATATATTGTACAAAGGTGTGCTGTTTTTTTCGTATATTCAGAGAATAGACAAATACGGAATTTATGCTATAATGTAGATGAAAACAACAAAGGAGGTTTTTGAAATGAGAATATCAATTAAATTCAAAGGCCGCTGGGTGAATGACCGGACAATTTAAGCAAGCGGGTCACCGCTAACAAACACCCGAGCAGGCGGAATCTTAAATTAGCATTTAGGAGCTGGGTGTTATGTCAAAAATTGTCATTAGAAATAAAGCCTCAAAAGAAATAGGCTATATCAGAACTGACAGCAAGGGTAAGCAGACGGCTTACAACAACAAGGATGAAAAAATCGGCTGTTTTGACCCAAAGTTAAATCACACTAAAAATAATAACGGCAGGGTCATCGGTCACGGTAACTTGTTAGCGAGTTTGATTTTAAGAGCTTCGTAGTTCTGACCGCCACACAACTGAATAATTTTAATATATAAACAAGAGCCGCTTTCGGGTGGCTCTTTTTGGTGTAGCAACTCATTTTGCCCAACACCGAAGATATACAAAAGAAAGGTCTTGTATTATGATTAAATTTCTTACCGTAACAGATATCCATTATTGTGACAGAGATGTTGAAGGCGCTGAAAGGCGCAACTGCCGCTCCCCCTTCAAGCTCAAAAACATTATGAAAGAGCACCTTGACGGCTGTGATTTTATAGTTGACCTTGGTGACACTGCCGACCAGCTTGAGGGCTATGGCGACCAGGAAACCTTTATGAAAGAAATTTCAGAAATTCTCCATTCAGGCGGTGTTCCCGTTCGCTGTGTAATCGGAAACCACGACACATCTATGCACAAGGACAAAATCACCGAAATTCTAGGTATGCCACACAGATATTATTCTTTTGATACGGAAGAATTTACCTTCATTGTGCTTGACGGCAATATGAACGACCCCAACATCCCCTACCCTGAAAAAGAAATTTTCTGGCCCGTTACCTGGCTTGACCCTGAACAGCTTGAGTGGCTGGAAAAGACGGTTGACGAAGCAACAAAGCCTGTTATTGTTATTTGCCACGAATTGTTTTTGCTCGAAAAATACGACAATGATGACGACCTCATTTTAAGAAACCGCGATGAAGCTGTGAGAATTTTTGAAAAAAGCGGCAAGGTTAAGGCTGTATTTTCAGGTCATTGGCATTTTGGCGATTATGTGTATCACAACAATATTCATTATGTTACACTCCAGGCTCTCTGCCTTCATGAGGAAGAAACCTGCGCTGTTGTTACCATTGACGGTGCCGATGTTTCCGTTGAGGGCTTCGGTTATCAGAAATCATACAATTTTAAACTCAATTTAGATTAAAAAATAATAACTCCCGATTTTCAGGACATAATACCTGTGAAATCGGGAGTTGATTTATTTGATTGAAAAAATAGAAAAAATTATTAAAGACAACATTGAAATTGAAAACCTGCAAATTGATTCAACAACTTCATTCAGAGATGATTTGGGGCTTGATTCTTTTGAGATGTCACAGCTTTTATGCGCTCTGGAGGACGAAATGAACATTGAGCTCAACGACTCGGATATTGTTAAAATCAACACAGTTGCAGATTTGATAAGCTTCATAGAAAAAAATTAAGACGATGCCGAAGCATCGTCTTTTTTGTGTGCTGATTAGTCCTCTTTCTTAGAAAGAACAATTACTGCTGCAGCTGAAACAGCAAGAGCTGAAAGTGCAACTGCAACGCCTGTTGAGCTGTCACCTGTGCTGGGGTTTTCAACCTCAGGCTGATTTTCTTCAACCTCGGTGTTATTATTGTTGCCTGCGTCTGCAGTTGGCTCATTTGCACCTGTGTAAAGACCAACAAGAGTGTTGAGAGCTGAGCCTGACTGAAGCTCCTTCTTAATAGCTTCAACATCATAACCGCCGTCAACGAGGAACTGCTCAATAACAGCCTCAACAGCCGCAAGGTCTGAGAAAACAGCGCTTGTATCGGCATCTTCACTTAAAGCATATTTAACAACCAAATCAATAATTGCTGACATATCGCCTGTCTGCTGAGCTACCTGAAGGTCAGCATAAAGATTTTCGATAGCCTTTTCAAGAGCTTCATCATCGCCCTCGCTTTCAGCATCTACCAAATCACCAACGCCGTCAACAATATCTGCTATCAATTCATCATCAACCTGTGGAGTTGACTCTACAGCAAAAGCGCAAACAGAAAGTGAGAGGCAAAGAACAAGAGCCAATATAATGCCTGACAACTTTTTCATAACTATACATTCCTTTCAAAAAATACTATGGGGCTATTCTATACCAAATCGTGTCTAAAGTCAATACCGCATCACTTTGTGACCCCTGCCGAGGTAAGAAGCTCACGGGCGCTTTCAATAAACGCCTGCTCGTTATCCCCTGCTCCCATTATTCTTGCAAGCTCTGCGGCTCTTTGGTCATAGTCAAGAGAATCCACCCGGGTAAAGGTTTTGCCGCCTTCTACATATTTTGAAATGAGCTTATGGCAATCGGCAAATGCGGCAATCTGCGCAAGATGAGTTACACAAATAACCTGCCTGCCACGGGACACTTCAAACAGCTTTTCGGCAATTTTTCTTGCGGCAGCACCGCTGACACCTGTGTCAATTTCGTCAAAAATCATAGTGTCGGTACCGTCTTTTTGAGCAAGAGAATTTTTAATTGCAAGCATTATTCGTGAAAGCTCACCGCCTGATGCAATTTTGGCAAGGGGCTTGGGTTCTTCACCCACATTGGCAGAAATCAAAAATTCTATACTGTCACATCCGTCAGGTGAAAGAGGCTTTTCTTCTCTGTGCACCTTGAAGGTGATATTCGGCATATTTAAAAATTCAAGCTCTGAGCAGATTTTTGCCGCCAACCTTTCCCCTGCTTCAAGCCTTTGAGAAGTAAGCTCTGCGGCAAGAGCCTTGATCTTTTTCAAAACAAGCTCCCGCTTTGCTTTGAGCTTTTCTGTTCTTTCTTCTGAGAGTGTTATTGTTTCAAGCTCGGCTTTTGCATTTTGCAAAAACTCAAGCATTTCTTCTTCGTCAGCACCGTACTTTGATGAAAGGCGGTGGAGTAAATCCAATCTTTCTTCCACGCTGTCAAGCTCCGCAGGGTCAGAATCAGCAGATGCAATCAGCGAGCGGATTTCATCACAGCAATCTTCAAGCTCATATTTTGCATCATTGAGCCTCTGAGCAACTGATGAAGCTCCGTCATAAAAAGAAAGCACACCTTCAACCTCATAAGCGGCGTTGCTCACACTGTCACATCCTGCACCGTCAGAATAGAGATAGGAATATGCGGTATTGAGAGCGTCAATAATCTTCTGCGCATTTTTCAAAAAGCTTCTGCGCTCTTTTAATTCTTCAGTTTCACCGATTGTAATATCGGCATCTTCAAGCTCATTTATCTGAAAAGTGAGCATATCAATGCGCCTTGCTTTTTGCTGTTCATCCATATCAAGGCTTTTAATCTGAGCCGTTATTTCACAAAGCTCGTTGTAGACCCCTGAATATTCTGAGAGAAGCTCACCCAAATCACCAAACGAGTCAATAAATCCGCAATGCATTTCACTTTGAAGAAGTGACTGGCTGTCATGCTGACCGTGAATATTTATAAGCTCTCCGCCGATGCTTTTGAGCATTGAAACAGTAACCGGAGTTCCGTTAACTGTGCAGATATTCTTGCCGTCTTTTTTTATATTTCGGCTGAGAATAACGGTATCATCCCCGTCGATGCCCATTTCTTCAAGCTTGGATATAACCCTTTTATTCACATTTTCAAAAACGGCTGTAACCTTGCCCGACTGAGCGCCTGTTCTGATAAGCTCCTTTGAGGTGCGTTCACCTGTAACAGCATTGATAGAGTCAATGATAATTGACTTACCTGCGCCTGTTTCACCAGTCATAACATTAAAGCCGTCTGCAAAGCTGATATCAGCAAGCTCAATGATTGCAATATTTTCAATTTTCAATCTTGTAAGCATTGCCGTCACCCTTATTTAATGAGTTTTGTAATTGAAAGCGCAAGCTCCTGAGCAAGCTCGGGAGTTCTGCAAAGGGCAAAAATTGTGTCGTCACCTGCAATCGTGCCCACAAGTCCCTCCCACTGCATGCTGTCAAAAGAAGCGCAAGCGGCCTGAGCCATACCCTGAATACATTTAATAACGGTCATATTGCCTGCAAAATCGGCAGAAATAACCGAGTGGGCAAAAATAGCGTTAAACTTTGAAAGATATTCTTCTGTTTCACTTTTGCTTTCAACATAGCGGTAAACGCCCTGCTTGTTCATCTGCTTAATGAGATTAAGCTCCTTGATATCTCTTGAAACAGTAGCCTGAGTGGTTGAAAAGCCTGATTCCTTAAGCTTTTCAAGTAATTCTTCCTGAGTAGAAACTGTGTGCTGTGAAATAAGTCGCAATATTTCACTGTGTCTGTTCTTTTTCATATTTTTTCCTCTCTTTATATCAGAGTCTTCTTTGTGCCAGTTTGTTATTCAATATGTCGTGGAAAGCATCCGCTTTTATTCTTATAAATTCTGCATCCATAGGCGCTCTTTCAACGGTTATAAAGCCTCCGCAGGGAATATTTATGGGCTCCCCACCGTCGCATGATACCCTCATTCCCTCCTCCGAAAGGGCTTTTAAGGTAAGCTTAGCATCGGGTTTAAAAATAAGCGTTCTTGAAAAGAGCGAATGTGTGCAAACAGGGGTAAGAAGCAGGCTTTCAATTTCCGGGTCAACCACAGGACCGCCTGCTGAAAGGTTATATGCCGTTGAGCCTGTAGGGGTTGCAATAATTATTCCGTCGGTAAAATAATCGTTAATGGGTCTGTTATCACATTCAACGGAAATTTCAACCATTTTAATCTGCTCACCTCTTGCGGCAACCACGTCGTTAATGCAATGGGTGCAAGCAATTTCCTTTTGAGAATCATTAGCAGTTGCTGTGAGCATCATTCGTTTGTCGGTTTTGTAGCTGCCGTCTTTAAGATGAGTGAGCAAATCAAGCTCGGTAGGCTCAAGACCTGCCATAAAGGCAATGCGCCCTGCGTTGATGCCAAGAACAGGCTTTCCGAATTTGGCGGCGTGAAGAATTGTTCCGTCACCGCCAGCGGGAATGATGATGTCACATTCATCAATCATTTTTTCAAACGGTAAAAAGTCAGCATCCACTTCTGAAAGCTCGCCGTTCAGTTGTTCATCAAGCATATATGTAATGCCAAGCTCCCTGAGCTTTTTGCAAAGGCTCACGGTAACATCATAGGCATTTTTTCTTGTGAGATTAGGTATAATTGCTGTTTTCATTTTATTTTTACACCTCATTTATCAAGCTGAGCGTGAGAACGGCTTACCAGCTCGTGGGGGTCAACCTGAGAAAGATTTTCACCCTTTTCACTTTTCTTTATGTGCATAAGGTATTCAATATTCCCCTCAGGACCTTTAATGGGAGAAAAATCAAGATTAAGAATGGAAAAGCCTGTTGCAACGGCAAAATCACAGATTGTTTTAACAACATCTTCGTGAACGGCGGGGTCACGGACAACGCCCTTTTTGCCGATATTTTCTCTTCCTGCTTCAAACTGAGGCTTAATAAGGCAAACAGCCTGACCGTCAGATTTTAAAAGCTCACGCATAACAGGCAGAATAATTTTAAGAGAAATAAATGAAACATCAACGCTGGCAAAGTCAACATCTTCGGGAATCTGCTCGTGAGTAACATAGCGGAAATTTGTTCTTTCCATATTAACAACACGCTCGTCTGTACGAAGCTTCCATGCAAGCTGACCGTAGCCAACATCAATGGCATAAACCTTTTTTGCGCCGTGGGTAAGCATACAATCAGAAAATCCGCCGGTTGAAGCGCCGATATCCATACAAACACAATCTTTTAAATCGATATCAAAGTTTTCTGCCGCTTTCTGAAGCTTTAATCCGCCGCGGCTGACAAAGGGATTGGTGTTGCCCCTGACTTCAATAACATCATCGGGCTTGACTGTTGCGCCGCCCTTTAGCTCCTTCTGCCCATTGAGGTACACCTGACCTGCCATAATGAGGGCTTTTGCTTTTTCTCTTGAATCTGTGAATCCCTGCTGAAAAACAGCAGTATCAAGCCTTAATTTTTCTGCCAATTTATACACCTCTGTGGACTTTTTCTGCAATAGAATCTGCATCAAATCCGTACTGTTTCATTAACTGGGGAACCGACGACTGCTTAACAAAGCAATCATCAACAGCGGTAAGGCTGTATGAGCCTTTGTAGCCTTTCTGAAGCAGGGTTGCGGCAAGCTTTTCTCCGACTGAGCCTGAGCGTACACCCTCTTCAAAGAAGAAAATATTTTTACTCCTTGCGGCAATTTCTATTGCTTCGGGGTCAATGGGTCTTATTCTGTTGAGCTTTAACACACAAGCAGAAATGCCCTTATCTTTTAATTGCTTCTGAGCCTTGCAGGCAGGACCGAAAATTCTGCCATAGGTTACAATCAAGGTATCGCTCATTTCACCGTATAAATCATAAGTTTTCAGTGACGGCTCAAAATCTTCGGGAATTTCATACTCACCGCCCCTGGGATAACGGACAGCCACAACATCGCTGTCACGGTAAAATGCGTTACCGAAAGCAATTTTCATTTCATCATAGGTTGACGGAGAATAAATAGTAACATTAGGAATACTTCCTAAAAATGAAACATCATATAAGCCGTTGTGGGTTTCACCGTCATCACCCACAAAGCCTGCTCTGTCAATGGCAAGCACCATGCGCTGATTCTGCAATGCGCCGTCGTGAATTATCTGGTCGTAGCAACGCTGTAAAAATGTGGAATACACCGCAAACACGGGCAACATTCCGCCCTTTGAAAGCCCTGAGGCAAAGGTAACCGCGTGCTCCTCAGCAATGCCGACATCAAAAAATCTGTTACTGTAATCTTTGCTGAATTTTTCAAGGCCTGTGCCCAAAGACATTGCGGCGGTGATAAGGCAAATCCGCTTATCCTGAGATGCCATTTTGCACATCAGCTCACCGAATTCACCGCCGAAGGTTACACCGCTGTTTTTGTATTCACCTGTATCTATGTCAAACTTCGAAATACCGTGGAATACAGACGGGGATTTTTCGGCGTAATCATAGCCCTTACCCTTAACGGTGCTCACATGAAGCAAAACAGGACCCTTAACGCTTTTTGCTGTTTCAATAGCTTCACACATCTGCTCAATGTTATGACCGTCAATAGGTCCCATATAACGAATACCCATATCCTCAAACATTGTGCTTTTATAAATAAGATTTTTAATTTTTGTTTTAAGTCTGAATACGGAATCTGCAAGCTTTTTTCCAACAAAAGGAATCATACTCAAAGCTCTTTCAAGCTTATCCTTCATAGTAACATAGCGCTTTTTGGAGCGTGTTATTGCAAGGTAACGGGCCATTGAGCCAACATTTTCCGAAATTGACATTTCATTGTCATTGAGAATGATTATCAGCTTACTTTTGGAGCGGCCTGCATTATTAAGAGCCTCATATACAAGTCCGCCTGTTAAAGAGCCGTCACCGATAACAGCAACAGAATAATGCTGATTGCCCTTAATTGAATTAGCGCAGGAAAGACCGTAAGCAGAAGAAATTGAAACACTGCTGTGACCGCTGTAAAAGGTGTCGTGTTCACTTTCATCAGGGCGTGAAAAGCCTGAAAGGCCGTCTTTTTTTCTCAAGGTATGAAACTGCTCATATCTTCCCGTCAGAAGCTTGTGGGTATAAATCTGATGGCCTACATCCCACACGATTTTATCTTTAGGAGAATCAAAGCTGCGGTGGATAGCTAAAGTCAGCTCTACTGCACCTAAATTTGATGCAAGATGACCGCCGTTCTGAGAAACAGTTTCAATTAAAACTTCTCTGATTTCCTGAGCAAGCTCAGCAAGCTGAGAATCGTTAAAATTTTTAATATCAGAGGGAGAATTGATTTTGTCTAAATATTTAATTTTATCCATCAATTTTCACTTCACTTTTTTCTGTTCTGTAATTTTTCCGCAAGCTGTGCCAAAGACTCAGTGCTTTCGTTAAATGCGGCAAGGGCTGTTATTGCTTTTTTGGTAAGCTCAGCCGCAATTTCTTTTGATTTTTCGATACCAAGAAGAGAAACATAGGTTGTTTTTTGATTTTCGGCATCACTTCCGATTGGCTTACCTAATGTTTCGGCATCACTTGTAACATCGAGAATATCATCCACAATCTGAAAGGTAAGACCGATTCCCTTTGCATATTCCTCAGCGGCTTTGATTTTTTCATCATCAGCCCCTGCGGCAATGCAACCAAGCACACAGGCAACACGGATAAGCTCACCTGTTTTGAGGTTGTGAATTCCCTCAAGCTGTTGCAGGGTAAGTGCTTTATTTTCATTTTGCAAATCAAGCACCTGACCGCCCACCATACCGAGAATACCGGCAGAAAAAGAAAGCTCTTTCACCGCTTTAACTACGCTTTCAGCAGGTAAATCTGCCTTTGTAACAGTTTCAAAAGCAAGTGTCAGAAGTGCATCGCCTGCCAAAAGAGCGTTGGCTTCACCAAAAGCAATATGGCAAGAGGGCTTACCTCTGCGGTAATCATCATCATCCATACAGGGCAAATCGTCGTGAATGAGTGAATATGTGTGTATCATTTCAACTGCGCAGGCAAAGGGCAAAGCCTTTTCGGGGTTATGACCGCAAGCTTTGCAAAATTCCAACGCAAGTATGGGGCGGATTCTTTTGCCGCCGTTTCTGACACTGTATTTCATAGCCTGAGAAACAACATCTTCACTTTTGGGAAGAAATTCTTCCAGGGCTTCATTTACAAGTTTAAGAAAATCCATTATTCATCTTCCTTTTTTGAAAGCTCCGTAATTTTAAGCTTGGCATTTTCAAGGCCTTTGTTGCAAAATGCTGTGAGAACTGTGCTTTCTTCAAATAATTTTAATGATTCATCAAGAGTGAGCTTTCCTGAATCAAGCTGTTCAACTATTTCTTCAAGGCGCTTAACTGCCTTTTCGTAAGTCATATTTTTCATTTTAATTACTCTCCTTGCTGTCAACGGTTACATTAACTGCGCCGTCAAGAAGTCGGATTTTTAATTTGTCACCTGTGTTTATATTTGCAACAGAGGTTACGGCAGTTTCATTTTGATAAGCTATTGCATAGCCTCGCTGCATAACCTTCATTGGGTTAAGTGCATCAAGCTTTGCAAGAATTGCCGCAAACTCACCTGATTTTATTGCAAAATTCTCTCTCACCTTATCATAGATTTTTTGCGATAAAATGTCGAGAGTCTGAATTTTATTTTCAATAACCGTCAATGGGTTGGCATAATCAAGCCGTTTTTGAATAAAACGGAGATTGTCCTCTTCATTCTGAATTTTCATAAGAAGAGTTTCTTTGCATTGATTAAACAAAGCGTCAATATAAAGCTTCTGCTCTCTCCAATCGGGAACAGCCAATTCAGCCGCCGCAGAGGGAGTGGGTGCTCTTAAATCCGCAACAAAGTCGCAGATTGTGAAGTCAGTTTCGTGACCAACGGCAGATATTACGGGGATATCTGAATCAGCAACCGCCAAGGCTACCATTTCTTCATTAAAAGCCCACAAATCTTCGGCCGAGCCGCCGCCTCTGCCCACGATGAGCACATCGGCACCGTCGGTGAGGTTAAACTCTCTGATAGCTCTTGCAATCTGCCCCGCCGCCGAAGCTCCCTGCACCTGAACAGGGGCAATTATCAGCTCCGTCATAGGAAATCTTCTTGAAATTACATTGATAATATCGTGAACGGCGGCACCCGTGTTAGATGTAACCACGCCGATACGCTTAGGCATAAAGGGAATGGGCTTTTTTCGGTCACTGTCAAAAAGTCCTTGAGAAGCAAGCTTTTGCTTAAGCTGTTCAAAGGCTAAAGCCAATGCTCCTGCACCGTCGGGCTGCATATCGTCAATATAAAGCTGATACTGACCGTCGCGTTCAAAAACAGAAACTCTGCCCCTTAAAATAACGCTCATTCCGTTTTCGGGCATAAATCGAAGGCGCTGATTTGAATATTTGAACATAACGGCTTTTATTGAGCTTTCACCGTCTTTGATGCTCATATAATAATGACCTGTCCGATAATGGTTGGTGAAGTTTGAAATTTCACCCTGCAAAAAAACATTGTTCAGATTCAAATCGGAATCGATTACAGATTTTATATAAGTATTTAATTGTGTGACCGTCAGTACAGGCGGTGTTTTCATACAATCACTCATTTTTTAATTTGGTTAAATACGCAATTCCTGCGGCATTGTCACAGGAAAATTCAGGCTTTGCAAAGTACGCTCCGAAGCGTTTTGTAAGCTCGGCACTTATCACCTTGCTTGACATAACTCCGCCTGAAAAAAGTATAGGCATATCGCCCAACCTTTCAAGCTGATATTCTGCCATTTTGGTAAGGGCAGCCATAATATAGTCTATGCAATAACGGCAGATATCCTCACGGCTTTCGCCGTTTTGAAGCATTGCCTTGCACTTATTTTCAACACCCGAAAGGCAACAGCTGCCGTCTTTGATTTTTACATTGATTTTATATTTCTTCTCGCTTTTTAAAGCAAGCTCGTCCACATACTTCCCTGCAGGGAAGGGATAGCCCAGCATAACGCCCACTCTGTCAACCGCCTGACCTGCTTTCAAATCAAGGGAAGATGCAAGCATTTCACAGGAAATTATACTTTCCTTATCGGGCTTTACAAGCAAAGCATCAGTTGTTCCGCCGGACACATGAAAAGCAAGAAAAGGCTTTTCAAAAAGCTCTGGCTTATTAACAGAATAAACAGCCGCCGCAACGTGACCCTGCTGATGAGAAAAGCGGTAAAGAGGCTTTTTAACAGCAAGAGAAAAGGAATTCGCCGCATTCACACCCGACAAAAAGCAAGGCATATATGAGCCCTTGACCCTCCTCGGAGCATCGGACACGCCGACCCCCGCAATTTCACCGTCGAACTCAGAAAAAAGCTCATTCATAAGCTCGGGAAGCTGCACAGTATGGTGAAAAACTGCGTCACTCTGACGAAGCCCCAATTCACCCACTTTAACCGGTAACAGCTTTTTTCTTTGAATAACCTCACCCGTTTTTGGCAAATACAGTGCGCAGGAGGTGGTGTAATTACTGGTGTCAATACCTAAATAAGCTTTCATATTTATGACCTTGAAACAGAGCCTAAAACTCCGTTTACAAAAGACTTATCTTCTTCTGAGCCGTAATCCTTGCAAATATTAACAGCCTCGCTGATAACAACACCCACGGGGGCGCTCTTCTGGGCAAATTTCAGCTCATACACTCCAAGCCTCAAAGCGGCAAGGGCAACTCTTGAAATTCTTGCTTTGCTCCAACCGCGGAGATTGCCCTCAATAATTTTGTCAATCTCTTCAAGGTTTGAATCAATACCTTTTGCCATATTTGCGGCCTTTTCGTTGAGAGTTACACTTTCACACTCACTTGCGTTTGCAACAAGCTCTTCAACCGTCAGCTCGGGGCTGAAGGATTTTTCAAATGTGATGATAAATGCCTGCTCTCTCGGTTTTAATTTTTTGTCTGCCATTTTTCAGTCCTCCAAAAAAAACAAAGCCCTCTCGCTGTGGAGAGGGCAATAAAACATTTTAATATCAGTTTTTAAAGTTGCGCGATAAATGTATATATACATCCCTCGATGCATATTATACCATAAATTTTGAATTTCTCAACTGTTTAATTCAAAAATAGTGATATTTTCGGGGCTAAATTTACCCTGATTTAACACTAAATCTTTAATTTGCATAGTTATGGCATCGGTAAGCACTCCTTTTTCTACCACAACCTTTACTTCGCCCGAATCAATAATAACCACACAGGTGCTTCCCGTTTTGGCTTTTATAAGAGTTTCAAGGTCACTTTCGCGCTTGATTGAATCACTGAGCTCAGCCAGAGATTTTGAAGCCTCTGCCACCGCCGCATCTGATGAAGACCGGTCTTTTATCACCTTATTAAGCGTTTCTTCGGCTTCGTCGTGAGCCTTTTCTCTTTCAAGGCGGAAGGTTGCAAACTCATCGTCATTGGCAGTTGCGGCAACATACTGAGCGTCACCTAAATTCTGATTTTCCTGCGGCACCGAGGTTGACACCTCTTCACCTGTTGGCTGTACCTGCGGCTCGGTATAATACCAGTTAATAAAAATTGCCGCCCCAAGGGCCAGTACCATTGCGGCAAGGGCAACCTGCTTTTTTCTTATTTTTACACTCATAGCTTATCCTCCGTTATCTGTTTTCATTGTTGCTATACTTACCCGTGCTGAGCTGATGTCAAGCACGGCAGTAACCGTATCAATTATGCTTTGCCTCACCGTTGGCGAAGCACCTCCTGAGCACACCACCGCAACTCCCCTGATTTTAGGCTGAGTTACCTTAATGAGCATTCCGCTTTCACCATCCTGATTTTCAATAATCACCACGCTGTTTTCATAGGATGTGTCACCGCTTTTTTCTTCTGTGGCATACACATTTTCATCAGAGCAGTCAAGGGTTACCATAACCTTTGTTTTGCCTGCCCCCTGAATACTTGAAATCATCTCCTCCAGGCGTTTTTCCGTGTTTTCGGCATAGCTTTCATAGCTTTGGTCTGTTTGTGAGGTCGGTTGCTCCTGCACGATTTCGCTTTCTTTTTCGGGGATTATTTCTGACACCGCCAGCATCACAATTCCCATAAGCCCTACAAGGATAATTAAAACCGCCTTTTTGTCAAGCTTTGTTTTGTCGCAGATGCGCTGTAAAATCTTTTTCATTTAACCCTCCGCACCTTCAAGCAAAACATCTGCTTTGATTTGAAGCTCATTTTCTAAAATTTCCTTTGCAGAAGCAAGATTGTTTGCACTTTCTTTTTTTATTACCACAGTAACCTTTTCCACGCTGATTTCATCACCGTTTGTTTTAATATCTATGCTGACTGAACGGGTGTGTATTCCCTTTTGTGAAAGAATATTCTCAATGGTTTCTCGGAGTTTAACTTCAAACTGCTCAGCCATTGCCTCTGAAATGCCGTTTTCATTTTGAATTACCTCTTCTTCGTCAGGCAGCTCTGTATCAAGGCTCAGCTCTGCTCCTTTTACAAACGGCAGAAGCATTGAGGAAATTAAAAAGACCGACACTATGGTTTTAACCGCTTTTTCTGCTCCTCCGCCGGGAGTTAAAACAAGCACCACCGCGCCGATAACCGCCGCCGAAGCAAGCCCTGTTACCCATAAACGGATTGTTTCCATTGTGTCACCTCACTGTCTTATAGCTAAAATCAGAGCCATTGAAATAATAAACAAAACAGCATTGAACAAAAGCACAACATTCAAAAGCGTAGCCGCAGAGGAAAGAGCCTTTAACAGCCTTGACACATCGTCTTGCATAAAAACCTCACCTGTTGCGGCGCCGATTTTAAGAGCAAAAATCCAGAACAAAAGCTGAATCATAGCAGGGGCGGTTATAACGGCAATTACGGCTATGCCAAAAATCCCTACCGTGCTTCTGACAAGCACAAGGCTGCCCAATATTCCGCTGTATGCCTCACTCACAGCACCGCCCACAACGGGAACGGCTGAGCTGATAATCAGCTTTACGCCTTTGTTGGCAACTGTGTCGGCGGCGTTGGCAAGCGCACCCTTGATGCCGAGAAACGAAACATACAAGCTCGCGGCAAACGACATTACGCTGATTACCGTTTTCTTAATAAGCTCGGTTATTCCGCTTAATTTAAAAGAGGGCATAAGCGCCCCTGTTATATCAAGAGCAATTACCGCTCCCACCAGAGGAACTATGTATTTTTCACTCACCAATGAAATCACCTGCGCCACCGAAAACGCAACGGACTGAAAGCTTATGGCAAGAGTAGGATTACCTGAAGCAGAAATCACACCTGTTAAAACAGGAATAAGTGCTTTCATAAAAGCTCCGCAAAGGCTCACCGAAGAAATTGCCGCCTCCATTGCCTGATACAACGGCACAATAACGGCACTTATACAAAACAGCGCTCCCAAAATTCCCATAACCGGCTTGAATTTTTCATCATCGGGAATAAAGCTTTCACCCACCGAAAGAAGAATGATAACGCAAAGAAGCTTCATAAGCGATTTCATAGGTGCTTCAAGACTGCCCAGGGAAGCATTTTTGATAACATTGAACACTTTTTCTATCGACACATCAAAAAGTGAAGTAAAATCAACGCCGTTAATTCCAAGCTCACCCAGAGCCTCTTTGATATCATCATCAAGTCCGTCATAAAGCTCGTCTGCACCGGAGGAATTTATTAACGATGAAAAGTCATCCTCCTGTGCCGAAAATACAGGTAAAGCCAACAGCATCATAATCACCGCGCAAACCACAGCCGTTTTAACTGCCTTCATTAAATCAACCTTTCAAAAGCCCTGATGTTACATCGGCAAGATTTTTTAGCATCGGCAAGGTCAGAAGAAGAATTGCTGCCTTTGCCGCAAGCTCCACCCCAAAAGCAAGGGCGCTGTTGCCTGAATCCCGACACAAATCCCCTCCGATTTTTGCAACAACGGCAATCCCCAGAGCCTTTATTAAAAGAGTAAGATAACCGCTGTCTATGATAGTTTGTGAAAATACGCTCTGGCAGTATGCGATTACCTTTGTTATAACCGCCATACCCACCGCAAGCACAGCCGCAAGACCTGCAATCTGAGCAAAAAGTGAAAGCTCGGGGCGGTACTGCCTGATTAAAAGCACACAAACACAGCAGATTACCGCAACTGCCGCAATTTTGATAATATCCTCCATCAGAAATCAAAGGAGCCCAAGGTTGAACGAAGCTCATCAAGCTCAGGCAAAAGCATCAGCACAACAGCAAGAATTCCTGCCAAAACGGTGAGCATAGCGTATTCATCTCTGCCCGAGCGGGAAAGAATCTGCCCCAGAACAGCCACCACTATTCCGATTAAAGCTATTTTTATTACAAGTTCCATAATTCCTCCGCCGTCAGAGTGTTAAAATTATTGTTGCGAAGCCGGCAAGTAAGCCGATTCCCCTTGCAGGCTTTGAATAAAGATTGAAATCCGCCCTTGCAGAATTCAGCTTTGCTTCAACAAGCTTTTTGTGAATTTCGCAGTTGGATAGCTGACCTGCCGTGTCGGTGGTTCCGAATGAGCTTCCGAATGAAACAAGAACAGAAATGTCTTCCTTTTTAAGCCCTGTCACATTCTGCCTTATTAAAAGTGAATTTTTCCACGCAGAGTCAAAGCTTTCACCGTTGCAAAGGCGACCTTCGCAATCACCCACAAAGGGCAAAAGCTCATAGCTGTGCATCTGATTGAGAGAAGAAAAAATATCCCCGGCGCAGTCTGCCGTAAATTCAATTCTTGATTTTATATCAGAAAACAAAACATAAATTTTTTCAAGCTTTGCTATGCGAAGCTCAAGCTGTTTTGACACAAACTGACCTGCTGAAGAAAAGCAAATCGCAATCAAAAAAGCGGCAATAAGCTTCATTAAAAATCACCGCCTACGCTCACCGTTTCGCAAATTTTGCAAGGCTCACCGCTTTTTAAAAAAATAAGCTTTGAAAAAGCTCCCGTTTTAACAAGTGAATAAAGCTGAGGCTTGTTTTTGATATCGTCTGTATTTGTTGCATGCACCGCCGCGGCAAACACCACCCCTGAATTCACTGCGCTTATAACAGCATCAATGTCTTTTTCTCCGCCCAATTCATCACACACAATCACATCGGGAGAAAGGGTTCTCACCGCCTGCAGAATTCCTTGAGATTTTATGTAGCCGTCAAGCACATCGGTATTGACCCCCACATTGTTCTGGGCTTCACCGTGGCTTACGGCGGCAATTTCTCCTCTTTCGTCAACTACCGCTACCTTTTTAAACATAGAGTCAGACATTATCCTTGCACAATCGCGAAGCAAGGTGGTTTTACCCGTTGAGGGCGCTCCGCAAAGAAGAAAGCCAGCAAAATCCGACTTGAAGGCCTCATTCACAAGGCTTTGGGCGCAACCGCAAAACTCCCTTGCCACTCGCATATTTATTCCGCCAACATCACGCATACCCGTAATCTGACCGCCCGAATACACCGCTGTTCCGTATACCCCCGCTCTGTGACCGCCCGACACCGTAATAAAGCCCGACGCTATATCGTTAGAATGAGAATAGACAGAGTATTCACAAAGGCGGTTGAAGCTTTCTTTAAGGTCGGCTCTGGTTACCGCAAAAAGCTGAGTATTCAAAAGTCCCGTTAATCTGCCTGTTGCAGTCAGGTACATACACCCGTCAAAGGTAACAAGTGAAAGGGGCTTGCCTGCTCTCAGGCGGATTTCACACACCCTGCGGCAAAAATCCTCAGGCAATGTGCTTAAGGCTGAATAAATTCTTTTGGAAAGAAAGCCGCAAGCTTTTAAAAATCTTTTCATTCTCTCACCTCACACTTATTATTTTTTATGAAGTCTTGTCCTGACTTAGAACTTAAATTTTAATTTAGTGTTAAAATAATCATATTTTCTTGAAAGCGGTTAAAATATATGGTAAACTTATGTAAATGGTGATTTTGCCGTTGAATTATACTCGGAGGATATTCTTTATGGCACCAAAAAATGCTTTAAATAAAAAGAACGGAAAAGACTCTGCGCTTTCCCGTTTTCTTAATGAAAATATATTTATAATTCTTGCTTTTGTCTGCTCAGCGGCGCTGATGATGATAGTTTATTTCTGCTTTGATGTTATTCCGTTTGGCGACAAAACCGTTTTAAGAATGGACCTTTATCATCAATACGGTCCTCTTTTCGCCGAGCTTTATGACAGGCTCACCGGGCTTAAAAGCCTGCTTTATTCCTGGACCTCTGCAGGAGGAAGCAGCTTTTTAGGCAATTATATGAACTACCTTTCAAGCCCTGTAGCGTTGATTATTCTTGCATTCGGTCACGAAAACATACCTGAATCCATCGGCGCAATGGTGCTTATCAAAAATGCTCTTGCCGCCGCAAGTATGGCATATTACCTGAAAAAGGCTCACGGCAAAAACGACTTCACACTCCCCGCTTTTGGTATAATGTACGCTTTTTGCGGATTTTTCATCGCATATTATTGGAACATTATGTGGATTGATGCGATGTATCTTCTGCCCCTTGTTGCATTGGGAATTGAAAAGCTCATCAATGAACGCAAGGCAAAGCTTTATGTTGCCGCACTTGCAGTTACCTTTTTTGCAAACTACTATATGGCATTTATGGTTTGTGTGTTTGCAGTTCTTTATTTCCTTGTTTACTATTTCGGCAAATATTCAATCAAAGAATATGACAAGGCTCCCCGTCAGATTGAGGTTAAAGAGGGCAAATTTGTCAACAAAAAAATTGACTGTATTAAACATTCGTCCTTTTTAAAGAGAGGCTTTCTCTTTGCTTCGGGCTCTTGCCTTGCGGCAGCACTTATGGCCTTTGTTCTTGTGCCCACTCTGTTTGTGCTTCAGGCCTGCTCCGCAACATCAGGCAAAATGCCCGACGAGCTTACAAACTACAACACGGTTTTTGACTTCCTTGCAAATCATCTTGCATCGGTTGTTCCCACAATCAGAAGCAGCGGTGACACCGTTATACCGAATGTTTACAGCGGAATACTCACACTCATTCTTGTTCCGCTTTATCTTTTCTGCAAAAAAATTCCTCTCAAAGAAAAGATTGCAAACACCATTCTTCTCGGGATTTTCTTTGCGGCATTTAACTTTAATATTCCGAACTTCATTATTCACGCATTCCACTTCCCCAACGATTTACCGTTCAGATTTTCATTTATTTACTCTTTCTTCCTTGTTACAATAGCATATAAGGCTTTGATTCATATCAAAGAATTCAGCGGCAAAGAGCTTCTCACCGCAGGCGTTGCTCTTATCGGATTTATTGTGATTGTGGAAGAAATCGGTCAGGGCAATGTAAACATCAACACAGTTGCAATCAGCATTATTTTCACTGCAATTTATGTAGTTGTTCTCTGGCTTATGAAAAATCCGAATTACTATCAGCCCACCGTTGCGCTTCTTCTTATGTGCTGTGTGTTTGCCGAAGCATCAATAGCTAACACCAATAATTTTGAAATCACTCAGGTTAAACCGAACTTCACAAACGGTTATTCTGAATTCCGCACTCTTAAAGAAAAGCTTGACTCTGATGAGGGCAATGACCATTACCGAATGGAGCTTACCAACATCAACACACTTATGGATAACTGCTGGTTTAACTATAACGGCACCTCGGTATTTTCTTCAATGGCTTATGAAAAGGTTGCCAACGCTCAGAGCGACCTGGGCATAAAGGGCAACTACATCAACAGCTACATTTACCACCTGCAGACCCCTGTTTACAATGCGATGATGTCGCTTAAATATATTGTGGATAACTACGGTTATGAGATGAACGACTCCCTTTACACTTATGTTGCCTCCGTGGGCGGATTTAACGCTTACAAAAACAACTACTATCTTCCCATCGGCTACTGTGTAAACAATGAGATTAAGGATTGGAACACGGATTTTTCCGACAACCCATTTGAGGTTCAGGCCTCTTACTGGGAAAACGCAACAGGAATTTCAGATGTATTTACTGAAATTGACCTGACGGATGTTTCACTTAACAACATTGATGAAGATAATTCAACCTTTACGGGTCAGAATTTCTTCTATTCAAAGGCTGATGCCAATTCAGAAGCCTCTGCCACAGCCAATTATTACATTCAGCAGGCAGGCAATATTTATGTTTATGTTAACACCAACACTTGTGAGAGCATCAATGTTACCTGTGGCGAATTTTATGAAAGCCAAGACCTCAGCGAGCCGTATATTCTGGACTTAGGCTATCACACCGAGGATGAAATTCTTTCAGTTGAACTGCCTTTCAAGGAGGACCAGGATTCCGGCACGGTTGGCTGCTATGTATACTCCCTTAACGAAGATGCTTTCACTCAGGGCTATAGCACCTTAACTGACGGCGGAATTGAAATTGACAATTTTACCGACACTTCAATCAGCGGCACAGTCAGCGCAGAAAAAGAATGTGTATTCTACACCTCAATCCCCTACGATGAGGGCTGGAGCGTTACCGTTGACGGCAAAAAGGTTGAAATCTTCGACCTTGCAGATGAAACCTTCCTTGCTTTTGAGCTTGAAGCAGGCGAGCACGAAATTAAAATGAATTATTCTCCCCGAGGACTTATGGCGGGAGTTTGCATTTCATTTATTGCCTGGCTCTTTGTTATTATCTTCTTAATCGTAAGAGCAATCAAAAAAAGCAGAAAAAAGAAAAAAGAAAAAGCAAAACAACAAGCAGAAAAGCCGATTATGGGTATTGACGCTTTAATGGCTCAGGACCTGGGGCCTGACGCTACTGCTGAGGATTCTGAAGCCTTGCTTGAAACCGAACATGAAATTATTATTGAAGAAATCCCCGAAGAAAAGGATATTCCCATAACTCAGCCAAAGGAAGAAGAAAGCGACCTTGCTGAAATTGAAATATCCGAAGAAACCGAAGAATAAAGAAGTCCACGGCTATCTGAATGACAGCCGTGGATATTTTTATAACAGCTTTTTAAGATAGTGACCTGTGTAGGATTCTTTGACCTTTGCAACCTCTTCGGGAGTTCCCGTTGCAACAACAAATCCGCCCTTGTCACCGCCCTCAGGGCCTAAGTCAATAATATGGTCAGAAACCTTTATAACATCAAGATTATGCTCAATAACAAGCACCGTATTACCTGCATCAACAAGCTTCTGAAGCACTTCAATGAGCCTGTGAACATCGGCGGTATGAAGGCCTGTTGTAGGCTCGTCAAGAACATAAATCGTCTTGCCTGTGCTTATTCTTGCAAGCTCGGTTGCAAGCTTCACTCGCTGAGCTTCACCGCCTGAAAGGGTTGTTGCAGGCTGACCGACTTTAACATAGCCAAGACCCACATCATAAAGAGTGCGAAGCTTTCTGCTGATTTTAGGAACAGCAGAAAAGAATTCCATTGCCTCTTCAATAGTCATTTCAAGCACATCATAAATGCTCTTGCCTTTATATTTCACCTCAAGGGTTTCACGGTTGTATTTTGCACCGTTGCACACTTCGCAGGGCACATAAATATCAGGCAGAAAGTGCATTTTGATTTTTGTTATACCGTCACCCTGGCAGGCTTCACAACGGCCGCCCTTAACATTAAATGAAAATCTGCTTGACTTATAGCCCTTGACCTTGGCATCCTTGGTTTCGGCATATAAATTTCTTATGTCGTCAAAAACACCTGTATATGTTGCAGGGTTTGAACGGGGTGTTCTGCCGATTGGCGACTGGTCAATATCAATTATTTTATCAAGATTTTCTATTCCCTCAAAAGCGGTATGCTTGCCGGGGAATTTTTTTGCGCCGTTTAACTGAGTTGCCAGCTTTTTATAGATAATTTCATTCACAAGCGACGACTTGCCGGAGCCTGAAACACCTGTTACGCAAACGAACTTTCCAAGAGGAATTTCAACATCAATTTCTTTGAGGTTATTCTGCGCCGCACCTTTAATCACAAGGCTTTTGCCGTTGCCCTTGCGCCTTTCTTCAGGAACGGGAATTTTCTTTTTGCCGCTTAAATATTGACCTGTTACGGAATTTTCACAGTTTTTGATATCATCAACACTTCCGCAGCAAACAACATTGCCGCCGTGAATACCTGCACCGGGACCGATATCAACAATATAATCTGCGGCGTACATTGTGTCTTCATCGTGCTCAACCACAATAAGCGTGTTACCCAAATCACGAAGATGACGCAGAGTTTCAAGAAGCTTTTCATTGTCACGCTGATGAAGTCCGATGCTCGGCTCGTCAAGAACATATAAAACACCCATAAGCGATGAGCCGATTTGAGTTGCAAGGCGGATTCGCTGACTTTCACCGCCTGAAAGAGTACCCGATGAGCGGGAAAGCGTGAGATATTCAAGACCTACACTTGAAAGAAAACGAATTCTGTCTTTAATCTCTTTTATAATGGCCTTAGCTATCATTTCATCTCTTTTTGAAAGCCGGAGATTTTCAAAAAATTCAAGGGTTTCACTGATTGGCTTTTTGCAAAGAGCGTCAATATTTATATCGGCAACGGTTACGCCAAGGCTCTCTTTTTTAAGCCTTGCGCCCTTACATTCGGGGCAATCCACAACGCTCATATACTGCTCAACATCGTTGCGGGACCACTCGCTTGTGGTTTCGTTATGGCGGCGCTCAAGGTTGTTTATAACGCCCTCAAACTCAGCCATATAAGTTCCGCTGCCGTAAGCGTTTTTGCGCTCCATTTTAATTTTTTTGCCCTTTGTGCCGTACATCAGCACCTCTCTTGTTTCCTTGGGCAAATCACGGTACGGGGTGGTCATACTGCCGCCATAGGCATTGATAACGCCCTCAAAATACATCTGTGCGATTGTTCCGCCGTCTGCATTTGACCAGCCTGTTGCTTTAATTGCGCCGTCTGCCAAAGAAAGGCTGTCATCAGGCACAACCAAAGCCTCATTGGGCTTCATAAACACACCAAGACCCATACAGGTCGGGCAAGCACCAAAGGGATTGTTAAAAGAAAACATTCTGGGTGAAAGCTCTTCCACACTTACTCCGTGCTCGGGGCAGGCATAATTCTGCGAAAACAAAAGTTCCTCACCGTCGGCAACATCCACCATAAGAAGCCCCTTCGACATTTTTGTGGCGGTTTCAACAGAATCAGTAAGTCTGCTTTTTATATCCTCCTTGATAACAAGGCGGTCAACCACAATTTCAATATTGTGCTTTTTGTTTTTATCAAGCTTGATTGTTTCGGAAAGGTCGTAAATACTGCCGTCAATCCTGACCCTTACAAAGCCGCTTTTTCGGGCATTGTCAAGCTCTTTGACATACTCACCCTTTCTTCCGCTTACAATGGGTGAAAGAAGCTGAATTTTGCTTCTTTCGGGAAGCTCCATAATTTTATCCACAATGGTATCTATGCTCTGACGGCTGATTTCTCTGCCGCAGACAGGGCAATGAGGAATACCCACCCTCGCATAAAGCAAGCGCAGATAATCGTAAATTTCGGTAACCGTTCCAACAGTTGAACGCGGGTTTTTGGAGGTTGTTTTCTGGTCAATGGATATAGCGGGAGAAAGGCCCTCGATATAATCCACCGACGGCTTTTCCATCTGCCCTAAGAACTGACGGGCATAAGACGAAAGGGATTCCACATATCTCCTCTGACCCTCAGCGTAAATTGTGTCAAAGGCCAAAGAGGATTTACCTGAACCCGAAAGCCCCGTAAAAACCACAAGGCTGTCGCGAGGGATACGCACATCCACATTTTTCAGATTGTGCTCTTTTGCTCCTTTAACAAAAATATCTTTAACCTGCATTTTATTTTCCTTCTTTGAGTTTCTCAATTTTATCTCTTAAATAAGCCGCGTGTTCAAATTCAAGAATCTTCGCTGCCGCTTTCATTTCGGCGGTGAGCTGTTTAATCATAGCTTCACGCTGTTCTCTTGTCATTCTCTTTGACGGCTTATCACCCTCGTGAGTGGAAATTTCAAGAATATCGCGGACTTCTTTTTTAATTGTTTTTGGTATAATGCCGTGTTCTTCGTTATATCTCTGCTGTTTTTCTCTTCTTCTGGCTGTTTCTTTAATTGCGCGCTCCATTGAAGGCGTAACGCTGTCAGCATACATAATAACCTGACCGTCTGCATTTCGTGCGGCACGGCCGATTGTCTGAATAAGTGAGGTTTCACTTCTGAGAAATCCCTCTTTATCTGCATCAAGAATACACACCAAAGAAACCTCGGGAATATCAAGACCTTCTCTTAAAAGGTTGATACCCACAAGCACGTCAAACTCACCCAGACGAAGCTCACGGATAAGCTTCATACGCTCAATGGTTTCAACATCGTAGTGCATATAACGCACCTTAATGTCAATATTTTCAAGGTAATCGGTCAAATCCTCCGCCATTTTTTTGGTAAGAGTTGTAATAAGAACTCGCTCACCTTTTTCAATCCGTTCATTGATTTGCGAAACAATGTCATCAATCTGACCGTCGGTGGGCTTAACTATAATTTCAGGGTCAAGAAGACCTGTCGGGCGGATAAGCTGTTCCGCAGTGTGGGCAGAGGTTGTGCGCTCAAACTCACCCGGGGTTGCGCTGACAAACACCTTTTGCCCTGTTTTTTCATAAAATTCTTCAAACTTCAGCGGTCGGTTGTCATAAGCAGAAGGCAAACGGAAGCCGAATTTAACAAGGCTGTCTTTTCTTGAATAGTCACCGCCGAACATTCCCTTGACCTGTGGCAGGGTTACATGAGATTCATCAATAAAAAGCAAAAAGTCATCCGGGAAATAATCAAGAAGTGTAAACGGCGGTTCACCCGGTTTTCTGCCCGACATAATTGCAGAATAGTTTTCAATGCCCTTGCAAAAGCCTGTTTCGCGAAGCATTTCAATGTCGTACTCTGTGCGCTGTTTTATACGCTGAGCCTCAAGAAGCTTGCCCTCTGACTGAAAAACCTCAACCTGCTTTTGCATTTCTTCATAAATGGTGCGAATGGATTGCTCCATTTTATCAGGCGACACAACATAATGTGACGCAGGGTAAATTGCAACATGGGAAAGGGTATTTTTCACCTGACCTGTAAGAGCATTTATTTCACTTATGCGGTCAATTTCATCACCGAAAAATTCAACTCTGATTGCATTTTCATTGGAGTAAACGGGGTAAATTTCAACCACATCTCCCCTTACCCTGAACTTGTTACGGGAAAAGCCGATGTCATTGCGCTCATACTGAATTTCAATAAGCTTCTGAATAAGCTCATCACGCTCTTTAACCATACCTGTTCTCAAAGAAATTACCATACTGCGGTAATCAATGGGGTCACCAAGGCTGTAAATACAAGAGACGCTGGCAACTATGATAACATCCCGTCTTTCAGAAAGGGCCGAGGTTGCCGAATGGCGAAGCTTGTCAATTTCATCATTAACTGCGCTGTCTTTTTCGATATAAGTATCGGTTGTGGGAATATACGCCTCAGGCTGATAGTAATCGTAATAGGAAACAAAATATTCCACTGCGTTTTCAGGGAAAAACTCTTTAAATTCGGAGCAGAGCTGACCTGCAAGAGTTTTATTATGGGCAAGAATGAGAGTAGGTCTGTTAAGCTTTGCAATGATATTTGCCATAGTAAAGGTTTTACCAGAGCCTGTTACGCCCAGAAGCGTCTGCTCGCGGTTGCCGCTATTGATGCTTTTCACAAGCTCCTCAATAGCCTGGGGCTGGTCGCCCATAGGCTGAAATTTTGAAACTAATTTAAACTTGTCCACACTCTCACCTCTTTGATTTCATTATCTTATTTATTATAACACATATATATTTAAAAATAAAGATTTCATCGTATCTTGACACAAAAAATTCACTAATATATAATTATTTAAACTGAAGTAAAGAGGCGATTTAATGCTGATTTTAGGCTTTGATATAGGCGGAACAAAATGCGCCGTAATTACCGCAAAACATAAAAACGGAAATATTGAAATTCTGAAAAAAGAAAAGCTCCCGACCGACCGTAAAATTTCACCCACAGAAATGATTGAAAGGCTTATTGAAAAGGCCGACGGAATCCTCGACACAAAGCCCGACGCAATCGGAATTTCCTGCGGTGGCCCTCTGAGTTCAAAAAGAGGGGTTATTATGAGCCCTCCCAATCTTCCCGGTTGGGATAATGTTGAAATTGTGAAGCAGATTGAAGCTCATTACGGAGTAAAAGCCAAACTGCAAAACGATGCCAATGCCTGCGCAATGGCTGAGTGGAAATTCGGTGCAGGAAAAGGCTACAGCAATGTAGTGTTCCTCACCTTCGGCACAGGGCTTGGTGCAGGGCTTATTCTCGACGGCAAGCTTTACAGCGGAACGAACGACAACGCAGGTGAGCTTGGCCACATCCGCCTTGACCGCTTCGGACCTGTAGGCTACGGAAAAGCTGGCTCCTTTGAGGGATTTTGCAGCGGCGGCGGCATTGCTCAGCTCGGCTACACAAAAGCACTTGAAAGGGTTCAAACTGGTGAATATCCCCTTTACTTCAAAAAAGGTATGACAGCCGACGATATCAGCGCAAAAACCATAGCCGAAGCCGCAGATAACGGCGATGAAACAGCCATTGAGGTTTATAAAATCTGCGGAGAATACCTCGGCAGAGGACTTTCGGTTGTGATTGACATTCTTAATCCCGAAGTGATTGTCCTTGGCAGCATTTTTGCCCGTTCACATCATCTTCTTTGGGAAAGTGCAAAAGAAATTATTGAAAAAGAAGCTTTACCTGTTTCTGCAAGCTGTTGCAAGATTTTGCCTGCAAAATTAGGTGAAAGCATCGGAGATTATGCCGCAATAGCTACAGCATTGGAGTGATTATATGTTAAACGAGCTTATGAGCAGATACCCTGCTTTGAATGAAATAAAAGAAGAAATTGTAAACGCAACAGATGCAATTATAAGCTGTTATGAAAACGGCGGCAAAGTGCTTCTTTGCGGCAACGGCGGCAGCTGTGCCGATTGTGAGCACATTGTGGGTGAGCTTATGAAAGGCTTCTTGAAGCTTCGCCCAATAAGCGAAAAAAAGAAAGCCGAAATGAAAGCAAGCTCCCCTCTTATTGACGACGAAATACTCTCAAAGCTTCAATGCGGTCTGCCTGCCATTTCTCTGCCGTCAATGACTGCACTTAACTCTGCATTTTGTAACGATGTTGACCCTGAGCTGATTTATGCTCAACCGCTTATGGCTCTTGGCAACAAGGGTGATATTTTAATCGCAATCAGCACCTCGGGCAATTCAAAAAATGTTTTTGGTGCAGTTAAAGTGGCAAAGGCACTTGGCGTTACCGTTATCGGCCTTACAGGCAACACAGGCGGAAAGCTTAAAGAAAACGCAGACATCTGCATCTGTGCACCCGAAAAGGAAACATTTAAAATTCAGGAATTGCACCTGCCGATTTACCATTACATCTGTGCAGAAGTTGAAGCACACTTTTTTAAGGAATAAATTTGATAAACCGGAATTCGTGGGAGTATCAATATGTATAGAGAATTGATTGGGAAGCTTATAGAAGGACATAATTGGGCAAAATTGCAAAAGCCATGTTCTGAAAATGAAATCTCTGAAGCTGAACAGTTTGTCGGATTCACATTTCCTAATGAACTTAAAAACCTGCTACATGAGACGAATGGCGACCATTGGTTTTTGCTTTCAGCAGAAGAAATTGTTAATCATGTGAAAACTAATCGAGAGATATTTCCTGAATACTTTGAGCCGTACGAATTTGAAGAGAAAGTTAATCGCTATATTTACTTTGCCACAAATGGCTGTGGCGACTATTACTGCTATCGTGTCCTTCAAAATGGCGAAACGGATACATCAGCAATATATATTTGGGAGCATGAACTTTTTGAAACCCGTAAGGTTGCTGAAAATATTACCGATTTAATAATCAAGTATTACAACGACGAGGTGTGACACTGTAAAATCCCAATTATCCATACATATCAAAATAACGGAGAATAAAATGAATAACATTGTAGAAATAACAGATTTTCTTGCGCCGGAGCTTGATGTATATGCAAGGCTCACTGAGGTTCAGCTGTTAAACAGAGAATTTCCCGAAAAGGGCTTGTTTATAGCAGAAAGCCCGAAGGTTATTGAACGAGCACTTGACGCAGGATATGAGCCGGTTTCCTGCCTTATGGAAAAAAGGCATATTGAAGGCGAAGGCAAGCAGATTCTTGATAAAATCAAAGATGTTCCTGTTTTTTGCGCGGAATTTGATATTCTGACTCAGCTGACAGGCTTCAAGCTTACAAGAGGCATGCTGTGTGCTATGAAGCGAAAGCCTTTGCCTAATGTAAAAGAAATCTGCGAAAACAAGAAAAGAATAGTTATATTGGATAAAGTTATGAACCCCACCAATGTGGGTGCCATAATCCGCTCTGCCGCGGCGCTTGGAATGGATGCAGTAATCCTCACTCCCGGTTGCTCCGACCCTCTGTACAGACGCGCCGCAAGAGTAAGCATGGGCACTGTATTTCAGATTGAATGGACCTTTTCAGATGATAACTGCCTTGATGAACTAAAGGCCCTTGGATTTAAAACCGTAGCTATGGCACTTAAGGATAATTCTCTTTCCATCAACGACCCAAGGCTGACAGACGAAAATAAGCTTGCCATCATTTTGGGAACAGAGGGTGACGGTCTTTCTCTTGAAACCATATCTGACTGCGACTTTACTGTGAAAATTCCAATGTATCACGGTGTTGATTCGCTGAATGTTGCAGCCGCTTCCGCAGTTGCTTTCTATCAGCTGGGCAACATACAGAACGGTGAATGAACCTTTGCAAATTTCAAAAATAAATGTGTAAGTTTCTCATAAAATATAAAAACTGTTTTGCAAATTCATTATAGTGTGCTATAATGGGTTTGCAATAGTTTTTTACAGGAGGAATGTAAGAATATGGAAAATAAGCTCAGCAAACGAATCTGGCTGAATATTATTATTTTCAGCTTTATGGGCGGTATTGCGTGGAACCTTGAAAATATGTATTTCAACACCTTCCTTTACGGTGAAATTTACGAGGGTGTTTCTGCCACAGCCCTTGCAGGCGTTATGGCTCCCACAACAGCAATCAGCCGTATGGTCGCTCTTTCGGCAATAACGGCAGTTGTTACCACCTTTATTATGGGTACACTCAGTGAAAAAATGAAAAAGCGTAAGGTTTTCATTTCTGTGGGTTACATAATCTGGGGTATTATCACCGCCGCTTTCGGCTTTATTTCAAAAGAAAATATAGCATCTATTTTCGGTCTCAGCGATGAAATTAAAATTCTTGCCTTTTCAATCTGGGCAGTAATTATTATGGATATGGTTATGACCTTTATGGGCTCAACCAGTAACGACTCGGCATTTAATGCCTGGGTAACAGACGTTACCAACCCTGCAGTCAGACCAACGGTTGAAACAGCACTTATGATTGTTGGTGTTGTTGCAATGGTTGCAGTTATGGGTGTAGGCAGTCTTGCTCAGGGCGGCGTTGTAAGCTACAAGGCCTTTTTCCTCGGTCTTGGTCTTGTTGTTGCCGTTTGCGGTGTTGTTGGTCTTTTCACCCTTGAAGAGCCAAAAATCAAAGGTGAAAAAACAAATTCAAATTATTGGAGCGACCTTTTCTACGGTTTCAGACCGTCTGTTATTAAAGAAAACTCAAAGCTTTATCTCGCTCTTACTGCTGTTTGCCTTTATAACATTGCAGTTCAGGTTTTCTTCCCCTATCTTTTCGTTTATCTCGGTGAGGTTGTTCTCAAGGATGTTGTGTTTGACGCCAAAACAATCATCACTGCTGTTGTTGCGGTTGCGGCGCTTATCGCAGGCATAATTATTCTTCTTAAGGTTGCCAACAAGAGCAAGTTAAAAGCATTTATTCCTACAATCATTCTTTTTATTGTCGGTCTTGCCATTCTTTCAATTTCAACAAACATTGTTGTTGTGCTCATCGGCATTGCACCCACACTCATAGGCTATGTTATTCTTCAGATTCAGTTGAGTGCCGCTGTGCGTGACTTTATTCCTGAAGATAAGGTTGGTCTTTTCCAGGGTATCAGAATGATTTTCATGGTGCTTATTCCAATGGTTGTTGGTCCTATGATTGGTGACCTTGCCTGCCAAATGTCTAACCTTACAATTGTTGAATACGGCGTTGAAAAGCTCGTTCCGTCAACAAGTATGTTCCTCTTTGCTTCGGTTGTTGCAGTGTTTGTATTTGTTCCTATACTTCTTCTTGCAAAGAAAAAGGCATTCAAATAATAATTGCATACTAATAGCCCCACAAGAATCAGGCGTTCTTGTGGGGTTGTTTTTGTTTTAATTAAAGAGTATAATCAATTTAACAAAGTTTACTTCTGAGGAACGAATATGTTAAAGGTAATTCTGTTTGATATTGATAACACTCTGCTAAGCTTCGATGAATATGTTAAAGAATCTATGAAAATTGGGTTTGAAAAATTCGGAATAGGCAAATATGAAGACTATATGTTTTCTGTTTTTACAAACATAAACTCTTCTTTGTGGCGCTCTATTGAAAACGGTGAACTAAGCTTTGAAGAACTGCAGAAAATACGATGGAACAAGATATTTGAGCATTTGGGAATATCTGCTGACGGAGTGGCTTTTGAAAAATACTTTCAGGAATGTTTGTGTGAAAGCGCAATTCCGATAAACGGTGCGTCTGAATTGCTGGAATCCCTCAGCGGGAAATACACTCTTGGAGTTGCCAGCAACGGTCCGTATTTTCAACAGGTCAACAGGCTCAGAATATGCGGAATGCTCCATTATTTTTCTCATTTATTTATCTCTGAAGAAATCGGGAGCTCGAAGCCCTCGTCAGAATTTTTTAACACCTGCATAGACAGATTAAATTCAAAGGCTGATAAAATAATTAAACCCTGTGAAATTATGATAATCGGTGATTCTCTGTCATCTGATATGGCAGGAGGAATTCGGTGCGGAATGAAAACCTGCTTCTATAACCCCCACAGTAAACCGGTTCCCCGGGAATTAAAGCTGAATTACACCGTAACTTCACTAAAAGAAATAGCAAACATCCTGTAAGTGCAAAAACGGCAAGGCGATTTCTCGTCTTGCCGTTAGTTTTATGCTATTGGTTTGTAATGGCGCAGGTTAGCGTCAATAAAGAGTGCTCCCAAATCAAGAGCGTGGAACAATGTTCCGTCTTCCATTTGAAGAACTGTTATATCTTCGCCCTCACCGCCAAAATTATCAATGAGAAGAGGCTGATACATAATGCGGTCAAAATATTTTGTAACCGAGCCTGTGTCGGGGTTAATCTGATACACAGCTCTTGTTGCATCATTGGTGGCGGCGTACATAATGCCGTTATACATTTCAGCACCCTGAATTGCCGCAACCTCTGTTTCAAATGAAACGGTTTTAACATATTCAAAGGTATCAATATCGTAGCAATACATTTCTACTGTGTCACGGCTGTTGGCAACATAAAAGTAACCTCTTTCACCGTCACAACAAACCCAAGGACAGCCTCTTTTCATTTTTTCGGTGTCAAGGTGAATGAACTTGCCAGCATACTCAAGTGTGTCTGCATCATACACCGCAACAAGAGGGCTGTTCCAAACCTTACTGTCTTCAAGGCCTGCATAGATAAGGCCGTTATAATAGCTGATTCCGCCAACATGGTCAACACCGTACTCTTCAAAGCCGAGGAACGGATTGTCATTTTTAACCTCAATCTCGTTGGTTTCAATGTTTACTTTTGTAAGTGAACCCTTACCGCTGAAGAACCAATACTCACCGTCTGTGGTAACACCCTGGCTTCTGTCAAAGGTTTCAAGGCCGATAACCTTGGTGTTTGATTGGAAGGGATAAATGTCGCCGTTAAAAAGGCAATTCAGCCCGTTTGAAAGAGGAATTAAAAAGCTGCAAAGAAAAGCAACAATCTTAGTTAAGACAGCCATAAAATCCATATTTTACACTCCTACAATTTTAGTGAGGATAAAGCAGAACAACGCGCCCAGAGAGCCTACAATAGGAACGGTAATAAACCAAGAAATAACAATCTTTTTAACATTTATCCATCTGACGGCGCTTAATCTTTCAGCCGCACCAACACCCATAACTGAGGTGCTTACAATGTGGCTTGATGAAACAGGAACGCCCAGCGCATTTGCGGTAATCAATGAGGTTGCAGATGCCAACTGAGAAGAGTATGCATGAATGGGCTTAACCTTAAAGATTTTCATACCGACAGTTCTGATTATGTTATAGCCGCCGAAGAGAATGCCTGTTGCAAGGCAAGTGCCCGCAACCAAAACGGCAAGAACAGGAGGCTGGGTTGCAACCGTTCCTCCGCAGATAGACATAAGAAGCATTATGATACCGAGAGTTTTCTGAGAATCGTGGGTTGAATGGCTGTATGCCAAAAGCAAAACATTTAAAATCTGTATTCTTTTAAAAACGGTGTTTGCTCCTCTTGAGGCTTTCATAAAAATGGTTTTATTGATTTTCATTACAATAAAGCCGGCAATAAAGCCAACAACAGGTGCAAGGAAAATCATAAGAATAACTCTGTATAAAAACTGGAACCAGGCAACACTGCCCAAGCCGTATGCTACAACACTTGAGCCAACAACTCCGCCGAGAAGAGCGTGAGTTGAGCTTGACGGAACATGAGAAAGCCAAGCGGTCAAATCCCACAATACGGCGGCAAGCACGCCTGCACCGATAAAGCAAAGGGCACGGTATTGGTCCTCACCTGTTGCTCCTAAATAGTTTTCTTCATATACCATATTCTGAATGGCTCTTGAAACACCAAAGCCCGTTACAAATAAGGTTAACGGAGAAACAAACTCAATCGCCGCCGCAAAGCGCAACGCTGTTCTCGGTCTCATTGAACGGCTTGCAATCAATGTAGCCACCGTATTACTGCCGTCAAGAAAGCCGTTGAGTAAGGTCAGACTGAAGGTGAGAACACTTAAAATCCAAAAAATCACCGGCTGACCAAACACCTCATACATTAACACGGTTATTCCTCCTCTCAAAATTATTTGGTTATTATATCATACTATATGTGTATTTTCAAGTGAAAAGTTGCTTTTTTCTTAAAAATTTATGTGCAAAATAATAAGAAGTCCGCTTGAGCAGACTTCTTTATTACTTAAATAGATTTTTAAATCTTTGCCACAATGTTGAAGAGGCATCATAGGTTACATCAACAAAATCGGTAAATCCGATTTTTTCAATGAAGGTTACAAATTTTTGAGGAGCTTTCTTCTCAAAATCAGATTTAAATTCCGTATCAATATATTCTTCTTTTTCAGCCTGAGCTTTGCCGTTGAATACGGTGAAATTCTGCTTTCGCTGATTAAGAGGAGTTATGCTTCCCAAAAGGAAGTAGGTAACAGTAACCTGGGTGTATGTTGTTCCCTCAGGCAATGAGCCTTTAAGATAAGCGGTGGTGCTTTCCCCCGGCTTTATAAATTCAATATCCCAGTCAAACTCAGCCTGAGTTCCGTGGCATTTTACCGACAAAACTGCCATCTGATATTTTGATGAAAGATTTTTGATAATCAGCGCATTATCCTTAGCGGTAAGATAACCTTTTTCACTTTCATCAAAAGAAGAAAACACAGAGGAAGTAACACTTGTGGTATCGTGAAATCTTGTGTAATAGCTGTCGGAATTCACATTCATAGGCTCGGTTGCGGTAACAAGCTTAAAAAGAAGTGAGCGGGAATATTCATCCCAGAACTCCATTCCGTGATAAAGACCGTTTACAAACCAGGTGTTATATGGCAGATAGCAGGTTGAAGCGTCAATATTCATCCACGGTGAAATCATACGCTCATCAGAGCCTTCTGCCTGAACATATCCGTTAGAAAAACGCTTGCCGTAAGGCGCACAGGTTGCTCCCGTTGACGAAGCTACGGTTATAATTCCGTCAGAATTTTCGTCAGTTCCCGTAATAATTTTATGACCTGCACCTGCAATGATGTTGATATTCATTCCAAGTGCTTTGGCTTTTTCAAAAATCTCACGGTAGTGACCCATAATTTCATAATGAACATAGTCACTCTGAGCAATAAGCTGTGCTGACTCAGCTTCATCAAGGTGGATTTTTTTAAGGCGTTCATATTCGTTCAAAGGAACAAAATCCCACAGACTTCCCCAATATTTTACCGACTCTATGGCATAAGGCACTACCTTTTTTGAAACCTCGTCTATGCGGCCGAGCTGATGAGCCTTAACAAGCCAGTCAAAATCTGTTTCAGCCTGAGAATGATATTCAAGATAATTCACAAGAGATTCTTCGTCAAGCTCGATAGAGTTATTCAAAAAATCTGCCGCCATATAAGCGCCCTCCAAAGCAGGCTCGTCCATAACCACATTATAAACATCCTGCTGCTGCATATAAAGAGAAATATATGTGGAGGTAATCAATCCGCCGTGGCTTACGGCTATGATATTCACCTTATCCTTACCTGTGAAAGCCTTGACCTGAGTTATATACTCATTGAGCTTTTCGGCGCATTTAACCGCGCTCATTCTGAAATCACAGTTAAAATAAAAAACATTTTCTTCGCCAACAAGCTCATCGAGAGCGCCTGTCATATCAAGCTCAACTCTGTAATCGCCCTCGGGGTAAGCGGCGTTCATATATTTGTCGTTGGTTACATCAGCGTTAAACAAAACGGGGCGCACATTCTTTTTGCTTGTGCCGTCGGGGTTACATTCCATTTTTGCAAACAAATCCTGCATAGAAGTGCCGACTGCGTTAATAAAATAATCACTTTCGCCCCTGAGCATCAGGTCAATACCCTTTAAAAGCGTAAGACCGTTATTGGCAAAATCATTAGTTAAATCTTCAGCTTTCCAGCCCCAGGCGGAGTAGGTTTTGCCGTTTTCTTCATAAAGAAGAGATGCAGAGGCATAACCCGGCACAAGGACTATAGGATATCCGTTATAATCTGCCTTTTCGGTTGCGGCGGCAGTTAAGCTCAATGAACAAACAACAAGAACAACCGCCAACAAAAATGCCGTAATTTTTTTCATACGCCTCTCACCTCCTTATTGAAATCAGTTTAATTATTTAACTGAAAGCTTTTCTTTTTTACTTTCAGCTCTCTCAGCCTTTTCTTTTTTGAGAAGAGATAATTTAAGGATAATTCCGCAAATAACAGCACCCACAGAGTTTGAAACAATATCGGTCATTGTGTCAATAAGAGCAAAGCGTGCAAACCAATCTTCTGAATGGAACTCTTTTGCAGGCTGGAAAATAAGAGTGAGGTTGTTTGCTTCCTCAGCTAATTTATAAGACCAATGCTGTGTATCGCCGCCAAAAAGCTGGTCAAAGGTGAATTCAAAGCATTCCCAGAATGTTCCGAACATAAACGAAGCACAAAACGCCGCAAAAACAGTTACGGTCACGGGAATATGGCGTCCGTCACGCTCTTCATAAGCCTTAATCATCACATAGCCTGCAAGAACAAGAAGTCCGCCGCTTACAAGGTGAAGGGATTTATCCCACCACCAAACTTCATAATACCAGTTAACATAAGCACCCATAAAGGCTGTTAAGAAAACATATACGCTTGTAAAATTCTGCAATGATGACGGAAGATATCTGAACAAATGACTTTTTGGAAAAGCCTGAAAAATTTCCCAACCGAAGCAACAAAGGAAGTTTACAATCATCATTGTTCTGATTTTGTCTTCATATTTATCAGCATTTACAAAAGACTCTATAAGTCCGTAAATCATAATAATTCTGAAAATCCACCAAAGGGCCATTTCCCACTTTTTACAGTTGTGGGTTATTCTGTAAAACCAATCTTTAACTACCGCACTCATTTAACTTCATTTCTCCTCACATAAGTTTAGTTATATAAATCTTAACATAAAAGTTGATATATTTCAATCACTTTACTGCTTTTTAATATTTCTTTAATAAAAAACGGCATAAATTCTCAAACGAGAAAATATGCCGCAATTTTATTTGTAAATTTTAAATGTAAATCCGTTAGAGGAATAGCCGAGCTCTATCCGCTTTCCGTTGCTGTTCTGAGCTTCAAAAACAACGGCATTGGCCGACTGATTAACAACCTTGCTTATAACATCAGTATAGCCGATTTGGCCAAGGGTTTCTACATAATTTTCGACCTCTAAGAAATTAGCCTGACGGATGAGGAACATATAATAGTTGCCTTTTGAATCTTCATCCTCCATGCTCATAGTTACCGTGCCGAAATCAATCACCGGGATACCCTCGGTGTATTCATTTTCTACCCAGCCTGCGGCAACGGTCCACTCCCCCTCTTCGTTAGAAAGAACACCTGAGCCGTCGTCTTTAAATTCAAGGGTGTAGCCGTCTTTTTCAACGGCAGATTTAATCTGCTCTTTTTCCTCTTCATTGTATTCGTCAAGGTTTTCAAGCATTCCGTTTTCAAGCTTTTCAGCTATATGCTCAATACGCTGAGACGGAACAGTGGTCGACTCTTCAGAGGGCGCAGAGCTTTGAGAAGTGCTTTTGTTTTGGTCTTCTTCCACTTTTGGGGTGTCTTCATCACAGGCGCAAAGCAAAAGCATTGCACAAGCAATTAAAAGAAGTAATATCTTTTTCATAAAATCACTCCTTTACCTCTTTAACGGTCAGCTTTTCAAGCTCGTTGCAATATTTTGAGTTTGAAATACCGAAGCAATAGTTAATTGCAAGAACCTCCTGAATTCCGTTTTCTTTAACAAAATCGGGAAGATACATATCCATCTTTCTCGGGTCAACAACATAAACTTCTTCATAGTTATTGCAAAGGAAAGGAACAAAGGCATTACCGAAGGATTCTTTCAAAACAAGAATTTTCTTGCCGTTTGCTACATTTGTTTTTATCTTTTCAAGAGGCTGGTCACCTGAAATAAACGCAAGATATTTATTGTCGGCATTTACTTTTTTGGCAACAATATAGGTGTTAATTCCGTCGGTCATTTCAGGGGTTGAATAAACGGTATTTGTTGCATCAACAAGAAGCTCAAAGCATTCCACATAATCAGGATTTTTCTTAAGAGCTTCGGCCTGAGAAGAACGGTAAAGTGAGCCGACAAAATCTTCAATGTTATGAGTTGTAAATGACTCAATCTTAGGAGCCGTTACGCCTGCCGTATTACAAAATGCAGTGTAGGCATAATAAGCACCTCGGGCTGTCCAGTGATGGTCGGTGCGGAAGTAGATATATTCTTCACTCTTTTCCACAAGAGCAGAATAAGCATCAACCGTTATCACATCGTCACTGAGCTTTGAATAAATATTCTTAATTGCATCACGCTGAGAATGAACTCCCTCACGGTAAGTTTTTGTGCCGTAAAATTCAACCGCTGTGGGCGAAACAAGAGAATAGAACTTAACCCCGTCAGGCATTGCGGCGGCAGTTTTATTAACAACCGAAGCGTACCTCTTGGCATCACTTTCGTTATAAGTGTAAATTTCCATTGCTCTGTCACCGCTTAAAATAATTGAGCCTTTGATGGAAGCTTCATCATCAGGGGTAACCTCGGCAGTATTTTCTTTTATTTCATCAGAATTCTCAGGCTTATTGCCCAGGTCAACACCCTCACCTGCGAAGTCATCATCAGACTTATCTACAGAGATGATAACATCCGTATTATCACCTACAGAAAATCTTGTTAAAACATCTTTGATTTTGCCGTTGACACCGATAAAGAAATCGCGTGCAGGGAAATTATCTGAATAGTAGTTTTCAAATTGTACAGTATATTCTCCGCTGAAAATGGCGGAAAGTGTCAGCGCAGGCTTTTGAGTTAATGTTCTGTTTTCGGTCTGAGAAACAAGCTTATCTTCATCGCAGAAGCTGATAATTCCGAACACAAGCAAAGCACCGGTAAAAAGCAACGCCGATGCGGCATATAAAATCTTTAAAACAAGGTGAGCTATGCGGTGCTCTTCTTTTTCAACAATTTCATAAGGATTTTCAATAACCTTTTCTTTATGTGAATCTGTATCGCACTCACCAAAAAGGCGGATGAGAGTTTCTTCATCAGGGTCCTTTTCATTCACCTGCTCCACTGCCGCCTTGAAGTCTTGCATCATTACTGCAAAATCTTCTTTTTCTTTTTGTTCAACTATAAGCTGTTCGTCATGAGGCTCCTCTTGAAAAACATCTTTCTCAATTTCAGGCTCCTGAATTTCTTCCGGTTCCTGAGCTTCTGCTTCTGCATTTTCTGCAGTTTCCCCGCTTTGTGTGTTTTCTGCGACGGCCTCAGTTTCATTCTCAGACTCTTGCGGTGCAGGGATATCTTCTTCATCCTGAGCCTTTTCAGCCGGCTGAAGCTCTGCTTCAAGCTGCTTTTCTTCAAGCTGTTTTTGTTTTTTCTTTTTAGCTCTTTTTGATGACATATCCTCACCGCCTTTCTGCTGAAAAATACTTAAAATCTGAAATAAAGGAACGGGTTATAGGTTGAACCTACAAGAGCCGCTACACAAACAAATAAAACGCTTAACTGAAAAATAATTGTAACAACCTGAACGGCTTCTCTGCCGTTTTTAACTCGCGAAAGCTTTCTTACAGCATTCTTTGCAAGGTTTGCAACAAAAGGAGTTGAAGCCACAGCCGCCATAACAAGAAGAATAGCTCTGTTGAGTATAATTGTTAAATCTCCCGCCTGAGAGAAGCCGTTAAAGCCAAACATTGCTTTTAGCAAGCCGCCCACTGCGGATATATCTTCATAATAGAAAAATACCCAACCGATTATTACAATAAACACACTGTAAAATCTTCTTATCAGAACCGGGAGCTTTTCAAGGTATTTGCCGTAAACCTTCTTTTCAAGAACAAGCAAAACAAAATAGTAAAAGCCCCAAAAAACAAAGTTCCAGCTTGCACCGTGCCAGAAGCCTGTAAGGGTCCAAACCACAAGCATATTAAAAACATGATGCTTTCTGTTACCGCCTAACGGTATATAAATGTAATCACGGAAAAAGGAGCTTAAAGTTATGTGCCAACGGCGCCAGAATTCGGTAATCGACTTTGAAATATACGGATAATTGAAGTTTTCGGGGAAAGAAAATCCCATCATCTTGCCAAGGCCGATTGCCATATCGGAATAACCCGCAAAGTCAAAATAAATCTGGAAGAAATAAGCAATTATTCCAAGCCAGCCCTGAACTGCAGTAACCTGAGTCAAATCTCCGTCGAGGAACATTGTTGCAGTTTCACCAAGGAAATTGGCAAACACAGCCTTCTTAAAAAGACCGATTACAAAACGGGTAATACCCTGAGAAATTTTATCAAAGGTAACTGTTCTTTCTTCAATTTCTTTATCAATATCACTGTAACGGACAATAGGGCCTGCAATAAGCTGAGGGAACATACTCACATACAGCAAAAGCCTTGGGTAACTTTTCTGGCACTTTACATCATCACGGTAAACATCAATAACATAAGACATAGCCTGGAAGGTGTAAAATGAAATGCCGATTGGAAGGGCGATATTTGTTTTAAAATCTGAGCCAAAGAGAGAAAAAATGTTGTCGGTAAAGAAGTTGAGGTATTTAAACACCACCAAGGCACCCAAGGTAATCACAACGGATGAAACCATCGCTGCTTTTGCTTTTTTGGTGCCACGGTATTTATCTATCAGAATGCCTGCAAAATAATCGGTTAATGTAACCAGAAGCATCAGCACTATCCACTTAGGCTCACCCCAAGCGTAGAAAAGGAGAGATGCAATGAGAACAACTATATTCTTAAGCCTGACATTAGGCATAAAATGCTGCAAAAGCAATGTTACGGGCAAAAACACAAACAGGAAAAATAAGCTTGAAAATACCAAATGCCAAACCTCCTCAATTTAATCACTCGTAATATGATAATACCTAAATCGATAATATTCAAGTGTTTTCATCAATATTTTACAATTAAAATTTTTCCTTTTTTGCTCTTGTATTCCTCTCTTACAGAATGTATAATTTATTGGAGGTGATATGTTATGAAAACTTTTCTTTTTCAAGGTGACTCGATAACCGACGCCGACAGACAGCGCGAGCGTGAAGACGGTTACAGCTTCGGTCTGGGCTACCCCAATATGGTTGTGGGCGAGTTAAGCTTGAAATATCCCGGTGAATTCAGATTTTTTAACAAGGGTATCAGCGGCGACAGAAGCACGAGCGTATACGCAAGAATGTATACCGACATTGTAAACCTGAAGCCTGATTATATGAGCATCTTAATCGGTGTTAACGATGTTTGGCACGGCATCAACGGCGAAAACGGAGTTGCCCCCGAAAGATACGAGCAAATTATGACAATGCTTTATGAGGACATTCTCAAGGAGCTTCCCGATATTAAAATTATCGTTCTTGAGCCGTTTGTTCTCAAAGGCACAGCAACCGAAGCCCGTTGGGAGGATTTTGACACAGGAGTTAAAGCTATGGCAAAAAAAGCAAAGGCTCTTGCAGAAAAATTCGGCTTTACTTTTGTTCCGCTTCAGGACAAATTTGACGAGCTTTGCAAAATTGCCCCGTCTGACTGCTGGCTTGCAGACGGTGTTCACCCTGCCCCGGCAGGTCACAAGCTTATTGCTAACGAGCTTATTAAAGCTCTTGAATTATAAGGAGGAAAAATTATTATGTTTAAGTTCCCTGTAGGTGTTATCGTTGACTCTTTCCGTTTACCCATTCCTGAGGCTGTTAAAAAGGCTGCTTTGGTTGGCGCTGACGGAATTCAGGTTTATGCCTCTCACGGAGATATGGCCCCCGAAAATATGAGCGCTCAGAAAAGACGCGAATTCAAGGCTCTTGTTGAAGATAACGGTCTTGTTATTTCAGCTCTTTGCGGTGACCTTGGCGGAGGCGGATTTGTTCACAAGGACCAGAACCCTCACAAGGTTGAAAAATCGAAGAGAATTCTTGATATGGCCAAAGAGCTTGGCACAGACATTGTTACAACTCATATCGGTGTTGTTCCCGAAGATAAAAACAGTGACAGATATAAAATTATGCAGGAGGCTTGCTTTGAGCTCAGCTCTTATGCTGATTCAATCGGCGCTCACTTTGCAGTTGAAACAGGTCCCGAAACCTCACTTATGCTCAAGGGCTTCCTTGATTCCCTTGGCTCAACAGGCGTAGGTGTTAACCTTGACCCTGCAAACCTCGTTATGGTAACAGGTGACGACCCTGTTCAGGCTGTTTACAATCTTAAGGATTACATTGTTCATACCCACGCAAAAGACGGTGTTCAGAATTTCTATGTTCACCCTGACAAGGTTTACGGTATGCCCGGCGCTGACAAAATTCTTATTGAAGGCGAGCATGTAACAGGCGCTGATTCTTTTGAAGAAGTTCCTCTCGGTACAGGCAGCGTTCCGTTCCCCGAATACCTTGCCGCTCTTGATGACATCGGCTTCAAAGGCTTCCTCACAATCGAAAGAGAAGTTGGCGACGACCCTGCAAAGGATATTTCAGCCGCTGTTGAATTTTTGAGAAATCTTATCGGTTAAATGGAATACATAATCAGAGCTTTTCAAAAGAGTGATTTGCCCGAGATGATTGAAATCTGGAACGATATTGTAAAAGACGGAATTGCTTTTCCGCAAAAAGATGTTCTTGATTTAAAAAGTGCACAGGATTTTTTCTCTTCACAAAGCAGAACTGCCGTAGCGGTAAGAAAAGAAGAAATTATAGGGCTATATATTCTTCACCCCAACAATGTGGGCAGATGCGCTCATATCTGCAATGCGAGCTATGCAGTAAAAAAATCCTTAAGAGGGCAACACATAGGCGAAGCCCTCGTTAAGGATTGCATAAAAGAAGCTAAAAATCTCGGATTTAAAATTCTGCAGTTTAATGCTGTGGTTAAAACAAATCACTCAGCCTTACATCTTTACAAAAAGCTTGGATTTACTCAACTGGGAACAATCCCGAAAGGCTTTTTAATGAAAGACGGGCATTATGAGGATATTATTCCGCACTATATCGAACTGTAAAAAATCTGTATCACTAAAAACTTAGTGATACAGATTTTATTTTATACTCTTTCTATTGTAAAGCTGTATTCATAATCCTTGCCGCTGTGGAGAATGTACGGCTCACGAAGGCAGGCCATACCAGGCATATCACCGCCTACACCGCACTGAGCGAGGTCAATGCTGAGGGTTGTGATATTTTTCTTCTCGAGTTCGTGGATATGGGTTGCTTTTTCCAAATCCATAAGCTCATAATGCCAGGCATTGAATGAAAGCGGATTGCCGCAGCCTGTGATTTTAACACCCTTATCGTTTTCATCGGTAAGCTTAATTGTTCTCACATCAGTTCTGCAACCGTTTTCCTGCGGACGCATATACCTGTGTTCCATTTCGTCAACAGTCATTTTGTGAACAGCAATTCTCGCACCTGTTTTTCTGTCACAATAGTTTTCGTGGGGGCCTCTGCCGTACCATTCAACATTTTTGTAAGCGTCAGAAAGTGCAAACTGTGTTCCGAATCTGACCATTTTAATCAACCACGGTTTACCCTTGTGAGTTACCTTAACTGTTCCGTCAGGGCTGAAGGTGTAGATAATCTTAACACCCGCCATATAAGGAGCAGTAAAAGCGGTTTCAACGGTAACGGTTCCGTCGCCGTTTTCTTTAACAGCTTTGATTTTGCCCTTTGCCATTTCCGTTGCAGCCTTATAGCGGTATTTTGCGTGGAAAGGAATCACATAAGGAACAAAATTAAATGTACCGATATCGTTGTCGGTAAGAGCTCTGAAATAATTCGGTCTTACGGGAGCTTTGAGCATTTCCGTTCCGTTATAATTCAGCGAAACAAGCTTACCCTTTTCAACAACAGCAAAGAAATCAAGTCCGTTAACGGTAACTGTTGCACCCTTTTTAAGAGCGGTAAGCTTACCCTGAGCCGGCTCTTTTTCCTGAAGGCTCGGCTGCTTGATTATATACTGGTCAAAGGTAACCTCATAGCCTGCTTTTGCCCAAGGCTTATCAACCTTATATTTAAGTGAAAATGTTATAATGCTCTCTTTATCATTCGGGAAATTATCAAGATTATATCCGAATTTAAGCTCTCTCTCACTCTGAGGAGCAACATCAAAGCCTTCAAGCTCTGCACGCTGAATTACTTCACCGTCAGCAGAAATTTCACAAGTTAAGATGTAATCCTCAAGGGTTAAAAACAGGAATTTATTTTTAACTGTAAACACACCTGTTTCAAGGTCTTTTGCTTCAACCTTAACGGGGGCGTAAACCTTTTTAACCTCGTAGATGCTCGGGTGAACACTTCTGTCAGCGCCGATTATTCCGTTGGCATTGAAATATGTGTTACTGCCGGTAAGAGCAGTGATGTTAATAAAATTAAATTTCTTGCTCTTTGCTTCTTCCTTTTCAAAGTCTGTGCCGTAAACCCATTTTTCAACTCCGTCTTCTTTAAAACGAAGTGCCTGGTCAACAAAGTCCCAGATATATCCGCCGCAGAGATTATCGTACTTTTCAAAGTCATCCATAAACTCCTGGAAATTACCAAGGCTGTTTTCCATAGCGTGAGCATATTCACAAAGAATTACGGGCTTGCCCTCATAGTCAGAAGCCTTAATGGGCTTATTGTCAGCGGCAAGAGCGTTTGCAAAGTTTTCAAAAGCGGTGGGCTTAATCTCTTGCTTTTCACCCAGCTTTTTCATCAAATCAGCGCCGGGATACATACGGCTGATAACATCGCTCTTGGTGAAATTAAAGTCACCCTCATAGTGGAACTTTCTCGTATCGTCAAGTCTGAGTGCGGCCTCTTTCATTCTTAAGAAGTTGGAGCCGTCACCTGCTTCGTTACCCAATGACCACATAAATACGCAGGGGTGGTTTCGGTCACGAAGGACCATTCTTTCCATTTTATCACAGACAGCGCCTGTCCATTTCGGATTATCACCCGGAACATTTTTACGACGGACACCGTGAGTTTCCATATCACATTCATCCATAACCCACAAACCGTATTCATCACACAAATCATAGAAATACGGGTCATCGGGGTAATGGCTTGTTCTTACTGAGTTTATATTGTTGCGCTTCATAATCATAATATCCTGAATATGGCGCTCTTTAGGAACATTCCAGCCCGTATCGGGGTCAAAGTCGTGGCGGTTAACGCCCTTAATCAGAAGCGGCACACCGTTGGCATAAATTCTTTCACCGATAAAATCAATCTGCTTAAAGCCTACCTTTATGCTCTTGGCGCAAACAACTTCTCCGCCCTTAACAAGTGAAATCACAAGGGTGTATCTGTTGGGATTTTCACTTGACCACTGACGGGGAGATTCAACAAGCTTTTTGAAATTATAGGTTGTATTCTTTTCACCTTTGAGGATAAATCCTTTATCCCCGATTTCGATTCCGTCTTCAAGAAGAGAAACAGAAAGAATACCTGAGAAAGAATCCTGAGAATAATTTTTAAGAAAAACATCTACTGAAATTTCAGCATTCACAAACTCTTTGTCAAAGTGGGTCTTAACAAAGAAATCTCTGATGCAAACCTTAGGCTCGGCAAAGAGATAAACCTCACGGTAAATACCAGACATATTCCACATATCCTGATTTTCGATATATGTAGCATCACTGTAACGGTAAACCGTTGCGGTAACATTGTTTACGCCTTTTCTTAAATACTTGGTAATATCAAACTCATGGGGAGTCATCGAGCCCTGAGAATAGCCCACAAACTCGCCGTTTACATAAAGCTCAAGAGCAGATTTGCAGGCGCCGAAGTGAATAAAAATTTCTCTGTCTTCCCAGTTTTCGGGAATTTCAAAGTCACGGTGGTAAATACCCACCTCCTGACAGTCGTGGTCAATAGTGGGGATTTTATTTTTTCTTCTGCAGATTGCCTTAGGGAATGTGCTTGCATAATAAAGAGGCACACCGTAGCCCTTTAACTGCCAGATTGACGGCACTTCAATATCATCCCAGGAAGAAGCATCATAGCTATCTGCAAAATAGCCCTCAGGCAAGCCGTTTTTAAGACCTAACTGCCAATGGAATTTCCATGTTCCGTTAAGTGTCATTTTGTAAGGGCTTTGCTCACCCTCAACTGCAGACTGCGCATCGTCATAAGGCATTGCTATAACGTGACCGTCTTCTTTGTTAATTTTAAAAATCTCCGGATTTTCCCAGTTGTACTTCATAGAAATCTCCTATCTCATTGAAAATTCAAAAAATTCTTTATACGCCTCGCAGAAATCATTTAATCCGTCTGCTCTGTATCTTTTGCAACCGCCTGCGCAGATTCTGAAGAATTCACATTCCTTGCATTTATGTGCTGTTTGGTTGTCATTTAAAAAGCTTTTTGCTTTGGAAGAATTTAAAATTTCATCCAAAGAATGTGTATTGATATTTCCCAAATCATAACCGTCAATACAGTAAAAATCGCATGGATAAACCGTTCCGTCACCCTCAATTACGAGCTGAACCGTGCAAATGCCGTTCATTCCGCATTGCTCGGCAGGCATACCGTTAAGCTTCATTAAGAGATTGTCAAAATATCTGACAGAAACAGGCACTCCCCTACGCTTGTCATTAAAATAAAGAGTAAAAAGCCGCTTTAAAAAATCGGCATATTCGCTGTTTGATAAAGCCCTTTGAGAAGAATTTATTTCATCAATGCAGGGTATATACTGCTGACAGTAAAATCCGTTTTCCATATAGAACCGGTAAATTTCTTCCGTATGCTTAACAACCTCCGGAGTAATTACGGTTAAAATGTTAAATTCAATTTCATTTTTTTGAAGCAGCTTAATATTATCAAAAACCGTCTTGAATGTAGGCTTGCCGTCGGCTGTTTTCCTCAGGCTGTTATGTACCTCTTCAACTCCGTCAAGGGATACACCCAGAAGCACATTGTTTTCTTTAAAAAATCGGATAAATTCTTCATCAATAAGAGTGCCGTTTGTCTGAATTGAGTAATGAGCTTTCAAGCCGTATCCTTTGCACATTTCGGCAAAGTCTTTATAAAACTCCACCCCTGCCAGAAGCGGCTCCCCGCCCTGAAAAACAAACATTGCTTCTTTTGAAATTTCGGCGGCTTTTTTGATAATATTTTCTGCTGTTTCTTTTTTCATAAAGCCCAGCGAAGCATTTTCTCTGTTTTTAGCTTCATCGCAATAAAAGCAGTATGAGCAACTCATATTACACAGAGAGGATGACGGCTTTATCAGAAACGAAATCATTTATGAGCCGCCCTTCTTTCAGCAAGCTCTTTTTGAATAGACTTTTTCTTTTCACCTGTGTAATCGTTAAAAAGCATAGGAATAATTGTGAGTGCAAAACCGATTGCAGGAAGAAGAGTAATCATAAAGAAAAGTCCGTTTTTGGTAAATTCTGACTGTTGCTGAACAATATCGTTTATCGGCTGCTTAAAATTAGTAACAGTTAAAACAATACTTGTAGCAAATGTGGCAATACCCGCCGTTACCTTACTCAAAAAGGTCTGAAACGCAAAGCAGATGCCTTCACTTCTTTTGCCTGTTTTCCATTCAATGTAGTCAACGCTGTCAGCAATAAGGGCGTAAGTGATAACATTGTAAACTCCGAGAGGAATACCCATAAACACAAAGCAAACAAGAAGCACATATATATTTGAATAACCGAAAAACCAAAGAGCAACGTGAGAAACGATACCAAAAAGTGATGAGAAAATATAAATGGTTTTAAGGTCGAATTTCTTTCTCAGAACAGGCAGGAAAAGCATCGGCGGAATCATACCTGCACCGATTGCAACAGTCATTGCCGTAAGCAGAATATTCTGAGGGATTATTCCGCTGTCCTCAATGAGATAATTATAAATATAGCTTGCTGATACATTTGCCATAACCATTGTTGAGCCGAGAATCGCAGAAGCTACAACTATAAGAAGTACCTTGTTGTGAACAATAAGAGAAACTGTTTCTTTAAGAGTAAACTTTTCTTTTTCAACATTTTCAACGCGTTCCTTGGTGTTGAAGAAAGCAAGGCTTGAAAGCCCTGCACCGAGCACAGCAAAAATCACAGCACCGATAAAGAAACCCTTTGTAAGACCGAAAGCGTTCTCTGCAATAAAAATCGGGAGAATAAGTGTTGGCAAAATTCCGCCTGCTGTGCTGCCCAGACGGGCAGTTGAAATGAAAGAGGTTCTTTCATTTTCATCCGGAGTAATAACCGCACTGAGACCCCAGAACGGAACATCCTGAATTGTAAACGCTATACCCCAAAGGATATATGTAACCGCCGCATAGGCAACCTTGGCTGTCATTGATTTAAAATCGGGTGCGGTAAACAATAAAATCGTGGTAATTGCAATAGGAACAGGAGAATAAAGAAGATACGGCCTCATCTTTCCCCATTTTGAACGGGTGCGGTCAACGATAAATCCCATAAGCGGGTCGTTAGCGGCGTCAAAAATTCTGCCGGCAAGAATGATATAACCGGCTGCTATTGAAGAAATACCTACTGCATCAGTAAAAAATCTTAAAACGAACATCGACATAAGAGTGTAAATTCCGCTTCTGCCAAATGCCGCAACGGTAAACGAAATTCTTTCTTTAGTGGTTAAATATTTCATACACTACCTCCTGTTTGCAATAATTGCAGGTAAAATAGTCGGTTCAGCTTCCCCTGCCCAAGCCATTTGCTCTTTGAGCATTTTCTGAAGAGAAGAACGGATATTTTTATATTCAGGGTCTTTAACAAGATTTACCTTTTCATCGGGGTCCTTTTTCAGGTCATATAAATATGCTTCAAAATAAACCTTGCTTTTTGATTTAAGATATCCTATGCCCGGTGACTGAACGCAGTATTTATAATCCTTTGTTCTGATTGCTCTGCCAACCTGACCCTCGCTGATTTGCATAAAGACACAGTCTTTTTCTTTATCCGAGGCAAGGTCATCTCCCCTGTATTCTTCAGGGATTTCTATGCCTGCCATTTTGAGAAGCGTTGGCGGAATATCAATAAGGCTTGTGAGCTTTTCACATTCTTCACCGCCGAGGAATTCACCGCCTCTGATAATCAGCGGTGTGTGGGTTGCGCTTTCGTGGCAGGAGCGCTTATATTCAAGATTTCTTGTTTTAAAGTGGCAACCGTGGTCACTTGTGTAAATTATAATTGTGTCCTCATAAATGCCAAGCTCCTTGAGCTTTTCTACAAGCTGACCCACATTATAATCAAGACGCTGACACGCAGACATATAATCAGGAAATTCCTTGTCATAATCGCCATCTAAAAAAGCGATATCTGAAGGAATGGGATAATCCTTGAAGCTCTCCACCGTGTCGGGGTGACCCTCAAAACGGTGAGAAGTGTTCTGATGATGAGGCTCAAGCTGAGATACAAACATAAAAAACGGCTTATCTTTGTCACATTTTTCAATAAATTCCACCGCAAAATCATTGATACAGTCTGAACGGTAGCCGTAAAAAGGAATTTTATTTCCGTCTTCGTCAAAAATGTATCCGCCCTTGCTGTCGGAAGTAAATTCAAGCACATCGGCGGCACGCCAATAGTCATAGCCGCCCTGACGCCCCTTGGGAACAGCAGTTTTTTCACAGTGCAAGCCGATGTTAGGAAAACGGTCAGAGGCTAAATGCCACTTGCCTATGTAGGCAGTCTGATAGCCTGCATTTTTAAAATGATGAGCGAGAGTCTGCTGACCGTCTTCAAGGGCTATTCCGTTAAAAACGCAACCGTTCTGCGTGGCATAAACACCTGTTTGTATGCAGGCTCTGGCAGGTCCGCACACAGGCTGGCAGGTAAAATTATTATTAAATTTAACGCCCTCTTTGGCAAGAGTCATAAGATTTGGAGTTACCTGCTCATTAACGGTATCCCATCTCTGTTGGTCACTGAAATAAAAAATTATATTTTTGTTCATAGGCTTTCGCTCACTCCCATACATACATTCATTTTAGCATACATTGGGCAAATTAGCAACAAATTATTGACCTTGCGAGGAAATTCTGTTATAATTTTTAAAATTTTAAAAGGAGCAAGCTATGTCACAGATAAAAGAATATAAAGGTAAAAAGGGCTTTGAGGTTATCAAAACCACTCACTTTGATATCCAGAGAAAAATTGTTGCCAATATGACCACCGAGTCTTGGCAGAACATCCCCCATTCGGCAATCAACTATGAGCCTGATGTTACCGATTTTATGAATTACTATAAAGAAAACATCAAGCCTAAAGGAATTTCAGTAAATTCACTTCTTCTTAAGGTTATGGTAGAGGGTCTTAAGGCCTGCCCCGAAATGAACGGTCACATTGACTTTAACCGCCGCCTTGTAAGAGGTAAGATTGAAATTTATAAAGACATCAATATTTCAATGCCTATGATTATGCCAAACGGCGCTATGATGACAATCAATATGCACAACTTTGAAAGCCGCACTCTCAAAGAAATGCAGGATTACATAGCAGATGTTAAGCGCAAAATGGAAAAGACCGATATGACAGAGGCAATGTTTTCCGTTTCTATGGATAACACTCTCACAGCCCTCAAAAAAGGTAAATTTATCACCACATTCGGCAGACTTATCGGCGCTAAAACAGGCAAGCACAAGGTTGTTACCCTTAAGGGTAAAGCCAAAAAGGAATACAACAAAATCCCTAAAAATGACAGAATTGTTAAAGAGGATATTGAGCAGGGCACCATCACCATCACCAGCACAGGCTCAGTCTATAACAAAGGTGCTTACTGCGGCACAACCCTCATTGAGGTTATTCCGCCGCAGATTACAGCTATCGGCATCGGCTCATTTTCTGACAAGCCCGGTGTTATTGTGAATGAAAACGGCGAAAAGGTTGTTGCGGTAAGAAATTATCTTCCAATTCTCCTGGCATTTGACCACAGAGCACTTGACTTTGGTGAAATGGAACCTTTCCTTCGCAGACTGGACGATATTTTTGCTCACCCTGAGCAGATGGAAAACTGGTAAGTCAAAGGAGGCGCAATGCCTCCTTTTGTTATATAAAGGAGTTTTTTAAATGATACGGCTTTTGTCTTTTCTTTTAGCAAGCATTCTTTTATTTGTAACAAACATTTTTTCTCCCCGGGTTCTGCCCCCATTGCCGCAGTCAGACATTCTCGTTGAGCAGATGCCTGACGACACTGAACTGAGCTACAGCGAAATCAATTCCGCAAACGGGGTGAAATTTTACATCGGCAGACCGAAAGAGGAAAAGCTTAATATTGTTAAGGCTTCTGATTTTGGCCTCAGCCCCGAAAACGATAACAATTTTTATGCCTTTGTTGATGCAATAAATTATTGCAAAGAAAACCCCGGCACCAAGCTCGTTTTTGATAAGGGTGTGTATAATTTCACTTCGCCATACACTATTTACATTGACGGTTGTGAAAATCTTTTAATTGACGGAAACGGAGCGGAATTTGTTTTCAGCCGATGTGAGCAATATCACTTTTTCCGTATAGTGTATTGCAGCGGTGTGGAAATCAAAAATCTCACAGTAAACTGGGATTGGGAAAATCAGCGCATAGGCTCAGTTGTTAAGGTTGTTAATGCAGACGAAGCCAACAGCACCATTGACCTTGAATTCATTGAGCTTGATGAGGTTAGTGAAAATATTCCTCTCAAGGCAATTACTCAATGTGACAACCAAACCTACACCTACGGTGAAAAATCTTCTTCTAAAGAAAGCTATCTTTATCAGGACCCGACCTCAATTACCGATGTTAAGAAGATTGCAAACAACATTCTCAGGGTAACTCACAACGGATGTATGTCATCCTTTGAAACAGGTGAAACTTACATAGTCCGTCATTTTGTTTATGATGCAAATATTTTTAACATCAGCGCTGAAAGTGAGCACATAACATTTGACAATATAAAGATTTACGGCAGCCCCGGAATGGCTTTTATTGCCGACGAATTCGCTTCTCATTTTCAGATTCTCAACACATTCATCGGCACTGAACCGGGCTTTGAAAATGAAAGGCACGTTTCTTTGGGTGCAGATGCAATTCATATTGCAGACACCAACGGTTGCTTCAAGGTTGACGGATGCGACTTCAGCCAAATGGGTGACGATGCGCTGAATGTTCATGATAACCTGGGATATGTTAATTCGGTTATTGATAAAAACACTCTGCGAGTTACCGCCGCCGCATTGAAATTAAAAGCAGGTTCTGAGGTCGGATTCAATGATGAAAACTCCATAAAAACCGACTTCTCTGCTACTATAACCGACTCCCGCCTCATTGAAGGCATTACCTATGAAGTTGATTTTGACAAACCTGTTGCTGACTTTGTAAACGAAGGCTTTATTATGTTTTATAAAAACTGCAACAGCGGCAATTATGTTATATCAAACAACTACTTCCACGAGCACAGAGCAAGAGGCGTTTTGCTTCAATCACCTAACGGACTTTGTGAAAACAACAGGTTTTACAAAACTCAGGGTATGGCAATAAGAATTATTCTTGATGTTACCGAAAATCTCTGGCAAGAAGGAACAGGTGTCGATAACCTGATTATCAGAAACAACTCTTTTGAAAGCTGTGATTACGGCGGATGGGGCTGTGTGATTGAAATCGGTGCAAGAATTAACGGCAATTATCCCGATTCACAGCCATTCACCAATATAGAAATCAGCAACAATCAATTCGTAAAATTTGACAGTCTGATTCTGAGTGCTGACAATGTTGACACATTTTCTTTCAGCAACAATTATATTGACTCACAAAAAGATTATTGCATTTTTGCTGACAGCCAGATGTATTTTAGTGAAACCTGCAAAAATATTTCTGTTGAAAACAACACATATTCTCACAACGATAAATATTCAACTGCCACCCTGCCTGATGTAAAAGACTACAGGTTATGGCTTGATATTTACAGCAACATCTTATAATAACAGCAAACGCTGTGTAAAGTTAATTGCTTTACACAGCGTTCTCTTTTTGTCTTTTGATAACCTTAAGTCTTGTAAAATCTTCACGCTCTTTTTCATCGAGGGCATCAGATATAAACTTAATTGTTGAAGTAAATTTCGGAATCATTATGTTACTCAGGGCATTTGTTCGCTTCTGAGTTTTTTTAATGGCATCTGCAAGGCGCATAACTCCCGATTCAATCTGTGCCAGCTCCACGGTGAGCCTTTTTACCTTTTCAAACTGATAGAAGGCTTCATCAAGCTGAGAGTTTGTATCGTTCATTCCGTAATAAATATACGGCTGACTGCTGTCGATTGAAATTTCAGGCAGTTCAACGCCCATAACGCTCCTGATTTTAAGGCTAACGCTGTCATCAACAGGCACACACTGAGCATATCCGGAGCAATCACCCAAGGTGACGGTTGCCTTTTCAAGAGCCGCATAAGCCTGAACATAAGCGGCATCAATATCTTTTTGAATGGTAGATGCCTTTTCGGCAAGCGTCATCATTTCACGCACAAGGATATTTCTTTTTTTATCCATCAAATCATAGCCGAGCTTTGCTAAATCCAAGGATTTTTTCTGGGCTGTGAGATTATTTTTTGTAATAAAAACCTGAGCCAAAAGGCACCCTCCTTTCAATTATTTCTGATAATAATATTTTTCAACCGTCTTATCGTCAAGTCGGTCAAGGTCTTCACGAGGCAACATTCTCAGAAGCTCCCAGCCTAAGTCAAGGGTCTGAATAATCGTTCTGTTTTCAGATTGAGTTTGTGAAATAAACTCCTTTTCAAACCGTTTGCCGAATTCGAGAATTCGTTTATCCGCAGGCGAAAGCTCATCTTCACCGATAACACTTGCAAGTGATTTTGCATCCTGCACCTTCGCATAGCAAGAAAAGAGCTGGTCCGAAAGCTTGCTGTGGTCCTCTCTTGTGTAGCCTGCACCAACGCCGTCTTTCATAAGTCGCGAAAGAGAAGAAAGTATTCCCACAGGGGGATAAATTCCCTTGGCATCAAGGCTTCTGTCAAGCACTATCTGACCCTCGGTGATGTAGCCCGTAAGGTCAGGTATGGGGTGGTTAATATCGTCGTTGGGCATTGTTAAAATAGGAATCTGAGTAACAGAGCCTTTTTTGCCCTTGATAATACCTGCACGCTCATAAAGTGACGCAAAGTCAGAATAGAGATAACCGGGGAAGCCCTTTCTTGCAGGGATTTCACCCTTTGACGAGCTGAACTCACGAAGAGCCTCGGCATAAGAGGTCATATCGGTAAGGATTACAAGAATGTTCATACCAAGCTCAAAAGCAAGGTATTCTGCCGCTGTGAGGGCACAACGAGGGGTCATAATTCTTTCAACAATAGGGTCATTGGAGTGGTTAAGGAACATAACAACCTTATCCATAACATTTGCCTTTTCAAATGAACGCTTGAAATAATCGGCAACATCATTTTTAACACCCATTGCAGCAAAAACAACGGCAAAATCTTCACCGTCGGCAACCGATGCCTGCTTTACAATCTGCACTGCAAGCTCGTTATGCTTCATACCTGAGCCTGAAAAAATCGGCAGCTTCTGACCGCGGATAAGAGTTGTAAGAGCATCAATGGCGGAAATGCCTGTGTTAATATAGTTTTTCGGGTAAACTCGTGAAACAGGGTTTATCGGGGATGAATTTACATCACGCTTTTCTTTCGGATAAACCTCGCCCAAACCGTCGGCAGGTCTGCCAAGTCCGTCAAACACTCTGCCAAGAATTTCGGGAGCAAGGCTCAGCTCAATAGGGTGGCCTGTAAAACGGGTCTGAGTGTTGACAAGTGAAATTCCTTTTGTTCCCTCAAAAACCTGAACCACTACCCTTTCACCGTCAATCTGCACCACTCTGCCTGTGCGGGAGGAGCCGTTATCAAGGCGAATTTCAACCATTTCATCATAAGCGGCATCTTTAATGTTATCAAGAACAACCAATGAGCCGTTGATTTCTTTAAGGCCGGAATATTCAATTATCATTAAATCGCCTCCTAAGCCTCAACGGTTGCAAGGGCGGCTTTAATTTGCTGAGTATAGTCATCAAACATTTCAAGCCTGTCGTTGGGGATATTGTTTTTCATCTGAATAAGCTTATCGAAAACACCTGTTGCGGTGATTTTGGAAAGGGGTATCTGCTTTGTTACAAGCTCCTTTGCAAGGTGATGCAAAAGAAGAATTGTCTGCATCATTTTAAGCTGCTTTGAAAGAGTAACATAAGTGTCAATGTCAATAAGTGCATTCTGCTGAAGAAAGCCCACCCTGATTACACGGGCAGTTTCGATAATCAATTTCTGGTCATCGGGCAAAACATCTGAGCCGATGAGCTTTACGATTTCCATAAGATTTTTTTCTTCTGCAAGAATGGTGCAAACTTCATTTCTGCAGGCGGCAAAATCTTCACCTACATTTTCTGTATACCAGGTGGAAAGGTCACTGATATATTCGCTGTAGCTGTCGTTCCAGTTGATTGCGGGGTAATGCCTTGCATAAGCAAGGCTCTTATCGAGTGCCCAGAAGCAACGGATAAATCTTTTTGTATTCTGAGTAACCGGCTCAGAGAAGTCAGCGCCCTGAGGTGAAACCGCACCGACGATTGACACAGAGCCTTCGGTGCCGTTGAGGTTTTCAGCATAACCGGCACGCTCATAAAATTCTGAAAGTCGTGACGGAAGATATGCAGGGAAGCCCTCATCGGCAGGCATTTCTTCAAGTCTGCCCGAAATCTCACGCAAGGCCTCTGCCCAACGCGAGGTTGAGTCTGCCATCATTGCGGTGTGATAGCCCATATCGCGGTAATACTCCGCAATGGTTACGCCTGTGTAAATTGACGCTTCACGGGCGGCAACAGGCATATTTGAGGTGTTCGCAATAAGAGTTGTTCTGTTGGTAAGGGGTTTACCCGTCTGGGGGTCAATAATTTCTTTGAATTCATTTAAGACCTGAGTCATTTCGTTACCGCGCTCACCGCAACCGATATAAATAATAATATCTGCATCGCACCATTTTGCAAGCTGATGCTGAACAACGGTTTTGCCTGCACCAAATCCGCCCGGAACAGCAGCCGCACCGCCCTTTGCGATTGGGAAAAGGGTATCAATACTGCGCTGGCCTGTTATAAGGGGCTTAGTCGGAAGCTTGCGTTCGAGAATAGGGCGCGGAGTTCTGATTGGCCATTTGTGGCAAAGGGTAAGTTTTTTCTTCTCTCCACTGTCGGTTTCGATAACCAAAACTGTGTCGTTCACCTTATATTTACCGTCAGGCTTTGCTTCAATAACCTTACCGCTTACATCAGGGGGCACCATAATTTTATGAGTGATAACCTGAGTTTCGGGGCAGGTTGCATATACATCTCCTGCGCTGAGAGTGTCACCTGCTTTAGCGGTTACGGTAACATCCCAGAGCTTTTCTTCATCAAGAGGGGCAGGGCGCACGCCCTTTGGAATAAATGCGCCTGCCGTACCTGCAATAGCTTCAAGGGGATTTTCAATTCCGTCGAAAATGTTATCAAGAATTCCCGGTCCTAATGTAACGCTCATAGGCTGACCTGTGGACTTAACAGGCTCACCCGGTCGAAGTCCCGAGGTTTCTTCATAAACCTGAATAACAGCCTTATCCTTATCAAGGCGGATAACCTCACCGATAAGACCTTTTTCGCCTACATAAACCATTTCGGACATTGATAAATCTGTTCTGCCCAAAACGGTTACAACGGGGCCGTTTATGCCAAAAATTTTATTTTCCTGCATAATTTCAACCTCCCGTTATGCTAAGACCTGATGTTGAATAAAACTCTTTTTTCTGCTCATTAAAGCGAGCATCAAGTGTATCATCAGCGCGCATAGAGCTTGCCCCATTCACACCTTTACAGCCGCCTAAAACAATAGATTTGTCAAGCTCAACACCTTTACACAAAGGCAGAAGAGCGGACGCAAACTTTTCATCCTCAGGTCTTATAAAAATAACTGTTTCTTCACCGATTGCGGCAACAATGCTTTTTGCACTTTTTTCAAGAAAAGCCTGATAAGAATCACCATTTGTGAATTCAACTATACCATGCTTTACCTTTTCAAGCACTCTTCCTGTGATTTCATCACGAAATGACACAATCTGCATCATCATTTCATTTCGTGATTTATAGGAATCAGTATTGCTCTGCTCAGAAAGCTTACTGACTTCAAGCTTGGCAACTGCCTTTGCATTTTCTTTTGCCGCCTTGCGAACTCTTTTAAGCTCGTAATCTATATATTTATCTGTACCTTTTTTTATTCGTTCACAGCGAGCATCAGCTTCTTCGGTAATAGTGGTTACAAACTGAGCCGCTTTCTTCTCGTTGTTAGTCACGATGCTCCTCCTATGTTAATACCCACGGTTTCCCTGATGTACCTTGCTAATGATTCACCGCCTGCAGAAGAGCCTCTGTCAGGGATTTCTACAAGCAAGGGTGATGTATGTGCTTTTCTGAAAGCTTTTATAGTTTCATCACACATATCAAACAAAGATTTATTCATCAGAACAATGGCAATATTGCCGTCTTTAACGGCAGATTCAAGAGCCTGAGCCGCAGATTTTTCATCATTTACAATAACTCCTTCAATCCCTGCAAGGCGCATACCTGTTGCGGTGTCGGAATTATTGCTGATTAAAAACAAACGCATTTTATCACTCGCTTAATTTTATAAGTTTGCTTATATCTTGTTGAGGATAAGAATTGAAATAACAACGCCGAAAAGTGCGATTGATTCACCCAAAGCAACGAAAATAAGAGATTTACCGAAGGATTTGGGGTCTTCACTTGTGGCGGCAATAGCAGCAGGAGCAGCAGCCGCAATGGCGATACCGCCGCCGATGCCTGCAAGGCCTGTTACAACTGCGGCAGCAAGGAGTCCGAGGCCGTTTGATGAGGTTTCGGCAGCTTCTTCTGCGGTTTCAGCCTGTGCAGCTTCAGCAGCAGGAGCTTCTTCGGCAGCTATAGCTGTTATTGAAAATGTGAATGCAACGAGCATCATAAGCATAATTGCAACGATTTTTTTAATGTTAAACTTTTTCATAATGATTCCTCCGTTATTTTTTAACTGAAATAATTACCTGTGTGTCGTCCTTTTTGTCAGCAGAGAAGGCATTTTTAATTTTGAAGAACGCACCTCTGTTCTTTCTTCTGCCAACTCCCTCAAAGGGTTTACCGTCGCCCTCATAGAAACGGCTGAACATTTCATAAAATTCGAGCCTCAACACCTGAATACCTGAAAGCAAGCCTTCAAGAGCAATAACGATAACATTGCCTAAAACAATAATCAACACACTGCCTACAGTAAGCTCATCACCGGCAAGGGAGAAGAAAACCATCATCATACCTGCGTGAACGAGCATATATGCACCGATTCGCAAAAACGAAACCGTGTTACTGAAATAAGAAAGGATATACTCTATAACCTCAAAGAAATTCTGCATTATAAAGTCGCCCCAGCTTTCAGGCATATAATCCTTTTTATCGTGGTGGTCAACCTTACCGATTAAGATTTCTTTCATAAACAATACAGGCAAACTCACAGCCGCCATAGCTATCATAACAGGAATGGGTATAATGGTAATCTTTGCCATAAAGGCTACCACCGCACTGACACCTGCAAGGTAAAGAACTATACCTGCCAGGCCGTTTTGGCTGAACAGCGCCTCACCGTATTTTTTTGCCTTGAAGCAAAGGAAAACATTAAGTCCCATCGAAACAATAACCAACGCAATTCCTATTCCGATTGCAAGAATAAGCACTGTGTTTATGCTTTCCATAACCTCAAGGGGCTTACCTTCCCAACCCAGGGCGTGATAAACAGGGTCAAGCAAATGTTCAAAGCCGAAAACCGACCCCACAAGAAAGCCGAAGCACATTGAAGATATTCCGCAGGGAACAACAATTTTGGCAATTTTCAGCCCTTTTAATTTATAAACCAGATATCCGCCGAGGGCAAGAACAAAGCCCTGACCCACATCGGCAAACATCAAGCCGAAAAGAAGTGTGAATGTTACGGCAACAAAGGGAGTTATATCCACACTGCCGTAAGACGGCAAGCCGTACATTTCAACAAACATTTCAAAGGGGCGGAAAATCTTTTTATTTTTAAGCTTAACAGGAGGCTTTGAGCGGATTTCATCCTTAGCTTCAAAGACCTCACAGGCCGTATCGGGCAGCTCATCTACCCTTTTCTTAAACCAACTGAATCCGCTTTCGGGCACCCAGCCAACCATAAGAAACATTGAGCCTGTTCGCTTATCCTTAACCGCATAACGGCGCAGGTCAAAGGCAGTGCTGAGAATTTTGAGATGAGCATAAATGCTCTCACAGCGTGAACGGCGGCTTGCCCAGAAGTTCTGAACCTCACCGTCAATTTCCGCAAGCTCTTTTTCAAGGCTCTTTTTCTCTTCGGTAAGGGTTTCAACAATTTCTTCAGGCGTACCCTTTTCAAAGGGGATTCTCAAACGCTCAAAATAAAGCGTTGCAAAAATTCGGTCAGCCTCATCAACCCTTGATGTGGAGGCAGTATACACACCCCAATAATGCTTTTCATCCTGAACACAGGGGAAGAACATAAAGCTGTCGTTATCCTCATAAGCCTGAAGCTTCGGATAGCAGTCAATAGGAATACTGCCGAAACGGATTTTCAAAAATCCGCAGGAGAGAATTTCATCAACCGATATGCCTAAATTTGAAAAATGGCTGAATTTTACAATATTTTCTTTGCATTCCTCAAGCTTGGTTACAATAGGTGTTCTTCTGGAAAGAAGCGACTCCATATCTTCAACTATTTCGTCGATATATTCTGTTTCGTGCTCTTCAACGATAATTTCGTCACCGTTGAATGTTTCTTTTAAAACTATGCCTGAAATATGGGCAAGGTCTTCAATTTTCTGAATGGCTGATACATAGGGATTTTCTTTAGACAAGGGAACATAGCCCATGTGCGCCGAAACATAGTTCATTGCATTTTCAGGATGAAAATCACCGCTGATACAGCACGCTGTTATGAAATCATCAATCTGGCTTGTTTTACCAAGCACGCGGACCAATTTCATTTTTTCTATTGCCACAATCAAGCCTCCTTTAACAATCTGTTCCTATCGGCAAAGCGCCGATAGCCTCCGGGGTCATACCGTAACGGACACCCTCAACTATATGGATAATATTTTTGACCTCATTTTCAGCTAAATAAAAATAGCTTATCATAACTGTTACAGGGTCAGTGCTGTAACGGATTTCTTTATGGAATTTGTCATAAAGAATTTTTCTTGTAAAAGACTCCAAAGAATCAAAGCTATGATTTAAAAAGTGCTTTTTATAATATGTCTGTGAGGCTCTTTGCATAGCCTCACGGGCTGTTTCGGCATCAAGCATAGAATTGATATCTTTTTCTGTGAAGTTTGTGTAATTAAGATTAAGAAATCTTCGGATGGTTGCCTTTTCTTCATTGGCAAGGCGCTTCAGGCGGTAAATACGGATGAGATTTTCCATATCATTCTGATAGCTGATAACTTCTTTAACCTGCTTTTTTTCTTTGCCTTTGTACTTTTCGGCAATCTCTTTTTCAACCTCCCACAGCTTTTCGTCAAGGGCACACTCCATTCTCATATATGAACGGGGGTCTTTAAATGTGCCTTCAAACGGCTTTAACACCTGCTGATACGGTGTAGAGTCAAGGGCTGTGAGCATATCGCCAAAGCTTCGCGCACTTGCAAGCTTATACAAATCAAGCTCAGAATGTTTGTTGAAAAACGGAGGCAGAACCTTAAGATATTCCTCAGGTTTGTCAACCATCAGAAACTGCAAAAAGCGCAGAATTTGCTGAATGTCGTTTTTCATAAGAATGAGCTTATAAAACTGCTGACCGGCGGATATTTCATATCTGCTGACCTTTTCAAAGGCTTTGAGAATATGAATTTTCAAAAGCTCTTCAACCTGAGTTGTGCTCATATCCGAATTGGCATTCTGGAAGGTTTCACTGTATGCTGTTTCCGCCTTAAGATAAGCTACAATTTCATTTACGCTTTTTGCATTTATCAGGCTGTCATAATCCTCTTTTTTGAGGCGTTTGCCGTAAAGAGCACGGCTTTTTGCCATAATTGCATTCTGCGAAAAGCTCACATTCTCACCACCTTTTTATAATTTTACGGTAATTTATGCTTCGATAATTTTTTTGAGCATTGTTTCTACCCATTCATCGCATTTTTCTGAATAAAGCTTTTCCATATTCTCTTGCGCAGCACTGTTACGGGCTTTGGTCTGTTCAAGCTTTTTTGCGGCAGTTGTTGAAGAAGATTTACTTCTTCTCATTGCATCATCAATAGCCTTTTGATTTTCTTCTTTAATTATCTGCTCTTTTTTTTGAGGTAAGGATTCCATTTGTGCTTTTCTGTAGGCTTCGGCCTCTTTAAGCTTTTCTCTTGCCTGAGCATCACTTTTTATCACTTGATTCAGCAATTTTTCCATAAAAAATGCTCCTTTTGTCCTTTATGAAAACTCATTATATCACCGCTGAAATAAAAAACAATAGTAATATTTCACAAATCATATTAGCTTTTATTATCATTTTTTAAAAAATAATTGCAAATTTTTTTGTTATGATATATACTTAAATATGTAATGTTAGGAGGAATTTTTATGAAGAAAAAGCTTGCAATTTTTGCCGCAGTTGCCGCTGCAGGCGCTTATATGCTCAAGAAAAAGCAAACTCCTGTTGAAACAGTTAAAAAGCTTTCAAAATATGTTAAACCCAATGACCAGAAAGGTGAGCCTTATAACAACGGCGTTGCTCTCACTCCCCCTATGGGCTGGTCAAGCTGGAACACCTTTGGCAGAGGCGTAACAGAAGAGGTTATTTATGAAACTGCAAAAGCAATGAAGGCAAGCGGACTTCTCGACGCAGGATATCAGTATGTTAACATTGACGACTGCTGGCAGTCTGCTATGAGAACTGCAGAGGGTGAACTGCAAAGTGACCCTGTCAGCTTCCCATCAGGCATCAAGGCTCTTGTTGAAAAAATCAATGACCTTGGCCTTAAGGTTGGTATTTATTCCTCAAACGGAACTCTCACCTGCGAGGATATGCCTGCAAGCCTTGGTAATGAACTTAAAGACGCACGCACCTTTGCAAACTGGGGCGTTGAATATTTCAAATATGATTTCTGCCACAGAGTTTACATACCGCGAGTTGCTCCGCAGATTGAAAAAATCTCTGTTAAAAACGGCTCTATGGAAAATGAGGCGGTTTATTATGCCTCTGACGCTGTTCTTGACGGTGAAGCAAGGCTTGAAAAAGACGGCAATCTTATGTCAGGAGAATATCTGACAGGTCTTTCTGATAACGGCGGTGTTGCTACATTCACAAATATTTATGCTCCTGAAGACGGTGAATACACCTTAACCTTTTACATTCGCAAAAAGAGCAAGGTTGCAAAGCATCTTGAGCTTGATGTAAACGGCGGCAAGCATTATGACATTGACTTCCCCGAAAGCAATATTCACCCTCTCGGCAAGCATCATATAACCGTTGAATTAAACAAGGGCGACAACATCATCAAGATGTATAACCCCGTTGCTTCGGTTATGGACAGCTCTGCAATTCAGTATAAAAAAATGGGTCAATGCCTCAAGCAGGCCGTAAAAGAAGTTGCCGAAAAGAACGGAACAGAAGAAAAGCCCATTGTTTATTCTATTTGCGAATGGGGCTTCAATATGCCTTGGAACTGGGGCAGCAGCGCAGGCAACCTGTGGCGCACCACCCTTGACATTAAACCCTCCTGGTCATCTGTTCTTGCGATTTATGAAATCAATGTAAACCTTTATAAGCACGCAGGCCCAGGCGGTTGGAACGACCCCGATATGCTTGAGGTAGGTAACGGCAACCTTACTTATGAAGAAAACAAGAGCCACTTCGCCCTTTGGTGTATGATGGCAGCTCCCCTTATTCTCGGCAACGATGTAAGGCATTTTGTTTTCCCTGACGGCTCTGCAGACAAGCACGATAAAATATTACAGCTTTTAACTAACAAAAAGCTTATTGCTATCAATCAGGACAAGCTCGGAATTCAGGCAAGGCGCATCAAGGCATCACCCTCCGGTGATATTCTTGTGAAGCCTCTTGAAAACGGAGATGTTGCAGTCTGCTTCTTTAACAAGTCAAATGAAGAAAAGCTCTTTATCCTTACGATGAAAGAGCTCCTTGAAAAAGATTTTGTTGACCTTGAAAAGAAAGATATTTACAAGGTTGAAAACATCTGGGAAGAAACTGAATTTGACACAGACTATACAATCAGCGAATCTGTTGCCCCTCACGGAACAGCCGTTTTTGTAATTAAGGGTAACTAATATTTAAAATACTTTTCAATAATTTCCACAATTTTAAAACGAGGTTCATACTTTGGGTTTCGGCTCACAAGTTGAACCTCTTTTTCATTGAGAACATCGTCAAGCTCTGTTTTCACCCTGGCAGCAGGCAGGCACAGGCTCGGAAACATCACACACCACCAGTTTTGCCCCTCCCCTTTATCAATAACTACTCTGACTGCAAGGTATTTCCCCGCAGGGAGAGTTACATTTTCATAAGTTCTTGTGGCAAAAAATTCCTTTGAAAGCGTAACCTTCACATCATAATCAAAGCCGTTTTCCCTGACCGTTTCTTTGGCAACAAGCTCGAGATTATCAATTTGAGGGGTCAGCCTTTCCACAGCGTTTTCAACATTCACACTGCCGTCAAAAGCATCTGCCCCCGCCTGCAAAACGGCATCTCGCACCTTTAATTTTAGCTGCTGGTCCTCATAGCTGTCAGACGCGGCAATAACGTGAAGCCGTAAAACCTCCTGCCTCACATTTTCACAGGTAACGGCAAAGGCGGCTATATTTAACACAACTGAAAAAATTACGCCGATTATAACGGCAAGCTCGATTTTTCTTGAAAGCTTCAAAATAAAACTCCCCCTTACTTACAAGAAGTATGGGGGAATTTTTTATTTTTTATTCATAAATATTGTAAATAAGCTTTGCTTTGTCTTTTATTGCTTTTTTTAGCTCGTGAGGGCTCACAACCTCAATGCGTTCGCCAAACTGCATAACCCACGAAACAAGACCGTCGCTGAGCTCAACATTCGCTTTGGCAACAAAATGATTGTCGCCGTCAATTTTAATGGGAACATTCTCACCAAAGCGCTCAAGAATTTCTTCAATAATATCATTAGAACAGCGAAGCAGAACATTGCCGCTTTCACCGCTGAACATATTGAAAAGTCGGTTAGAATAATCGGCTGAATCAAATTCGTCCTTATATTTTGAAACAGCAGAAAAATGCCTGCACCTGATTCCCGTAATGTGAATGTTACTTATTCTGTCAAGCCTTACATGCATAAGGTTTGAATACTTGGGGTTGTTGCAAACAAGGTAATAATGGTCATTTGACCAGATAAGAGCATAGGGGTTTACCGTAAAGGTTTTATTTTCCATTCGGCGGACATACCGCTTTTGAAGCACTCTTTTTGAATAATCAAACTGCACCTGAACCTTGCGTTCAATAGCTCTGTGCAAGGTGCTGATTACCTCATAAAGCTCCTCGTTGCCGCACTTTACGCTTGAATTAACATAAACCTGCTTGCGAAGCTTTTCTTCCTGACCTTCACTGGCAAGAGAACCGATTTTATACACCAGCGACTTTGTTTTCTTTGGTGAAATAAACTTTGCCGCCAGAACGGCATCTGTCAGAAGTCTGACCTCTGCCATTTCAAACTTACGGTCTTTGAGGTAATATCCCCTTTTGGGTGTGCGGACATTTACAATATCAAGCCCGTATTCCTTAAGGGCTTCAATGTCACCGTAAATGGCTTTGCGTTCAACCTTTATGTTGTAATCCTCAAGCAGGATATCACACAAGTCCTCTGCGCTGAAAACATTATTTTCATCAGTGCGGCGGGTAAAAATATCCTGCAGGAATAAAATTCTGATTTTTTGTGTATCTTTACCCATAGATTTAATACTTAAGCTGAGCGTTGATTTCTCTTGCTACATCGGCGTCAATTTTAAGAATTTCACGGTCATAAGTGAGAAGTCCGTTAACCTCAAACTCAACATCGCTTACCTGAGTATAAACAGTGGCACAAAGTCCTTTCTTAACAAGAGGAATAATCTGCTTTTCAAACATCTTTTTATAAGCGGCGGTGTATTTTGCAGGGTCGGTGTAATTCACATTATATCCAAAGCTCTTTTTGTCATCATAAACATGACCCGAAATCTTATAGCTCAAGCCGCCGAATTCACTCAAAACAAACGGTCTGCCGTCAAGGCGTGGCATTGTAACGGGAACAATGTATCTGTGAACGCTCTTAAGGTCAGGGCCTTTCTGGTCGTGCCAGCCGCTGGCGTGGTCAACAATTCGGCTTGGGTCATAAGCTTTGATTTCATTACCGATTCGCTTTGCATCAAACTGACCCCATGCCTCGTTAAAGGGAACCCAGCAACCGATACAAGGATAGTTATAAAGATTATCTATCATACGGTACATTTCGTCTTCAAACTCATCGCGGAAGTATTTATCTTTTCTTCCGAACCAGGCATAAAGATTATCGGAAACATTGGTAACGGTGATATTGGGAAGACCGCCAACGAGAATAAGCGGAAGATTCTGAACACCGCTTACCATATCCTGCCATACAATCATTCCAATTCGGTCACAGTGATAATACCAACGGGCAGGCTCTACCTTGATATGCTTTCTGAGCATATTAAAGCCAAGGTCCTTCATAGTCTGAATATCATAAATCATAGCCTCATCGGTGGGCGGAGTAAGTCCGCCGTCAACCCAATAGCCCTGGTCAAGCAGACCGCGCTGGAAATAAGGCTCATTATTAAGCATAAGTCTGGGAAGACCTGCCTTATCCTTACCGATAGAGAATTTTCTCATACCGAAGTAGCTGTCAACGCTGTCAAGCTCAGCTCCGTCTTTAACAGCCTTAACTGTTAAATCGTAAAGGAAAGGAGTTTCAGGGCTCCAGAGCTTTGCATTGGGAACAGGGATATTTTCATCAGCAGAAATTTTGCCGTCAAAAATAACATTGCCGCCGTCTTTAACGGTTGCGTGCAACTGAGCTTCTCCGTTGAGCAAGGTTTTAACATTGATAACGCCTGAATCAATATCAGCAAGGAGCTTTAATTTTTCAATGTAAACCTCGTTTACAGGCTCAAGCCAGACTGTCTGCCAGATACCTGTGGTTGAGGTATACCAAAAGCCGTGAGATTTGGAAGCCTGCTTGCCTCTTGGCTGTGATGATTGGTCTGTGGGGTCAAAAACACGAAGATTAAGGGTGTTTTCACCGTCAACGAGATAATCTGTTATATCAAAGCTGAACGGGTCATAGCCACCTGTGTGCTCACCAATCATTTTGCCGTTAATATAAACACGGCACTGCCAGTCAACAGCATCAAAATTGAGGCGGACTCTTTTGCCCTCAAAGCAAGGGTCGAGAGTAAATTTCTTTTCATACCAGAGCAAATCGTCCTTGCTCACCCTTTTGGCAACACCTGAAAGGTCACTTTCAACAGCAAAGGGGACAAGAATTTCACCGTCAAACTTTGAAGGAATTGTGTCAGTGTGACCTGTGATAGCATAGTTAAAAATGCCGTTAAGGTTCTGCCAGTCCTTTCTTACAAGCTGAGGACGGGGATATTCCTGCAAAGGAGTTTTAGTAACTTTATCAAACCAACGAGTTTTCATATAATCATCCTTTCTGATAACATATCCATTTTAAACTAAATTCAGGTAAAAGTCTATAGGGAAAAGAAAACCTTAGTATATCAATTCTGTAAATT
>JAFTWE010000053.1 GCA_017465465.1 Clostridia bacterium | reverse complement strand
TGCCGGAGAACTACTTGTGTTATGAACATCCGCACCATATTGAGTATTCATAAGGGATTTGACCTGTGAATACTCAATTTTTTTGCTTAAAATAGAGCTTAATATATATTTTTGTAGTTTTATGTATCGTCGCATTCCTTTCGGAGTGCGACTTTTTGTTATGCTGACTTTTCTGTAGGTTTCGCAATATAACCTATTGCTACTCCCTGACGGGTATCTGCCGTGAAGCAAGGCTCATCATTTTCAGGTATTTCAAGATAGCCTACAAAGTTGTAGTGAATCACAACTCTCTGTGTCTTGTTTTTACCCTTGCCCTCTGCCTCATAAACATCAATGTGGTCGATGAGCTCGTGAATGAGAGGTGCTGTGATTGTATCCATATCCAAGAACTTTCTTACTGCACCGATAAACATATCCTTGCTATGCTGAACTGTCTGCATATTTGCAACCTTTTCTCTCAGGTTAAATATCTTGACCTTCAGTTCAGCTCGTTCAACCTCGTATTTGTGGGACATATGGGTAAACCATTCATCCGTAACCTTGCCCGTTGCATTGTCCTCATACAGCTTCTCATAAAGAGAAGCAACTGTCTGTTGACGGACTACGGCTTTCTGCAGTTCACCCTCAAGGAATTTCTTCTCGTCATAAAAATCTTTGTTCGATTTCTTTTCGAGGATTTCAACAAGTAACGGCTCATCCATCTGAAGCATTATTGCAAGGCGTTTCAACTCGAGGATTACTATCTGTTCAAGAGCATCTGCACGAATATAGTGCCTTGTCTGACAAGTACCACGGGTATCCTTTACATAATTACTGCAACTGAAATAATGAATATCTTTGTTGACGGTATTGGTATGATAACTCATATTACTGCCGCAATCCGCACAACGGATAAGACCGCTGAAGATATGCTTTCTTGCATTCTCTTTCTTAGGAGCCCTGCGTTTTGTTCTTGCTGTGAGCTTTTGTACCGTTTCCCAAGTATCACGGTCAATTATAGGCTCGTGAACATCCTTGAAGATTTTCCAATTCTCCACCGGGTTATCAATACGGGTTTTGTTCTTGAAGTTTTTGGAATAGGTTTTGAAGTTGATAACATCACCACAATACTCTTGCTGTGCCAATATCTTTTGGACAGTAGTTTTACACCACTTATACGGGTTAGACTGAGTTTTCTTACCGCCACGATTGAGACCTTTGCTTTGCCAATATGCCATAGGGATGAGAATCTCACGCCTCTGTAATTCTCCTGCGATAGCTTCGTTACCCATACCGTCAAGACACATTCTGTAAATGTCCCTGACTACCTCTGCAGCTTCGGTATCAATTATCCATTTTTTCTTGTTTTCAGAACTTTTCATATACCCGTAAGGTGGCTGAGATAACGGTTCTCCCATATTGCCTCTGATTCTGTGTGCGGAGCGTACTTTTCTTGAAATATCCCTCGCATACATTTCATTCATAACATTCTTGAAGGGTGCAATTTCGTTTTCACCCTCATCACTGTCAACCATATCATTAACAGCAATAAACCTTACGTTATGCTCAGGGAAATAGTTGTCTGTATAATGACCAACCGAAACATAATCTCGTCCTAATCTAGAAAGGTCTTTTACGATAACAGCTGAGATATATCCCATTTCAATATCATCAAGAAGCTCCTGAAAAGCAGGTCTGTTGAAGTTTGTGCCTGTATAGCCGTCATCAACATAATACTTGGTATTTGTTAAGCCTAATTCCTTCTTCCTTTGCTGTTTGTTACAAAGGGAACAAAGTCAATATGCAGGTGCGGTGTTTCTTCATCAAGATGAAGGTGAGCAGAGAAGATTCTCAGATTCGGGTTACGTTCCTGAAAGTGTTTCATATATTCATCAAGAATACTGACAGCTATTTCACTGTTAGCTGACTTTGAGTTTGTATCCTCTCTGTTGCCAATCTGAATAATAACCTCGTGAAAGAGCTTTTCTTGTTTTCCGGTACGAATTTTATCATAATAGCTTTTTATCTTTCTGTCGGCTCGTTTTTGCTTATCATTGAATCTTTGAAGAGCATCATCAAACATCTGATGATACACCTGTTCGAGATTTTCATTACAGTATTCAATGTTCATCTGCGTTCTGTCAGAGTCAACGTTCTGTGCAATGAAATCTCTGCGATTATGAGTAAGTGAGCCTTTGCCTACGCTGAACGATATTGTTTTCCTTATACTTATCACATCCTTATTTAAAATATTTTTCGTCTGGTTTTGTTTAATAAGGTGCGAGGCACCGTCATTCAACAAAATGCTATGTCGCGTCAGCGACTGCGGTAACACCGCAAAATACAAGCAAAGCGCAGTATTTTATTTTGTTACTTTTGTCAAAAGTAACGCAAAAGCACTTTTGACATCCATAAGGCTATCAAAAGATGCTGTTGCGCCCTACGGGGTGGTGGTTAGGGCTTTGCCCTGCAATTTGCGAATTGCTACCCAACAGGGCTGTTTTTGTAAAACCACCCTGTACCCCGTAAAACTTTCTTCTAACCATTTATGAACCGTACAGATTATTCATAAATGGTGATGCTGTCGCCTCCATGCCAATGAAGCCTCTTACTCTGCGGTGTTCTCTGTTGTAAACATTGTTACTGCTTTTAATACCGTACTTATTTTCATTGGCAATCAGAAAGTCGCTCAGGCTTCTTGAACTCATAGGCGACAAGGCATTTTCTTCGCACCACAGCTTGTAAATCTCATACAAATCCTTT
>JAFTWE010000052.1 GCA_017465465.1 Clostridia bacterium | reverse complement strand
GCCTGAGCTGCAGCGAGGCGAGCAATCGGAACGCGGAAAGGTGAGCAAGAAACATAGTTAAGGCCAATCTTATGGCAGAACTCAACTGATACGGGGTCACCGCCGTGTTCACCGCAGATACCGTAGTGGAGGTTCTTACCGCTTGCCTTACCCTTTGCAACTGCCATTTCCATAAGAGCGCCAACGCCGTTCTGGTCAAGCTTTGCGAATGGGTCGTTTTCAAAAATCTTGCTGTCATAGTAAGCTGTGAGGAACTTACCAGCGTCGTCACGGCTGAAGCCGTAAGTCATCTGAGTAAGGTCGTTAGTACCGAAGCAGAAGAAGTCAGCTTCCTTAGCAACTTCGTCAGCTGTGATACAAGCTCTTGGAATTTCAATCATTGTACCAACTTCGTACTTAAGCTCAACGCCTGCAGCTGCGATTTCAGCATCAGCAGTTTCAACAACAACCTTCTTAACGAACTTAAGTTCCTTAACGTCGCCGATAAGAGGAATCATAATTTCAGGAACAACGTTCCAATCTGCATGAGCCTTCTGAACATTGATAGCAGCGCGGATAACAGCCTTTGTCTGCATTGCAGCAATTTCAGGATATGTTACTGCAAGACGGCATCCACGGTGACCCATCATTGGGTTGAACTCATGAAGAGATGCGATGATAGCCTTGATATCTTCAACTGATTTGCCCTGAGCGTCAGCAAGAGCTTTGATGTCTGCTTCTTCTGTGGGAACAAACTCATGAAGGGGTGGGTCAAGGAAACGGATTGTAACGGGGTTGCCTTCAAGAGCTTCATAGAGAGCCTCGAAGTCGCCCTGCTGATAAGGAAGAATCTTATCAAGTGCTGCTTCTCTGTCTTCAACTGTATCAGAGCAAATCATTTCACGGAATGCTGCGATTCTGTCAGCTTCGAAGAACATATGCTCTGTACGGCAAAGGCCGATACCTTCAGCGCCGAGTTCTCTTGCCTTCTTAGCGTCAGCAGGAGTATCAGCATTTGTGCGAACCTTAAGAGTTCTGTATTTGTCAGCCCAATCCATAATTCTGCCGAATTCGCCGGCGATTTCAGCGTCAACTGTAGGAATGATGCCGTCATAGATGTTACCTGTTGAACCGTCGATTGAAATGTAATCGCCTTCAACATAAGTTTTGCCTGCGAGCTCAAACTTCTTGTTTTCTTCGTCCATTTTGATTTCGCCGCAACCTGATACACAGCAAGTACCCATACCACGAGCAACAACAGCTGCGTGAGATGTCATACCACCGCGAACAGTGAGGATACCCTGAGAAGCTTTCATACCTGTGATGTCTTCAGGTGATGTTTCAAGACGAACAAGAACAACTTTTTCTCCTCTTGCGTTCCAAGCTTCTGCGTCTTCAGCTGTGAAAACAACTTTACCGCAAGCAGCACCGGGAGATGCGCCAAGACCCTTACCTGCAGGAGTTGCAGCCTTAAGAGCTTTAGCATCAAACTGAGGATGAAGAAGTGTGTCAAGGTTACGGGGGTCAATCATAGCAACTGCCTGCTTCTCGTCAATCATACCTTCGTCAACGAGGTCACAAGCAATCTTAAGAGCAGCCTTAGCTGTTCTCTTACCGTTTCTTGTCTGGAGCATATAGAGCTTGCCTGCTTCAACAGTGAACTCCATATCCTGCATATCTCTGTAGTGGTCTTCAAGAATTGCGCAAACCTTTGTGAATTCTTCAAAAGCTTCAGGGAACTTCTCTGCCATTTCAGCGATAGGCATCGGAGTACGAACACCGGCAACAACGTCTTCACCCTGTGCATTTACAAGGAACTCACCCATAAGGCCTTTTTCACCTGTTGCGGGGTCACGTGTGAAAGCAACACCTGTACCGCAATCATCACCCATGTTACCGAAAGCCATCATCTGAACGTTAACAGCTGTACCCCATGAGTAAGGAATATCGTTATCACGACGGTAAACGTTTGCACGGGGGTTGTCCCATGAACGGAAAACAGCCTCAACAGCGCCCATAAGCTGCTCTTTGGGGTCTGCGGGGAAATCGCTGCCAATCTTTGATTTGTATTCAGCCTTGAACTGACCTGCAAGCTCTTTGAGGTCATCAGCGGTAAGCTCAACGTCCTGCTTAACGCCTTTCTTTTCTTTCATTTCGTCGATAAGCTCTTCAAAGTACTTCTTACCAACTTCCATAACTACGTCAGAATACATCTGGATGAATCTTCTGTAGCAGTCCCAAGCCCAACGGGGATTGCCTGACTTAGCAGAAATAGCTTCAACAACATCTTCATTAAGACCAAGGTTGAGGATTGTATCCATCATACCGGGCATTGAAGCACGAGCGCCTGAACGAACTGAAACGAGAAGAGGATTCTCTTTGTCACCGAACTTTTTGCCGGTAATTTCTTCCATCTTAACGATGTATTCCATAATCTCAGCCTGGATGTCATCGTTAATCTTTCTGCCATCCTCATAATACTGAGTACAAGCTTCTGTTGAAATAGTGAAGCCCTGGGGTACAGGAAGACCGATTTTGGTCATCTCTGCAAGGTTAGCACCTTTACCGCCGAGGATTTCGCGCATTGATGCGTCGCCCTCTTTGAAAAGGTAAACAAATTTCTGTGCCATTGTAATTACCTCCAATATTTTAATATGGATTTAAGGGGCAGAATTATCCCCTTAATATTCGCCTTATAGTATAACACAGCTTTGGGCAGAATGTCTATACTTTTTTGTTAAAATTTGTTTGAGGGTCACAAGGATTTTTTTGTATCAAGTGACGAAAGAAAAGAAAAACGGGCTGAAACCAACCCGTTTTCAAAGACAGTTTACTTTTCCAATCTTTCTCCTGCATAGAGCTTTACCCAATAATTATAATATGGATTCGTCCAAGTACCACCTTCGAAAGTTTCAAAACTCACTACAATAGCCTTGAACTGATGTAATGTCCTACAATCACGACTTAAAGCAAAGCCTGCACCCTTTCCGTATTCGCTACCAGGAACTATGTTAGCATCGCTAAAGTTGCAAGCAGCTACATATGCTCCCCCATCAAACTCCCATTGCTCAGCAATTTTAACTGGAAGATTATTTTTGTCCCAAGCGACATAAGCCACGACAACATTCTTTAAATCATAATCCGAATCATTTCTAACAACAGCACTCAACAAATCCGGATATGCCGCTTTGCCTCCATAACTTTCTTCCTGTATGATAAGTTCTGTACTCACAACTCTAACATCTTGATTTTTTATCATTTCCTCTAACTTCTCGGAAGTAATAAACGGTTCTGTTGTGGTTGTGACAGTAGTGGTTGTGGCAGTAGTAGTCACAACAGTTGTTTCTTCTTCAATATATTCTTTATCTGCAAAATCCTGGTAATGCTCGTCTACTATATCAGACTCTTCCATATTATTTGACATTTTTCCTGCGTCAAAAGAACAAGAACACAAAATAAGCAAAAAAGAAAAAATAAGAAAACCAGCAGCAAAAATCCTTACTCTTTTCATTCTGTCTTCACCTCTTCTTCAACAGCCTCTACCTCTTTGTGGCAACAATTATTTTCTTTCTCTTCAAAATACTTGTCAACAAATTTTGAAACAAAAGGAACGGTAATGTCTTTCTGCCTAAGTGATACAAATCCTAAAACTATAAACATTATGGTTTCAGCAATACTAACAACATGGAGTAAAAGATTTATGAAACTGTTAAATCCGTCGGCATAAAAATGTCCGGAAAAAATACCAAAGAAACTGTTAATAAAACCAACTATATCGGGAAAAACTGAAATAATTCCTGAAATCACGCCAAAGAATACAGAAAGCATTAATGCGTTCAATGTAGTCTTTTTAAGCCATTTATCATTTTCAAGCAACAAAACATAGCCACAAAGCAACATAGCAGGAATAAATCCGCCGAACATTGAGAGCCAATAACCCAATGCACCCAGCAGACAAACTTTAACCCCTAATTTCGTTTTTTCCATATACATCCTCCTAAATATCTTTTTGCACTTATATAGGTGCAAAATCAGTGTATCACGCGGATAGAATTATGTCAAGAAGTTTTTGCACTTATTTTGGTGCAGAGAGGAGTGGCATAATGGATACAAATTTTGAAAAGATATTCGGCTCAAACCTGCGAAGAATTCGAGAAAGCAAAAAAATGACACAAGAAACAGTTGCCGCAAAAATGCAACTGAGCGGTTGCGATATAACAAGGAGTGCCCTTGCAAAAATTGAAGTGGCACAAAGGCACATATATGCTGATGAAATATTGCTGTTAAAGGAAATTTACGGAGTTTCCTTTGAAGAGTTATTTTATGGAAACAACAGATAATACGCAATTATTACTTGTAATTTAATACAGTTTGTGGCATAATTAGATTGGATGTATGTTATAAATTTTAATATACCCATTTTAATATTGTTTAGGAGGATTGCTTATGAACTCCAACTGTGCTGTTATTCTTGCCGCAGGTGAAGGCACCAGAATGAAATCGGCAAAACCCAAGGTTATGGCTGAGGTACTTTTCAAGCCAATGATTAACTGGGTTATTGATGCCGCAAAAAACGGCGGTGTTAATGACATCTGCGTTGTAACAGGCTACCGCAATGACCTTCTTGAAGCTCATCTTAACGCAGAGTACAAAACCGTTCTTCAATCAGAAAGATTGGGCACAGGCCACGCCGTTATGCAGGCAAAGGAATTTTTGCTTTCTCATAAAGACGGCAATGTGCTTATCCTCAACGGTGATGCCCCTCTTATGGACAGTGACACTATTCACAATGCCCTTGACCACCACATTGAGCTTGACAACAGCGCTACGGTAATTACCGCAAATGTTGCAAACCCATTTGGTTACGGCAGAATTGTAAGAAACGAAAAAAGGCTCATTAAAGCCATAGTGGAAGAAAAGGAAGCCACCGACGAGCAAAAAGAAATTACCGAGGTTAATTCAGGCGCTTATTGGTTCAAGTGCTCCGATTTGCTCAAGGCTCTTGATTCTATTATTGAAAACCACGAGGATGGCAAGGAATATTATCTCACAGACGCTATTGAAATCATCATCAAGGCTCACAAGCGTGCTTCGGCATTCAAGGCAAAGAGCAGTGATGTTGTGCTTGGTGCTAACGACAGAGCTCAGCTTTATGAGCTTAACGAAATTGCAAGAAAGGCTGTTCTTTTTGATAAAATGAGAAGCGGCGTTTCCATTCCCTGCATAGACGGAGTTATTATTGACCCCGACTGCAAAATCGGAACAGACACCGAAATCCTTCCCGGCACAATCATCAAAAACGGCTCAGTTATAGGCTCAGGCTGTGTTATCGGCCCTAACAGCCTTATTGATAACTCAACGGTTGAAGATAATGTTGAGCTTAACAACACTCAGGTTTACTCTTCAACGGTTAAAAACGGCGCTCACATCGGTCCGTTTGTTCGCATCCGCCCCGACTGCGTGGTTGGTGAAGGGGTTAAAATCGGTAACTTTGTTGAGCTTAAGAATGCAAACATCGGTGACAAAACCAGCATTGCTCACCTCACCTACCTTGGTGACGCTGATTTTGGCAAAAATGTTAATGTGGGTTGCGGCTGTGCAACAGTTAACTATAACGGCAAAGATAAAAACCGCACCGTTGTGGGTGACAATGCTTTCATCGGCTGCAGCACTTATCTTGTGGCGCCCGTTGAGGTTGGCGACAACGCTTACACAGCGGCAGGCTCTGTTATTACAGAAAATGTTCCAGCAGATGCACTTGCTCTTGCAAGGTCGCGTCAGGTAATTAAAAAAGATTGGGTTAAAAGCAAAAAGCCCTATAAATGGCAAAAATAAGGAGAGTCTAAAATGAACAAAAATACTTTAATTAAAATTTTCAGTGTGTTGATGATTTTCGCTGTAATTATTTCAACCGTTGGTTGCTCAATCGGCAAAGATTCAGGCACAAAAGACGGCGAGGTTGGCGCTATTGATGTTGACGACCTTGAGCCCGAAAACGGCACAATCATTTATGAAGGCACAAAATTAAATGACGAAGGCAAAACCGAAAAGGTTACTCAGGTTATTGATGTTGAACACATTGACACACCTATGGTTGAGCAGGAAAACTTTTTGAAGGATGAAGACAAAAAAGAAGACTTCATCAATCAGGAGGGTAACGGCAACTTCGGCATGGATGAAGACGAGGTTAAGGACGTTATTGACAACATCGAAAACTGGAAAGGCTTCTATGTTTACAAGCTTGTTGAAAACAAGAGCAACAAAACAATGGTTTGCAAGAGCGTTTCTGCAAAGGGCGGCGACGGAATTTATGTCCGCGCAAATCTTGATGCTGAATACGGCATCGGCCCCGGCAACTGCACAAGCATTGCAATTTATGCAATGGCAGATATGAACAAGTACGATACAGACGAAGCACTTGATGCCGCTTTTGAAAAGCTCAATGTAAAGATTGAATATGCTCTCACCGATGACCCCTACGGTGAAATTGAAGATTGGAACAGCGTAACAACACAGGTTGTAGAGTTTTAAGGTGTAAAATGTTTTTCAGAAAAAAAGAATTTAATTCGGCCTCAGCGCCTGAGTTTTTGATTGTAGGATTAGGAAACCCCGGTGACAAGTATGAATACACAAGGCACAATGTTGGGTTTTTGACCCTTGACAGACTGAGCGTTGAGGAAGAATTTAAAATTAACAAAATCAAACATAAATCGCTGTTGGGCGAGGTTATGTTAGGCTCTCACCGTTGCATTGTGATTAAGCCTCAGACCTTTATGAATAACAGCGGTGAAGCCGTAAGAGAGGTTTCGGCGTTTTATAAAATTCCGCCTGAAAAAATCATTGTAATTTTTGATGACATTTCTCTCCCCTGCGGAAAAATGAGAATTCGCAGAAAAGGCACCGACGGCGGACATAACGGAATCAAGAGCATTATTTATCACCTTAAGAGTGATGCTTTTCCGCGAATTAAGGTTGGTGTTGGCGCGAAGCCCCACCCTGATTATGATTTAGCCGATTGGGTGCTTTCCACTTTTAAAAAGGATGAAATGGAAGAAATCAAAAAATCAACCGTCAACGCTTGCGAAGCATTGAGGCTGATTACAGACGGCAAAACCGACCTTGCGATGAATAAATTCAATTAACAAAAGCCGCCTTATCCGGCGGCTTTATGTGAGATTACATTTTGATGTTGCCGATTGTGTCAACAATATTGCCGGCGGTTTTAATGGCTTTGTTTGCCATTTTGCGGTATTTTCGGGTGGAATTGCCCGACATCATCATACTGCCCAATGCCATTGTCGCTCCGCCTGCGAGCATACCTACGCCGACTTTTTTCATCATATCTGCTGATTTTTTCTGCATCATTATCCCTCCAAATGTTTTGTCACTATTATTTTAACCTGAAAGGAGTTCTATATGCCGCAGTTAAATATTGTTTTGGTTGAGCCTGAAATTCCTCAGAACACAGGCAATATTGCAAGAACCTGCGCCGCAACAGGTGCAAGGCTTCATATAATTGAGCCGATGGGATTTAAAATTGACGACAAAAAGTTAAAGCGTGCCGGACTTGATTACTGGCATCTTCTTGACATTACATATTACAAAAATCTTCAGGATTTTTTTGACAAAAATGACGGAAGCTTTTTCTATTTTTCAACAAAAGCAAAGTACAGATATTCTGATGTAAAATATCCTGATAATTCATACTTATTCTTTGGTAAAGAAACAAAGGGACTTCCCGAGGATTTGCTTTATGAAAACCCTGAAAATTGCGTAAGAATCCCTATGATTAACGATTCAGCGGCCCGAAGCCTCAACCTTTCAAACTCGGTTGCCATTGCCGCTTACGAGGTGCTCAGACAATGGGATTTCCCCGAGCTTTTATGCAAGGGTCAGTTGACTAAATATGAATGGTAAAAACCTGCCGATTGGCAGGTTTTTTATTTCTCTATGGTTTTGATTATAAATGGCAGAACTTCATCTTTTTTGATATTCAGAACGGCGGCAAATTCATCGTAAAGGAGATTTTCCGCATCCTTTAACATCAGCTCGTCTACAAGGTGCAGCTTTCTGCCCTGCTGCTTAAGCTCTTCTTTGCGGAAATGGATTGCCTTAATCACTTTTACAATTTCACGGCAATCTCCGCCAAAAATAATCTTTTTATATTCTTCCTTGCGCTCCAAATCATTTTCAATCCAAGGAGTGTTGCTCTCAGGCATTGAAGCTATAATTTCATTCACCTCGTCCTCAGTGAGCACCTTGCGGATTTTGGAAAGCATTTTTTCATTATCTGCAGGTATATAAAAGGTGTTATAACCTGAAGAAACCGGCTTCAGAATATAATATTGCATTTTGCCTGAGCCAAAGTCCTCCCAACGGATATCTTCAACAACACAAACTCCGTTGCCCGAATATTGAACTGTTTCACCAATTTTAAGCATATTGCCCTCCAAAAAATAAAGGCGCAAGAGCAAACAATCGGAACCGTTTACACTCACGCTGTTTTAATAATTATATCAAAAATCTGCCAGCCTCGTAATAGGCAATTTAAACAAAAAACAAGTTTTGTTGTACTTAGTTTAAAAAGCATATTGATAATATGAAAAAAAGGTGGTAAAATGTTTTCATTATATTATCAGGAGGGTTCTTTTATGAGTATTTTAAGTCCTTTCATTGCTGTTATTGTTGCACTTTCTACAATGTTTACTGCTGTTTTCAGCTATGCAAAGCCCGTTGAAGAAGAAGACTACAAAATTTATGACAATGTAATTCTTATGATTGGCGACGGTATGGGTGAAAACCACCTTTCAGCCGCTAAAGATAAGCTCGGAATTAAGCTTGCTATGGAAACTGTTGAGGTAAGAGGTCAGTCAATGACTGATAACATCTGGGGAGAAACCACCGACAGCGCTGCCGGCGGCACAGCCCTTGCAACAGGTATCAGAACAAACAACGGCCATGTTGGCGTAAGCGCATTTGACCCTTATGCAAACATTATTGAGCCTATGAATCTTTGTGAGCTTGCAAAGTCAATGGGTAAATCTGCAGGTGTTGTTACAACAGATGCAACCTCAGGCGCAACACCGGCTTCATTTTCAGCTCACGCTAAAGACAGAGATTTTGCTGAAGAAATCAGCAACGACCAGCTCACTTCCGACCTTGACCTTATCTGGGGCGCAAAGGAAGACTTTGTTACCAAAGAGGCTGCTGAAGCAAACGGCTTTGCATACCTTGATGATGTAGCTGACATTGAAGCTCTTCCCGCAGGCACACGCTCATTCGGCCAGTTCAGCTGGGACGATTTTGCAAATGTAACCAACCCCGACAAAACTCCCACAATCGAAAAGATGACAAAAGAAGCTATCGATATTCTTGACGACAACGATGAAGGCTTCTTCCTTATGGTTGAGGGCGCTCACATTGATAAATTCTCACACGGTCAGGATATTGACAATGCTGTTAAGCAGTTGGCAGAGTTTGACAAGGCTATTGCTTATGCACTTGATTACGCCGAAAAAGACGGCAGCACATTGGTTGTTATCACCGCTGACCACGAAACAGGCTCAGTTACATATTCTTCAGAAAAAGGCGGTTACTACTGCGTAACAGGCAGCCATTCAGACACAAATGTACCGCTCCTTGTTTCTGACGCAGACGCAGGCTTTAATAACAACGAAGCTATTAAAAACAAGAGAGTTGCCGCTCAGCTTGCTCTTTGCTTGGGCGCTGAAAAAGGTGCATTCCCCGCTTGCGCTCCCGTATTAGGTAAAAAAGACTGATTTTCAGGAGTAAACGATGAAAAAGATTTTATCGATTTTATTATGTGTTGTGATTGCTTTTGGCTCAATGTCTGCTATGGCAATTACAAAAGAGGACTGTAACGACTACCCTGTTATTATAGTTCCCGGCTACGGCTCAACAACATTTTATATGCTTGATGAGAACGGAGAAAAATATAATGTATGGAAGCCCACGGGCGACCAGATTCTTGACGTTGTTAAAGAAAATTTATTTTCAATGGGCAAAGGTCTTGCTGAACTGACCACAAGTGACATTCAGGCTCTTGCCGATATGGTTGGCGAGGTTTTTATAAGTGAGCTTGACACAATCGCCTGCAATGACGACGGAAGCAGCAAGCACCAACTTTACAAATACCATTTCAGCGCCGCTGATACGCAGGACTCATATCTTAAAGAAAATGACCCCGCTAACAGAATGGAAGGCGAAATCTGCGATTATCTTGCACAATACATCGGCAATGACAACATCTTTGCCTTTATGTGCGATTTCAGAATGGGCAGTGTTTACTGCGCAGAAGAGCTTGATGCTTACATTCAGGATGTTAAGAAATTCACAGGCAAGGATAAGGTAAATATTTTTGCAGTCAGCCACGGAGGTCAGGTTGCGGGAACTTACCTTTCAATCTACGGCACAAAAGGCGATGTTGAAAATGCCGTGCTTACCATCCCTGCTCTGGGCGGCGCATTGCTTGCCTATGACATTATGTCGCAGAATGTTAAGTTTGATGAAGAACTGCTTCTTCGCTTTGTTCAGTGCGGTATGATGCTTGAAGAGGACTACAACTGGCTCTTTCAATTAGAAGCGCTTGGCTTTCTTGATACGCTTATTAACGCTCTTATCCCCTACATCGGTGAAGTTGCCTTTAACTGGGGAAGCTTGTGGGATTTTATTCCTACCGAATATTATGAAGAGCTGAAAGCTGAACTGCTTGACGAAACAGCAAATGCTGAAATCATCAGAAAAAGTGACTATATGCATTACGAAATAATGCCGAATTACGCCGAGAACTTCAAAAAAGCTCAGGCCGCAGGCACTAATATTTCAATCATTGCAGGTTACGGTGTTCCGAGCGTTACAGGCTCACAGGAAAATTCTGATGCAATTATTTCAACAAAAGCCTCTACAGGTGCAAAGGTTGCTCCATTTGGCCAGCGCTTTGCAGACGGCTACACTCAGGAGGTTGACACAGGTATTTACCAGGTTTCACCGGGTATGGAAATTGATGCTTCCTGCGGATATCTCCCCTACAACACCTGGTACATTGAGGGATATTTCCACGGAATGACCTTTAAGGATGTGTTCTCGCAGGAGCTTACATACAAGCTGTTGCTCACAGACCGGCTTGAAGATGTTACAAGTGATGCTGATTATCCTCAGTTCCACGCCACCACCAACCCGTATGAGCCTGCTTTTGCAAGGTTTAACAACAGTGTTGAAGGCTATGTTTCTGACGATGATACGAGCCTTATTGTTACAAATGTTTCAACAAAGAGCAATATGACAATTCTTGCAATCAAGAATAATCTCGGTCTTGAATTTGATAACCTCGCTTTTACAACTCTTGCTCCCGGTGAGAGTGCTGAGCTTGAATTCACAGGCGAATTGCCCGAGGAATCTGCAATTAAAAGAGAAATTTATATAAGCTATGTTCTCGATAACAACATCACACCTGTTGGTGAAAGAAAACTCTCTTTCACAGTTATGAACGGCGGCAAAGCTGAATACGACAGCGAAAATCCGTATTCACCGTTTAATGCAAAAACTGAGCTTGAAAACCTCGTGGGCGATGTTGCTGACGGAATTCTTGATAACATTGGTATCAAACCCTTTGTTTCGATTATTGTTAATATCCTCACCTCTTGGATTTCGGCTGTTTTTGCTGAAATAGGAATCAACTTTTAGAAAGGTACAGAATTATGGGATTTTGGGCATTTACTTTAATCACAGTTTTAATATTACCTGTTTTGATTTTGATTTACGGACTTCATTACAGCAAAAACGGTGCTCCGCAAAACATTGAGGGACACAGCGGTTTTCGCTCACGCAGAGCCACAAAGAGCTGGGACGCTTGGGTTTTTACCCACAAGCTGGCAAGCAAAATATGGAAAATTGCAGGCATTATTATGATTCCCGTTACCGTGGTATTGATGCTGTTTGCAGTTAAATTTTCTGTAGAAATGCTCACCTACTACGGCTCAATCATTTTTGCCATTCAGGGCTTTGCCTTTGTGGGAACTATAATTTATGTTGAAACTAAAATAAAGAAAAATTTTAATGACTACGGTGTAAGAAACCTTGATTCTATTGAAAAAGAGCAGAGAGATGAAGAAAAAAAACTTGCAAGAAAATCAAAAAAATCCGCAAAATAAAACCCTTAAGCTAATACTGATTACACTGCTTGCAATCGGTATTGTTTCCGGTTCAACTGTTGCAATTTATGTCAACAGTATGTTGGACAAGGTCAATTATGAGGGCGAAATAAATATGTCGGTTGACCCTAACCTGGAGGAAGAGGAAAAAATCGATTTCAGCATTGATGAAACCACAACCTCCGCGCCTGATAAAAAAGATGATTCCGACAAGGCACCGGATAAAAACACGAGCACAACCAAGCCGTCAACAAACAAAACCTCCGATAATCTTGTTGCTATTTACAAGGTTGAAAACGGAGTTAACAAAGAGTATAAGGTTCCTGCAGATAAACTGAAGCAGGAGGCGGCAGTTATTCAGCAGCAGGCCGACAAGGATATTCAGCAAAACATAACCAACGACACAAGCATCTGGTATTCAGACGATGTTTATAATCTTCTGATAGTTGGTTATGATGCAGGTGAAAAAGAGGCTGTTATGTTTGAGGGAATGCAGTATCCCCGCTCTGACAGCATGATTATTGCCTCAATCAACAAAAAGAAGAAGACTATCAAGCTTGTTTCTCTTTCAAGAGCTACTTATGTTGCAATTAAAGACCACGGCAACAAACGACTGAACACCGCACACGCTTTCGGCGGCGCAAAGACCTTAATTGAAACCATTGAGAGCAATTACAAGGTCAGAATTGATAACTATGTTTCAGTTGATTTCAAGGGCTTTTCAAGTATCATTGATGCAATGAACGGCGTGAGTGTTGATATGTCTGCTATTGAAGCAAACTACGCTTTTAACAAAGAGGATTTAAAGGCAGGCAACTACACTCTTAACGGCAAGCAAGCGCTGAGGTTTGTCCGACTCAGGCAGACCGACTCTGACCGACAGAGAACAGGCAGACAGAGAAAGGTTTTGACCTCTATCTTTGATAAATTCAAAACACAATCTCTCACTCAGCAGCTTGATTTTATGGAAACCGTTCTTCCTTATGTTACAACCGATATGAACAAGGGTCAGCTCTCAAGAAGAATTGCAGAAGCACAGTCATATCTGGAATATAACTTAACGGAAGATATTATTCCTCACAATGCCATTAAGCTCACACTTAAAGAGGGCAAAGAGGTTATAATTCTTGACTGGGCAGAAACAACATCTTACATTCACAAAATCCTTTACGACGGTGTAGAAGTAAAGAAAATAGAAGCTTAATAACAAAGACCTCGACAGAGAAATCTGCCGAGGTCAATTTTTATTTATCGAGATATTTATTTATCGCCATATATTCACGAAGGTACATTCCGAGCTCATCATATCTTTCTTTGAAAATTTCAAGAGCTTCATCAATGGTTTTCCACTCAGGGGTCATCTCAATATTGACTTCGTGCTGAGTCAGATGGCGTTCACCAAAGCTTTGAACCGAGCAGGCAAAAATATGACTTTCGTGAATGGTGTTTTCATCATACTCCCTCACTTCAATTACGTGTTCCCCTGCTTTAACGATGTAGCCCGTTTCTTCAAGAACTTCTCTTTCACAGCATTGGGCAAGAGTTTCACCATCTTCAAGCCCGCCGCCGGGTAAAACATATTTACCCTGCTTCACCTCGTGAGAAAGAAGAATTTTATCACCGTCAACGAGTATTCCTCTGCAAGCAATTCTGCGCTTTGAAATGTTGCCCGTATACACATCGTGATAAATATGAACAATCTCGTCTATGGTTTCAACCTTCATAGATTAAAGACCGTATTCAGCGGCAATGTCTGCAACCTTAACGGGAAGACCTGTTACAAGTGACTTCTTAGCGGCAAGTCCGATAAGAACAGGCTGAAGTCCGCAATCAATACCAACAGAAACTTCCTTATCATTAACTACACAGTCGATAAACTCTGAAATTTCAGCAACATAAGCCTGCATATATCTCTGCAAGAAGAAGTAGAGAGGCTTTTCAGCGTGAACACCTGTTGCGTCTGAGAGAACTGCAGTTGAATCGCTGTCATTAGAAATAGCAATCTGACCCTTTCTGCCGAATGCTTCAACACGCTGGTCATAGCCATAGCTTGCTTCACGGCTGTTATCAATAACTGCAATAGCGCCGTTTGTGAGCTTCATTGAAATAACAGCGGTGTCGATATCGCCTGCTTCACCGATTGCAGGGTCAACTCTTACTGCGCCGTAAGCGAACACTTCTTCAACCTCTGCGCCTGACATAAAGCGAACCATATCAAAATCGTGAATTGTCATATCAAGGAAAATGCCGCCTGATACCTTAACATATTCAACGGGTGGTGCACCGGGGTCACGGGAACAGATTTTAAGAATATCCATATCGCCAATCTGACCGTCAGCAACAGCCTTGCGTGCGGCGGCAAAGTTGTGGTCAAAACGGCGGTTGAAGCCAACCTGATATTTAACATTGCTGTTTGCAAGAGCTTCTTTAACCTCGAGGATTTTATTTACATCGTGGTCAATGGGCTTTTCGCAGAAGATATGCTTGCCTGCTTTGATAGCCTCAAGTGAAATTAAAGAATGGGTATCAGTTGATGAGCAGATAAGAACTGCATCGATTTCAGGGTCATTGAGAATGTCGTGATAATCCTTTGAAAATTCATTTATACCAAGACCTTTTGCCCATTGGATTGTTTCATCGTTAAGGTAAGGGTCTGCAACAGATTTAACGGTTGCGCTCTTAACATAATTCATAATTGATTCGCAGTGAACCTTGCCGATTCTGCCTGCGCCGATAATACCAACTTTTAACATAAATACCTCTCCTTAGATTCCTGCTTTGTCAGCGATATATTTTCTTGCCATTTTGGCATATTTGAACGGATTTGCAATAGCGGGGTCCTGCTCTGCTTCAACAAGCATCCAGCCCTCGTAGCCTGCTTTTTCAAGCTCGGCAAAGATAGGAGCAAAGTCGATTGCACCGTCACCGGGAACTGTGAATGCACCGAGGCGAACACCCTTAAGGAAGCTTAAATGCTCATCTTTAACCTGCTTTACAATTTCGGGGCGGATGTCTTTAAGATGAACATGCTTGATTCTCTTAGCATATTTTTTGAGAACTGCCATATAATCTTCACCGCAATATGCAAGATGACCGCTGTCGAAAAGAAGATATACGCTGTCAGGGTCGCAAAGCTCCATCATTTTATCAACCTCAGCGGCAGTCTGAACAACTGTGCCCATGTGGTGATGATATGTAAGAGTGATGCCGTATTCCTTGGCAATAACACCAAGCTTTGAAAGACCATCGGCAAAGCGTTTCCATTCATCATCGTTCATAACATATTTCTTTTCAAAAACAGGAGTTTCCATCTGGCCCTGAATACTGTAGCTCTGCTCAGAAACACCGATTCTCTTTGAGCCGCAGCCCTTAAGAAATTCACACTGAGCTCTGAAATCTTTTTCTACTTCTTCAAAAGGCTTTGTAAGAATAAATGATGAAAACCACTGATTACAAATCTGCAAACCGCGGATATCAAGATATTCGTGAATACCCTCGGCTGTTTTGGGGTATTTGTTACCAACCTCACAGCCCTCGAAGCCTGCAAGAGCCATTTCACTAACACACTGTTCAAAGGTAACCTCACTGCCAAGGTCGGGCATATCATCGTTAGTCCAACCGATTGGAGCAATACCGAGCTTTACTTTTGCTGAATCCATTTTCAAAAACTCCTTTTAATATTTTCTTGCATTTTTAAGATGTTCGTTTTTATCGTTAAGGGCAGATTTTCCGCCGTCGTTACGGGGGATATCTGAGCATCCCACATTCCACCAACCGCCGTAGCCGTCGGTCATTGTTTTGGGAAGCACCTTAATGTCAATTAAAGTGGGTTTAGTCTGCTTAAGACTGTCTTCAACAGCGGCTTTGAGCTCTGCCATTGTTTTGGCTGTGTATGTAACATAGCCATAGCCTCTTGCACACATAGCGTAGTCAATATTCATAAACTCACCGTCACGGATTGGCTTATCGCCGTCACGAAAGCGGGATTCGGTACAAAGAGCATCAATGCCCTGGCTCATCTGAAGGTTATTGATACAGCCGAAGGAGCCGTTATCAAAGAGCATTACATTGATTTTTTTGCCTTCCTGCAGGGCGGTAATCATTTCTGAATGGAGCATATTATAGCTTCCGTCACCAACCATTGCATAAACCTCACAGTCAGGCTTTGCAAGCTTTGAGCCAAATGCACCTGCAATTTCATAGCCCATACAGGAATAACCGTATTCCATATTGTAAGAATCAATGCTGTCGGTGGTCCACATTCTCTGCATACAGCCGGGAAGTGAGCCTGCAGAAGCAACCACAACTGCGTCATCAGGAATCAATTCACGAATGAGAGCAAGTGCTGAAGTCTGGCAGATTTCACCGCCTGTTGCCTTGTTGAAAGCAGTCATTGCATCGGGCATGTGGGCTTTGATTTCGGGAGCAAAATCGTCTGAATTATAATCATTTGAAGAAAGCCTTGCCATTTCCTTTGCCCATACATCCTTGGCATTTTTGATTTCATCGGTATAAGAGCTTACATAGCCGTCAAGGTATTTATCAAGAGCGAGGATACCCTCTTTAACATCGGCAACCATCTGAATGCTGTCAAGCTTGCCGGCGTGGAACGGGCTTGCATTGATTGTGGCAACCTGAGCGCCTGCATAAAGCCACTTTGAGGATGTGGTAAAATCGGTAAATCTTGTGCCTACACCCAAAACAAAATCAGCACCGTCGGCAATGATATTGGCACTTGCATTACCTGTTACACCAACACCGCCCACATTGAGCCCGTGGCTTGACTTAATTGCGCTTTTACCTGCCTGAGTTTCAGCAAATGGGATATTATGCTTTTCACAAAAAGCCTTTACCTGCTCGCCTGCCTGAGAATATCTTACACCGCCGCCAACAATTACAAGGGGCTTCTTTGAGGCTTTGAGTGCCTCGGCAACATTTTTAACCTCATAATCATTGGGGATAGCCCTCGGGATGAGGTGAACTCTTTTTCTGAAGAATTCTTCGGGATAATCGTAGCTTTCACCCTCAACATCCTGACACATTGCAAGGCAAACTGCACCTGTGTGAGCCGGGTCAACAAGAACTCTCATTGCATTTGTAAGAGCTGTCATTACCATTTCAGGGCGGGTGATTCTGTCAAAATAACGGGTAACGGCCTTAAAAGCATCGTTGGTGGTAACAGTGCCGTCGTGAAGCTGTTCAATCTGCTGAAGAACAGGGTCAGGCTGACGGGTTGCAAAGGTGTCACCTGTAATCAGGAGCAAGGGAATATTATTAACTGTTGCAGTTGCGGCGGCAGTGACCATATTGGCGGCACCGGGGCCGATTGACGACATACAGGGAATAATCTTCATTCTGTTGTGCATTTTTGCATAAGCCGCGGCGGCCTGAGCCATACCCTGCTCATTTCTGCCCTGCATAACCTTAATTGAGTGCTCGGCCTGTGAAAGAGCCTCACCAACGCCGAGAACACAGCCGTGACCGAACACAGCATAGAAATATTCTACAAATTTGCTTTCAAGCATCTGACCGTCTTTTTCTATGGTGACATACTGATTGTCAAGGTATCTGACAACAGCCTCGCCTGCGGTAAGACGGACAGTTTTGGGAGAATAAGTATTCAAGAGAAAACCTCCTTTATATTTGAGGAACAACCGAAACACTCACAACCTCAGGCGGATTGTAGAGCCTTGGCAAAAGGTAGGTTTCGGTGGTAATTCCGCTGCCCACAATAAGGCAGGAATTTTTAAAATTATATTTTCCGTGGGTAAATTTAGGAAAGAGCTTTCCGCCTCCGCCTGCAACACCCACATCTGTTTTCGGAAGCCGCCACAATCCGCCGTGATTGTGACCGCTTAAAATCAAATCTATTTTTTCATCATTTTCGGCACGCATCGGTATATGACGAACCAGCACTGAAAAAAGCCCTGACTCCTCTGCCCTTTTAACAAAATTCTCTTTTTGTAAAAGAACAGCTTCTTCTCCATAGGCTTCATAATCAGTTCCGCCAACGAGGTATTGCTGACCATCTGCGGTGGATAAAATGAAGCTTTCTTCCCCGAGAATTTTCACGCCCAAATCGGCGGCTTTTTGCTTGATTTCATCAGGCTTTCCGCAGTTAAATTCGTGATTACCCGTAACCAGACAGCAATTTCCGAATTTGAGCACAAGATTTTTAATAAGCTCATAGGTGCGCTCAAAATCTTCATCTGTGCCGTATTTATGAAAAGTATCACCGCCGAGCAAAACACAATCGGGCTTTGCCTTGTCAATGGTTTCAAAAAGCTTTCTGCCACCGTCTTTAAACTGCATTGAATGAATATCAGAAAGAAAGACGATATTCACAGGCTTTTCCACCTTTGGCGAGCGAAGTGTATATTCAGTTAATCTGAGCTTGTTATCAAGCCCAAATGCGGCAAATGCAATGCCTGCCACAGCGGTTGAAATTAAAACTTTTTTAATCATTTTATTTCTCTGTCAAACTTCTGCACCTGACCGCCGTTGAGCCACATATATCTTTCATCATCAACTCGGTCAAGCCAGGGATTATCGGGGAGGTGGCGAATCATCCACACAGTATACATCGAAAAACCCGGAGCAGTAACCTGAGGGTGATTGAGTCCTCCCGGGAAGTGAGCAACACTTCCGTCTTTAATCATGTGAACATCTTCACCGATAAAGCAAGCGCCGAAGCCCTCGGGACGCTCATATTTATAATAATAAACCTCAGGCTGAATATGGCTGTGGGGAATGTAACTGCACCATCTGCCCTGCCGTGTCTGAATTTCACCGAGAACCATATTGGAATAAGGTGCATTTTTATAGTCAAAAACAGTTACAACATCTCTGACGGCAGTATCTTCCCACTTACCCTGGCAGGAGGTGAAATAGTCACAATCCTCAGGGGCGTAATATTTCGTGGGGAAATTGCGGTCATTTTCGGTGCTCTGGGTGAGGATTTCACTCTCTGCATTGGCGGTTACGGTAACCTTCACACCCTTTGAAACGTGAACGGTTGATGGGCCTTCATCAAAAAGGCTGTTTCTTGTAGCGTGTTTTTCTTCGCCGTCAAAAGAAAATGTAACATCACCCATAACCAGCATAACAGCAAGCTCGTGAGTTGGAAGAGTAAATGACTTACTCTCACCCTTTTTCATATTGTAAACGGCAATATCCATCATCATTTCGGTGTCACAGGTGGAAAGCACCTTTTTGCCGTCTTTGTCAAATTCGGGATAATAAAACATAAATTAACCTCTTGCTACCATTTCACCGTATTTTTCTTTGCAGTCTTTGATATAAGACTGAATCTGCTGAAGTGTTGGCATAAACAAGGAACAACCGTGAGCATTAACAAGCAGTGACGCTGAAGCACTGCCCAACTCAAGGCAATCTATAATATCCCAGCCTTCAAGAAGGCCGTAGATAAATGAAGAGCCGTAGCCGTCACCGCCGCCAAAGGATTTGGTTGCATCAATGGGGAAAGGCTTGATATTGAAATCACCGTCAGCAGTGTGGGCAGTTGAGCCTTTTTTGCCGTGCTTGATGATAACGATTTTGTTACCCTTGCTCATCCAGTAAGAAGCGGTTTCTTCATCAGTTCTGCCGGGGGCAATGATAGCCTCTGTAAGGTCGTATTCCTCACGTGAGCCCATAATCATATCGCTGTTTTCTGCAACGATTGAGTAATAAATTGCAATTTCATCAGCACTCTTCCAGTTATAGGGGCGGTAGTCAACATCAAAAATAACCTTTGTGCCCACCTTTTTGGCAAGGTACATAGCCTTGAGGCAAGCCTCTCTTGACGGGCTCTGACAAAGAGCTGTTCCGCTGATGAGAATAGCCTTTGCAGATGCGATATATTCTTCGTCAACATCCTTAGGGTCAAGCATCAAATCTGCAACACCGTCGCGGTACATAAGAATACTGCTTTCACTTGGAGAGAGCATTTCGGTAAAGGTAAGACCTAATTTTTCACCGTTTTCAGCTCTTGTGATGTGAGAGGTATCAATACCTTCATCAGCAAAAAACTTTGTAACATAATCACCGAACTGGTCATCTGAAACCTTAGCAATAAATCCTACCTTTTTGCCAAGGCGGGCAAGGCCCACTGCAATATTTGCAGGTGAGCCGCCTAAATATTTTTTGAATGTATCTGCCTCAACCAATGACTGAAAAGGCGGAATAACAGGATTAAAGTCTATGGCAATTCTGCCCATAGGGATAAGGTCAATCGGTCTTGAATTATCAAATTCTATGTAACTCATAATATCCTCCTGAATTATTCAACAATGATGCCTCTTGCTTTTCTCTGTTCAGCAAGCTCTCTTGTAACCTTATCTTTCTTATCGCCAACAAGGTCATAGAAGAAAATCGGAATTGCGCAAAGAAGAAGGCTTACACCGGGAACGATTGTGATAAGAGCAAACATTGCAAACTCCTGACCGTTTGTAAGGTTGATTGTTGCGGCGCCTGATGCGTCATACATTGAGTTAACATCAATGCTTACTATCATATACATTGCAATAATCATAACGGTTGAAAGTGCGTTGCCGAGCTTATTAACAAATGACTGGCAGGCTGAGCCGAGAGCAGTATTTCTGTGGCCTGTTTCCCACTCCATATAGTCAAGGCTGTCACATACCATAGCGTAAATAACAACATTGAGAACACCGAGAGGAATTGAAGAAATAATCATTGTGGGGATGCAGAGGAAAAGGTTCTTTGTTGTCCAGCCGATGAGGCAGGTCAAAAAGCTTGCAACGGCACCGCCGAGGCAGGAATAAAGAACAAGCTGCTTATAGTTGAACTTTTTGTAAAGGAAAGGAATTGCAATCATAGTTCCGAACATGCCGATTGCGGCGCAAACCTGAATAACAAGAGCAACTGTTGATACATTTTTCTGGAAATCATCGTTAATAACAAAGCCTGCATATCTTGCAACATGAGGAGCGGCGGCCTGAAGCATATAACGGCCGAAAGAAAGTGTTCCTGAAAGAACAACAAGCATAAGAGGCTTGCAGTGGAAAATGCGGTAGAGATTTCCTTTTTCGCCCTTTGCCTTTTTGGTGGCATTGGGGAGGTCAATTCTCTCTTTAACCGAGAAAGATGACATTGCAAAAAGGAGGATACCGACAACTGTGCAGGAAATAGCCATAATAGCATATTTCTTTTCGTCTGCTTCAGCGTCAGAATAACCCATACCCTTAAGCACAGGACCCATAATCATAGGAAGAACGGTAACAATACCTGTTGAAATACCGCCGAATGTGCGGGCAAGAGAAATCAATTTACCGCGTTCTTCGGGGTTTGGGGTCATAATATTGGGGAGGCTCCAGAAAGGAACGTCACTCGCAGTATAAATCATACCCCAGAAGACATAAACAATAGCTGTGTAAACCATCAAAGGTACATCGACCAAATCAGGCTTTGTAAACATCATAATGGTAAGTGCGGCAATAGGAAGAACAGTCCAGATAGGATACGGCTTCATTCTGCCGAACTTGGTTTTATGGCGGTCAACAATCATACCCATCATAGGGTCGTTGATAGCATCCCACACGCGGGCAAGAAGCATAAGGAGCATAACAAACATCGGCGCAAGACGAAGAACATTTACATAGTAGTCAGTTACATAGCTTGACATACAGCTGTAAATAAGGTTCTGACCCAACGCCGCAATTGTGAAAATTCTGAATTCTTTTTTGGGGATTACGAATCCTTGATTCAAGGTTTTAGGGCTTTTTGTTTTTGCCATAAAAACACTCTCCTGTCTAATATATTTTGACTTATATATTTTACCATAATATATTTTTTTGTTCAACAGAATTTCGCATATTTTACATAAAAATACACACCAAAAAAACTTTTCAAAATAAAAAACTGTATCAAAACAATCCGTTCAGATACAGCTTTCATTTTCACTTATATATTTTTCAATTTCCTCGATTAGCTCATGAGGGGAAATTTCAAGAGTATTGGCAATTCTCCACACTGTTTCAAGATTCGGATGCTTGTCTCCATTTTCTATCATTGACAAATGACTTCTTGCCAATCCGGTTAAACCGCTCATAACCTCCTGTGACATATTCTTTGATTTTCTTAATTTTCGTATAACTATACCAACGGCAGCATTGTTAAATTCTATCATATCAACACATCCTTGCAAAAAATTTTAATATTATTTTTGCTCTTTTTCGTCTACGATAGTAGACAAAAGCCGATTTGTGTGATACAATAGGTCAAAATATGTTTCATACATATTTAAAATTGAAGGAGGTTTTAAAATGCCTTATATTGTAATCAATGTAATGGGTCGGGTAAGTAATACGGGAAACGGAAGTTTTTATGTCGATGGGTGTCCGTATTACCGCATAAAAAACGGATTTGTTATTCGTGTGTCCGAAGGTTCTCATAGTATTAAATACCGCGCCACACTTAAAAACACGGAAAGCACAGCCTCAACATATTTCAATTCAAACACTGTAATGATTGCAAATATTGTTGATGAAGACTTTTCTGCTCCCGACTTCAGAACGCATCTCGCCGAAGAAAGAGAATTGAAAGAATTAGAAGATAAACTTTCATCACAGGACCTTGAACAAAAATTCGAAGAAAAAAGGGAAGCAAAAAAAGGAAAAGGACATACCATTCGCATTATAATCGGTGTGATTGTAGTAATTGCAAGCTTATATGTTACTTTCACAGTCAAACGCAACGAAATTTTAGATTGTATTTTGCCCTCTGTTTTAATGGCTGCAGGCGCAGGTTTGATTAAGTCTGAGGATTTTGAAGAAGCGGCAAAAGGATTTTTTGGTTGGGGTATAGCTTGGTTTGCAATTTTAGCAGTATTGACATTTTTAGGTAATATATTCTGATTTCATTAAACAAAAAAGGTGTAGCTCCTCAATAGGAGTTACACCTTTTGCATTGATTACAAAACTATATATCAGTCTTCCTTCTTTTTGTGGAAGAGGATTTTGTCAACAGGGAAGTAAAGGAAGAACTGAAGAGCTGAACAAATCATTGTTGCAACGTTCTTTGATGTTGTTTCTGTTTCCCAAGCAAACTTTTCGCAAAGGTTTACAAACCATTCAGCATTGAGGAAAACCTCTTTAAGAGTGGGGTTAAGCCAAGCTGAGAAAGCGATGAGAGCAACTGTGAAAACGATGTAAATAGGAAGAGCAACTGCAACATTTGCGCCTGAGTTGAAGGTCTTTTCTTTATTTACAAAGAAAGCAACAATCTGAGCTACAATGTTAGCTACATTTGAAACGATGAAATAACCAAAACCGCCTACTGCAACGGGATATACAAATACCCACCAGCTGAAGTCAACTGTGTAAAGGTCTTTGATTGCAGGAATGAGCTGCAATGTGTTAAGAAGAACAAACTGAACAATCATTGCAAGAAGGCTTACAACGATGAATTTAACAAACTGCCAGATTGTGGTGAGGAGTGAGCCTTTTTCGGCTGCTTTGTTGTCAATGTCTTTTAATTTTGCCATTTTAATTACCGCCTTTTAAAATTTTAGATGTTGTTTTTTATGTAATCAACCGCTTTTCCTAAAAGAGCCATAATCTCGGTTGCATAGTCTGTTTCAACTTCTGCTGTGAGAGGGTTAAGCTCGTTTAAAGAACTGTCGGTTTCCATAAACTGAGGATAATCGGGGTTTGAGTGAACTGTGGGCTGAGTTTTGCTTGTTGCAAGCCACACAGCAAAATCTGCAAACTCATTGTAATCATCTTCTCCATAGAAGCTGCCTACATGAGGCTGACCCTTGATAAGCCATGTTGACTCGGGGAAAAGGCAGGTTGAAGCGTCAATTTTGCCGTCAACAGAAAGGTGGTTGTGACCACAGTTAACTGCCTGAACATAATCTTCACCAAGAGTTTCACCAATGAAAGCTACAGTTGCACCGTTACTTGTGCAAGCAGTTTCAATGAGGTTATCACCGTCAATGTTTGCCGCAGGAGAAACAGGAACTGAGCCTCTGCTGTAATGAGAAACGATTGAAATTTTAACGCCGCCTGCTTTGGCTTCTTTTAAGATTTCATCACTTCTTGAGCCCACATTATCGTGATAATAATTGATTTTTTCAAGGAGCACGGGTGATGTGTTTTCATCGGTCATAAATCCCATAGCATCTTCAAAATATTCATCACGGACAAAAGCCCACATACCCGGGTAACAGCCGAAAACCTCACGAAGAGAAGCCCACAAGGTATCGGTGCTCACAGCCTGGAAGAAATCGTTAAGAGTAGTGAACAAGCCTGAAAGAAGAGCAAGCTCACCCAAATCATTTAAAAGAAGAGTAAGGAGAGCATCGGCATTTTCATCAGCCACAGCTACTGAAAGCTCAACATAATTGAAAATGTTCTTCTGATTCAACTCAATATTGCCTGAGAAAAGCTCACTTACAAAGAAGAGACCCTTATGAGCAGATGACATAAAGATAATGCTGTCGATATCTTCATATCCGTATTCATAAAGATAAGCAACAGTCTGCACGCCGCCCATACTGCAAGGAATAAGCACAACCTTTTCACTGCCTGTTTTTGCTTTAACGGAGTCAATCATAGCCTGAAGTCCGTCGGCATTAGCGCATGGGTCAAGACGCCAGTCGTGGTTATAAAAGAAAGTGTTTTCTGCACCGATTTCCTCTGCAACTGCACCTGCAATTTCAAGCTCCGAAACCTCGTTGGTGTAATCAAAATCATAATTATCTACCGAGAGAGGATACAAATCGGCCGTAACGGTAGGATATTTTGAATCACCGTCTGCATTACACTTGAATTCATCAAAAATATTGCTTACAAGGTCAGCTACAGTCTGGGAGAAAACATTGATATCGCCCGTAAAGACTGACATTGCAATACCTGCCACCGCAGTTGGAATTACATAACCGAAATCAACTGTGGGGGGATAAACCATTTTTTCATTTTCTGTGCCTTTGTCCATATAAAAAGGCTTGGCACCAACACCGCTGACAATAATAACAGGGGTAACATCAGCCTTTGCGAATGCGCCGATGCCAAATCCCGTAATCAGCATAACCAAAGCCATAAGGACAGCTAAGAGCTTTTTCACCTGAAACCCTCCTAATGTTCATTTGAAGTATTATAACAAAGAAACAGCACGGTTGTCAATATTTAACACACCGTGCTGTAAGGTAAAGTTTTATCAAAATAGTTTGCAGGGAACAGTTAAGAAAACATCATTGTTTACTTCAAAACCGATATGCTTATAAAAATCTGCTTTATCGGCAGTTGTCTGAACGAGCCATTCAGAATCAGGATAATGTTCTTTGCATCTTCTCACAAGCTCTCTTCCTATTCCGTTACCATGAAATTCGGGCAACACAGCCAAATCATAAATAACAGAACGGAACATTTTATCACTTAAAACTCGCACACATCCCACAAGTTTTTCGTCAACCCAAGCAGAGATAACTATTGTAGAATTGATAAAATTCTTGTTGAAATTATCAATCATTGATTGTGTTGTATTGTTTTTATCCGCCCAACCAACAGAAACGAATAAATCATATAGTTGCTCGTTAGGCAAGGCTTTATCGGTTTTGTATGTGATGTTCATATTGTAACCTCATTTATTTTACAACTATGTGTCTGTCTTCTGTTCTAAAAATATTATTACCAATCTTATCTCCACAAATAAAAACTGCCCATTCATTTTCTTTCAATTTGACTTTCCACTCTATTTCTCTGCCATAAACAAATATTTTAACACCGTTACTGAGTTTAATATAACAATCTACAACACCATACGGAGGTATTGTTGTATCGTTAACACCATTAAAACAAGCTGTAACAACAAGCTCATTTTTGAAATCTGCATTTAATAATTTTTTAACAAAGACAACAACAAATCTTCATTTCCTGATACACTTTGCAAATACGGATAAATAAGATTGACAATACGCTTATGGTTGCTGTCTTTGAGTTTCACATTTTTTAACGCAATAAATTCTTCAAAAGTCATTATACTCACCAAATACAGTTTATAAAACAGTATTATCAATAAATATGATAGCGTTCTTTGCGGTCAATTCGTGAATTGACCTTACTTGCTTATGTTCGCGATTGTAAGGAATGGCACTTGTCAACATTCCGTTGGCAATATGCTAACGGTGCGTCGGAAATCGCCGCACCTTACATTGTTTCCTGTTCTCCTCTTACAGAAAGAAGAAAGCCGTTTATTTTTCACCAAGATATTCTTTTAAATCTTTAATTGCTTTGCGGTAGCCTTCAAAGCCCATGCCGCAGATTGTTTTAACGGCAACCATACTCACATAAGAAAACTGTCTGAACTCTTCTCGCTGTGAAATATCTGAAATATGCACCTCAACCGTGGGAATTGCAACAGCCTTGAGTGCATCGAGAATAGCAACGCTTGTGTGGGTATATGCCGCAGGATTTATAACAATTCCGTCAAACACACCGTATGCTGACTGAATTTTGTCAACAATATCGCCCTCGTGATTTGACTGATAGCATTCATATTCCACGCCATTTTCTTCGCAGGATTTGCCGATAAATTCAAGAAGCTGTGCAAAATTCTGTGCGCCGTAGACACCCGGCTCACGGATGCCGAGCATATTGATATTAGGTCCGTTTATTATAAGGAATTTCATTTGATTTCTCCTTTTATTGCTTCAAGAATTTTTGAAAGAGTCACCTGCGGGTCATCATCAACCTCAATCTCTACATCGGCAAGGGATGAATAAATCGGTGTTCTGACCTGTTCGATTTTTTTAATATCATCAAGGCTTTTTGAAAGAGGTCTGCCCTCCATAGCAAGGCGGGTGAAATCTCTTTTAAGCCAGAGGACAAATGAATTTTGCGAAAGCAGATAGCGGTTTTCTTCTTTGAGCACTGCACCGCCTCCTGTTGCAATAACAAGTGAGCTTTTTTTAGTGCAATCTGCCACAGCTTTTGTTTCTGCCGTTCTGAAATAATCTTCACCATCTGCGGCAAAAATCTCGGGAATTGAACGACCTTCATTTTCAACAATAAGGCTGTCGGTGTCGACCACTTCACGGCTCAGCACCTCACCCAAAAGGGCAGAAACCGTCGATTTTCCGCAACCCGGCATACCGATTAAAACTATATTTTTTCTCACCGCGGCAAGCTCGTCAACAATTTTATCTATTTTTTCTTTAGGAATGGTTGAGTTGATAAATTTTTCTGCCGACATCTGAGCCTGAGCCACAAGCATTGTAAGGCCGTTGGCATAAGGCACACCAAGATTTTTGGCATCGTACAAAAACGGAGTTAAAGACGGATTATAGATTAAATCAAGACAACCTGAAAGAGAGGTGAATTTTGACAAATCAATTACCCTTTCGCCGTTATTAGGGTACATTCCAACGGGGGTGGTGTTGACAATTACATCTGCATTTTTGAAGTTATATACATTTTCGTAATTGACATCACCTGTTCTTGAAACGCTGATAATTTCTTTAGCGCCCATATCCTCAACAACTGCTCTGACGGTAAGGGATGCTCCCCCTGTGCCGAGAACGAGAACGGTTTTGTCATTGATTTCAATTCCGCTTTTCTCAATCATATAAGAAAAACCGAAATAGTCTGAATTGTCACCGTAAAGTGTGCCGTCGGGTCTTACTGTTATTGTGTTTACACTGCCGATTTTTTTGGCAGTATAAGATAATTCAGCACAATATTTGATAACATCCTTTTTATAGGGAATTGTGACATTAAGCCCGCTGAATTCTCTTTTTTGAAAAAATTCATCAAGCTCGTCAGGCTCCCTTTCAAAAAGGACATATTCATAATCGCACAACAAATTGTGAATTTCGGGAGAAATACTGTGAGACAGCTTTCTTCCCAATAAGCCAAAAGGTTTCATTTTTGCACCTCAGGAAATCTCAGTGTAAGAGCCTAAATAGTCGAAGGATTCAAGCTCGTTATCAAGCTCATTGATAAGCTCAAGCAATTCGGGGCGATAAACGGAAGTATCAAGGTCAATATAAAACTTGAATTCAAAATCTCTGCCGGGAATCGGTCGGCTTTCAAGCTTAATAAGGTTAACATCCAACGCTCTGAACTTTGAAAGCACATCATACAAAGCACCCGGTCTGTGAGGAACCTTGAAAACAATGCTCGTTCTGTGAGCGCCGGGATAAATTTCAAGAGATTTTGAAACGCAGATAAAGCGGGTGTAGTTATTATCTGTGTTCATAATATCATCGCGGATGCTGACAAGGTTATAAAGGTCGGCGCAATCAGGTGAGCCGATAGCCGCAATGTCATCTCTGCCGCACTTTGATACATATTCTGCGGCGGCGGCTGTGTTATCAAACACAGTTACTTTAACATTGAGAGATGAAATAAATTTGTTGCACTGCTGAAGTGCCTGCTCGTGAGAAACGATTTCTTTGATGTCCTCAAGCTTTACTCCCCTTTTAACAAGAAGGCTGTGATAAATGCGAAGCTTAAGGCTTCTTACGATATAAAACTTATATTTACCCACAAGGTCATAAACCGCATTAACTGTGCCTGCGGTGCTATTTTCAAGGGGAACAACTCCGTATTTACATTCACCTGATTCAACGGATTTAAAAACATCCTCCCAGGTTTTGTAATAATTTATGTCGGCTGAATTAAAAAGTCTGTCACAAGCACTCTGAGCATAAGCACCCTCAACACCCTGGCAAGCAACCTTGGCGTTGCGGGGGAAAAGCTGAGGAGTCTGCTCAATAGCCTGCTTCATTGAGTCAGTAATGGGTGAGCTTGCAATAAGCTTTTTGAACTGATATGAACGGCTGAGCTGAAAAAGAGTTGCATAAAGAATTTTGGCATAAGAGCCCAAATCCTCATCCACCTGAGAGCTGATGCGGTTTATAATATCTCTTTCTCGTCTGCGGTCGTAGACAGCCATATCATTCTGACGCTTGTATTCTGCAACATCGTTAGCAAGAATCATTCTTTTTTCAAACAATTCTGCTATACGGTCGTCTATTTCGTTTATTTCGCCTCTGATTTTTGTTAAATCAAGTTCCATTTATTACTCCTTATTTCAATAAAAAATCTGCAATTACCAGCGCTGCCGCCGCCTGAACAACAGGCACTGCACGCTGAACGATACAAGGGTCATGCCTTCCGGGAACGCTGAAGGTTTCTTCCTCTTTTATTTCAAGGTTGAGTGAGGTCTGCTCCTTGCCGATTGAGGGAGTAGGCTTAAACGCAACTCTGAAAATTATGGGCATACCCGAGGTTATTCCACCGATTACACCGCCGTGATTATTGGTTTTGGTTTTAACCGAATCACCGTCAAGGCAATATGAATCGTTATGCTCACTGCCTCGCATTTCGGCGGCCTTAAAGCCTGCGCCAAACTCAATTCCTCTGACAGCAGGAATGCCGAAAATTGCCGAAGCAAGGCGGTTTTCAATGCCGTCAAAAATGGGGTCACCCACACCGGCAGGAACGCCTGTGATTACACACTCAACAATGCCGCCGACGGAATCGCCCTCTGCTCTGGCAGATAAAATTTCAGCTTTCATTTCCTCCCCTGCTTCATCGCTGATAACAGGAAAAGCCTTTGTTTCAAGAGCCTTAAGCTCGTTGATACTGCCTGTGGTAAAATCTATATTTTCATCGTAAACGGTTGAAACCGACCTGATATGTGCGCCGATTTCAATACCCTTGCTTTCTAAAATCTGCATTAAAAGTCCGCCTGCAAAACACAGAGGGGCTGTCATTCTGCCCGAAAAATTTCCGCCGCCGCGAGGGTCATTCATACCCGCATAACGGATAAGTGCAGGATAATCTGCATGGCTTGGTCGAGGAAGATTTCTGAGCTTATCATAATCCTGTGAGCGGGTGTTGGTGTTTTGAATTACGGCACAAATCGGAGCACCGCAGGTTACACCGTTGAGCATACCCGACACAACCGAAGGCATATCTGCCTCTTTTCGGGGGGTTGAAAATTTGTCCTGCCCCGGAGCTCGCCTTTTCATAAAAGAATAAAGCTTTTCCATATCAATTTTTTCACCGGCAGGAATTCCGTCAATAACACAGCCGATGCTCTCAGAATGTGACTGACCGAAAACTGTGTAGCAGATATTTTTTCCGAAGCTACAAGACATCGCATTTACCTCCCAATAAAATAAAATCTTCAAAAAACAACGGATAAGATTTGTTGACCGCCTGAGCATTTTCTACGGTAATTTCACCGCCTGAGCAAAGCGCCGCCACAGCGCAGGACATTACCATTCTATGGTCGTTAAAGCTGTCAACACATCCGCTAAGGCAAGCATCAGGATTGCCTTTTATTATAAGTGAATCTTCAAGCTCGGTAACATCTGTTCCCAAAGTGTTAAGAGCTGTTGCCACGGCAGAAAGACGGTCACTTTCTTTAATTCTCAGTCTGCCTGCATTATAAATTTTAGTTTCACCCTTTGCAAAAGCCGCTACAACAGACAAAATCGGCACTAAATCTGGAATTTGCGAAGCATCAATATCGATTGAATGAAGCTCGTTTGATTTAACAAAAACGCTGTCATCTTCCCATATAACCTCTGCACCGAAACGGCTGAGGAGATTTACAATTTCTTTATCTCCCTGCAAGGAGTTTTTGAAAACGCCTGTGTATTTTATATTGCCCTTTATTGCGGCGGCAGATAAAAAGAACGCCGCATTTGACCAATCGCCGTCAGAAGAATACACTTCATTAAGAACGGTATACCTTGAAGAACTGTCAACGGTGTAGGTTGTGCCTTCAACTGACACATTAACACCGAATTCACCCATAGTTCTGACGGTCATATCAATATATTTTTTTGACTCAACGGGTGGAAGAATTTTGATTTTTCCTCCGCCAATCAGCGGTAAGGCAAACAAAAGCCCTGTGATAAACTGAGAGCTTACATTTCCCTCTATTTCAAACTCAGTGGATTTAAGCTGACCGCCCACCTTGAGTGGGAATTCACCCTGCTTTGAAAAAGTGCATCCGTTTTGCTTCATCACGGTTGCAAGAGGCTCAATAGGGCGCTGAGCAAGTCTGCCTCTGCCTGTAAAAGAGCTGTCAGCCCCCAAAGCCGCCGCAACAGGAATCATAAATCGGATTGTAGAGCCGCTTTCACCGCAATCAAGGGTTGCGTTTTTATTCAGATTTTTGCCGATTGGTATAACATCAGCACCGCCGCCGTCAAGTGTTATTTTTGCCCCAAGGGAATTGAGGCAGGATACTGTGGCATTGATGTCTTCAGAGGTTGCGGAAAAATTCACTCTGCTTTTCTTATCCGCAAGGGCGGCGCAAATCAGCGCTCTGTGAACATCCGACTTTGAGGGAATCGCCCTGACCTCTCCTGATATACCGTTACCGTTAAGTCTTACATTCATAATTAAATACCGCTTTTTATAAATTCGAGAACCTGCTCAACAGGCACTTTTTTAAGAACACAATTGCCCATAACCTCAGGGATAACAAGGCTTATTGTTCCGCCTGCACGTTTTTTATCGTTTAAAGTTACATCAAAAAGCTCTTCGGCTGTAAACTCACTCTTTACAGGGAGTGAATTGTTTTTGAGAGCTTCAATTATATCGTCGGTGCAGTTTTCACTGACCCAACCCAAATTGTGAGAAGCCTTTGCCGCTATGACCATACCGATTGCAACTGCGTTACCGTGAGAAATGCCGAAATTACTGCACTTTTCAACGGCGTGGCCGATAGTGTGACCGAAATTGAGAAGCTGACGCTCGCCCTTATCGTGCTCATCGGCTTCAACCACATCCCGCTTTAATTCAACACAACGGGTAATGATTTTTTCAATATCCTTTTTAACATCACCGTTTTTAACAAGGTCAAAAAGTTTCTTATCGAAAATTACACCGTACTTGATAACCTCAGCCATACCCTCAGCAAAGGTTTCGGGCTCTAAGGTGTCAAGTGCATCGTAATCACAAAGCACCAAATCAGGCTGATAAAATGCACCTGCAAGGTTTTTGCCTGCTTTTAAGTCAACGGCTGTTTTGCCGCCCACAGAGGAATCCACCATTGCAAGAAGAGTAGTGGGCATCTGCACAAAGCGGATTCCGCGAAGAAACACCGCCGCCGCAAAGCCTGCCATATCACCTGTTACGCCGCCGCCGAGAGCAACGACCGTATCACTTCTGGTAACTCTGTTTTCTGCCATAAATTCAAGAAGCTGTGATAATGTATCGATATTTTTCGATTCTTCTCCGTTTTTGAAGATAAATTCAACAGTGTCATAACCTGCAGAGGTAAATGAAGTCTTTACCTTTTCAAGATAAAGAGGTGCAACCTTATCATCAGTTACCAAAACCATCTTACAGGTGCCGAAGAGAGCTTTACAACACTCCCCGGCACGGGACATTATTCCTTTTTCAATAACCACATCGTAGCTGCCCGATGCGTTAACTCTTACTGTTGCTGACACGCTTATCAGCCCTTTCTTTCTTTTGTGTGCCGTCTCTCAGAAGCTCAATGAGTGCTGTTTCATCATTAGCTTTGATTGCGTCACTGTATCTTTTTAAATTCTCAATGAGGGTATCAATTTCAAAAATAATATTTTCTCTGTTTTCTAAAAACAGCTCTGTCCACATCGGCTCGTTAAGCTTTGCAACTCTTGACAAATCCTTATAGCTTCCTGCCGAAAATCCGCGCTGGTCCATAGCGTTGGGGCTTTTAACATAAGCATTTGAAATAATATGAGGAAGCTGTGAGGTGTAACCGATTACTCTGTCGTGCTGTTCGGGGGTGGTAAATTGCACCCTGCCGAAGCCGATTGACAAAAACAAATCTCTTGCCTTTTCTCTGACAGGAATACTTGCTTTTTCCTGCGGAGCAAGAAGCATTGTTGCGCCCTTATAAAGGTTTGCCCTTGAATGGCGGAAACCTGAAAACTGGGTGCCTGCCATAGGATGACCGCCGATAAACTCAAAGCCCGCCTTGTCGGCAACAGGATAAAGCTCCTCACAAACTTTGATTTTTGTGCCGCCGCAGTCAACAACTATTGCATCCTTTTTAAATTTATCAGCCTTTGCTTTAACATAATCTATTGTTCCTTGCGGATAAGCAGAAACAATTACAAAATCACATTCACCGATGTTACTGTCATCCAGTGCACCGTCAACCGAGCCCACAAGCTCGGCGGCAAGGATTTCACTTTCTTTAATATCATAGCCAAAAACTGTGTGGCTTGTATTTTCTTTAACAGCCTTTGCCATTGAGCCGCCAATAAGACCAAGGCCTACAATTCCGATTTTCATAAAATCAACCTCAATCCATTGTTTTGCCAACAACATTCAAAATGTTCTGAACATCATTTGAAAGCTTTTCAAAGCGTTCAGGGGTGAGAGCCTGAGGTCCGTCACACAAAGCATGCTCAGGGTCATTATGAACCTCAACCATAATTCCGTCTGCGCCAACTGCCGCCGCCGCAAGAGAAAGAGGATGAACCATATCGGCAATGCCTGCCGCGTGGCTGGGGTCAACAACAACAGGAAGATGTGACATCTTTTTAAGCATCGGAACGGCTGAAATATCAAGAGTGTTTCTGGTGGCAGTTTCAAAGGTGCGGATACCTCTTTCACAGAGAATAACATTCTCGTTTCCGCCTGCCATAATATATTCAGCGCTCATAAGAAGCTCCTGCAGGGTGTTTGCAAGACCTCGCTTGAGAAGAATGGGTTTGTTTGTTTTACCAAGCTCCTTAAGAAGCTCAAAGTTCTGCATATTTCTTGCGCCAACCTGAAAAACATCCACATTCTCCAAAAAGAGGTCAATGTGAGAAGCATCCATAATTTCGGTAACAACAGGTAAGCCTGTTTCATCAGAAGCCGCTTTTAAAAGGCGGATACCTTCATCACGCATACCCTGAAAAGCGTAGGGTGATGTTCTTGGTTTAAATGCGCCGCCTCGAAGAAGCCTTGCACCTGCAGACTTTACATCGCGGGCGATTGAGCAAATCTGCTCCTGCGATTCAACAGAGCACGGACCTGCAATAATCTGAAAATGTGTGCCGCCGATTTTAACACCGTTGATATCAACCACGGTGTCATCAGGGTGGAATTTGCGGTTAGCTGATTTGAACGGCTCAGAAATACGGGTTACATTTTCAACCATACTAAGACCCTGAATCAAATCAATATCAAGACGGCTTGTGTCACCCACCAAGCCTACGATTGTGCTGAATTCACCGTTACTGATATGAACATCAATATCCTGACTTTTAAGCCAGGCGGTGAGAGTTTCTATCTGCTTTTGGTCTGTTTCTTTTTTTAATGTTAATACCATATAAATACCTCCGCTGTGTAACAGTATAAAAAACAAAAAGTTCCGTAGCGTTTCACTACGGAACTAAAGCTTTAAAATTGCTATTATCTTGCAATTCTGACCGCAGGGAAACAGACCTTATCGTTATAACGGATAAAGTAATAATAAAAATATTCATTGTAAAAACGGTTGAACATTTTCTGTCTCCTTTTGGTTGATGGGGGCATTGTAGCACTTTAAAGCGCTGATGTCAACTGTTTTTTGAAAATTTTATCCCTTATCCTCTTTTTTGTTTGATTTTTTAATTGCGCTGTAGACAGCACAGGTTGCTACACCAAGGGCACAAACTGCACCCACCACGGCGAGCACCTTCTTTTTTACCGAGCTATTGTCAACCGCTTTTTGAGTAAGGTCAACAGTTTCGGTGGTTTTTTCACTTATATCGGCAGATTGTGTTGTTTCATCAATCTCGACCTTCTTAAAGGTAAAGTCATCTGCCTTGGTTGTGGTGGTTTTACGCTTTGACTCAGCAGTTTTTGGGGTAGACTTTTGGATAGCTTTTTCTTGCTGAGAGGTTTGCAATTCTTTTTCAACTACATTCAAATCAAAGCCGAAAACATTCGACGGAACTCCGTCACAGTCACAAAGGCGGACATTGATGGGGCTTTCAGAAGGAATTCCGTGCTTAACACCAAGCATTATTTCATAAACGATGTTTGCCGCACCTTCATCATAAGACATTGCATAATCAACATTATAAAGGTCGGTATTATAAGATGAACTGCCGTCACCGTTAAGGCGCATTTCCTCCCCGCCGCTGAAGGACAGCAGAACTGCCGAGTTTTGGGCATCGGTAACTTCGCTCACCCTCATTGAAACACAGAGAAAAAGCTGATTTGCAGAAGCCTCCGGAATAACCCGAATATATGCAAAAGTTACCTTATTATTAAAGCCTTCGGGGCTTTCAAAGGAATAAATTGCACTTTCCGACCATTCGGCGTTGTGAGGTAAGCCGTCAAGCTCAACTGCCGTGCAGTTAAAAGAAAGACAAAACAGCATCACAACAGCCGCCGCAAGCAAGGTCAATTTTTTTAACATCTTTTTCAACCCTAATCAGTTAATTTTCAAGGTGATAATTTCAAATGGCTTGGCATTGAACTTAACCTTATTTCCGTCAAGCTCAACCTCGCCGATTTCATTTTCCATCATATCGCAAAGCTTTGCAGATTTAACAGGGAAGCCGAAATCAAGCTCAACAGCTGTGCGCTTGTTATAGCTTTCATAGCCTCTGAGAATGAGAGAATCGCTATCCTCAGCCATTTTAAGAGTTTCAACAATAAAGTTATCTGCATTACAGCTGACGAATGAATATTCCTCAGGCAAAATTCCATCTTGCTTTGAAACAGGCACGGCAATCATCGGATTGTTTAAATCATAAGCCAACTGAACTGTACCTGCCTCGCGGAAATCTCCGCTGTGAGGATAAAGTGAATATGTAAATGAATGAACAATTTTGTCAGCGTTGGGGTCAGGATGTGTTCCGCACTTGAAAAGTGAGATTTTCATTGTGCCGTCTTTAACATTGTGACCGTATTTGCAATCGTTCATAAGGCTGATACCGTAGTCATACTCAGCCATATCCATAAACTTATGGGCGCAAACCTCAAACTTGGCGGCATCCCATGATGTGTTCTGATGAGTGGAGCGCTGAACATTACCGAACTGGATATCATAAGTTGCTTTATCGGTGTTTACATTAACATCGAAAGCGGCTTTGACCATATAATGCTCCTGCTTCCAGTCAGAAACAGTAATAAAATCAATTTTGGGTGAATTGTTATAGAAACAGATTTTCTGGCAGAAATCAGATTCAAGGAACTTACGCTTAACCGAGAAGCCGAAGCGCTCACCTTCATCGAAAAATTCAACTTCTTCAACAGAATTGATTTCATACATTGTATCTTCATAATAAGCGGAAAGCTCCCAGTTATCATAGCAATAAGGATAATCCTCATAAGCCTGTATTACATTCGCTCTGCCGCCGTCACGCAAAACCTCACGGCTATTCGTTTTATCGAAAATTCTCGATATTGCATAATCATCACTAAATTCAACGATATAGTATTTAGTTTCAAGAGTTTTACCGTTTAATTTATAGTCAGCAACGCTCTTTTCAGGTGTAACTACCTTATATCCCTTTGCAGGAACATCTTCAACATAAATAACCTCACCGTTATATTCAACGGGAGCGCTGTTTTTGAATGAATTGGGGTTAAATACAACCAGACCGCCGTCGGTTTTAATGTTTTTAACAATGGAGGCTCTTGCGCCGTCAAGAACGCTGTTACCTTTTTCTTTAACAATAGCGTAATCCTCATCGCACTTGTCATAAACCGAAGCTATTGATGAGCCGGGGAGAATATCGTGGAACTGGTTGAGAAGAATGGTCTTCCAGCCGCTGTTGAGCTTTTCACGGTCATAGCTGAAGCCTGTGAGCATTTTAGCCATATATGCGGCGGCTTCTGCATTCTGATAAAGGAATTCGCATTTGCGGTTATTCTTTTTGTTCTTGGCAACAGATGTATATGTTCCGCGGTGGAATTCCAAATAAAGCTCACCAACCCATTTTGGAAGCTTGGGGTCATTTTCAAGCTTTTGGCGCATTCGTTCAACATAATCCCCTGCAAACTCAATCTGAGTTTTGGGAATGCCGGGAACACCGTATCTGAGCCTTCTGTAATTTTCAAGGTTGGCGTCGGTAGGTCCGCCGCCGCCGTCACCGTGGCCGAAGGTTACGATTGTGTTGCTGTTAAGCTCCTTTGGCTCATAGCGTTCAAATGAGCCTTTTATCCATTTCGGCTCAAGCATCGGAGTGTATGAAGCGCCAAAGCCCTTCTCACCTGCTCTTTTTGCTGTGAGGAAGGTTGCAAAAACGCTTGTGCCGTCAATACCGTACCAATTAAAGTTATCATAAGGCATACGGTTAAACTCGTTCCAACTGATTTTGGAGGTTACAAATTTATTGATGCCGCACTTCTGAAGAATCTGAGGCATAGCCGCGCTGTAACCGAAAACATCAGGCAACCAGAGCATTGAGTTATCTTTGTCAAACTCTTTTTTGAAAAAGCGCTTGCCGAAAAGGAACTGACGCACAAAGCTTTCACCGCTCATAAGATTGCAGTCGGCCTCAAGCCACATACCGCCCTCAACCTCAAAGCGACCCTGTCTGATAAGCTCCTTAACATCTTCATAAAGCTCGGGAGCATCTTCCTTAAGAAAATCAAAAAGCTGAGCCTGAGATGACATAAACTTATATTCGGGATATTTTTTCATCATTTCAACAACACTTGAGAATGAGCGCTGTGTTTTTTCCCTTGTCTGAGCATAAGTCCAACGCCAGGCAACATCAATATGGGTATGACCGATGCAAGAGGCAACCACTCCGTTTTCTCCGCATACCTTGCCGTAAAACTCGGTTTGCATATATTCACTTGCTTTTTTAACCGAATCTATGAAAGACTGCTTGCCGGGTGAGCGCCAATCTACAAGGCAGAGGGCTTCCCTGAGGCAAGGCTTGATTGCGTTATATTCTCTTGAATTTTCATCAAGCACAAGCAACGCATCATAAGGCACTTTAATATCAAAATAAAGCTTTTCAACATCACGCTGAAAAAGGCAAAGCTCACAGTGGAACTCGCACAATTCACCGTGAGGCACTGAATAAGCATAGATATGAATATCCTGCTCGGCTTTTGTTGAATCAAGCTTAAGATAACGGTGATTGCAGTCAATACCGCGGACTAATTTTCCGTCAACATAAGCAATATACTGAGGCTCCCAATGCTGACCTGACGGAGTGGTGCTTGCAATGTAAAGCTCCAAATCCTCACCCAAAAGCTCCTCAGGAATAGTGAGCTTTGTGTAAAACCAGCGGTGCTCCTCAGGGTCTGTTCCCCAGCGCTCATATTCGCCGAAGGAATCCCAGCTTTCCATATCCGCAGGAACAACATTATCGGTTTTGTAGCCGCATTTTTTTGTTTTGATATCTGTTATTTTATGCCTTACGGGAGTAATCTGCTTTTTAAGCTCCTCAAGCATTGTACTTATTTTTTCTATTGATAAATCACTTAAAAACATATTGCTTACCTCATCAATTTGTATAACTCTTCAATCTTTTCGGCATTTGAAAAATCAGCCGAAGAAATATTTGATTTGATTTTTGCCTGAAGCTCAGTATTGCCGATAAAATCTGCAATTCCCTTGGCGCAAAGGTCGTTTTGCAAGGGGACAATTATTCCGTCAACACCGTGGTTAATCTGACTGCGGGCGGTGGAATAATCTGTAATTACCACAGGTCTTTTTAAAATCAGCGCTTCATTGACCGTAACTGCATTACCCTCATACCTTGACGGCTGAATGTAAAAATCACACCGTTTGATGTACGGGTACGGATTTTCTTTTTTGCCGAGAATTATCACATTATTTTCCATTGCCGCTTTGCGGATGTTGGCTTTGATAAGCTCGGTGTCTGTTCCGTAGCCGATTATGTACCATTTAACATTAAGCCCGTGGGTTTCAATCAGCTCTTTGCAGATAAACGGTAGATTGTCAAAATTCTTCGCTGTGCAAAATCTGCCGATTGAAAGAAGATTTATTGCGCCGTCACAAGGCATTTCGCTCTCAGGAACGAGCTCATCCGCCTTGCTTCTGATAAAATCCGCAGGGTGCATATTGGGTATGACCGTAATTTTATCTTGAGTCTCGGGAAGGGCTTTTAAAAAGCTGTTTGTTACCTCTTTTGAAATTGAGATTATTCTGTCATAAGCCGACCACATTTCAAGCTCTGATTTTTTATCAATTTCAACAGCGGAATAATCCGTGTGAATCCATGCAATTTTTACCTTACCGTTTGCCTTGTTTGCCGCAAAATAGTGCGGAGTTAAAAAGCTGATTACAAGGTCATATTCCGTTTTGGAAATCATCGGCATAAACTTTACAGTGTATTTCTGGCTGTAATTTATCAGAACATCTGCACCGTCTTTAACACCGTTTTGAGCAATAAATTCATCGGCTTTCTTTTTGCCGAGATATCTGCCAAAGGCAACACCGAATTTTAATTTTTTAATTACCTGCGCTACTGGAACAGCCATACAGGCATAGGCAGGATTTTCAGGCAGAAGATTAACATTTTGGGGTATGAAGCCAAACAGCTCACCTGTATGGCGTTCAAGAAACAAATCTACCGAAAATCTGCTGTAATCAATATTGTTCAGAAGGCCGAGCAAGGCTCTTTCAGCGCCGCCAAGCTCCATTGAGTGAGATACTATAAGTATTTTTTTCACGCAGACACCTCCAACAATGATAATCCAATTTATTATAATATTGTCGTTTTTCAATGTCAACCGCAAAGGGCTATAATTCAATATTTTCACTATATAAAGTTTAAAATAAATCAAAAAAGAGCCGAGACTTATGCCTCGGCTCTGAAAGTCAGCCCTTTGCCTGAGCGGAAGAAATCACCGCTTCATCTGCCTTTTGGGCTTTTTTAGTAAATGAGTTATTTTTCCACCACGACCATACTGAGCTGAATGCGGTGAAAGCAAAAGAAATGCAATAGGTCAAATCGTCCATATCAGCCTCATTCTGAGTTATTCCGAAAAGAACAAGAGCCTGATTGATAAGAGCGGCTATAAGCACCGCTGTTCTTACCCAGGTTGACATTTCAACACCCTTTAAATTTATTTTATTCATCAAATAATCTCCTTATATCATCAATTCTGTGGTGAGCCGATTTTGTTGAATCTTCGACCTTAATCATTCGCTCAACCAAATTGTTATGTTTTTCAACCTTCTTTTCAAGCTGAGAAATTCTGTAAACAGTCAGCTTGTTAGAGGCAACTATTCCCCCGAGAGTTCCCAATAAAGTGCCTGAAAAAGATAGAATTGCAATCAATGTATCGCTGCTCATTTCAGACCCTCGTGCAGTATTCAAGGCTTATCCATCCTGAGGGTGTTTTGCCCCAACAGGAGTTTGAAACCTTGCTCACCGTGCAGATTACGCCCTTAACATAGCCGTTGCAGGCCTTACCCGAATTGAGCCTTTTAATCTGCTGCTTTGCATTGGCGGTGAACGAAGAAAACCTTTTAACCGCGTAGCTTGTACCTGCACCGTTTCGCACATTGAGCACATTTGCCGTAACCTTATACACCCCTACAGAATACTTCTTTGGGGGAGTGTAATTCTTTGCAAAAATTTCGGGGTCTTCATATTTATCAGTTTTCAAATCCTTAACCCCGAGGTGCAGATGAATCCCCGTTGCCTTGCCTGTTTTGCCTGTTTTACCAAGCTTTGTTCCCTTTTTGACTGATTGCCCTTTTTTAACAAGAACGCTGTCAAGGTGATAATGCAAAAGCTTTTTGCCGATTCGCGGATAACTGACCCACACATATTTTGCGCCGTCAGAAGCAACTCCGCAGGAAAGGACCGTTCCGTCTTCAATAGCATACTGCATAAGCTTTTTTGAATAGGTACCGTAATCTGTTCCGTAATGAAAGCTTGATGTGGCACCTGCGGCAGTGGAAATCTGCGTGCGTTTTCCGTAAGAGGAAGTAAGATAATGCTTTTCACCGTTAAAAATCAAATTACTTATTTTGCTCATCATTTCACCCCTTTATATTGCATCATAATACATTTCGGGGTATTTCACCTCAAAAACAGGCATTGTGTTTTCGTCGGTATAATCCGAAGCAAGTCCTGTAGGCGAAAGCACCTCAACCGAATTTCTGCCGTCTGAGGGAATAGCCGTAACAGTGTAAGAAACTGCGATTACCTTAACTTCCTTTCCGCTTGCGGCAGCTATTACGGTATAAAGCTCCCTACAAATTCCGCCATATATATTTGAATATTTACAGCTGATTGTACTGCTGAAGGGTATTGTGTTAAGGCCCTGATGCATCGTCTGCTCAGAATCAAATACCTGGGTTGCAAACCTTTGTTCGTAATCATCTGTAGGTGAGCCTTTCTGATAAAGAAGCGGCTTGACCCTGACCTTGGTTTCATATTCAGAATCAACAATAATAAAGCCATTGACGGTAACATTGAAATTACCCTTCAGCCTTTGCTTATAGCCCGACACCCACATAGGTGTGCAAGAGCTGGTGAGGGCAACATAGTCCGTTTCTGTGTTTCCGCGCCAGGCGATATGCTTGGTAACAGTTCCCGTTTTGGGTCGGTTTGCGCTAATGCACTTTTTAGCCGAATCAAGCAATAATGTTCCCATAAATTTTATATATTTTAAGGTCGCTTCATTCATTGCGCTCGTTGTAAATCGAGCATTTGACCACACAACCGAGCAAGCGTTAATACCGTAAAGATATGTTGAATAGTTAGTTGCAATGGGTGCATTTGTTTCAATAAATTCAGTTGAATAATATAAATCTGTCTGCTCATATCTTGTGTCGAATTTAGAAACGGTATCGTGCAATTCATTGCAAGGGGTAATATCGTTTGCTTTATAATATACCTTTTTGCCCACATCCGAAAAATTGCCACACTCAAAATCACAGTGCAAAACACATTTTTCTTCGCTTAAAACATCAATGAGAGATATTACGGGAATTGTTTCAGGCTCTGAAAAAGAACATTCGCCCTTATCTTCAATGGGACTTTCGTCAAAAAAGTGGTCATAGTTCACAAAAGTTGCCACTCCGTTAAGATTGTGTCGGGATTTTCCAAAAAGCGCTTCAGGGCATACAACCGGCAAAACAACAAATTTCACCTTGCTGTGAAGGAAGTTGAGATTAGCATTCTTTTTGTAATTTTCACAAAGATTTTTGAAAAATCCTCCGAGAGCACGCACTGTCATATAGCTTGATGCGAAGTGGTTGGCGGTAATCAGAATAACACGGTCGTAATCATTGCCCGTAAAGGTAAATGACATAATATCATTACCCGAGTAATCCTGACCCTCCACATTTGCGGTAACATAAGACGGATATTCTTCTGCAAGCTTTGTAAAAACCACATTATAAACCGAGTGAATATCCGTTTCGTCAACATTGGAATAATCGTCGAGAATAAAATCAGGTGAAAGCTCAAAGCTGTCATCCTGCCACAAAAGATGAACGGCAGATTCATCTGATGTTATTCCGTCTTCATTGTTGCCGGTTTCAGGGTTGACGGGGGTAAATTCCATTTCACCGTTATTTGCGCCCTCAACAACACGCTGAGTAACAATATTGGTTGAAATTATTGTTCCCTCGTCGTCTTCACCGACTACGCCGATTTTTAAAATGCCCGTTTTCAAAAGGCATTCTTTCGGAATTTTGCATACCCCTGTGTCGTCAAGCTCAACGGCATAGCACACTGCATCTCCAATAGCAAAAACCGCCGTTCTATCAAAGCCCTTCCAGTCGTCGTTAAAGTTAAAAGCGCAGGTGTCGTAATTGACACTTCCGCTGGTTGTCATAGGTCTGCTTCCGAGAGTGAGCAGATTTCCGTTTGCATATAAATTAAGCAGATTCAAGTAAAATTTCCTCCTTTTTGTAATAGTTTTCAAGCGTATAAGCTATATCTAAAAGCTCACGCTTCTGAGAATAAAACATAAGTCTTTTTTGTTTTAGCTGATAGCATTTATCAGTTTCGCCGTTATCAACAGCTTCTTTTAATCTGTCGGTAACTTTTTTAATAAGGCAATCCATATCAGCCGCCGCTTTGAAATAATCGGCGCTGAGGTCAGTTATTGTTCTTTCCATTTAGCTGTTACCTTTCCTTTGTTAAATTCAATTATTATATTCACGCCGAAAGCTCGGCTGTAGTTTTCTATTTCATCAACAGATAAAGGGCGTGTCCCTTTTTCAGCAGATAAAATATCCTTTTCCCTTACCCCTGTCACCTTAGCGGTGTCCTTTACGCTCGCATCGTGAGCGGTTCTGATATTTTTTATAACGGTAGCCGTTTCCCCTTGTTTGTGAGCTTGTGAAGCAAGAATTTTCAGCGAGTTTTCCGCAAAAAGCGGAACAGCTTCTCTCCCCTGCAGATTTCGAAAATACATCACAAGAGGTTCAAGATATTCTTCTATTATCTCTAACCCTCTCGCCCTTGCCGAATAAACTGCCCTCAGGCTGATTCCAAGCTCCTGAGCGCACTGATTTGCACTTATTGAATCAAGGCAACACCTCCTTATAACATGACGCTGAACAGCTGAAAGCCTTGTGTTGATTATGTGATTGGTGAGCTGTGCCATATCAATATTTCTCACCCGATTGACCACGCTTTCAATCGATTCCATTGCCTCTGCAGGAGTAAACATATATTCCCTCATACATTTCAGCGCAAAATTTGCCTCTTCCAAAGAAATAAGGCTGTCAGTTATGCTTTTCATTTTTATCACCTCCTTGAATAGCACAGCTATTATTATATAAACATTTGTTCTGTTTGTCAAGCAAAATATTAGAAATACTATTTTTTATTAAAAACTATTGACTTTTTCAATAGTTTAGCTCATAATATAGGCGTTAAAGGGTGTGTAAATATGAGTATTATTAAGGATTTAAGAAACAAAAAAGGGTTAACACAAGCTCAGCTTGCAAAGCTGTGCGATGTTCACCAGACCGCTGTCAGCCAGTGGGAAAAGGGCAGAACGGACCCTGACACAAATTCCCTCAGAATTTTATCTGAGATTTTTGATGTTCCCGTTGACACAATAATGGGGCTTGATTCAGGCAAAGATAACAAGGTTGTTATCCCCGTGTTGGGTTATGTCAGAGCAGGAATGCCCATTGAGGCGGTGGAAGAAATTCTTGATTATGAAGAGATTTCTCCCCAGCTTGCCGCAACGGGTGACTTTTTTGCCCTGCAGATTAAGGGCAACAGTATGGAACCGAGAATTTGTGAAAATGATGTTGTTATTGTCAGAAAGCAAAGCGATGTTGACAGCGGCGATGTTGCGGTTGTGCTTGTTAATTCAATGGACGCAACAGTTAAAAAGGTTATAAAAAAAGGCACCAGCCTTTCACTGGTACCTTTTAACCCTAATTATGATGTTATGATTTATTCCGCCGAAGAGGTTTCACGCTTGCCTGTAAACATTATCGGCAAGGTGGTTGAGCTCAGAGGCAAGTTTTAGCGGATGCTGACTTCACCTGATGAAACAGCTCCTGTTGTTCCGTCTGAATATTTTACAATTAAAGCGGCGTTATCGTCTATCCCCTGAGAAAAAGCCTCAACAGGTTCTTTTTCGGGGGATATTATTTTTATATTTTTGTTAAGCGTAACACACCTTTGGCGGTAAAAATCAAGAAACTCTCCGCTTTGAAGATTATTAAATTCATCAGAAAAACAATCAAGCAAGGCTGAAAAGAGCTTATCTTTATCACAGCTTACACTTCCTGCAATGTCTTTGATTTCCTGAGGGAAGTCAACAGTTGAAGTGTTGATGCCGATGCCGACAATCATATATTCAAGCTCGCCGCCGCAAAATGCGCCCTCGGTGAGAATTCCGCATACCTTTTTACCCTCAATCAAAATATCATTGACCCATTTAACCTGAGCTTTTTTATTTGCAGCCTTTTCCACCGCCTTCATTACAGCAACGGCTGTCATTGTGGTTACGAGGGTTGGATTTGTGCCGAAATCTTTTTTGAGAAGAATTGACATATAAATCCCCGTTTCATTTGGGGAATAAAAGCTTCTGCCAAGCCTTCCCCTGCCCCCGGTCTGGCAATCTGCAACAATTACCGTGCCGTGAGGCAAATCCTTTGCCTGCTGCTTTAAAAGTGTGTTTGTAGATGTTACCGTTCCTTTTTTTATAACATTAAAATTCATTTTAACCTCTGCCGTAAAGGGAGTTTATTTTAACAAAATATTCTTTATCAATGTTATCAATAGTTTCCTGAGTGGTGCGGATTCTCCAGTTAAGCTCGGCAATACCTGGAATGTTCATTCTCGCATCGTTGCCGAAGCCGCACAAATCCTGAAAAGCAATAATTGCAGTATCTGCACAGGACTTCCACACAGTTTCAATCACCTTGCGGCAAGCAGGAGCTTTGTAACCACCCTCGCCCCAGTTTCCGCCGTCATAAGAGCAGTAATCAAGAGCGTGCTTTCGCTCACCCTCACTAAGCTCATAAAGCCAGCCGAGGAGAGTGTTGTTATCGTGAGTGCCGAGGCATGCAATAACATTCTTGGGGTAATTGTGGGGAAGATGCTCGTTTGATGCGTCACCGCCAAAGGCAAATTGAATAACCCTGATACCGGGGAAACCTGTATCCTCAAGGAGCTTTACAACATCTTCACCGAAAACGCCCAAATCCTCTGCGATGATTGAGGGATTATCATAAGCCTTGTTAATAGCGTCAAACAGCTTCATACCGGGTCCGTTTTTCCACTCACCGTTGCGGGCAGTTTTACTGCCGAAAGGCACAGCCCAGAAGGATGCAAGACCTCTGAAATGGTCGATGCGGACTGTATCATAAACAGACAGCTCTTCACCAAGGCGGCGCACCCACCAGGAAAAACCGTCTTTTTCCATAGCATCCCAGTCATAGAGGGGGTTGCCCCAGAGCTGACCGTCTTCTGAGAAATAATCGGGCGGAACACCTGCAACCTCATCGGGCACAAAGGTTTCTTTATCAATTTTGAAAATTTCAACGTTGCTCCATACATCAGCGCTGTCCATAGACACATAAACAGGCATATCACCTAAGATTTTAATTCCGTTTTCATTTGCATAGGCCTTAATCTCTTGCCACTGCTTAAAGAAAATATACTGAACAAAAATCCAGAAATTCATCTGTTCGCGGTACTGCTCCTTGTTTTGTGAGCAAGTGCCGAAATTACGCTGTGATTCATCCCATTTCCACCAAGGGATTTCGCCGTTAATTTCTTTCACAGCCTTAAAAAGAGCGAAATCCTCAACCCAGAAATGGCTTTGTGCAAAAAGAGCCACAGCCTGCTTTTCTTTTTCGCCGATATTTTTGTATGCTGTTTTTAAAAGAGCAAGCTTTTTCTCCCTTGCAAAATCATAATCTGCGGTGTAGGGTGTGCCGTTATATCGGCAGTCATCAACATCAGATTGGGACACAAGACCGTCTTTTAAAAGCATAGCAGGGTCAATAAAGAGGTAGTTGCCCGCAAATGCGCTTTCACTCTTATAAGGAGAATTCACCTCATCAACAGGGTGAAAAGGTAAAACCTGCCAATAGGTAAAATGAGTCTGCTTTAAAAAATCAACAAAACGCAGGGCGCTTTCACCGAATCCGCCGATTCCGAAGGGACCTGGCAGAGATGAAATGTGCATAAGCACACCTGCAGTACGCTTTGACATAAATTCACAGCCTTTCGGTTATATATCTGTATTTCAAAAACTTTCTCTAAAATTATATTCTAACCAGCTTTACCTGTCAATAAAACAAACAGCAAAATTTCCTTGATTTTATTACGGTTTTTTCAAAAAAGTTATTTACTTAATTATCTATAATATGGTATTATATGATGTATATGTTTGGAGGTGTCCTATGAAATATGAAAATAATTGGGAATCTTTAAATTCAAGACCCGTTCCCCAATGGTTTGCTGATGCAAAATTCGGTATTTTTATTCACTGGGGATTATACTCCGTGCCTGCTTATGCACCCATAGGTCATTATGCAGAATGGTACGGCTGGACTCTTGACTGCCCGGACCCCACTGATGCACAATTACAGTTCCGTGATTTTCACAAAAAAACTTACGGTGAAAATTTTAAATACGAAGACTTTGTTCCTATGTTCAAAGCCGAAGCCTTTGACGCTGAAGAATGGGCAGACCTTTTTCAGAAGTCAGGCGCCAAATACATAAATCTGGTTTCAAAGCATCACGACGGCTACTGTATGTATAAAACAGAGCACGCTCCCTGGTGGAACAGCGCTGATGTTGGCCCTCATAAGGATTTTTGCCGTGAGCTTAAGGATGCTCTTGATAAAACAGATGTTAAATTCGGTGTTTATCATTCCGTTTATGAATGGTGGCATCCCCTTTATCTTAAGGACCCTGAGGAATATGCCGTTAAGCATCTTATTCCTATGCTCAAGGAGCTTATCGAAAAGTATCAGCCTGCAACCCTTTTTACTGACGGTGAATGGTCACACGAAAGCTCGGTATGGCATTCAACGGAGTTTTTGCAGTGGCTTTATAACGAATCAAGCGTTAAGGATTTTATTGTTCCAAATGACCGTTGGGGCAGTGAAACAAGAGGCAAATTAGGCGGTAATTTTACCACGGAATACGGTTACATCAACGGTGAAAGCTCACCCGGCGGAATTGAAGCGATGGACCAATATGACAGACCAAATGAAGAATGCAGAGGTATGGGCGGTTCATTCGGCTTTAACAGATTTGAAAAGCCTCACGATTACCTTTCTTCAAAAGAGCTTGTTCACATGCTCGTTGACCTTGTAAGCAGAGGAAGCAATTTCCTTCTTAACATCGGCCCCACAGCCGACGGAAGAATTCCTGTTATTATGCAGCAGAAGCTCCTTGATATCGGCCGCTGGCTTGACGTTAACGGCGAGGGAATTTACTCAACCGTAAGATATAAAAACAGCTCTGATGAAAGAATCAGATACACAAAAAAGGGTGATACGCTTTACGCCTTTATTCTCAAATTCCCCTTTGGTGAATTCACTCTTAACGAGGTTGATTTTGACCCCGAATTGAAAGCAGAATTCCTTGGCAGTGGTATTAACCCTGTTATTTCAAACGATAACGGCAAGGTAAAGCTCACATTCCCTGCCTTTGACCCTGACACACTTAACACTCAATATGCTTATTGCATTAAGCTTTATAAATAATTTTTCCATATAGAAAGAGGAACACAAAATGTTATTGGACAAGAAAATTTTAATTCCCGACCTTGGTGAGGTTGGACCTGAAAGCGGTTTTCATCTTCTTGAAAAAACCGAAGACGGCAGATTTGTAACAGGTAAAAACGGCGTTGTTGACATTGTTGCAACAGGTGACGAAAAGGTTGAGTTTGTATCTTTTGGCGACAACTCACTTGCTTGCGTTAAGTCAGCTATTGCTTACCCTACATACTACCCTGTTCAGCCCGTTAAGCTTGAGATGCCTGTTAAGGCTGTGCTTATGGACCTTGACGGCACAACGGTAAGAAGTGAAGAATTCTGGATTTGGATTATTCAGATGAGCATTGCAAGCCTTCTCGGCAACCCCAAGTTTGAGCTTGAAGAGGCTGACCTTCCTTATGTTTCAGGTCACAGCGTTTCAGAGCATCTTCAGTATTGTATTGACAAGTACTGCCCCGGTGCTTCACTTGACAAAGCAAGAGATTTCTACTTTGAACACACTCACCGTGAAATGGAAGAAATTATGGCAGGCAGAGGCAAAGACGGTGCTTTTACTCCCACAGAGGGCGTTAAGGACTTTTTGCTTGAATTAAAGAGCATGGGCGTTAAGCTCGGCCTTGTTACATCAGGTCTTTATGAAAAGGCATGGCCCGAAATTCTTTCAGCATTCAAGACCCTCGGTATGGGCGACCCCAAGGATTTCTACGATGCAATTATTTCAGCAGGCTTCCCCCTTCGCAAAGGCTCAGTAGGTACTCTCGGTGAGCTTTCACCAAAGCCCCATCCATGGCTTTACAGTGAAACATCAATCGTTGGTCTCGGTGAAGCATTTGCTGACAGAAACCACGTTGTAGGTATTGAAGACAGCGGCGCAGGCGCTTGCTCAGTCCGCCTTGCAGGCTACACCACAATCGGTATTGCCGGCGGTAACATTGTTGACAGCGGCACAAAGGCTGTTTGCACATATTATGAAGAAAACTTTAACGATATTATGAAAATCATTAAAGGAGGCAAATAATAATGGATAACAAAAAAATTCAGTGCCATTTTATATCCAACACTCATTGGGACAGAGAATGGCGTTTTTCAGCAAGAAGAACTCAGCACATGCTCGGCTATATGCTTGATATGCTTATGGATATCCTCGAAAAATATCCTGACTTCAAGCATTTCCACCTTGACTCACAGACAATGCCTGTTCAGGATTACCTTGAAGTTTATCCCGAAAAGAAAGAGCTTTTCAAAAAGTATGTTTCTGAGGGAAGAATCGGTGTTGGTCCTTGGTTCTGCCTTCCTGATGAATTCAGCGTTGGCGGCGAGTCACTTGTAAGAAACCTTCTTCTCGGCCACAAAATCGGCAAGGAAATGGGCGGCATTTCAAAGACAGGCTATTCGCCTTTCGGCTGGGGTCAGATTTCACAGCTTCCTCAGATTTATGCAGGCTTTGATATTCACTTTGCATCCTTCTACCGCGGTGTTAACGAATACACCACACCTAACTCAGAATTTTTCTGGGAAAGCCCTGACGGAACAAAGATTTACGGTTCACGCCTTGCAAAGCGTCCCCGTTACAATCTTTGGTACATTGTTCAGCGCCCTGTTTACTATAATCAGTCAAACGAAAATAACCGTGACATGCTCTGGAATGACAATAACGGTGCTTTCAAGTTTATTGACACAGAAAACGGCAAGCTTGACTATCAGTACACTCATCCTTTCTATGAATATCATAAAGAGAACATCAAAGCCCGCGGCGAGCAGGCTGTTAAAGAGCAGGACGGCGACTGGACAACCTCTCACCGTTTCTGGTCAGTAGGCCATGACTCATCCTGCCCCGACGCAAGAGAGGTTCAGATGATTGCCGACCTTAATGAGGCACTCCCCAACTGCGAGGTTTTCCACAGCACACTTAAAGAATTTGAGCAGGGCGTTATTGATGAGTTTGATGAAAATACACCTGTTCTCAAGGGTGAAATGCGTGAGCCATTCACCAAGGGCAGCGTTAGCCCAATGATGGGTTGGATTGTTTCTGCAAGAACATACATTAAGCAGGACAACTTCGACACAGAGCGCAAGCTTCAGAATTATGCTGAGCCTATGGCTGTTTTTGCATCATTCTGCGGTGCTCCTTATCCTCAGAATTTCATTGACCTTTCATATAACTATCTTCTTCAGAACCACGGTCACGACAGCATCGGCGCCTGCGGCAGAGATATTGTTTATGAAGATGTTGTTTCCCGTTTCCGTCAGTCAAAAGAGCTTTCGGTTTGCGTTTTTGAGCGTGCATTTATGGATGTTGTAGGTGACATCAACTTAAGCTCATTCTCAAAGGATGACGCCGCTATTGTTGTTTTCAACCCCGCACCCTTCAATAGAAGCGAAGTTGTTAAGGTTATGGTTGAAATTCCTGCAGAATGGAAAGCAGACAGCTTCAAGGTTACCGACAAAGACGGCAATGAGGTTAAATATCAGGTTCTTGCAACAAACAAGAACAACGCTCAGATTATTCAGAACCCCAACGATGTTGCAAATGTTCTTCACACTCAGCAGTACACAATTATGCTTGATGTTAAGGATGTTCCCGGTATGGGTTACAAGACTCTTAAGGTTCAGCCTCTTTACAAGGTTCGCGCTAAGAACCCTGTTACAATGAAGAAGAGCGCTCAGGTTATGGAAAATGAGTATCTTCGTGTTACTCTCAACTCCAACGGCACTTATGATGTTCTTGATAAAGAGAACAACAAGCTTTATTCTTCACTTGGTTACTTTAAAGATACAGGTGAAATCGGCAATCCTTGGGAGCATTTTGTTCCTGAAAACGATGAAACATTTACAACTCTTAACGAGAGAGCAAAGATTACTCTTCTCCACGAGGGTGAAATGAGCGTTTCATACAAGGTTGAAATTGACTGGGCATTGCCCGAAGGCCGTGCTATGGACGAAAAGACACGCTCCAAGCATCTCAAGCCATTCAAGATTGAAAACATTGTTACTCTTAAGAAGGGTGCCCGTTACCTTGAGGTTGAAACAACTGTTGACAACCAGTCAGAGGACCACTACTTCCAGGTTGCATTCCCAACAAATATCAAAGCAGAGTTTGTTCACGCTCAGGGTCAGTTTGATGTTCTCAAGCGCCCTGTTGCTAAGGTTGACTACTCACTTTATGATGAAATTCCGATGACTGAGCATCCTATGAACTCATTTGTTGACATTTCTGATAATGAATACGGTGTTGCACTCCTCAACACAGGTCTTAAGGCTTATGAAGCTGACGACGATGAAAACAACACTATGTATCTTTCACTTCTCCGTTGCTTCCCGCTTCGTATTTGCGTAACATCAGATATGCAGGATTACAGCGGAATCGACAAGGGTTCACAGTGCATAGGCAAGAGCACCTTCCGTTATGCCTTTATGCCTCATAAGGGCGACTGGGAAGAAGGCAATGTCTGGGGCGAAAGCGAAGCATTTAACCTCACATTCTCAGCAGCTCAGCTTGCTCCTACAGACCACGGCAAGAACGGCCTTGAGCATTCATTCATTGAGCTCAGCGATACAACTCTTAACATCAGCGCAGTTAAGAGAGCTGAAGACGGTGACGGTTGGGTAATTCGTCTCTTTAACCCCTCTGACAATGCAAAAACTGCAAAAATCAGAGTTAACGGCGGCATTGCTCCCATCGATAAACCTCAGTCACCTGTTGAAAGACAGCTTGTTGAGTTTGAACTCCCTGCATATTCAGGCAACAAATGGGCAAGTGCAAAGCTTGTTTCACTTGAAGAAAAAGACATCTCAGACCTTGCAATGGACAACGACGGATTTGTTGAGTTTGAAATCACAGGCAAAAAGATTCTTACAATCAAATTTGCATAATATCAAAATATTTAACAGGCACAGCAGGTTAACTGCTGTGCCTGTTCTTGTAAAATCGGAATTTTTGTGATAAGATAAATAAGAAATTGATAAATGAAAACTGACGAGGGAAAACTCTATGAATAAAGCAAGAAAAGACCTTGATGAAAATAGTGTCCGTGTTATTAAAATAAGCAAGGAAGCTCTATTCGAATTTATATACGAGAATTTTATAGATGATGAGGAGTTATTCTTTGATGTTAATTTATCAGATGTCATAAGCTCTTTTGATATCAATTTTGAGCGAGGAGAATTTATTTGCTGTGTTTCTAAGGCAGAGGATACAAACGGAAATGTTCTAAAATTACCTAAGGAAATCGATTTGCAAAATCTAATGGTAAATATTCCGGATACTACTGCAACAATGTTTGCTGATAATAGATACAAAGAGTTTACTAAGGAAGAATTGGTCAAGTTATCAAACAAGGTATAATTTGGTTCTTTCCAATTTATCTGACGGATAAAGACAGACATTAATCATGACAAAAACCTCCCTATGATTTAGTCACAGGGAGGTTTTGTTAGTCATTCATTTCATCGATGATTTTGTGCACAACTTCGGGGTAATCGGTAATAATTCCGTCAACACCGCATTTAATCATTCTGCGGATGTCACTTTCTTTATTAACTGTCCAAGGGTTAACCTGAATTCCAAGTGCGTGAGCCTTTTTAACATACTGAGGCGTAACAAGTGTGAAATGAGGATGAAGGGCTGAAACACCCAAACCTTTTGCAAACTTTGCCGCGGTAAAAAGAATTTTCATCACTATTTTATCCTTTGGGCTGTAAAGGAAAGCTGTTTTGCAATTCTTATCGATTTTTTTCGATTCAATAAGCATTTTAGCGCTGAATGAAGAAATCAACAGCTTATCAAAAAGCCCGTGAGCCTTAACAGCTTCAATAGTTTTATGAACAACGGTCATATCATTTTCTTTGCTGGGCTTAATTTCAATATTCATAACCTCAACAGAATCATCTTCACAAAGAGTGAGAAATTCTTCAAGGGTGGGGATTTTGGTGCCTTTAAACTCCTCACCAAAATAGCCGCCGAAATCGAACTGAAGCAATTCATCGAGAGTCATCGATGTAATTGTTCCGTGGCCGTCTGAGGTTTCTTCAATTTCATAATCGTGGCAAAGAACAGGTACACCGTCAGCAGTGAGGTGAACATCGGTTTCAAAACCGTCAACATCGAGCTCAAGTCCCTTTTCAAAGGCGGGCATAGTGTTCTGAGGCGCTACCTTACAGGCTCCGCGGTGAGCAATAACATTCACAGACATATTAACAGTCCTTTCTTTTATGTATCATATATAGAATAACTTAATTCATCAGTTTAGTCAATATTTAAAGGAAAACACTCCGCTAAAAAGCGGAGTGCCGATGAAAAACAATATATTATGTTATATAATTATGCTTCTTCCTTCATCTTTGCAAAACACTCGCTGCAGTAAACAGGACGGTCCTCACGGGGACGGAAAGGAACTTTTGCTACTGCACCGCATGATGCGCATGTTGCTTCAAAAAGCTCACGCTCGCCACGGGCTGCGTTCTTGCGTGCGTCACGGCAAGCTTTGCAACGCTGAGGCTCGTTAACGAAACCTTTTTCTGCATAAAATTCCTGTTCACCGGCTGTGAATACAAATTCATTGCCGCACTCCTTACAGATGAGTGACTTGTCTTCGTACATAGTGATATACCTCGCTTAAATAATATCGACCCAGGGGGGAGTTGCACCCCGTCATATACGATATAATGCCCTACTGTGGTGGGTCACACATTTCTTGCCGACTTGATTTTCTTCCTCGCTCTTGAAAGAGCATTGTCAACAGACTTGGTGCTGACATTTAAGTCAAGGGCAATTTCATCATAGCTGTCGCCTGCAATGTGGCGCATTAAAACGCCGTATTCAAGGTCGGTCAGCTCATTATCTATGCAAGATTTAATCTGCTCCATTTCCTCCGCCATAAAAACAACACGCTCAGGGTCGTGAGGGTTAACGCCTGTGAGCTCAACCTCATCAATAGACACATAGGAGTTCAGCGGAGAATGCTTTTTTCTTGACTGGTTGCGGACTGCATCTGCAATACTGTTAGCAATGCAGGCTTCGGCATAGGTTTTGAATTTAACACTCTTTTTGCTGTCAAACCCGAAAACAGCCCTTACCGCGCCGAGAAGACCCTCCTGAATAAGGTCGTGACGAGTCAATGCGCCAAGGTCAGAAAACTTACTCGCCTGAACCTCAACACACGGCATTAGGCTCTTGATTAAAGCTGACATAGCCTGCTCATCACCTGCAACGGCGGCTGAGACGAGCTCATTATCATCACGGTAATGAAGCATTCAGACACCTCGCAGATAATAAGTATATGATGATAATATAATAAATAAAAAATAAAGTCAACATTTGTTCAGAAAGTTTTACCTAAATCACAAATAAAGTCACGGTTTTTTGTGCAATTTTAATCAGTTTTTTCGACATTTTATGTTCATTGTTTTGCGAAATGCACTTTTTTGAGCATATTTTCATCTTATAACAAAATGGGTATAAGGTGTTGAATTTATGCAAAAAATAGTTTACAATATTATTTATATAATGAAAACAAATTTCATTGGAGATGATTTTATGGCAAATCTCGGTTTTGTGAAGGTTGCGGCAATCAGCCCCAAGGTTACTATTGCAAACCCAAAAGCAAACCTCAATGAAGCAATTAAAAATATAGAAAAAGCCCAAGCAGACGGATGTCAGATTATCTGCTTGCCTGAGCTCTTTATTTCAGCCTATTCCTGCGGCGACTTGTTTTTCAATTCAACCCTTATAAATGAATGTGAAAAAGCCATTTCTGCTTTGCTTGCTTTCAGCAAAAAAAGTGATACTGTTATTATTATCGGTGTTCCTGTTAAATTAAGAAATGCTTTATATAACTGCGCCGCCGTTATTCAAAAGGGTGAAATTTTAGGCGTTGTTCCTAAGATGTATCTTTCTCACAGCGACGGCTTTAACGAAAAAAGGCATTTTGAAGCAGGTTCAACCTGCAACGAAACTGAAATCACCCTTTGCCAAAAGACTGTTCCGTTTGGCAATTTGCTTTTTGATGTGGGCAATGATTTTACTTTTGGCGTGGAAATTTGCGAGGATTTATGGGTACCGGTTTCACCGTCAGCCTCAATGGCACTCAACGGAGCAAATGTTATATTTAACCTTGCGGCAAGCAATGAAGTGCTCACTAAAGACGAAGTGAGAGAATCCTTGGTTTGCACTCAGAGCTTAAAATGTATTTGCGCTTATATTATGGCATCTGCAGGTGCAGGTGAAAGCACAACAGATTTTGTTTTTTCAGGTGACTGTATGGTTGCCGAAAACGGTAAAATGCTTGCAAGAAGTGACCGTTTTTCTCAAAACAGCGGATATATTTCTGCCTGCATTGATACACAAAAGCTCAACGCTTTGCGCCGAAGCAGCTTTAATGACAATATGAGATGTGATGCAAAATACACTCGCATCAACATAGCTTTAACTGAGCTTAAGGAAAACGATATCAATAAAGAATATGCTCCTCTTCCCTTTGTACCTGCTGATAATAAAGTAAGGGCTAAGCGTTGCAAGGATGCTCTTGATATTCAGTGTGCAGGTCTTGCCAAGAGAATGACACACACTCATATAAAAAAGCTTGTTATAGGCATTTCAGGCGGACTTGACTCCACTCTTGCTTTGCTGGTAGCCCATAAGACTATCAAGCTTTTAAATCTCCCTGAAGAAAACATAATATGCGTAACAATGCCCGGCTTTGGCACAACTGACAGAACTTATACAAATGCGGTAGAGCTTATCAAAGCTACCGGCGCTCGGTTCAGAGAAATTGACATAAAAGCCGCCTGCATTCAGCACATGAGTGACATCGGCCATGACATCAACATTCACGATATCACTTATGAAAACACTCAGGCAAGAGAGCGCACACAGATTCTCATGGATGTTGCCAATAAAGAAGGTGCTTTGCTTGTCGGCACAGGTGACCTTAGTGAAATGGCTCTGGGCTGGTGCACATATAACGGCGACCACATGAGTATGTACGGCGTTAACGCAGGAGTTCCAAAAACCCTTGTTCGCCACATTGTAAAATATGTTGCTGACAACGGCGACGGCAAGATTTCTGATGTTTTGCTCAGTGTCCTTGACACTCCCGTAAGCCCTGAGCTTCTTCCCCCTGACGAGCAGGGTCAGATAGCTCAGAAAACAGAGGACAAGCTCGGCCCTTACGAGGTTCACGATTTTTATCTTTATCATTTTATCCGTTGCGGTTTTACACCCGAAAAGCTTTTGTTCATTGCAGTCAAGGCTTTTAACGGAGTTTATACCAAAGAACAGCTTTCGGATTGGCTTAAGCTCTTTTTAAGAAGATTTTTCACCAATCAATTCAAGCGTTCTTGTGTGCCTGACGGACCAAAGGTTGGCACAATCGGCCTTTCCCCCAGGGGTGACTGGTCTATGCCGTCAGATGCAGACTTTTCAGTTTGGTTGGAGAATATATGACAGGATTTATTTGTATAGACAAGCCTGAGGGCATAACCTCATTCACCGCAGTCAATAAACTGAGGCGGATATGCGGCATAAAAAAAGCGGGCCACACAGGCACCCTTGACCCTATGGCAACAGGCGTTTTGCCGATTATGATTGGCGGCGCAACAAGATTTTCGGAGTTTATTCCTACTCACGATAAGGCGTATGAGGCGGATATTCTTTTAGGCACTGCTACAGATTCTTATGACATCACAGGTGAAGTTCTTTCCCAAAAAGATGTCAGCGTTTCTTATGATGAATTTAAGGCAGTGCTTGACACCTTTGTTGGTGAAATTCAGCAATACCCTCCAATGTATTCTGCTGTTTCAAAAGACGGTGTGCGCCTTTACAAGCTCGCCCGTCAGGGAATCACCGTTGAGCGAGAGGCAAGAACTATAAGAATAAATTCTGCAGAAATTCTGGCTCAGCCGCAAAAAAATGTTTTCACCGTTGCTGTTTCGTGCAGTGCGGGTACATATATCCGTTCCCTTGCAAGTGACATTGGTGAAAAGCTGGGTTGCGGCGCTTGCCTGAGCAGACTCAGAAGGACTTACGCCAACGGCTTTACACTTGAGGATTGTGTTACATTTGAAGAGCTTGAACAAATAGTCGAAAGCGGTGAGCTTGAAGATAAAATAAAAGCCACCGACAGCGTGCTTGATGTTTACCCCAAGGTAAAGGTAACAGAGGCTCAAAGCAAGCGTTTTTCAAACGGCGGCGGTCTTTTCACCCAAAGAATAAGAGGCTTTAAGGGCAGCGGAATTTACAGAGTTTATTCTGATAAAAATGAATTCCTCGGCCTGGGCAGGGCTGAAGAAGGCAGTGAAACATTAGAAATTGCAAGACTGCTTGTGAAATAAAATTAAGCGATACAGTTTTTGGCTGTATCGCTTTTCTTATTCTGTGGTATATTCTCTTGAAACAAACTTTGCACCGATTGCCTGTGCAATTTTTGCACATTCTTCAATTTCTTCAGGTTTGATAACATCTACAACCGTCATTCGTACATTTGCATTTTTCTCAACACATTTTTTGGTAAAATCAAGCATTGCATCAAAGCTTTCAATACCAAAATCATTTCTTGTTACCTGCAGATATCTTTCTGCATTGGGAGCATTGAGGCTGATTGAAATTACATCGGCAATTTCGCAAAGCTCAGGGGTAATATCTCTCTTATTGATAAGATTACCGAGTCCGTTGGTGTTTACTCTGATTTTAAATCCGTAATTCTCTTTAATATATTTTGCTGTTTTAACAAGGTTTTCAAAAGCACAGGTGGGCTCACCGTAACCGCAAAAAACAACTTCAGAATATTTTGAAGTGTCAAATTCATTGAGAGCTTTTTTAATACTTTCAAAATCAGGGTTTGCTTCGTGCCACATTTCAGAGGCTGAGCCTAAGGTTTCCATTTTATCACGGATACAAAAAACACATTTGCAAGGGCAGTCATTTGTAATATTAAGATACAATCCGCCCATATATTCATAAACTATGTCTGCCATTTTTATCTCCTGTTTAATTTAGTTTTAATTTTTGAAGCATCAAGTGCCGCACCTGCAAGGCAATAAATTGCCGAACTGCCAACTGCCTGAACAACACTTCCCGGAACATCAAGCCAGGCCGTTGCCGCATTGCCGTAAACAATCCACGAAGCAAAGAAATACAGCACAACGGTAATAATCCCCGAAATCAACGACATCAGAACTGACGGGAGTGTTATTATTTTTTCGGAATTCTTTTTAAAATATTTAAAGCAAAGCACAAAAGGAATTGCGTTTATTGCTTTAATTATCAAAGTAAAGGGCATCCAGTTAAAAAAGCCGAACACCATATCAGCAAGCGCACCGCCAACAGCCGCCGCAACTATGGCATAAGGCCCCGGCAAAAAGCTTGCCGCAAGGTAAATCATACTGTCGCCGATATGAACATAGCCCGCTTCACTCGGAAGAGGGAGATGCACCATTGTAAGAGCTGTGATTGCCGCCGCAAAAACAGCCGTGAGGGCGAGATTCTGAGTCTTTTTTCTGTTCATTCACATCGCCTCACAAAAGCTTCAGAAACGGCTCGAAGCAAATTCCGTCTTCAGGTCGGGTGCATTCACAAACGGTGGCTGAAATTGAAGCCTCTAAAAACCTCGTTGCTCTGCTGACCGCATCATAAACACTGTCACCCTTAACAACTGCTCCGCAAACAACAGAGGCAAAAAGGTCACCTGTGCCTGAAAAGCTTCCTGCAAATTTGCGTGAAGAAACAGTTTCAACTCCGCTTAGGGTTATAATACAGTTAGTAACCATTCCCTCAGTAACGGGAACACTTGTAACAATAACCGTCTTTATACCTTTTTCAAAAAGGTAAGCTGATTTTTCAAAAAGAATTTCAGTAATTTCTTTGGTATAAGCGTTTTTAATTATTTCGTTATAATCACAATCAGTCAGAACGCAAAATTCAGTAAGATTTGGTGTTATAATATCTGCTCTCATGGCAAGGCGCTTAACCTCACTGCAAAGCTCGTCAGAATAAACGGGGTAAATCTTGCCGTTATCTGCCATTACAGGGTCAACCACCAGAAGAGTGTTTTCCTTTTTAAAGGTATCGCAAAAATCTTCTATAATTTTAATCTGCTTAACATCTGACACAAAGCCTGTGAGAATGCCGTCAAAGCAAGGCTCAAGCTTTTTCCATTGGTCTATAAAAGAGGTCAGATTATCGGTAAAATCCACACTGCAATAATCGGGATATCCCGTCTGGTTGCTGAGTACTGCCGTTGGTAACGGACACGCCTGAACACCCTGAACACTGAGCACAGGTATAGCGGCAGTCAAAGAGCATTTGCCGAAGCCTGATAAATCATTTATAACTGCAACTTTTTTCATCTGTTTACCCCTTTCATAATTATAATAAAACAACTTCACACATTGTACTCCCAATAGCACACAAAATCAAGACTTTTTAATGCAGAATTTCAATTTGAATTCTTTTGAATTTATTAAAAAAGAGTTAAAAAGATACTAATTCTATTGACGAAAATCAGGTTTTGTATTATGATTGGGTATAGTAATTAGCAAATTCTTCAAATGGAGGATTAGTAATGAAAGGTATTATTCTTGCAGGCGGTTCAGGAACACGCTTATATCCGTTGACTATGGTCACAAGTAAACAGCTCCTGCCCGTTTATGACAAACCTATGATATATTATCCCTTGTCTACACTTATGCTTGCAGGCATCAGGGAAATTCTTATTATTTCTACCCCCGAGGATACACCTAAGTTCCAGAATCTTATGGGTGACGGTCATCAGTTCGGTCTTAAGCTTTCTTACGCTGTGCAGGAAAGCCCTGACGGACTTGCTCAGGCTTTTATCATTGGTGAAGAATTCATTGGCGATGACAGCGTTGCTATGGTTTTGGGTGACAATATTTTCTACGGCAGCGGCTTTGGCCACATTCTTCGTCAGGCAGGCAAAAATCAGAATATGGCAACAATCTTCGGTTACTATGTTGAAAACCCCACCGCTTTCGGCGTAATTGAATTTGACGAAAACGGCGTGCCTGTTTCTATTGAAGAAAAGCCCGAAAATCCAAAATCAAACTATGCTGTTACAGGCCTTTATTTCTATGATAACAAGGTTGTGGAATATGCCAAAAATCTCAAGCCCTCACCAAGAGGTGAGCTTGAAATTACCGACATTAACAAGATTTATCTTGAAAACGGCAACCTTGATGTAAAGCTTATGGGCAGGGGCTTCGCCTGGCTTGACACAGGTACTGTTGACAGCCTTAACGACGCTTCAAACTTTGTTAAAACTATTGAAACTCTTCAGGGCATTATCATTTCTGCTCCCGAAGAAATTGCATATAACAACCGTTGGATTTCAAAAAAGAATTTGCTTGAATCTGCCCAAAAGTACGGCAAATCGAGCTACGGCAAGCATCTTCAGAGCGTTGCCGAAGGTAAAATTATGTATTCAGATGTTCCCGGTCAAAGACCCCGTTGGGGCAAGGAACCTCCCGAGGAGAATAAATAATGGACATTGAAAAAACTCAGATTGACGGCGCTGTTGTTTTAACACCAAAGGTTTTTGGTGACAACCGCGGTTGGTTTATGGAATCGTATTCAAAGCGTACCCTTGAAGAAGCAGGAATTTTTGATGAATTCATCCAGGATAACCGTTCTTTTTCTGCCGAAAAAGGCACTTTAAGAGGACTTCATTGCCAGACAGAGCCTATGGCTCAGGCGAAGCTTCTCACCTGCCTTAAGGGTGAAATTCTTGACATTGCTGTTGACATCCGCAAAGGCTCACCCACATATATGAAGTGGGTAGGAGTTAAATTAAGCGAAGAAAACAAAAAGATGTTTTACATTCCTGCAGGCTGTCTTCACGGCTTTGTTACATTAACCGACAATGTTGAGGTTATGTATAAGGTCAACAACTTCTATTCTCCCGAAAATGACCGCAGTGTCCGCTTTGACGACCCTGCTTTAGGCGTTGAATGGGGAGTTACCAATCCCATTTTATCTCAAAAGGATTTGAATGCACCGCTTCTTTGCGACAGCGATGTAGAATTTATTTATAAAGGATAATAACTATGAAAGTTCTTGTTACCGGTTATAACGGTCAGCTTGGCTTCGATGTTATCAAAGAGCTTGAAAGCCGCCATATTACCTGCAAAGGTGTAGATATGGCGGATTTTGACATTACCGACACCGAAGCTACCGAAAATTATATTAAGGCTTATGCTCCGGATGCAGTTGTTCACTGCGCGGCTTATACTGCCGTTGACAAGGCAGAGGATGACAAAGACACCTGCTACAATGTTAATGTAACAGGCAGTGAAAGCATTGCAAGGGCTTGCGGTGAAATCGGAGCCAAAATGGTATATGTGAGCACCGACTATGTCTATGGCGGCGCAGGAAATGAGCCATTTGAAGTAACAGACGAAACAAAACCCTGCAATGTTTACGGCAAAACAAAATTACAGGGTGAAGAAGCAGTTAAAAAGAACTGCCGAAAATATTTTATTGTACGCACATCTTGGGTATTCGGTATCAACGGAAATAACTTTGTTAAAACAATGCTTCGCCTTGGTGACAGCCACCCCCAGCTTAATGTGGTTTGCGACCAGATAGGCTCCCCCACCTACACCCCTGACCTTGCAAAGTTGATTTGTGATATGATTGAAACCGAAAAATACGGCACATATCACGGCACAAATGAGGCTTATTGCTCCTGGGCAGAATTTGCCGAAGAGATTATGAAGCAAGGCGGAAAAGAAACGGTAATCAACCCCGTGACCACTGCGGAATACGGAGCGAAAGCCAACAGACCTCTTAATTCACGGCTTTCTAAAAAATGCCTTGATGCTGCAGGCTTTGACCGCCTTCCCTCCTGGCAGGATGCTTTGAGCAGATTTATAAAAGAATTATAACAGAAAAACACCTGACACTCTTATGAATGTCAGGTGTAATTTTTTAGTTATTCAAATTATTCAGCAACTTCTTCTGCGGGAGCTTCTTCTGCTACTGCTTCTTCAGCAGCAACTTCTTCAGCTTCGGGGAGAAGAGCGCGGATTGAAAGGCTTACACGGCTCTTGTCAAAGTCAATAGCTGTAATCTTAGCTGTAACCTTGTCGCCAACCTTAAGAACATCACCGGGATGCTTAATATGCTGGTTAGCAATCTGAGAAATATGGATAAGACCGTCAATACCGGGGATAACTGTTGCGAATGCGCCGAATGTGGTAAGACCAACGATTTCTGACTCAACAACTGTATCTACAGGATAGTCACGGCGAAGGATTTCCCAAGGATTGTCTTCTGCCTTTTTGTAGCCGAGAGAAATTTTCTTGTTTTCTTTGTCGAGTGACTTAACGAAAACTGAAACTTCCTGACCAACAGCAAGTACATCTGAAGGATGCTTAATGCGCTTCCAGGAAAGCTCAGAAATATGTACCATACCGTCTACGCCGCCGATGTCAACAAATGCACCGTAGCTTGTGAGTGACTTAACAACACCGTTGTATGTCTGGCCTTCTTCAGCTGCTGCCCAGAATGCCTCTTCCTTAGCCTTGCGCTCGTCCTTAAGAACGGCACGGATTGAACCAACAGCACGTCTGCGCTGACGGTTAACATCGATAACTTTGAACTTAACCTTTGTTTTGAGCATATCCTCAAGAGAATCACCTCTTGAAGCTGTTGCAAGAGAAGCAGGAACGAAAACTCTTACGCCGTTAGCAACAACAATTACGCCGCCTTTGATAACATCAGTAACTGTGCCTTCAAGAATTTCTTCAGCTTCCTGAGCTGCAATCATCTTATCCCAAGCGCCCTGAGCGTCATAACGCTTTTTAGAAAGCATAATTGTGCCTTCCTGGTCGTTTGTTTTCATAATGATAAGATTGATTTCATCGCCGACTTTAAGCTCTTTCATCGGGTCAGCTGTGGGGTCAGCGCTGTATTCGTCAGCCGGAACATAACCGGTCTGTTTTCTGCCGATATCAACCTGAATCTCGCTTGGAGAAATGGCTGTTACTATTCCGCAAACCTTCTGGTCTGTGCTCATATTTTTAAGAGACTCTTCCAGTGCTTCGGAAAAATCCATCTCGTCGATAGATTTAGCCGGCTGAGCTGCTACCTGCACCTCCTCTGTTTGAGCCTGCACTGCAGTCTCGTTGATTTCTTTTTCCTGTTCGTTTAAAATTTCGGACATGGTTGAAAGTACCTCCTTTATAATACCAGCAGGAGTAGAAGCCCCTGCAGTAATACCCACACAAGTGAAACTGCTGAAATCATACTGTGACAGTTCATCAGCGGTTTCTATAAGGTAAGTGGGGCAATTCGGCTCACACACAGCCTTGAGCTTGGCGGTGTTGGAGCTCTGGCGCCCACCCACGATAATCATAGCATCGCATTGACCTGAAAGCTCTAAAGCCTCGGACTGACGCTCATTAGTCGCATTACATATTGTATCAAAAATAATCGCGTTTGTATAGTGTTTTTTTATTTTTTTTAAGCAGATTTCCCATTCTTTTATGCTAAAAGTTGTCTGTGCGACAACAATAATTTTCTCTTTTGACAAAATTTCGGGGTTTTTGACAATTTTTTCCAGCTCAGAAGAATTGATGAACACATAGGTTTCACCGTTGCTGTAGCTCATTATGCCCTTCACTTCGGGGTGAGTTTTGTCGCCTGCAATTAAGACTGCGGTGTTTTCATCAGAATTCTCATTGACGATTTTATGTATCTTTTTAACAAAAGGGCAGGTTGCATCACAGAAAGCCCGTCCTGCATTTTGAAGCTCGTCCTTAACCTGACGCTCCACGCCGTGAGTACGGATAACTACGGTTACATCTTTTTCGGCACCGCAAGGGTCATCAATTATATCTACGCCCTTGCTTTTCAGGTCATCAATTACCTGAGGGTTATGGATAATCGGGCCGAGGGTGCAGACCTTTTCGCCATCCTCAACCATTTTGTAAAGCATATCCACAGCTCGGTTTACGCCAAAGCAAAATCCTGCTGTTTTGGCAAGTTTAATTTCTTTCATTGCCTTTCCCCCATTGTGTGATAATTTTTTCCATAATATAATCTGCCGCGGCAGTATATTCTGCCCTTTTGGGATTTTCTCCAAGATTGAGTTGGGCAAATTTTATCGGCTCACCGAAACGAACGGTTATCCTCTTAAAAGGTCCTTTGCCTTTTTCAGAATAAATGCTTGCAGGCACAACATCACATTTACATTCATTGGCAACATAAGCCACACCCCACTTAGCTTTGGTGGGTTTGCCGTCTTTTGTTATAATTCCCCCTTCAGGGAAAATGCCCAGCACTTCGCCTTTATTGATGATTTCTGCCGCAGTTTTAAGAGCCTTGCGGTCAAAATAACCCCTTTTAACAGGGAATGCCTTCAGCGAGCGAAAAAACCAATTAAAAAATGAATATTTAAACAGCTCACTTTTTGCCATAAAATTCACGCTTTTTTTACTGCCCAAGGCTATATAAAAAGCATCAAGCCAGAAGATATGATTTGATGCTATTATAAAGCCTCCGTTTTCAGGCAAATTCTCCGCCCCGTAAAACCTGACAGGGTGAAGAATGTATAAAATCGGTGTGCCTAAAAAGAGAAGCGTTTTTGCAAATAAGTTTTTGCCGTTCACATTATCCCTGCTTTAAAGCTTTTTAGCGATTACGGCGAGGATGGCATCAAGGCTTTCATCAAAGGTAAAATCACTTGTGTCAACAATTTCAGCATCGTCTGCCGCCTTAAGAGGTGCAATTTCACGGTGAGTGTCCTGATAATCGCGCTTAATTAAATCATCAAGAACTTCTTGATAAGTTACATCCGAGCCTTTTAAAACAAGCTCGTCATATCTACGCTTTGCTCTTGTTTCAGGTGAAGCAGTTAAAAAGATTTTAACCTGAGCATCAGGCAAAACTACTGTGCCGATATCTCTGCCGTCCATAAGGCAATCGTTATTTTTGGCAATCTGCTTTTGCAAATCAAACAAAAACTCACGCACCTTGGGAACTGCAGAAACATTTGATGCGCCCATTGATGCCTCGGGAGTTCTGATAGCTTCGGAAACATCTTCGCCGTTGAGGTAAACACGCTGACCCTCATCGGTAAAGCCCAGCTTGATATCAATATCATCAAGGGTAGATATCACCTTTTCGGCGTCTTTAGTGTCATAGCCCTTTCTGATTGAATAAAGACCTACGGTTCTGTAAAGAGCGCCTGTGTCAACATATATATAACCTAATTTTTCTGCCGCTTTTCTGGCAAGAGTGCTTTTGCCTGCACCTGCAGGGCCGTCAATCGCAATATTTACAGACATAATATAACCTCTTTCTTTTAAATAATTCACATATTTTCTCCTGCGAGGTGACCTGTGGAAAAGGCAATCTGCAGATTGAAGCCGCCTGTATAAGCGTCAACATCAATAACCTCGCCGGCGAAATAAAGATTTTTTGTAATTTTTGATTCCATTGTTTTGGGGTTGATTTCGCTCACCTTGACTCCGCCCGAGGTAACTATAGCATCCTTAATTGAGCTAAAATCATTGACAGTGATTTTAAACGACTTTAAAACACTGACTAATTTCGTGCGCTGTTCTTTGGTGATTTGATTAACCTTTTCGGTGGGCTTGATTCCGCTTAATTTAACAACAACGGGAATCATTTTCCTTGGCAGGAGTCCGCCTAAGGAATTTATAAAATTTTTATTATTATTCTCAGAAAAGTCTCTTAAAATTCTGCTGTCAAGCTGTTCGGGAGAAAGAGCAGGCTTCATATCCACAAAAATTTCGTATCTGCCCTTTTCCATATTTCTCATATGAGAGCTTGCGCTTAAAATCATCGGACCTGAAACGCCGAAATGAGTAAAAAGCATTTCACCCATATCTTTGTAGATTTCTTTTTTCTTGGCTGTGTCCACAACCTTGATTGCAATATTTTTAAGAGTAAGACCTTGCAAATCGGTGCAGAAACCTTCGTGGCACACAAGCGAAACCAGCGACGGCTTAAGCTCGGTTACTGTGTGACCTGCCCGCTCGGCAAGAGTGTAGCCGTCACCTGTTGAGCCTGTAACAGGGTAAGACTTACCGCCTGTGGCAACAAGCACTTTTTCAGCAAAAAAATGCTCACCGTCTTCGGTTACAGCGCCCTTTGCACAACCGTCTTCAATTATCAGCTCAGTTGCTCTGGCGTTGATGATTTCAGCTCCGTCATCGGTAGCAAAAGCAGTGAGGGCATCAACAATATCAACCGCCTTATCTGATACCGGAAAAACGCGGTTGCCTCTTTCAGTTTTAAGAGGAACACCCATATCTTCAAAAAGCTCCATAGTGTCACGGGGCATAAAAGATGAAAATGCGCTGTAAAGGAATCTGCCGTTTACAGGCACATTTGAAATAAGCTCATCAAGGCTGTCACAATTATTGGTTACATTGCAACGGCCCTTGCCTGTTATCATCACTTTTCGGGCAGGTCTTTCATTGCGTTCAAGAATAACCACGCTTTTGCCTGCCATTGAGGCAACACCGGCCGCCATAAGGCCTGCGGCACCGCCGCCGATTATAAGTACATCTGTCATTTGTATTTCTCCCAAATATATTACACTTTATTTTACAATAACGGTGTATAAAATGCAAGTTTTTAATTGACTTTAAGTTTTCGATTGGTTATACTTGAAATACCAACTATCGGAGGATTAACTATGACAAACGCATCTAACTTATTATGGTACAAGCATCCTGCCAAAACATGGGTTCACTCTTTGCTTTTAGGTAACGGCAAATTGGGCGGCGCATTTTACGGCAGAGTGGATACTGAAACAGTTGAATTAAACCTTGACACACTTTGGTCAGGTTACCCCGGAAGAGAATCTTATACCCGCAAAAATGCTTATGAAGCTTTCAAAAAAGCTCAGGAGCTTTCTCTTGCCGGCAAAAACTTTGAAGCACAGGAACTGATTGAAGCTGAAATCGCAGGCGGCGACTGTATGTTTTATATGCCTCTGGGCAAGTTGATTATTTCTTCAAAATCTAACCTCAAGCCCAGAAATTACAGACGCCAGCTTGATTTAAAAACAGCTGTTCACACAGTTACATATAACCTTAAAAAGACAGCTTTCAAGACCGAATCTTTTATAAGCGCTCCAAAGGATGTTATGGTTATCAGAACCGTAGCTGACGGTGATGAAAAAATCAACCTTAACATCACTATTCAGAATGAGCTTCGTCACGAGGTTTCTACTGACGGTGAGTTCCTTCGCCTTGTGGGCACCTGCCCGTCAGAAAACCCTGAAGAGGGCGATTGGTTTACAGATGTTTACCTCGACGGCGACAAAAAGGGTATGGATTTCTGCTGCCTTACCGCTTTTGATTCCGACGGAAAAATCAAATTTAACAAAAAGAGCGTCAGCGTAGAAAATGCAAGCTATCTCACAATTTATCTTGGCGCTGAAAGCAGCTTTATTGACTGGAAAACACTCCCCACCAAAGAATATATTGCTCCTTGCGAAGAAAAAGTAAGAGCCGCCAAAGCCGAAGATTATGAAGCAATTAAAGCTGAGCATATTGCAGATTATCAGAGCTATTATAACAGAGTTGAGCTTGACCTTGGTAACAGCAAAAAAGACGGCACCACAACCTCAACAAGACTCCGAGAGTTTATGCTCAAGAAAAATGACATTGAGCTTTATGCCCTTTTGTTTAACTTCGGCAGATACCTTGCAATTTCAGCTTCACGCCCCGGCTCACAGGCTATGAATCTTCAGGGTATCTGGACTTACAGAAAATATTCTCCCTGGCGTTCAAACTATACAGTTAACATCAACACAGAGATGAACTACTGGCCTATTCTCCCCTGCGCTATGCCTGAGCTTTGCGAGCCACTTAACACCTTTGTGGAAGAGCTTTCCGAAGCAGGTCAGTGGGCCGCAAAAGAAATTTATAATGCCCGCGGCTTTACCTGCCACCATAATGTTGACATCTGGCGTCATAACACACCTGTTTCAGGTTGCGCAAGCTGGCTTTTCTGGAATATGTCAGGCGCTTGGTTTACAAGACATTTGTTTGAGTATTATGAATACACAGGCGATGTAAATTATCTCAGAGAAAAAGCCTTCCCTGTTATTCTTGAATCGGCAAAATTCTGCCTTGATATTCTTGTTGAGGACAAAGACGGTTATCTTATTGCTTGCCCCTCAACATCACCTGAAAATAAATTCTTTGACGAAAACGGTAAAATTGTTGCAGTCAGCCAGACCACAACAATGACAATGTCAATTATCAAAGAAAACTTCATCAATGCTATCAACTGTGCAGACATTCTCGGCATTGAAAACGATTCTGTTATTGATGAAATCAAAGAGGCTCTTCCCAAGCTTCTTCCTTTCAGAATCGGCAAAGACGGCAGACTTATGGAATGGTATGAAGAATATAAAGAAGAAGAGGTTAAGCACCGCCATGTTTCTCACCTTTATGCTCTTTATCCTGCAAACCTTATTGATGTTGACCTCACACCCGAATTAACCGAAGCTTGCAAAGAAACTCTCAGAGTAAGAGGTGACAGAGGCACAGGCTGGTCTTTGGGTTGGAAAATCAACTTCCACGCACGCCTTAGAGACGGCCAGAAAGCATTAAAGCTCGTTAACGACCAGTTGAGATACATCCCCAACCCTGAAATCCGCGGAAGAGGCGGCACATATCCGAATATGCTTGACGCTCATCCGCCATTCCAGATTGACGGTAACTTCGGTGCAACAAGCGGTATTGCTCAGATGTTTGTTCAGTCCTTCGGCAACCGCACACTTATTTTACCTGCACTTCCCGACGAATTTAAAAACGGCTCAGTTAAGGGTCTTGCAATCAAGGGCGGAGCAACTGTTAACATTGAGTGGAAAGACGGCAAGCTTTCACATTTCACCGCCACAGGTAAGGGTGAATTTGAATTCGTTTACGGTGACAAGTGTGTAACCGTTACCCTTGACGGGAAAGAAACTGAAATTAAATTTTGAGGGTAACGCTATGATAGCTGACCTTTATGACTTTGATAAAACGGTGTATCCTGTGGATTCAGCCACCGAGTTCTGGATGTTTTGCCTGAAAAGGCATCCGAAACTGATTTTGCACCTGCCGCATCAGATTTTTGCCATAATTAAATTCGCTTTTAAAAAGATTGATTTAACCAAATTCAAGGGAGAATTCTTCTGCTTTTTAAAATCCGTTGACGGAGAACAAGAGGCTGAGCTTTTCTGGGACAAAAACGCCCACAAAATATTTTCTTGGTTTAAGCCGAAAGAAAATGATGTTAAAACCGTTGTCTGCTCTGCCTCACCTGAATTTGAAATCAGCCCGATTCTGAAGCGTTTAGGTGCAGAAGTGATAATCGGCACAGATATGAACCCCAAGACAGGTGAAATCCGAGGCAAAAACTGCAAGGGTGCAGAAAAGGTTGAAAGAATAAAAAAAGAGGCAGGCGGTTATGTTTTCAGAAATGCATACACCGACAATCCGAAATCCGATGCACCTCTTTTATCATTGGCAGAAAATAAATTTCTTATAAAAGACGGGGAAATAATTCCCCTGTAACAAAATTAACATCCTATCGTTATTTGTGAACGAAATGTAAACAAATGGCGATAGGATATTTTTTTGCACTTTTTTCGTTCAAAAAATCTGTTTTTGGAGCTAAGGGTGAAAGGAATTACCTTTCAGAAAGGAAGCGAAAATGAAAAACGGACTTAAACCAAAAGAAAAATTATTTTGCATTTATTACTGTCAATACCGTTCGGGAATTTCTGCGGCGGCCCTTGCAGGATACCCCTTTGCCAAAAGTGCATCGGCAAAGCTCCTGGCAAGAAAAGATATCCGCAATGAAATTGAACGCCTTGACTCCGACAGCGCTGTAACCGAGCACGAAATTTCAGGCGGTTACCGCCTGCTTGCTTTCGGGGATTGCTCTGACGCTTTCAGGCTTTTGTTTTGCGACGAAGTGCCTGATGAAAATGAGCTTGAAAAAATGAATCTTTTAAACATCAGTGAAATTAAGCGCCCGAAAAACGGCGGAATAGAAATCAAATTCTTTGACCGTCTGAAAGCTCTTGAAAAGCTGAGTGAGCTTTCCCCTGCTTCAGAAGATAACAGCGCACTGCCGTTTTACGATGTGATTGAAAGAAGTGCGGCGGCGATGAGAGATGATGAAAATGGCACTTAACCCCACGGAGGTTTTCCGTAAGTTTTCTAAAAAACAGCTCACCGTGCTCAACTGGTGGTGCGCTTCTTCGCCTTACAGAAGCAAGGATGCAATAATCTGCGACGGTGCAGTGCGCTCAGGCAAAACGGTTTGTATGTCCCTTTCTTTCATTGTGTGGTCCTTTTACGATTTTGATGATACATCTTTCGCTCTTTGCGGCAAAACAATAGCATCACTTAAAAGAAACCTTATTGTGCCCATGTTACCCCTGCTCACCTCCCTGGGTTTTGACTGCAAAGAAAAAACATCGAAAAACTACATTGAAATTTCGTATAAGGGCAGGACAAATCGCTTTTATTTATTCGGTGGAAAAGACGAAGGCTCTGCGGCTCTTATTCAGGGTATGACCCTTGGCGGAATACTCCTTGATGAGGTTGCGCTGATGCCGCGCTCTTTTGCAGAGCAAGCCATCGCACGATGCTCACTTGAAAAATCGAGACTTTGGTTTAACTGCAACCCTGAACATCCGATGCACTGGTTTTACCGTGAATGGATAAAAAAGGCTGACAGCAAAAACTGCCTGTATCTTCATTTCACTATGAAGGATAACCCGGGTCTTTCGCAAAATATCCGCAAAAGATATGAATCCCTTTATTCGGGAGCGTTCTATCAGCGGTTTATTGAGGGCAAATGGGTCGCGGCTTACGGTGCGGTTTACTCTATGTTTTCGGAGAAAATCCACGTTAAAGAGCCGCCTGCTACAGAATGTGACAGCTACTATATTTCCTGCGACTACGGAACGGTAAACCCCTGCTCAATGGGGCTTTGGGGCTCATACCGCGGCAAATGGTACAGACTCAGGGAATATTACTACAATTCTCGCACACAGGGTGAACAGCGCACCGATATGGAGCATTACCGAGCCCTTGAAGAGCTGGCAAGCTCGCTTCACATTGAAGCGGTTGTGGTTGACCCAAGCGCCGCGAGCTTTATTCAATGTATCCGCCGAGAGGGAAAATTTAAGGTTATACCCGCCAAAAATGATGTTATTGACGGCATACGCCTTGTGTCTGATGCACTTAAAAAGGAAGAAATTTATTTTTCACCTGAATGCAAAGACACTTTAAGAGAATTTTCTCTTTACAGATGGGACGAAAAGTCATCTAAAGATGCACCTAAAAAAGAGAACGACCACGCAATGGACGATATCAGATATTTTGTTTCTACAATTCTCAATGCACCCGAAGATGACTTTTTTGCCCTGAGTGTTAACAGAAAGGAGATGTGAGATGGGATTTTTCAAAAAAATTTCATCAGCAAAAACAGCGGTATCAGTACCGCAAACATACAAACCGCAGATTTTTGACTTTGTGAACAATTATGTTCCCCTTTCAAACGGGCAGACACGGCTCTACCGAGAGCTTCGCGAAGCGGTGCCCCTTATTGACGCGGCAATTTTAAAAACGGTCAGGCTCACCGGAGGCTTTAAAGTGGAATGTGCAAAGCCTCAGAACACCGAGCTTATCAATTCATTTTTGCAAAGCGTTCCCGTTTCTTCAGGGAGATACGGAATTTTTGAATTTATTTCAACCTATTTCGAACAGCTTCTTACATACGGAACGGCTGTGGGTGAAATTGTTACAGATTCCAAAGGCAACATTGCCGCACTTTATAATGCAGACATTGAAGATATTGAGCTTCGCAGAGCAGAAAACAACATTGACTGCCTTGTTTGCACAAGAGGTTGCGGTGAGGCCGTGCCTGTTAAATACCCTGAGCTTGTGCTGTTGTCTGTGCTCAACCCTGAAAGCGGAGGACTTTGCGGAAATTCAATTTTAAAAGGGCTTCCCTTTGTCAGCGGAATTCTTATGAAGATTTTTCAGACCGTTGGTGAAAACTGGGAGCGTGCAGGAAACATCCGCTATGCCGTGACCTACAAGCCCCAGAACGATGCAATGGACAGAGCTTATGCCAAGGACCGCGCTCAGCAGGTTGCCCGCGAATGGGGCGAGGCAATGAAAGCAGGCGGCCCTGTGAGAGATTTTGTTGCTGTGGGTGATGTGAGCATAAAGGCTATCGGCGCCGACAGTCAGATTCTCGACAGTGAAGTGCCTGTTCGTCAGATGCTTGAGCAGATTGTTGCAAAAACAGGAATTCCGCCTTTTATGCTCGGACTTTCCTGGTCATCTACAGAAAGAATGTCAAGCCAGCAGGCGGATTTGCTTACAAGTGAGCTTGAAGCCTACAGAAGAATTCTGACCCCCGTTATTCTTAAAATCTGCAAAATGTATCTTAATCTCAACAGCATTGCAGACACTCCTGAAATAATCTGGGACGATATCACTCTTCAGGATGAATGTGAGCTTAGCAAGGCTCGTCTTTACGATGCACAGAGAGAAAAAATTCAACAGGAATTGAAAGGAGAATCAAATGGATAAAAGCTTTAAATCCGCAACTGCTCCTCAGGAGATTACAGCCGAAGACCTTGAGCTTATTAACCGATTTACACGAAAAGAGCTGAAAGCAGAAGATGTTTTTACATTCAGCGTTATTCTTTGCGATAACGAAATTGACCGCGACGGTGAAAGATTTGATAATCTCGCTTTGGAAAAGCTTAAGGATATGTTCGTTGGCATAACAGGAATTTTTGACCACAGTCATTCGGGCAAAAATCAGACTGCAAGAATTTATAAAACTGAGGTTGTTACCGACACCGGTAAAAAGACCTCTTATGGCGACAGCTACAGATTTTTAAAAGCAAAGGCGTATATGCCCCGCACCGAAAGCAATCAGAATCTTATTACAGAAATTGATGCAGGTATCAAAAAAGAGGTCAGCGTTTGCTGCAGTGTTAAAAGCTACATCTGCTCGGTTTGCGGCAATGATATGCGAAGCGAAAAATGCAGCCACATTAAAGGCATTGAATATTCAGGCAAAATGTGCCACTGCATTTTAAAGGACCCTGCAGATGCTTATGAATGGTCATTTGTGGCGGTGCCTGCTCAGGTGGGTGCAGGGGTTGTTAAAAGCTACCCCAAGGCAAAGGTTACCAAAACCTTCAGCGAGCTTGAAGCGACAATAAAAAAAGGCAAAGAGGTTGTCATTAGCCCTCAGCTTTCAAAGGAGCTCGGAGAAAAGCTCTCTGAGCTTCAGAAAGCGGCGGCAGAGGGTGAAGCTTACAGAAACGAGCTTACAAAAGAAACCGTTAAATATGCCGCCCTGGCCTTGAAAGGAATTGACATCGAAACCGCACAGGACATGTGCAAGGGCCTTGATATTGAAAGGCTCAAAAAACTAAGAGATTCATTTTCAGAAAGAGCAGGCAGGGTGATTCCGTTATCACCTCAGTTAAAGCCTGCTTCAAAAAATCACACAGATAATAATCAATTTATTTTTTAAAAAGGAGATATAAAAATGTCATTTGATAACATTAAACTTGAAAAAGGTATGTACGGCACAGGCCGTTCTTTTGCTCAGACACTTGAAGCCCTTGACCCTTCAGAAAACTACAAGGGCACATCACTCGAAGGCCTTGACGCTTATCAGCGCCAGCTTAAGAGATTTGATATCAAAATCTCAGGTGCAGACAGCAGTGTTGTCGGCAAATTTTTCAGCACAAGCGATGCGGCTGTCCTCTTCCCTGAATATGTTGCAAGAGCTGTTCGTCACGGTATGGATGAGGCAAATTTCATTCCCGATATTGTTGCCGCAACAACCGCTATTGATTCAATGGATTACCGTGCAATGGACCTTGTGATGAGCAAAGAAAATATGGAAATGCCCGAATACACAGAGGGCGAAACTCTTGCCGAGGCTGACTTTTCTGTTAGTGACAGAACAATCCGCCTTAAAAAGCGCGGCAGAATGATTACAACATCTTATGATGTGCTTCGTTTCCAGCGCCTTGACATTGTGGCAGTTGCCCTTAAGAGAATCGGTGCTTACCTTTCACAGACTCTTATGGCTGACGCTGTAGATGTTCTTATTAACGGTGACGGCAACGAAAACGCCGCCGCTTCATCATCGGTAAGCAACTACACCTATGACAGCCTTGTTGACTTCTGGAACAGCTTTTCACCGTATGAGCTTAACACAATTCTTGCTTCACCGTCTGCGGCAAGCGCAATTCTTAAGCTCAGCGAATTCCGCGACGGCTCTGCAGGCCTTAACTTCCACGGCACCGGTAAAATGATTACTCCGTTTGGCGCAAAGCTTATCAAAACATCAAGCATTGACTCTGACGGCACAATCATCGGCCTTGACAAATCCTGCGCTCTTGAGCACATTAAGGTTGGCGACATTGAAACCGACTACGGCAAGCTTATTGACCGTCAGCTTCAGCAGATTTCAATCACCTCTATCGACGGCTTTGCAAAAATCATTGGTGACGCTTCAAAAGTTATCACCAAGGGTTAATTGATATGGCTTACATTTGGGAAGTAACAGATGCGCTGTCGCTTCTGACGGATATAGCTGACAGCGAAAAGGAAACGGCAGAAGCCATCTGCCAGCGCGCCCTTGACGAAATCAATGCAAAGCTTAAGCCTGAGGTTGAACAAACAGACCCGAGAATAGCCGCAGCCGCAGCAGGAATTGCTTTTTACAAGCTTTGCATTAAAAGGTGCGGAATTCAGAAAGAGGCTGAAATGACATCGTTTAAGGCAGGCGACCTCAGCATTTCTTACAGCACCGCTGATGCTAAGGAACAGCTAAGCCTTGCAAAAGAAATTTGCGATAAAGCTATGCTTGAAATAACACCGTTGCTTTCGGATAACGGCTTTTACTTTGGAAAGGTGGATATTTATGACGCAAATCCAGCTTGATACTGTTTTTAAAAAGTTCGGCAGAGAAATTTCACTCAAACAGGACGACGGCTGGAGCTCAGAGATTTTTCACGGCTTTATTCAGCCCCTGCGATACAAAAATAAAATGTATCTTGACGGCGTTTATACGGTTATCGGCTTTGATAATCAGGGCAAATATCTTTACATCGGCCCTGCAGAGCACGACCTGACAAGCTTTGACACAATGACAGGTCACATTCTTTGTGACGGAACAAAATACACCATTGACCGCGCCGAAAAGGTGTTTTGCGGAGAAAAGCCCCTTTATATCTGGGCAATTATCAGAGAAATAGTGGAGGGATAAAATGGATTCTGTTGTAACAATACCTCAAAAAATCGTTGACTGGCTCAACTCGCAGGAGGAGCTTAACGACATCACATTTTTTACCGAATTTCCGCCGATTTTAAAATCCGTTCCGCTGAAAAAGGCAATCGTTGCTGTTGGCATTGAAGAAATGTCTATTGTTGACAAATTTATAGCAAATGATGACGGTGTGCTTGAAAAGCAGGAATACTGCCGCACCGCAAATATAAAAACACGCCTTAGCATCTGTGTGCCGTATTCTTACGGCGGCTCTGCCTGCCACGATTATTTTACAAAAATAATTGATGCTCTCACTTTCCGCACCGATTTAAACATTGAAGAATCGGGATGCAGTGAAATTGAATCTGACAGAGATACAAGCGCACTTGTTTGCCACGGCTGGTTTAAGCTTGCGGCAGATTTTTGCCCTGCAGAAAGTGTGGACGAAAACTTCACCTCATTTTTAGATAAGGAATTTATCTGCTCAGGTCACATCACAAACAGCGAAGCTCATGTAACCGCTGAAGATAAGGAGCATTGGAATAACCCCTTTATAGCGGGATACTACACAGGAACAGGACAATCTTCAATTACAGTAAGCGTTGGATTTGAGCCTAAAATGCTGTTGCTTTTTTGCCCTGACCTTCCGACGATGGAAATTGATTTTGATGCAGGGACAGCCGCTAACCACATTGCTTTTGCAACACAAGACTACTATTCCTCCGGGGTGCGGCTGACAACCAACGGATTCAGAACAGTCAAAAGCACCTACGACGGAATCGTTTCATTTTTTAACGAACTTGGCGTAACATATTGCTACATAGCCTTTAAATAAGCTTCGCCCGCTTTACTTTAGCAGTAAGGCGGGCGATTTTTACGGATTAACATTTTCGTTAAATTCAACCTCTTTGAGATTAACAATGCTGTCATCATTTTGCGGCTGAACAGGCTTGGAATGAGCACCGATTGAGTCCAATATTCTTTTGTTGTGCTGTTCCATAATTTCTTTAACGCTTTTTTGCGACAAATCTTCAACATTGGGGTCTGCCCCGCGTGAAAGCTCCTCCAAACGCATAGCCTCCAGCCTTTGAGCCAGCTTTTTTTCGTGCTCTTCTTTTCTTTTTTTGTTGCGGACATACTGGCGGTGATAATATATGTATGCTACAGTCATTGAAATTGTCTCTGCCGCAAAGAGCCTTATCATTGAAGAGTATGAAGTTAAAATCATACTTTGAACAAAAAGACCTCCGCCTAAAAACTGAAAAAAGAAGTTTCCGAAAAACGACGGCCAGATATCTCCCGTTACCCTTGTAACAAAGCCTCTTTTTAAAGAAGAAATAAAAGTATAGGCGGCGAAAAACACTACCGCTATCACAAGAAATATCCAGAGGCTTACTCCGCTTCTTTCAGCATAACCTCCGCAGATAAGGTTTTTAGCAACAGCAATCAACGGCAAAGCAATACTCAGCCCTGCCTGAGCTATATTTGCATCCGTAAACGGGTATTGGGGGCGCATTGAACGAACCACATAGCCTCTGAAAGTCAGCTCCTGCATAAGTGATGAAGCACCGCAGCCTGCCGCAAAAAGCACCAGCTTAATTAAAGACGCTTCACCGTTAAAGTTAGGTGCAACAAAGGATGGGGCGAGCGAAGGAATTTTAAAAACCGAATACAAGCCCACCTGAACGGCAAAAACGAAAGCTATGGGCAACACCGCCATACTTCCGCCTACCAGAATACCTCTTAAAATACGAGGCAATTCAAATATTAAACCGATACTCCCAAGGGGGCGCTGATTGGCTATGCACACAACTCCTACGATTATAATCCCAAGACCCGCACCGATGATATTGACACCGAACATTGAAAAATCATAACCAAGCATTGGTGCAAACTCACCAATACAATAAAACATACACACAACAACCATTGTGCTTAAAATTCTCGGAAGAATTTTACTTTTTGGATTCGCCATTAAATCACCCCGTAAAAATTGGATTCCCAAGCAGGAATATATCTGTGATGGTAAAAATAAAATCTGTAATCTTCACAAAAGCTGTTTATCTTTAAAGGCAACAAAAACATATCACTGTTTCTGTGATAGGCGCAGACATAAAGCTTCGGCTTATATTTTATAATTGTTTCTCTTGCGCCGTCAAGTGCTTTTTCTTCACTGCCTTCAATATCCATTTTCAAAACCGTTATCTTGTCGGCTATTACATTATCCACACTGTCTGCCAAAACCTCTACATTCCCCGATGAAGAAAGCTTTGAATTTCTCCCCTTCTTTTTTTCAAAAAGGAGGGTTTCTTTTTTATCCCAGGCGGCAAGATTATAAATTGAAATATTTTCAAGACTTTCGGTATTTACGCTGAGCTTTTTAAAGTTTTTTTCATCAGCTTCAAAGCCGAAAATCTTTTTATATTTTCCTTGGCAGGCTTCAATAAATTCTCTGATTGTGTCGCCGTCATAAGCACCCAAATCCACAAAAATTTCATCGTCAGAAATTTTGAGAATTTCTTCATAAACAAACGGTTTTTCTTTTTCTGCTTTTAAAAGATATTCTATTTTTCCGCTGACTTTAAAATTCAGAATGTTTATATAATTTTCTTTTGATTCATCATCGGCAAGAAGAGAGAAAGCTGTGGCAAATTCTTCATCGTGTTCTTCAATAAATTCGCGGGTAAAAATGCTGTCATCTGCAACGGGAACATCAGGCGCAACAAGAGGATGCTCCTTTGACATTTTAATCACATTTTCGATTGTTTCATCATCGTGAACAGCAAAGCTCATCACAATAAAAAAATCATCATATTTTTTGCAGATATCATCATATTTTACAACCTGCTTACCTCTGAAAAACTGACCGCGGACAAATTTATCGCTTGCAAAAATGTCGGCAAACTCCACGCCCATTGAATGAAGCTTATCAATAACCATATCGGCACCGTTGCCCATTCCGTAAATCACTATAGGCAAAGGTGTGCTTTTTAAAACATCCCACACATTTTGCTCAACAATTTTTTCAATCATTGCGTTCTCTCCTGTTGATAAATCCTACCTGTATATGTTACAATATCTAAAACTATTTTTCAAGGTTGTGTTTGTATGACTTTTGATTTTTCAGGCTTTAATTTAACATTTGACTCAGAAATTGCCCAAAAGGCCGCCGAGCTTTTTAAAGAAGAAATCATTTTGAGAATTCCCGATTTTGATTTTAACGAAAGCTTCAGCTTTAGCTTTAAAACGCTTTGTGCTAATGAAAGTGAAGATTTTCAGATTGAAATAAGCGATAATGCAATTACAATTTCAGCCCACAGGCTGAGAGGTTTTATTTACGGATATTCACTGTTTTTGAGAAAAAGTGAAATTAAAAATAACTGCTTTGTTTTACTCCAAAACATAAGCGGTACATATTCGCCAAGCAAAAAAATCCGAGGTCATCAGCTCGGCTACCGCGACACAAACAACACCTGCGACGCGTGGAGTGTGGGGCAATACCGCAGATATCTTCTTGATTTGATGATGTTCGGGCTTAACACCTTTGAGGGAATTTGTGATAACGAAAAGCAAAACTCCCTTATGAAGCTCAGCGCAAGAGATATGCTCATTGCGGTTGCTGAGGTTTGCGGTGAGCTTGATATTGATGTTTCGGTGTGGCACCCAACGTATTCAAAAGAAAGTGACGAGGAAGTTAAAGCAAAAATCTTTGATTATTACGGCGAAACAAAACGCCTTGATGCGCTGTTTATTCCCGGCGGCGACCCGGGTGATATGATGCCTGCTGATTTCTTCAAAAGATGTGAGCTTATTAAATCCACTCTCAATGAGATTCACCCTGAAACAAAGCTGTGGATTTCTGCTCAGGCGCCTCACGAATATGCTGACTGGGGAGAAAAATTTATTGAAGAAATTTCAAAAGAGCCTGATTTTATTGAAGGCATAATTTACGGGCCTAATCACGCAATGCCCCTTGAGGATTTGAGAAAGGCCGTGCCGCAAAAATATCCGCTGAGATTTTATCCCGACATTACTCATTGTGTCAGATGCGAGTATCCCGTTCACTTTGACAAAGACGATTGGCATTATGCCTTTGCCTCTGCCTTCAGCCGTGAAAGCGTAAACCCGCGCCCGACGGAATACCGCCATATTTACAGACAGACTCAAAATTTTGTTGAGGGAAGCGTAACTTATTCTGACGGAATTCACGATGACCTTAACAAGGTTATGTGGAGTGCTCTTGATTTTGACGCAAACTGCAATATTTACGAAATTGCAAAGGACTATGCAAGGGCATATATCCCTCAGGTGAATGCCGACGAATTTGCCGACTGCATTTTTATGCTTGAAAAATGTTGGGATTCTGCCCCTGACGAAAGCCCTGCTATTGATGCGGTTTATAAAAAGCTTACTACTCTTGCAACTGCTGAGAATGAAAAAAACTACCGCTTTCTGATGCACCTTTTTGCCGCAGAATGTGATATGCTTATCAAAAGCCGATTTGTTTTTGAAAACGAGCTTATCCGAAAGGCGAAAGCAGAAATTCTTGCAGGCAACATTCAAAAAGCAGAAGAAATTCTCAGCACACCTTACAGCGAAGAATATCTTAATTTAAGAGAAAAAATCAATCTCCACGGCAAGGCGCTTTTTGAGCTTATCGGTATGCAGTTGGATGTTGAAAATTATCACGGCAAGGATTGGGACAGAGGCTGCACACTTGAAACCATTGACCGACCTGTTACCGACAGGCTTTATTTGCTTAACAAAATTAAAGAAAACCCTGACAAAGAGTTTTTGCTTAAAATCATTGACCCTCATAAGGGAGAAAATTATTTCTCATTCGCTTTCCACGGCTTTGAAGCTATCGGCAAGCAAGAGGGTGAATTTTATATGGACTTTCAGGGTGACCGACCTGTTAACGACGGCACTCTTCCCATGAGACTGACCAAGGTTTATGACCACTATAATATCAGATTTTCATTTGCGCTTAAGGGTAATGACGGCTGTAAAATGAGAATTACATATAAAAACCGCAGCTTTGACGACAGCATAAATCAGTTTAAAATTAAAATCAACGGCAAGGAGTTTTACTGCGGCAAGCCCTACGACGGAGAGGTTGATGAAGAATATTCAAGGCTTCACCTGACTGATAACTACACCGCCATCAGCTACACCGTTCCCAAAGAATTCTTTAAAAACGGTTATGCCGAGGTCATAATCACCGAACCTGTTGCAGGATTTATGATTAGCGAAATATCAATCAAGGAGTAATATATGTTTTATTCATACAAAAGCGAAAGCATTAAATTTATAGGCAGATGGAGCGAATTAAACGAAACAATGACCTCTGCTACACCCGGCTCAGTTATTAAAATTGCATTCAAGGGTAGTTGGATAACCCTCAGCTTTAACACTATCTGGAACTCACACCCCTATCCTCATCTCTGGCTCAGCCTTGACGGAAAATCTAAGTTTGAAACACCTGTTAACCCATTTCTGAGAGTTGAGGCAGAAGACGGCGGCGAGCATATTTTAACCGTTACCTTTAAAAGTGCTGTTGAAATGCACCAGCGTTGGTATCAGCCGCTTATAGGCAAAATCTCTTTCCTTGGCTACGAGGCAGAGGGCGAAGCCGTTCTCCCCGAAGACAACAGAAAAACCATTGAGCTCGTCGGCGACTCAATTACCGAGGGCGTGCTTGTGGAGGACAGAATATGGGACAAAAACGAGGGAATGTTTAACCGCCCGTATCAGGACGATTCCACAGGCACTTATGCCTACCTCACCGCACAAAATCTTAACCTCATTCCCCTTCACATGGGTTACGGCGCAGTCGGCGCAACAAAAGGCGGCTGCGGAAGTGTGCCAAAAGCAAGTGAAGCATATCCATATTGCTTTGACGGTCATCCGGTAACATATCAGTCACCTGACTATATTCTTATAAATCACGGTGCAAATGACAGAGGCGCAACAGCAGAGAAGTATGTTGAAGAATATTGCAAGCTCCTTGATGTTATCAGAAAAATAAATCCCACCTCGCAGATTATTGCTTTGAGTGCATTCTGCGGTGCATTCCCTGTGGAGCTTGAAGCAACCATTGAAAAATATAACAAAGAGCACGGATGTGATATTATCTTTATCAATTCAACAGGCTGGGTTCCCCTTGAGCCGCTTCACCCCCTTCGTGACGGTCATAAAATAATTGCAGAAAAGCTCACTCCGATTTTAAAAGAAAAGTTAGGATTATAAAAGTTAAAGCCATAAGACTTTATCGGTCTTATGGCTCTTTTTTATATTTCAAATATTCTGAACATTATGTTTTTACGGTTGTGGGTGTATGTCATATAAATATATTTATCATCAGTTATAACCGCAGGGTAAGAAAATTCGGCTTCGGTGTCTTCATCTTTTTCAATGATAACTCCGGGGTCAAAGCTTTGGGCATTATCGTGAGTAATTGCGTAGGAAATTATATTTCTGTCACCCCAAGAGGCTTCAATGGGATTATGCACCACAAAAACATCACCGTTTTTGAGCTGAACGCAGTCAATTCCGCTGTTATTGTGAAGAAGGTCGGTTTTTTCTGCCTTTGCCCAGGTTTTGCCGCCGTCGGTTGAAAAGCTTTTCATAACTCGGCTTTCGGAAGAACGGATAAGCATATAAATCTTATCTTCAACCTCCCACAAAGTGGGCTGAATTATACCCTTACCGTCGGCAATTTTGTGGTCAAAGGGAACAAGCTCGCTCTTTTCCCAGGTGTTGCCGCCGTCGCGTGAAACATCAGTAAAAGCGTCAAACTCAGCTTCGGTTTCAATAGAAGCAGGAGCGCAGATATTGCCGTTTTTGAGGATTATCGCCTTGTTTTTAACAGGTCCTCTGCCGCCGATATCACCTAAAACAAGCTCTCTGTCTTCACTCCAGGTTTCACCGCCGTCAAAGGAATCCTTTACCATTGTGTGCCAGTCTGTAATAGGCTTGCCAACCTTATAATAAAGGCTGATTTTGCCGTCGTGCTCAAAAAGAACAGGATTCCAGCAAGGCACATTATCGCCTGTTGCAATAACCTGAGGAATTGACCAGCTTTTGCCGTCAAATGAAGCAAGATAAATCTTAACATCATCCTTGCCCTCTTCTGTTCCGCCGAAAAAGGCACAGAGAAATTTATTTTCATTAACCTTTAATATTGTTGAAGCGTGGACCTCTGGAATCAATCCGTCGGCAAAAATTTTAGTATTAAAAATCTCTTTCATTTTGTCACCTTCGATGCATCTGCATTTTGTATTGCGCTTACATAATAGCCTGAATCTGTTTCGCGCAGAGTAATTTTTCTGTATTTTGACGGCTCAGGCTGAGTGTATTCATTATCTTCATTTACCTGCCAGTCGCCGTAAGCCACATAGCCCACAATTAAGGCAACCGCGCCCTCTCGGGTTTTATCAATTTCTAAAACATCAGGAAGATACGCGGGGTCATAACCCGTCAGCGGAATAACATAACGGGCCGCCGAATTCTGATATTCAAAAACGCAGGTGGAACATTCCACGCTTTTGTGCTCAGGCTGAATATCCGTACCGAAAAGCTGAGAGAATGCTTTGTTAACCGTTTCTTCCGGAATCGCAAGACCTGATGTTTCACCCTCAACAAATTCAAAATTATAGGGGCTGTTTTCTTCCTGAGAAAGAAGCGAGAGTATAGACGCCGCGAGCAAATCCGACATATCGGCTGTTGTAACATCATCAAAAACCTCAGGGTCAAGCATTACAACGGGGTAAAGAAAATCTTCATATTCACTCTTTTGAGCTTCATTATTAAAAAGGGTCTGCACTCCGCCGACGGCATACATCACCAAAGACACAACGCCAACCAACGCAAAGCACACAATCACAAGCCCCAGGGCAAATGCGCCCTTGTGACCTCTGCCTTTCTTTTTAACCCGATTTTTTTCCTGCGACATCAAATCACCTTATCTGTCCGTTACCTGTAACGATATATTTTTCACTTGTTAAATTATCAAGTCCTAAAGGTCCTCTTGCGTGAAGCTTCTGGGTAGAAATGCCAATTTCCGCACCGAAGCCGAATTCACTTCCGTCAGTAAAACGGGTGGAAGCGTTAACATAAACGGCGGCGGCATCAACCTCTGAGGTAAATTTATTGGCGGCAAAGTAGTTGTCGGTTACTATACATTCGCTGTGGCCTGTGCCGTATTTTGTGATATGCTCAATGGCTTCATCAATGTTTTCAACAAATTTTGCGCTGATTTCATAGCCCAGGTATTCTGTGCCCCAATCCTCCTCAGTGGCTTCCACAGCAGAGGGAATAATCTTTTTAACCTTTTGGTCAGAATGAATTCTCACACCCTTATCGTCAAGAGCCTTGCAAAGGGCAAAAACTGCTCTTTCATCAACATCTCTGTGAAAAAGGAGGCTTTCACAAGCGTTGCAAACAGAAGGGCGTGATGTTTTGGCATTTACAATAATATCTCTTGCAATGTCAATGTTTGCATCCTTATCCACATAAACATGGCAGTTACCTGTGCCTGTTTCAATAACGGGAACGGTAGAATTTTCTACACAAGCCTTAATAAGTCCTGCACCGCCTCTCGGAATGAGAACATCAACATATTCATTAAGCTTCATAAGCTGTGATGCACTTTCACGGGAGGTATTTTCAATAAGCTGAATGCAGTCAGCAGGGAGACCCACACTTTCAACCGCCTCGCGCATTGTATGAGCAATGGCAATGTTTGAATAAATTGCCTCCTTGCCTCCGCGAAGAATAACAGCATTACCTGATTTGAGGCAAAGTGCGGCGGCATCTGCCGTAACATTCGGGCGTGATTCATAAATTACGGCAATAACGCCCAGAGGAACTGTCACCTTTTCAATTTTAAGACCGTTCGGTCTTGTTGTTCCGCTTAAAACCTTGCCGATTGGGTCGCTTGCCTGAGAAACCTCAAAAGCACCCCTTGCCATAGCCTCAATTCGGCGGATATCAAGTGCAAGGCGGTCAACCATAGCCTCGCTCATCCCGTTGATTCTTGCGGCTTTAATATCTCTTTTATTTGCTTCAATTATATATTCAGCCCTTGCCATAAGTGCATCTGCAATAGCAACGAGGGCTTTATTTTTTGTATCTGTTCCTGCTGTTGCAAGAACTCGTGATGCCTTTTTGGCTCTTGCGCCTATTTCATTTAACATAATTTAACCTCACTTTTTGGCACAGAAGAAGGTGCCTACCTGCCTGCCTTCAATAATTCTGTAAATATCCTCAGGATTTGTGCCGTTGATTATAACTGTTGGAACACCTGCTTCACCTGCTGTTTTGGCGGCGTGAAGCTTGGTTATCATTCCGCCTGTTCCCCTGCTTGAGCCTGCACCGCCTGCAAGGGCTTCAACCTCATCGGTAATTTCTTCCACAACGGGAATAAGCACGGCATCTTCATCGGTTTTGGGGTTTCCGCTGAAAAGTCCGTCAATATCGGTGAGAATAACAAGACCGTCAGCATGAGTTAATTTTGCAACGATTGCAGAAAGATTGTCATTATCACCAAAAACAATTTCTTCAACTGCAACGGCATCGTTTTCGTTAATAACGGGGATTGCACCGTATTCAAAGAGCTTGTCAAAGGCATTGATAAGATTTTCTTTACGCTCAGGGTTTTCAATATCTGAACGAGTAATAAGAAGCTGACCGATTGTGTGGCCGTATTCAGAAAAAAGCTTATCATACATAAACATAAGCTCGCACTGACCAACTGTTGCAGCAGCCTGACGGCCGGGGGTGTCGTGGGGCTTTTCCGAAAGCCCGAGCTTGCCCACACCAACACCGATTGCGCCTGAGGTAACAAGAACAATCTGCATACCGCTGTTTTTAAGGTCTGACAAAACCTCAACCAGCTTTTTTATTCTTCTGATATTTGTTTTGCCTGTTTCATAAGTAAGGGTGGATGTGCCAACCTTAACAACAATTCTTTTTGCATTTTTTAAGTTATCCATTGCTTTTGCCATTACCTTTCTTTAAAAAGAAGCGAAACTCCGCCAAAAATGAGAACATCGCCGTTTTGTATAACCGTTGGCTCCTGAATTATTTTGCCGTTAACATAAGTACCCGTACGGGAAAGGGTGTCGGTAATCACCCAGCCCTTTTTCTGCTTTGTGAGCACCGCGTGAAACCTGCTCACCGTTTCAAAGCTCAGAGTGATATCACAGGAATTACTTCTGCCGATAGATGTTTCCCAATGAGTTACGGGGTATTGGTCACCGTTTACCGTATCAATAAAAAGTGCGGGAGTTATTTTCGGAGCCTTTATTCTTAAAAGAGATATACAGCACGCAAGGAGAATTATAACTCCCATACCTGTGAGCATATAGCGGGATATTGAAGTAAAGAATTCAAGCATACCGTCACCTCCAAAAATTTATTCAGCTTATTATATTACAATTCACTACGCTAAATCAAGAGTTTAAAAGAAGTATTGAAAAATTTTCAACACTATTGTATAATCATTCAGGTTAAGGAAGGAATGAAATCAGATGGAAAATTCAATGATACTTTACGGAAAATACAGCGGCTATAAAAGCATTTTTGATTTAGCAAGCGGAAATGATGTGAACTCAGCCGTTGCAGAGATTGTTTCTGCGGCAGAAAAATATTCACTCAGCGGAAATATTTTTAAGGCTTACCTCTCACTTCTCATTATCAACGACGAAAACGCATTTTCACTTGCCTGTGAAAAAAGAGATATGCCGACAGGCGGAATTTATCAGATTGCTTTAAATGACATTAAAGCTCTCCGCGGGCTTTTTAACTGTGACCTTGCAAAAGACTGCGTTTTGAATGTTTTAGAAAATTATGCCCTTTGCGGCGGAGAAAAAGACACCGCTGACTATGCAATCGGTCAGATGGCTCTCGGCCTTGCAAAAGAGCTTGACGAAGCCAAAAGTGATGAAGCTTTTATAAAAATAATTGCAAAATTTTATCAGGATTTCGGTGCAGGCGCATTTGGCATTAACAAGGCGTTTGTTATTAAAGAAACTGCCGGCGGCTTTGAGCTTGCCCCCGTTACTAAATTCAGCAACATTACCCTTGATGATTTGTGGGGATATGAAACTCAGAAAAAACAGCTTTGCGACAACACGGTAGATTTTGTTGAAGGCAGAAGCGCCAACAACTGCCTGCTTTACGGTGCGGCCGGCACAGGTAAATCATCTTCAATTAAAGCGATTCTCAACGAATACTGGGGCAAAGGCCTTCGCATTATTGATGTTAACAAATATCAGTTTAAATATCTCTCTGCTGTAATTGATTCACTCAAGGACAGAAACTACCGTTTCATAGTTTATATTGACGACCTTTCTTTTGAGGATTTTGAAATTGAATATAAATTCCTCAAATCGGTTATTGAGGGCGGCATTCAGCCAAAGCCTGAAAATGTTTTAATTTATGCCACATCAAACCGCCGTCATCTTATTAAAGAAACCTGGTCTGACCGCAACGACACTCAGGCAGATATTCACCATTCTGACACCGTTCAGGAAAAGCTTTCATTAGCTGAGCGTTTCGGTGTTGCAATAAGCTTTATGAAGCCCATTCAGAAGGAATATCAGCAGATTGTTATCCACCTGGCTAAAAGAGCAAACATCAATATGCCCGAAGATGAGCTTCTTGACAGAGCAAGAGTATGGGAGCTTCGCCACGGAGGAATGTCCGGCAGAATTGCAAGGCAGTTTATTGACAGCCTTTCAGCTTATACGAAAGATGAGTGATTATGAAAACTTTCATTTTAAAAACCATGTGTTTATTTTTAATCTGCGCTGTTGTTTTGTTCAGCTTTTCTTCCTGCTCATTGAGTTCGGGGATAGAAGTTTCTTCCTGCGAGCTTATTAAAGCAAGTGACGGAATCAAGGGGATTTTTACAATTCTCAACAATGAAAACAAAACAATAGACGAGTTAAAAATAACTGTTAAAGCATTTGACAAAAACAAAGAAGAAATTGATTCCTGCGAAGCAGAATATGCCTTATACATTGACCCTGACCACGAGGCCACAATTACCGTTTCTTTACCTGAAGAAACAGAAACTGCAACAGCAGTAGCTTATAAATACACCGTTGACGGAAAAGAAAAAAGCGGCGAATTTAAAGAAAACAATATAGCCGCTTTCCCCGAAATTACCACTGCCGACACTAAAATTGACACCCGCGAGGAGCTGGCAGAAATGCTCATTGAAGATATTGAGCATCAGTTTATGCTTCAGCAGTATGAGGCTCACGGATATTATGACAAGGAAAACAAGCAGGTTATTATAGCTTCTTACGCCACAAAAACTTATGACGAATGCTATTATGCCTATTCACTTGACCCCACAATCTACAACGACCTTGAAAAATCTCTTGAGCAGATGTCACTCACCTGCTATGAGGAATTTCAGAATTACAATTTCAAGGATGTTGAGGTTTCGGTAGGATTTTTATCTTCTGACGAAAAAATTATGATTTCGGCAACAAACGGCACGATTGTGGATAATTTTAGCTGATTTTTTTGCTTTTAATTTCAAATTTGTGTTGCAAAACACAACAGTTTAATATATAATTGTTTCAATATAATTCAGGAGGTTGTATTTCTCATGAGTAAAAAAGAAGAAAAGAAGGCTAAGAAAGCCGAAAAAAAGGCTAACAAAAAGCCAATGGAAATCAATGTTTCTACAGCAATAATCAACAGCATCTGCGCTGTGCTTTGCGTTGCTATCGTTGCGGTTTCAATTTCAGTTTGTGCAGGCAAAATTGCCGAAAACAAAATTGCAGTTGCAGAGAAGCTTTCTTCAGG
>JAFTWE010000051.1 GCA_017465465.1 Clostridia bacterium | reverse complement strand
TCTTAATTCCACAATTTCTCTTTCATATTCTTGTTTGTGTCCATAACTTCTTGGCATAAAAATTCCCCTTATGGTAGTTTTCTTAAATTCTACCATAAGGGGCTTCTTTTTTCTATTGTCCGTTTTTACTGGACTTGTTCACGAAGCCTCTGCGTTGATTTTATCCTAACATATTAAGCACGCCCACGAAGATGCCGAGCACCATCAGTCCTGCCATGCCAAGTGCAACAATGCGCACGAATTTATTGTTCATTATTCAACACCGACAAAGCCTTTCATATCTGCGCTGATTTTATCGGTGAGGGTCTGTGCGTCAGCTCTGTCTTTGCCAACGGCGGTAACATAAATCTTGATTTTAGGCTCTGTGCCTGACGGGCGGATAACTGCGCCGTTGCCACCGGGAAGAGTGTAAGAAAGAACATTTGACTTCGGAAGTGTAAGCTTTTCTACGCTGCCGTCAACAAGTGAGGTTGCTTCGCTTGTGAGGTAGTCATACACCTTTTCAACCTTCATGCCTGCAATTTCTTTAGGCGGATTTTCACGAAGAGTGGACATAATATTTTTCATTTTGTCCATACCCTCTGCGCCTGCAAATGCAAAGTTGAGAAGTGTGTTCATATACATACCGTGCTGGGCATAGATATCTTCCATAACCTGATAAAGGTTTTTGCCCTCTTTTGCTTTGTAGTAAGCCGCCATTTCGCAGATGAGAGATGCGCCGTTAACTGCGTCCTTATCGCGGGCGTGAATGCCTGTGAGGTAGCCGTAGCTCTCTTCCATACCGAGAATGTATCTGTCAACCTCGCCCTTTGCTTCAAGCTCGGTGATAAGCTCGCCGATATATTTGAAGCCTGTGAGTAAATCGTAAATTTCACAGTTATATTCTTTTGCAACTGCTGAAATAAGGTTGGTTGTAACAATAGTTTTGATAATTGCGGGGTTTTCGGGGAGAGTGCCCTGCTCTTTTTTGCATGAAAGGAGATATTTGGCAAGCAAAACGCCAACCTCATTACCTGTCATAAGCTTGTATTCGCCGCCGTCATTTACTGCAATACCAACGCGGTCACAGTCAGGGTCAGTTGCAAGGAGCAAATCGCCGCCGATTTCGTTAGCTACTTTGATTGCCTCTTCAAATGCCTGACGGATTTCAGGGTTGGGGTAAGGGCAGGTGGGGAAGTTGCCGTTTGGCAATTCCTGAGATTTAACAACATTAACATCCTTAAGGCCCATTCTCTTAAGAATCTCGCGAACAGGCTTGTTACCTGTGCCGTGAAGGGGGGCGTAGATAATCTTAAGGTCGCTGTTTTTGGTGATTTCGGGGTTGATGCATTCATCGAGAACTGCTTTGTAGAAGTCTTCATAAACATCCTGGCCGATGTATTCAATCATACCGTTTGCAACAGCTTCGTCAAAGGCGAGGGTTTTAACGCCTGAGAACATATCAACCTTCTGCATATATTCATAAGTCTTAGCGGCGCCCTCGTCGGTCATCTGATATCCCAACGGGTCGTAGCATTTATAGCCGTTATACTGAGCAGGGTTGTGGCTTGCTGTGATAACAATACCTGAAGAACAGCTCAATCTGCGAACAGCAAATGAAAGCATGGGTGTGGGAACAAGCTCAGGGTAAAACCAAACCTTGATGCCGTTGCCTGCAAGCACCTCTGCCGCACTCTTTGCAAAAACATCGGAGTTTATTCTTGAATCGTGAGCAATGGCTATAGACGGATTTTCGAATGCCTCGTTAAGATAATCTGCAAGACCCTGTGTTGCCTGATTAACTGTGAAAACATTCATTCTGTTGGTGCCTGCGCCAATTACTCCGCGCAAACCGCCTGTGCCGAATTCAAGGTTTCTGTAAAAGCGGTCAAGAATTTCATCGTCCTTGCCCTCAATAGCCTTAAGCTCGTCATAGACCTCAGGCACATCCTTTGCTTTTTCAAGCCATAAATTGTAAAGCTCGTTAATATTGTTCATAAAAAATCCTCCTTACTTTTTGCGTTTATGTTCAGGCTTGTTAAGAGCCTTTTTCTCTTTGTTATAATGGCTGAAAGCCGAGTAAAACATACCAATCAATGCGCCAGCACCGCAGAGAATCAAATCTACCATTGTGTCCACAAGGCCTGCCTCGCTGTTAAACACGGTGCGCTGAAGGTTAAGACCGTAAAGTCTGTCCATAGTGAATTCATAAAATTCCCAGCCCACAGAAATGGTTACGGAAAAGGCAAGGGCAAAAAGCGAAGCCAGAGCAGGGCTTATGCGCTTGTCAACAGGCTGACGCGACTGAATGATAACGGCAAATTCATAACCGCCCACAGCGGCAATGAAGCCTGCAAAAAAATGCTCGGGCATATCAATATATTCAAAGGTTGTGAATTTATTCACCGTAGTTCCCACAACCGAGCCGAAGGCTATGAAGCAGTTGAGGTAGGTAAAAAGGTTATACGGCACCTTTGTGATAAAGCTCTTGCCGCCCAAAAGCTGAAACAAATCCCACAAGTGGGTAAATATTATTGCAAAAATCGCCTGTAAAAATTCAACCGTATAGCCCTGAAAGAAAAGCACTGTTCCCCAGATAAAAAGGGAGGCTCTGCAAATCCACCAGGTAATCTGATGAGATTTGGGTATAACGGGAATGGAATTTAATTTTTTCAAATTATTGACCACCTTAATAATATAACAATACATAACAAATATACGACTTTTCTCATTAAAAATCAATAACTGTTTTCAATTTATATAATATTTTTATGTTATTTTGTATTTGGTGTAAAAAATATGTTGCAAAAAAGTTAAATTTGTTTTATAATGAACAGGCTAATGCAATATTTAGGAGGATTTTACTATGGATGAAAACAAAGTAGTTGAAACTGCTAATGCAGAAACAAACTCAAAATCAGACCTTAAAGCAACTATTATCAAGTGTGTTGCGGCTATTCTCTGCGTTGCTATTTTAATGGTAACACTTTCACAGAGCGTATCAAAAATTTCAGAAAACAACCTTAAAATTGCTGAATTTTCAGCTTCTTCAAACAGCGGCTCAGTTTCAGTAGATTCAAATGTAGGCGGTTCTGTTTCAACAGACACAGATGTTGCAGTTGACAGCGATGTTCCTGCTGACGATTCTACAGCTACAGATGCTCCCGTTGCTGACGATTCAACAGCAACAGACGCTCCTTCAGCAGATGCTCCCGCAAGTGATGCAGGCGCTTCAACAGGCACAAAGAAGCCCTCAACAAAGGCTGAAATCGTTGATTACTTCAACAAGGCTGTTAACGGCGTAAAGACAGGCGCAAAAGCAGTTGAGCAGAAGGGCGTTACAAACTACCTTGCAGGCACAACAACTATCCCCGGCGGTATTCAGGGCGTTTATAAAATGCTCGGCGGCGACAGCTGGCTTGATGATACTCTTAAGAAGAACGGTCACGGTGCAGAAACACATACCGGTGATGCAATCAAGGCAAGATTCCCCGTTGAAGGCGAAGCTTATGCAAGTAAGCTTACAGCTGCTGATGTTACAAACGCTACCTGCACAGAAAGCAACGGCGTTTATACAATCAAAATCACAACAGTTGCTGATGCTAAGTCAGACAACATTAAGCACGGCGAAGGTCATGCTCCCAAGGCTTTCAATGTTATTCTTCCCGGCACAATCAATGACAATATCCCCGGCCCTGCAGTAAGCCTTGTTGGTAAAGCATCAATGAACTATCCTTCATCAACAGCAACAATCACAGTTGATGTTGCAACAGGTCACGTTCTCACAGCTGATTACGACCTTAAGTGGACAATCAACTTTGATAAGATGGGTATTGTTCTTCCATTCGGCACAAAGTCAGTTTATACAATTAAATGGTAATTTAAAAGAAGGTTTGTAAAATGAAAAAGGAAGTATTAGTTGAAACATCTGCAAGACACGTTCATGTTTCTCAGGCAGATTTGGAAGCTCTTTTCGGTAAGGGCTATGAATTAACTCACAAAAAGGATTTGTCACAGCCCGGTCAGTTCGCTTGCGAAGAGAGGGTTCAGGTTATCGGCTCAAAGGGTTCTTTCCCTGCAGTGTCAATTCTCGGCCCTGTTCGTCCCGATACACAGGTTGAGCTTTCAGCAAGTGATGCTCGTTCAATCGGCGTAGCAGCTCCCTGCCGTGAAAGCGGCGACATCGCAGGCTCAGGCGCTTGCAAGCTTGTTGGCCCTGCAGGTGAGGTTGAGCTTGAGGCAGGCGTTATCGTAGCAAAACGCCACATTCACGCAACACCCGCTGACGCTGAAAAATACGGCGTTGAGGATAAGCAGATTGTATCTGTTAAAGTTGAGTCAGACGGCAGAACACTCACATTTGGTGATGTTGTTGTCAGAGTTAGCCCCTCTTATGCTCTTGCAATGCACATTGACACAGACGAGTCAAACGCAGCATTTGCAAAGCCCGGCATGATGGGTGAAATCATCGCTGACTGATAATTTTTTCGGCGTAGGAGTTCAGGCTTCTGCGCCGTTTTTGTATCCGAAAGGAGAAGAATAAAATGAAAAAAGCTGTTTGCTTATTTTTGAGCGCGATTATTGCGGTGAGCTGTTCTTTTGGTTGCTTTGCCGCTGAAAAATCACAAGAGCCTGTTATTGTTCAAACGGTATATCCCACTGAGGATGTTGTGATTGCGGATATAATTGCAACCGAAGCGCCGTATAATGCCGATAACAGCGGCGAAAATGATGTGACTGCAATTATTCAAAAAGCAATAGATGACTGCGCCGCCAATGGCGGTGGAACTGTTTTCCTCCCTGTGGGCAGATACAAAGTAACAGGAAATATCTATATCCGCCAGTTTGTTACATTGCGTGGTGATTGGCAGGACCCTGATATCGGCACAGACTACGGAACACTTATTGTTGCCGATGTTGAAAGCTCCGATAAGATGACACCCGGGCTTTTTACCGTTGGCGCAAGCGCAGGTGCGGTTGGACTGACTGTCTGGTATCCTCAGCAAAGCATTGACAATGTTAAGCCGTATCCCTACACCTTTTATGTAACGGGCAATGAAGATTATATGCTTCATACAATCAAAAACTGCACTCTTATCAATTCTTACAGAGGCATCGGCGCTTGCTCAGAGTGCGAAAACGGCATTTATCAGTGCCACGAAATGCTCACCGTTGAAAATGTTAAGGGTACTTGTCTTTATGAGGGTATCAATTCTCACAATTCGGCAGATGTTGACACTTACAAAACATTTTATCTTCTCAATAAGTATTGGGTGCAGGCAGGGGAGCTTTTTAATGCCCCCGAAAAGGAAAAGCTTGACGAATATACAAAGAAAAACGGCCGCGGTCTTGTTCTTGGCGACCTTGAATGGCCTCAGTTTGCCGACATAAAAATTGACAAAATGAATTACGGAATTTTGTTTAAAGAGCCCACCAGATACAGCTTCAGCGGTGAGTTTACCGATTTGTATATTACCGATTGTGTTTACGGCGTGTATGCACCGAAGGATGTAATTGTTTGCAGGGGCGAAATCTGGGGAACAGGCATATCAAACGGCGTGATTGAGGGCGAAAAATATGCAATCTATGACCCGGGTAAAGCGGCAATGCTTTTAACAAATGTTGAAATAAACGGCAAAATAGAGGGGAAAAATATCCGCAGATATTATGCCGACACCGCCGATTATACCGTGGATTATGCTAAAGGATATCAGAAATGTGACACGAATATTCTTTATGTTGTTGAAGCTGATAAGTCGGGCAAAACCGATGCCTCTTATGCAGTTCAGCAAAAGCTTAATCAGGCGGCGGCAACGGGAGGAATTGTTTATCTTCCGGGAGGGCTTTACCGTTTTGATGCCCCAATAACCGTGCCTGCCGGAGTTGAGCTCAGAGGCTCCTCTTCAGTGGCAACAAGATGCCAGGGCGGCAACAGCAACGGCACTTTGATTATATCCTATTACGGCTGTCAAAGCGGCAAATTGCCCTTGATTACCTTAAACGGAAACGGTGCAGGGCTTAACGGAATAAGAGTTGACTATCCGCTGAACAATCCTGTTGATGACAGCGGAAAGTATTTTGAAACTCCGCCGGTAGTTTACAGTGAGGCTGACGATATTTATATTACAAACTGCTGTTTCACTCTTGCCTCTTGCGGAATAAAGCTCAACGGCAGTAAAAATGTTTTTATCAAAAAGGTTATTGGCTGCTGTTATGAATCAATGTTTTATTTTGTCGGCTGTGAAGATGTTTTTGTTGAGGGATGCTTGCAAAACGCAAACACCTTACCTCGAAACGGATATAAAAAATTTGATATCCCCGAGCTTTCAAGCCGATTTGAAGAAAAAGATGTTTTCACCTTTGTGTTTGACCCCATAACCCGCGTCAAAACAGACTATATCACACTTGATGAGTGTGACACAGTTACAATTTTTAACACCTTTATTTACGGCGGCAAATGCTTCCTTAATTCCACCGACAGCAATGTGCATTTGTTAAACATTGGCCACGACGGCTCGTCAAAGACGGTTCCGGCCCTTGTTATGTCGGGCGGTGAGGTTACTGTTTTGAACTCAATGCGCTCCACCTCTACGGGTAATTCGGGCTACCGTTTTTATGAAATTGAAAATTCAACAAAGTTCAGGTCATACAACAGCCAGTCTGTAGATATGCTTTATGCAGAGCATATTATATTGAAAAATGTATGTGTCAATGAGCTTAATAAAAACGAATTTATTTACCACCTGCTTCAACCGATTTACAGGATTATAACTTTATTCGGCAAGCTTTTTATGCTGGAGGTATAAGTAAAAAATAACCGTTGGCAGCTTTGTTTTAAAGCCACCGACGGTTTTTGTTGTTTATAAAATCTGATAGGTTGAAGAAAATAATAAAGCATTGACTTTCAAGAAAACATAATATATAATAGTGTAAACAAATGATTATTTACACTATTAAAAGAGGTGAGATTATGAATGTTGATTACCGTGAGCTTTGTATAAGGCTGTTTGGAACAGATGATGTTAATGAATTGGAAAAAATTGCAAAAAAAAATAAAACGGGCAGAAAAAAATCTTTGTCTGACAAGGATATTAAAGAAATTATTGATATGCAACAGCAGGGTAAAACAACGCAGGAAATCGCACAGTTTTTTGGCGTCAGCCGCCAGACGGTTTCTAAATATCTCAATGCCTTTCCTAAAGGGAATTTTACAATGAGAATGAACTATATGTTCCGTCAAAAAGTCTGTACTGAGATTTATGTGGATTTTTTGAACAGAAAAATTTTTGTAATAAACCGAACCAATGATATTCTGCGCAGAGCCTTTGGAGTTAAAACAAATCCCACTTGGGAAGATTTTGAGGATTTTTTGCTTGAAAGATGTTTTTCTGCAGAAAGAGGAAACAAAAAAGAAATTCTTAATGCATTGGGTGTAGATAGTTTTGACCCTTTGCGGATTGTTGAGGCAACAAACGGCAGAATGGCAGAGGACAATCAATATATCAATTTTGTTTATGAAAGCAGGCGTATGCAGTGAAAAACACAAAAGTAATAAATATCGGGTCTGTTGCAAGCAATAGCGGTTCATCCTCAAAGGGAAATCAGCCCAAATGGTATGATGACGGGTTTTGGTATAAGGCAGACCACATGGGGTATGAAGGGCTAAGTGAGGCGGTTGTTTCTGAACTGATAAAAAAAACAAATGTAAGTAATTTTATTGATTATGACCCAATCATTATAATAAGAAGTGATAAAGAGAATGTTGGTTGCCGATGTAAAAATTTTAAAAAGCCAAATGAAACCATTATTACTCTTGAAAGGTTGTTCAGAGCTTATAACGGACAATCTTTGGCAACGGAATTGCTTAATTATTCCGAGGTAAAGGATAAAATTAAATTTACGGTGGATTTTGTTGAAAGACACACGGGGATAAAAAATTTTGGTGAATATCTGACTGCAATGCTTGAGCTGGATGCGTTTTTTCTCAACGAAGACAGGCACACAAATAATATTGCATTTATAAGGGATGATGATACGGATAAATTCAGCCTTTGCCCGTATTTTGACTTTGGGTTATCTTTACTGTCTGATACAAACGATTACCCACTTGATTGCGATGTATATGAAAGCATGTCAAGAGTAAAAGGAAAGCCCTTTGACAATGATTTTGATTTGCAGGTGGATGCGGCAGAAGAGCTTTATTCAATTCAGTTGAAAATCAAATTTAATGATGCAGACATAATAAAAACAGTTGAAAAATATAAAGATTACTACAGCAAAGAAGCAATAAACCGAGTGACCGATATTCTTCTTGCCCGAAAAAGAAAGTTTAATTATTTAACAATCTGATTTCAAAAATTGCCGAAGACGCAAGAATTTGGCATAAATAAAAGTGCGTATGAGAGCAACAATATTACTGCAAACGCAATTTGTTGCGAAGGAGTGAAACACAATGGCATCAAATAAAATTGCAGTACCCGAAGCAAAGGCTGCTCTTGAACGCTTTAAGATGGAAGCTGCTGCAGAAGTAGGCGTAAATCTTAAGCAGGGCTACAACGGTGACCTTACCTCAAAGCAGGCAGGTTCAGTTGGCGGTCAGATGGTTAAGAAGATGATTGAGTCTTACGAAAACAGCTTGAAATAACCTTATAAAATATGAGAGCTTGCTTATTTCAGCAAGCTCTTGTTTTTATTCTCTTTTCTTTTGCGAAAATATCGGAGTAATTGAGCAAGTGCAAAATATGCGATAGCAGGCAAAATATACTTTATAATATTTTCTAAAATTACAGTGTAAGCCGGTGCTGAGTTTTCATATTGACTGTAATTTTTACAGTCAATTATACAGTAGTAAACAAATAATAAGGCAAGAATGATACTTGCAAGGTAAAGCCAAAAATTTAAAATTACTACAAGGTATTTTCCGCGGCGCTCAAAATAGTTGTTAGAGTAATTCATTTTGTACCTCACAGAGAAAAGCTTTCGGGCAGGAGCTTTTCAAGGCTGCAGGCTTTTGTGAGCTTGCCGTCAAAGAGAATTATCATAAAATCCTTATCACAAAATTCTGCCATAACCTGACGGCACACTCCGCAAGGGGAGCAGAATGAGCTGATTTCACCGTTTTTGCCGCCAACCACAGCCATTGCAGTGAATTCTCTTTCACCCTCGCTGATTGCTTTAAAAAATGCAGTTCTTTCAGCGCAGTTGGTTGGGGAGTATGATGCGTTTTCTATATTGCAGCCTGTGAAAACTCTGCCGCTTTTGGTAAGCAACGCCGCACCTACCTTAAAATCGGAATAAGGGGAATAAGATTTTGCCATAGCTTCAATCGCTTTTTCAATGAGCGTTTTTGAATTCATCATAAAACCACCTCTTTGGTAAAGTATATCATCATTTAATTGACTTTGTAAAGCGTATTTGATAAACTTAATGTGTATATGAAATTATCGGGAGGAATACATAATGAACGAAACCGTTAAAAATATTTTAAAAAGGCAGACAATAAGAGCATATAAGCCTGAGCAGATTACCGACGAAGAGCTTGAAATTCTTTCCCAAGCGGCGGTTAAGGCTCCAAGCGGAAGAAACGGACAGCCCTGTCATTTGAGATTTATTCAGAATCACGATTATCTTGAGGGTCTTAATAAGGATTTTAAAGATGTTGTGGGTTGGGACACTCCTGCTTATACCCGTTGGGATGTGAACCCTGTTTATCAGACTGCTCCCACCCTTGCAATTATTTTTGCCGAAAATGAGAGCTATATGGATTCGGGCATTATGTGTGAAAATATTGTTATTGCCGCCGAAAGCTTAGGACTCGGCACCTGCATTATTGCAAGCATCGGTGCGCTTTTTAATGATGAAAAATCACTTAAATGGAAGCGTCTTTTTGACATCCCAGAAAATTATAAATTTCAGATTGCCATTGCAATCGGTTACCCTGACGAAAAGCCCGAGCAAAAACCCAGATTTGATGACAGAGTTAAGGTAATCAGATAATGAAAAAAGCGGTTATAGTTCCCGACTCTTTTAAGGGAACGGTTTCGTCAGAGAGAATCTGCGAAATTTTTGAAGAAAAAATAAATAAAATTCACCCCGACTGTGAGGTTGTGAAAATTCCCGTTGCCGACGGCGGAGAGGGCAGTGTAAATTGCTTTTTGAATGCCCTTGGCGGAGAAAAGATTTTTGTTGAGGTCAGCGGACCCTACGGTGAAAAGTCGGAGGCTTTTTATGCCGTTATAAACGGTGACACCGCAGTTATTGAAATGGCGGCGTGCGCAGGACTTCCTTTGGTGGAGGGGCGCAAAAACCCGATGTGCACTACCACATTCGGCGTTGGCGAAATGATGCTTGACGCGGCAAAAAGAGGCTGTGAAAAAATTATAATGTGCCTTGGCGGCTCCTGCACAAATGATTTGGGAGCGGGTGCTGCCGCGGCGGTGGGAATTAAATTTTATAACGCAAAGGGCGAGGCTTTTGTTCCCACAGGCGGAACTCTTTGTGAAATTGAAAGAATTGACACAAGCTCAAAAAATGAAATTCTGAGTGATGTTAAAATCACAGCGATGTGCGACATTGACAATCCGCTTTACGGCAAAAGCGGTGCGGCTTATGTGTTTGCTCCTCAAAAGGGTGCAGACGAAATTCAGGTAAAGCTCCTTGATGACGGACTTCGCCATACGGCTGAAATTCTGAAAAGAGATTTGAGCGCTGATGTGGCTGAATTACCCGGCGGAGGTGCCGCAGGGGGAATGGGCGCAGGTATGGCGGCTTTTTTTGGCGCAAGGCTCAAATCAGGGATTGAAACTGTGCTTGATACAGTAAATTTCAGCGAAAAAATTACGGGCGCAGATGTAATTTTTACAGGTGAGGGCAAGCTTGACAGCCAATCTCTTCGGGGTAAGGTTGTTTCGGGAGTTGCCAAAAGAGCCGGGGAAAAGGGCGTTCCCGTAATTGCCGTTGTGGGCGGATATGAGGCACAGCTTCAGGAAATTTATGATATGGGAGTCAAGGCTGTTTTTGCAACCAATCCGTTGCCCTTGGACTTTGAAAAGGTGCGTCATAAAAGCGAAGAAAACCTTGCCGCAACCGTTGAGAATATTTTAAGGGCATTTTTCAGTTGAAAAAATACATACTGTGTGGTAAACTGAACATATCATCGAAAAATGTGGTAGTTTTATGAGGTGGTTAAATGGATTTTAAGTATAGAATTTCTGTTATTATTCCCATTTATAATGTTGAAGAATATCTTGAGGCTTGCCTCGAATCCTTGGTAAAGCAGTCGATTGACAAAAAGGATTTAGAGGTTTTGCTTATCAATGACGGCTCGCCCGATAACAGCGAGGCAATCTGCAAAAAATTCTGCGAGAAGTATGAATTCTTTAAATATTTTTCAAAGGAAAATGAGGGTCTTTCAAAAACCCGTAACTTCGGTATTCAGCACGCACAGGGCAAGTATTTTGTTTTTCTTGACCCTGATGATGAGCTTACCGAAAAGTCATTGAAAAATCTTGCAGACTTCTTTGATAAGCACGAAAACGAGGTTGACATTGTTACCTATAAAATCGTTCCTGTTTATAACGGCAAGCAGAGCGAGGGTATTCATTTCAGATATAAATATCTTCAGTATGAGGGCGTTTATGACCTTATGCGACCTGAAAATGTTTATGTTACCCAGACCAATGTAAACATCTGCGTTAAAAACAAGGGCAAGGATAATATTCTTTTTGACACCACCGAAAACTTCCGCCACGAGGACCAGAAATATAATATCGACATTGTACGCGATAAAATGAAAATCGGTTATTGCACAGGGGCAAAATATCTTTATACCAAAAATCCCGGCAGTATCACCAACACAATTTTTTACGCTTATTACATTTTTGAAACAACAATGGCTTTCTGGGAGGAGCTTTTCAATTCATTCCCCGACGGCGTTCCTCAGTATTTCCAGGCGATGTATATTAACGATATCAACTGGAAAACACGCTCAGATATTCTTCTTCCTTATCACTATGAGGAGGCAGAGTTTAACAAGGCTGTTGAAAGAATCTGCGCTCTTCTTAAAAAGGTTGACGATTCTGTTATCAGCCGCCATCCCAAGGTTGACCCGCCCCACAAGAGCTATATGCTTGGCCTTAAATACGATAATCAGCTCAATGTTCAGGCAGGCTGTGCAGGTGTGTCTGTTTTGAGAGAGAACAGACCTGTGTTCTTTGAAAATACCGTTCCGCTTTCAATCTGCAGATTTAAGGCAGACAAAGAAAAGGTTTATATTGATGCTTTCTTGCGTTCACCCATTCTTTCTTTTACAGATGATGTTAAGATGTATGCTCATCTTTCAGGTGAAAGCGATGCAAAAACAATCCTTCTTGAAACCGAAATTTCTGCCTGGGATTATTACCACGCAAAAATTAAAACCAACAAGTTTTTCAGAATCAGACTTGATTGGGATTATAAAAAATATTCGGCAATTTATTTTTCAGTTGATGTGGGCGGTGAAAGCGTTCCCACAAGGCTTGAGTTTATTATGAACGCTCCTTTTGCAACTGATGTTCCCAGAACCTCTGTTTTCCGTTGCGGATATGAATTCCAGCGTCAGCAAAACGGCTTTGTTGCATTCAAGGCATCTGCTGGAGCAGAAAAGGCGGCTACAAAGAAGTTTGAAAGAACTCTTATGCTCAAGCGCCCGCGCACCTTCGGCTGGAGATTCCTCTGCGCCAACAAGGTTGACCCCAGCCGCAGAATCTGGCTTTACTATGACTGCAGAAATGTCTATAAAGATAACGGCTATTATCAGTTCATTCACGACTTTGATATGAATGACGGCGTTGAGCGTTATTATGTTGTCAATGACGATATGGACAGAAAAGACCTCTTTACCAAAAAACAGAGGAAGAATATTATTAAATTCGGCTCAATTAAGCACAGAAGATTTTTCCTTTCTTCCGAAAAGGTGATTACTGCCTTTGCCGAGCACGAAAACATTAACCCATTCCCGCCTTTTGTGTGGAAATATTACACCGACCTTTTCAAGGCTCAGGTTGTGTATCTTCAGCACGGTGTTCTTCACGCATTTTTGCCGTGGAAATATTCTAACGACAGGCTCACCGCTGTGGACAGAGAGGTTATTTCTACCACTTTTGAAGTTAAAAATATGTCAGAAAATTACGGCTTCAGAGATTGCGACCTTATCCCTGCAGGTATGCCGAGATATGACTTCATTGATATTGATGCCGCAAAGAGTGAGAAGAAAATTCTTTTTGCCCCGACATGGAGAAAGTATCTTGTAGATAACGACAGAGGAAAGCTTTCAGCTAACCCTGCCAAGTTTAAAAACAGCAATTTCTTTAAAGAAACCTATGAGTTCCTCCATTCAAAGGAGCTTGAAAAGGTGCTTGAAGAGAATGACTGGTATCTTGATTTTAAGCTTCATCCGATTCTTGCCTCCTGCGCTGAGCTTTATGAACTCAATTCAAAGAGAATCCGCGTTGCGGACAAGAGTGTTGACGAAAAGAGCTATAAGGTGTTTATCACTGACTTCTCCTCCTTCTGCTTTGATTTTGTGTATCTTAAAAAGACACTTATGTATTTTGTGCCTGATGATGAAATGTTCAGAGCAGGTATGAATGACTACCGCAAGCTTGACCTGCCCCTTGAAGAAGGCTTTGGTCCTCTTGCTCATACAAGCGATGAAGCAGTGAAATATCTCATTGACCTTGTTAAGAGAAACGGCGAGCCGGATGAGATTTATGCACAGCGTATGGACGGCTTCTTCCTCCACGCTGACAAAAACTGCAGAAAACGAATCTACGAAGCAATTAAATAAAACGAACCCGATGGATTTATTTCCATCGGGTTTTGCTTTGCTGTTTTGTTTTATGATTTTCACTATCTTTCGTCAGCTTTGAGAGTGAAATTGCCGCTGTAATTTAATCGGCAAGGGTTTTTGTAATTGAAGCCCAATCCGTTTCACCCTTAATCTTTATTTGTTGTGTACCAATTCAGATATTCACCGCTGAGAACGGCATTTGCACATCGCATACCGTCAACTGCGGAAGAAACGATTCCGCCGGCATAGCCTGCACCCTCACCGCAAGGGTAAAGACCGCGAAGGCTTACGCTCTGATAATATTCATCGCGGTTAATTCTCACCGGTGATGATGAGCGGGTTTCGGGGGCGGTGAGAACAGCGTCGGGCATATCGAAGCCTTTGAGCATCGTTCCCATTTTAACAAGGGCATCTGCCAGAATGTCGGTAACCTTCTTGGGAAGAACCGTTCTTATATCGCCAAGCTTTACCCCAGTGGGGCAGGTTGGCTCAATGTTACCCAATGAAACGGATTTCTGATTTTTCAAAAAGTCACCAACAAGCTGAGCAGGGGCTGAATAATTCTCTCCGCCCTCTACAAAGGCTGTATGCTCAATTTTTTGTTGCAAATCAAAGCCTGCCAAGGGATGCTCGTTGCCGAAATCCTCAGGCTCAACGCCCACAAGAACTGCGCAGTTGGAGTTTTTGCCGTCACGGGCGCGGTAGCTCATTCCGTTTACAACAACGCTTTTTTCTTCACTGGCGGCGGCAACAACCGTACCGCCCGGGCACATACAAAATGTGTATGCACCTCTTCCTCCCTGAGGGTGGCACGCCATTTTATAGCTTGCCGCACCCAAGGCGGGGTGACCTGCAAAGCTGCCGTACTGAGCTTTGTCTATGAATTCTCTGGGGTGTTCAATTCTTGCACCAACGGAAAATGGCTTTTGCATCATTGTGATGCCGTGGGAATAAAGCATTTCAACGGTATCCCTTGCCGAATGACCGATTGCCGCAATAAGGGCATCGGTTTCAAGGTCAACGGTTTCACCCTTTTCGTTGATATAAGTTACACCGTGGATTACTCCGTTGGCTGCAATAATATCGGTCATCTTGCAGCCAAAACGGACTTCACCGCCAAGAGAAATAATTTCTTCTCTTAAATTTTTAACTATTTTGCAAAGCTTGTCTGTGCCGATATGAGGAAGCCAGGAGTAGAGAATATCCTCATCGGCGCCGAATTTTACAAAGTCAAGAAAAACCTGACGGCAAAGAGGGTCCTTGATGCCCGTTGTGAGCTTGCCGTCTGAAAATGTGCCTGCACCGCCCTCGCCAAACTGAACATTTGACTCGGTGTTGAGCTTCTTATCATTCCAGAAAGAGTTGATGTCTTTCGTTCTTGTTTCAACATCCTGACCTCTTTCAAGCACAATGGGGCGAAGCCCCGCACGGGCAAGAGTCAGCGCCGCAAACATTCCCCCGGGGCCAAAGCCGGCAACAACGGGGCGAAGAGTGCTTTGCCTTTTATTTTCAGGCACAGTATAAACAAAAGGCTGAATTTTGTTAGCCTTTTTGCATTTTGATAAAATCTTGTCCTCATTGCCGTCAACGGTAACATCAACGCTGTAAACAAAAAACAGATTATCCTTTTTTCTTGAATCAAGGCTCTTTTTGGCTATTGAAAAGCTCTTGATTTTTGAAACGGGGATTTTTAAGCTTTCTGCCGTTTTGCGAAGAATATCATCGTTGGTGGCTTCAAGAGAAACTTTAATTTCGTTAACTCTAATCATAGCTTAATTAAACATTGAATCTGAAAAGAACAATGTCGCCGTCTTTCATAACATATTCCTTGCCCTCACTGCGGACAAGACCTTTTTCCTTTGCCGCAGCCATTGAGCCGCAAGCAATAAGGTCGTCAAAAGAGATAACCTCTGCGCGGATAAAGCCTCTTTCAAAGTCAGAGTGGATTTTACCTGCCGCCTGAGGAGCCTTTGTGCCGTTGGTAATAGTCCAGGCTCTAACCTCGGGGGTGCCTGCTGTGAGGTAAGATATAAGGCCGAGAAGAGCATAGCTTCTCTGAATAAGCAAATCAAGACCGCCCTGCTCAACGCCAAGCTCTGCTAAGAACATCTCCTTTTCTTCCTTGCTCAAGGGTGCAATTTCTGCCTCAAGCTCAGCGCAAATCGGGAGCACCTGAGCACCCTCATTTGCGGCAATTTCACTTACCTTCTGATAACCTGCGTTTGTGTCAATGCCGTTTGCAAAGTCATCCTCACTCATATTGCAAGCGTAGATAACGGGCTTTGAGGTGAGAAGTGCTATTGAATCGAGAACCTCTTTTTCGTCGTCGTCACATTCAACATTTCTTGCAGGAACTTCGTTCATAAGCTCGTCTTTGAGTCGCTTTAAAAATTCAACCTCTTTTGCAAGGCTCTTGTCGCCCTTCATTGCCTTTGTGCTTCTGTCAAGGCGGCGCTCAACCATTTCTACATCGGAGAAAATAAGCTCAAGGTTGATGGTTTCAATATCTCTTGCAGGGTCAATGCTGCCGTCAACGTGAATGATATCATCATTTTCAAAGCAACGGACAACATGGATAATTGCGTCAACCTCACGGATGTGAGAAAGGAACTTGTTACCTAAGCCCTCGCCCTTTGATGCGCCCTTAACAAGACCTGCAATATCAACAAATTCAATAACTGCGGGAGTTGTTTTTGCAGGGTTATACATTTCGGTGAGCTTGTCAAGCCTTGCATCGGGAACAGATACAACACCAACATTCGGCTCGATTGTGCAGAAAGCATAGTTAGCTGACTGCGCACCTGCATTTGTAATAGCATTAAAAAGTGTGCTTTTGCCTACATTGGGCAAGCCTACAATACCTAATTTCATAAATTAAGACATCCTTTTCCAATTTAATGAGAATAGTATAACATAATTCGCTGAAATTTCAACAGATAAACATTGAAATTTATCTGCCGGCAAGTTAAAATAAAATGGAAAGGGGAATAGCTATGATTAAATATGCAGTAATCGGCACAGGTTGGATTGCCGAATCTTTTGTGAAAGGCACCGAGCTTGTTGAAGGCTTGGAGTTTTCAGCCGTATATTCGCGAAGCAAAGAAAAAGGTGAGCAGTTTGCAAAGCCCTTTGGCGGTGCAGAAGTTTTTGATGATATAAACGACCTTGCAAAAAGTGATGTTGATGCGGTGTATATTGCAAGCCCTAATTCACTTCATTATTCACAAAGCAAACTGATGCTTCAAAACGGAAAACACGTTATCTGCGAAAAACCGATTACCGTTGAGCCTGAAGAATTCAGCGAATTAAGAGCTTTGGCAGAGAGTAAAAACCTTGTGTATATGGAAGCGATAATGTATATGCACCTGCCTGCAAGAAAGGTGCTTACAGATGCCTTGAAAAATCTTGGCGAAATCACAACGGCTCATTTTGATTTTTCACAGCTTTCTTCAAAATATCCTGCTCTTAAAAGAGGGGAGTTGCCGAATATTTTCAATCCCAAGTTTGCAACGGGTTGCCTTATGGATTTGGGAATTTACTGCGTTTATCCTGCCCTTGATTTATTTGGCGAGCCGAAGAAAATCACCTCAACTGCAGGGCTTCTTCACACAGGGGCAGACGGCTACGGCACAACGGTTTTTGATTATGACGGCAAGCAGGTGACACTCACTTTTTCAAAGGTAGGTCAAAGCCGATTCGGTTCGCAGATTTTTGGTGATAACGGAACTATCGCAACACCGTCAATTTCAAAGCTTACATATATGAGTTATTTTGATAATGACGGTAACGAAACAGTCCTCACAGAAGACACCGAAAAGCATGTGCTGATGTCGTATGAAGCGCAGAGCTTTTATAATTACATCACAAACCCCGAAGCAAGACAGGAGCTTGAAAAAATAAACGACCTCACCCTCGCCGTGAGCAAAACAATGAAAACCATAAGAGAAAAAACAGGAATAAAATTTGGGTAAAATCAAGGCTCCCCCTATTGCTTTATAGGGGGAGCTGTCACATAGTGACTGAGGGGGTGAAGATGAAGTAACAAGTAAAAAGCAAGAGTGAAGAGGTGTGGGTCTGCGACGCATTGTATCACCCCCACCGTCTTTTGCTACGCAAAATCCACCTCCCCCGATTTTCGGGGGAGGCTGTTTGCTATATCTGAGCACTTTCGCAATGAGGGCGTTTTCTTTTGTTGTTTCCGGCTTTTGGTACAAATTATAAAAATCTTATAAAGATTATTGACAAGGGTCTGATAGTGTGATATTCTAACTGTGACATCAGTGATAGCACAGTTATTGCACGGATGTTTTTGCGCAAAAATAAAAAGTGAGGAGAATAAAAGTGATATCCATTGATATGCACAGCCGTGTGCCCGTGTATGAGCAGATTGAAGAGCAGATTATCTGGCTTGTTAATTCCGGAGTTTATAAGCCCGACGATAAATTGCCCTCAATCCGTGCATTGGCAAGCGAGCTTAAATTAAACGTCAACACTGTTAAAAGAGCTTTTCAGGAGCTTGAGGCAAAAGGAATAGTTTATTCTGCCCAGGGCAGAGGTGTTTTTATCAGCCCATTCTGCAATGCCAATGAAACAGTTAAGCAAGAAGCAATGCAGGATTTGAAGGTTGCTTTGCACTCTGCTGTTTCAAAAGGTCTTACCAAAAGTGAAATCAAATCGGCTGTTGACGAAATATTTGACCTTAAGCAGGTGAATTAAATGATTGAGGTAAAGTCGGTTACTAAAAAATTCGGCGATTTCACAGCCGTAGACGGAATTTCTTTCACTGTGGAGAATTCTTCTATCTACGGACTTATCGGCTACAACGGAGCCGGTAAAACAACCCTTTTAAAAACAGCTTCGGGTATGTACCGCCCTGATTCGGGCAAGGTGCTTCTTGACGGCGAAAATGCTTATGACAATAACGAAATCAGAACAAGACTGTTTTATATTCCTGATGAAATGTATTTTATGAGCAACTCAACGGTTGAGGGAATGGCAAAGTTTTACAATGGAATGTATAAAAGCTTTGATATGAAGCTTTTTGAAAGAATTCTCAGCATCTTTTGCCTTGATAAAAAAGCAAAGTTGAGAAGCTTTTCAAAGGGAATGAAGCGTCAGGCTGAAATTGCTTTTGCCCTTGCTTCAAGGCCGAAGTTTATGCTTCTTGACGAAGTGTTTGACGGCCTTGACCCACAGAAAAAAGAAATCTGCAAAACCCTGTTTCTTGAATATATGGCAGAGAGCGAATGCTCTGTTATTATTTCAAGCCACAGCCTTTCAGAGCTTGCAAACCTTTGTGACCATATAGGGCTTATCAACGGCAAAAAGATGAGCCTTGACTGCTCTATTGATGACATTCCTCATAACAACAAAAAGTACAGGCTTCTTCTTTCTCAGCCTGTTAAAAAAGAAGTGTTTGAAAACTTACCAATTAAAAACCTTGAGATTAAAGGTAATGCAGTTTTCTTTACTGTTATCGGTGAAGAAAATCTTGAAAAGGTTCGCAAAACCGTGGCTCTGTTACCAATAGCGTCTATGGATGAAATTCCGATGACACTTGAAGAAGTATTTTTGAGCGAAATGGAGGATAAGAGTTATGATTTACAGCAAATCTTCGGCTGATTACGCCGCAAAGTATGATTTGAAAAGATGTTTTAAGTCAGTTCTTTTCTTCCCGTTGCTTGCCTGCGGATTGTTTTTACTGTCGTTGTTTTCAACATGGGATACAAATAATTTGGACAAGGAATATGTTTATAAAATATTCAGTCATGATACTTATGAAACATACATTATATACCAATATATCTACGCCGCATTCGGTGCGCTGACAGGTTTATTTTCGTTCAGATTTTTAACCTCGGTTAAAATGAGTAATGTTTACCTTTCAATGGGTATCAGCAGAAAACAGCTTGTTAAAAACAGAATTATATCTTCAGCTTTTTATATGGTACTGGCTTCAATAATTCCGTTTATTGTTGCAATAATTCTAAACAGCATTTATTTAACGGTTGAAACAGGGCTTATTAAGGCAAGTGTTTTTTATGCATTGGTTTATTTCGGCGATATGCTTTTAGGTTTTGCTGTTGCAAGCCTTTTTACCGTGAGCGTGGGTAACTTCATTGAAAGCGGAGTATGCTCATTGACGGCACTTCTTGCCCCCACAGCGGTAATTTATTTAATGGGATATACTATCAGTAACCTTGTCAACGGTGCTGCACTTTCTGATTATGAAATGTTTTACGAATTCGGTGGATTCTGCAGAACCTTCGCATCGTACACAAGGAGATTGAATCCTTTGGAATATCTTAATTCTACTCCTCACATCGGTTATAAATATGTGGAGGGTGAAGCATACAATCTCAGCGGATTTGATTATCTGACGGTAATTGTATGGCTGTTGGTGGCTGTGGGTATTCTTTGCCTTGTGCCAAAGCTTATGGAAAAGAGAAAGGCAGAAATTGCAGGAGCTTTGGGAGCCAATAAAAGTGCAGTAAACTTTACTGTGTTTGTATATGCTTTGATTTCGTTTATGCTTGTGAGTGGTTTTGTTACTGTTGATAAATGGATTGCTGTTGCTCTGTGTATCATTATTCCTGCAATGGTTTTTATCGGAATAACAGCTTTGGTTTACAGAAACAAAAAAGAGTTTATCAAAAACCTTAAAGGTACGGCTGTTGTTGCCTGTGTGATGGCTGTGTTTACAGTTACACTTTCAACGGGAGTTTTCGGATATTTTACAAAAACACCGGATCCGGAAAAAATTGAATATGCAGGTATATGCCCGGCAAGTTATGAATTCATTTTTGCAGACAGCTGTTATGAAAGAACAATACGAGAATCTACAAAAGTTTACGGTCCTATGACGGACAAGGACGATATAAACACTATTCTTTCGATTCATCAGACGGTTGTTGACGGATTGGGCAAGGGTGACGATTCTGTTTGCTTTGTGTATAAAATGAAAAACGGAAAGTATATCTCACGCTTTTATCGCAATGTTTCTCTCGAAGGCGCAAAGGCTTCGCTTAATGTGGTAAACACAAAGTGGTATGACGGATTACTGAAAGATTCTTTCACAGATTGGGATTTTGATTATGACAAGGAGTGGGAGAAAATCCCGGAGGTTACACCCGGAACCACACAGTATGAAGAAACGGAAATTGGCTGGAAATGTGATTATATTTATTATAAAGAAAAGTATAATTTGGGGGAGATTTATGTTTACGGTAAAACCCTCAATGAATCAGTAATACTCAGTGAAAAAGTGAGTTCGGAAGAAATGAAGGAATTCAGAACGGTTTTTGCCCAAGAGCTGTTTGCCTTGACACCAGATGAAATCTTTAGCCCGGAAGAGAAGGCTATGTATCACATCAGAGTGAGATTAGGTGAAGAGGAGAGCTATGGCGGACCGTCTATGCAAAACATTCCTGTTTACAAATCAATGAAAAAGACAGTTGAGTTTTTAACAAGGCACAATATTTCATTTGATAGTCTTGCAGCAGAAGATGTGGTTGAAGTGAGACTTCTGACTCCGAAGCCTACATTTGCTTCTATTAATATGAGAAGTGAAAAATCTACGGCAATAAGTTATCTTTCTGCTGAGTTTATGCAAGAACATTACGTCAGCAGAGAAACCTATTATTCAGACTATGGACATACTATTTTGATTCAGGAGATAATAAAAGACAAAAAGCTGATTGAAAAGTATTTCAATTCTTACAGGAGCTATTACTCTTATAGCGGTGATAATGGAGCTTTTGTAATGTTTGTTTTTAAAGACGGTTCCGATTTGGTGGCATATATACCTGAAAAAGAATTATAAAATTTCAGGCGGAAAGGCTTCGGCTTTTCTGCCTGATTTTTTATGCACAAAAAAATATATGGTTTATTCAAAAATTATTCATAAAGCCCTTGACAATTTGCATAAAAAAGTGTTAAAGTGTACTATAAGTATAAAAGCATAAATGGGGCAAGTGCGCCCTTTGTGATGACTGCATAGTTATTTTGCACATCAGAGTGCATTTTTACCAAAAGTTTTTGGCAAGACAGAATTTTAGGCAAAGAGGGTAGCTTATGGAACAGAAAAAATCCAACGGAACAGGCAGACTCAGACCGATTGAGCTTTCTTTCCAGCCGGTGTTTGACATTCACCTTAATATGGCAATAGATTATGAAATTTCCATGAGAATTAACGATAAAACCGTGGGCGTTATTCTGCCTGAGATTTTCATTCCCATTGCCGAAAAGTCAAGTCAGATTTGCCAGCTTGGTCTTTGGGCCATTGAGGAGTGCTGTGATGTTATCAAGCGCTGTGAGGCACGAGAGGCAGATGTTAATTCATTTATAGTATGGATTTCTGTTAAGCATATCTGCAAAAAGAACTTTGTTCAGCAGGTTATGAAAATTCTCGACAAGCACTCAATTAAGCCCGACAGATTCTGCTTTAACATTACTCAGAGCATTCTCGAGGCGGATAAGGAGCAGATTCTTGCTAATATCAAGTCGCTCAGAGAATTGGGCTTCAAGGTTTCTATTGACGATTTAGGCCTTGAATATACATCTTTAAGTAACCTGAGCCACTACGATGTTGACTACATCGGTATTCACGCTTCACTTATTGAAGATATTCTTGAAAGTGAGCGCACACAGAATATGATTCAGGGTCTTATCGATTTTGCGAAAAAAATTGAGGTTGAAACAAGGGTTGACGGCATTGACTCTGCCGAAAAGGCTGAGATGCTCAAGAAAATGGGTGTTGACCAGCTTAAAGGCCCGTTTTACGGTAAACCCGGAAATGAGAAAACAATTGTGTAAGAAAGGAGCGAGTTGCATTGGCTAAGAAAAAGAAAAATGATGCACAGCCGACACCTGCCGCTGACGATAAGATGGGCAAGTATTCGGTTAAAACAAGCTCCAAAAAGCTCAACAAGAGAGAAGCACTTATAAGAATTCTCACTATTATACTTATTATATTGTTGCTTTTCCTCTTTGGCTTGTTTGCTTGCACAACATACATAAGCAGCGGTAATTTCACCGTTACCACAAATGCAGATGCTTTCAATGCGGGTATTGCAATCAGTGAAACACCTGATTTTAAAAATCCTGCAAGAATTCTTGAAGGCAGCGAATTCGAAAATATGAGAGAGGGCACATTCCCTCTTCTTCCTGCAGATATAAATGATTATGACGGTTCTCATAATTTCCTTACGGAAGACGGAATGTACTACTTCACTTATTCATTCTATGTTAAAAATACAGGCACTGAGAAGGCAGGTTATTCTGCAAAGCTCAAGGTTGACAGTGTAACCCAGGGCGCAGACGAAGCGGTTCGCGTTATGGTTACTCGCAACGATGAGTCAACAGTATATGCAAAGCCTGTTCTCGGTAGCAACAGCGTTCTTGAACAGTACGCTGACAAGAACTTCGTTAGCAGCAGACAGGTTGCAAGCATTGCTAACGAAAGTTTCGAAGCAGGCGCTATCGACAGATTTACGGTAGCTATCTGGTTCGAAGGCGACGATCCCGAGTGTGTTGACGATATTCTTGAGGGAGAGATCAAGTTTTCAATGGATTTCGATTTGATTGAAACACTTGATAACAGCGGCGAGGCTGCGTAGGAGGAGTGAAAAGGAGCAACCTTTGACTAACCCTGGGCAAACACTTTTCCTTGATTCCGATTCAAAATTTTTCAACACACAGGATATAAATTAACGAATGATTTGGCGACGGGTTAACGGTCGCCAAGGCATGCGAAATCTTTATGGAGGTAAAGATATGAAAAAGACAATCAAAAAACGTGCGTTTGTGTCTGCGATTGCTATGCTTATCGTTTCAGCTATCGTTCTCACATCCTCAACGTTCGCTTGGTTCTCCATGAGTAAAGAAGCTACTGTTGAATCTATGGACCTTACAGTTTCTTCACCTGAAGGTATTCAGATTTCAGCAAACGCCTCTGCATGGACAGCAAGCCTTACCGTTGATCAGATTTTTAACGAAACACTTGATGAAACTGGAAAACCAGCTGAAGGTTCTTCACGCTATGCTGCATATTTTGGTAACAATAACCTTTATCCTGCAGACTTGATTCCTGTTTCATCCGCATTTAGAGCAGCGGACTCTTCAACAGGTTATGTAAAATTCTTCAAGGCAACTCTCAATGACGCTGCTGTAGCTAAAGTTACAGCAGTTACTCAGAGCAAGGATAGTCAAGATGCAGCAGGCCTTATTGCTTTTGACCTTTTCTTCAAGGTTGCAAATGAAACACCGGTTTATTTTGACACATCAACTTTTACAGACACCAGTAATTCAAAAATCAACTCAGCTCTTAGAGTTGCATTTACTCCTCTCGGTAATGTTGCAATTGGTACAGACGCTGCAACAGCAACAGCTCTTCATACTTTTACAGCTGGCACAAGCAACATCTTTTACGAAATAGATTCATTAACCCGCTCCGATGATGCTGCAGCTTTGAGCATTGCAGAGGGCGCTTTGACAACAAGAGGATTGAAATCCGATAATGGTGGTAACACATTGGGAACTCAAAATGGTGTTATAGACAATACAGCAAATACAGATGTTCCCAATGCTAAGCTTGTTACTGACCAGTCAGCTGATTCAGAAAAAGTTTTCACACTTAACGCCGGCATCACAAAGATGCGTGTTTACATCTGGGTTGAAGGTCAGGATGTTGACTGCTTGAACTCAGTTGCAGGTGCAGCTCTCACAGCTAACCTTAAGTTCACAATCGAATAATCCTTTGGGTTTATACAGATTTAACTTAAAACATACTTAATTTAACTTAGTTTTCAAGGCGGAGTAGTTGCTCTGCTCCGCCTGATCCTCGCCGTTTAAGGAACGGCGCCGTCGGAAGACGCCGTTCCTCTTATCCCTCCCTGAAAGAGCGATTTACAGACATTTGTTAAAATGCCTGTAAATGACTTTTTCAGTCAGCAATTAAAATATGAGGTGAATGTTAAATGGAACAGAAAGGCAAAAGCATATTAGGTGTTATTTCGGATATTTTGCTGGTTATTCTTATTGTTGTAGCCATTGCAATAACCGTGATGACCTTCACATCAAAAAGCTCTGAAACAGGTATCGGTAATGTAGCGGGCTACACTCCGTTCTCTGTTCAGACCGATTCAATGAGCCCCACAATCGGCAAGGGTGACCTTATTATCGCAAAAGAGGTTGTTAATCCTCAGGAAGAGCTTAAAATCGGCGATGTTATCACCTTTTACACTCTTATGCAGGATGGTGCCGGCAACACAGTAAGAGGCTTCAATACCCATAGAATTCTTGATATTGAGCTTTATAATGACGGCTCTGTTTACTACTATGTTACCAAGGGTGACGCTATGGAAACTGAGGATAATCAGAAGGTTTATCCCGATGATATCGTAGCAAAGCAGATTGGTGCAACTGTTGACGAGAGCGGAAATTATGTTAAGGGTCTTACAATCAGCGGCTTCGGTAATGCTCTTGATTTCCTCCAGAGTCAGCTCGGCTTTATGATTTGCGTAATCATTCCGTTAGCACTCTTCTTCATCTGGCAGGTTTATAAGCTTATTGCAATGTTTATGGCTGCAAAAGCTGAAAAAATCTCAGACGATGTTAAGCGTCAGGCTATTGAAGAGTATCTTGCTCAGCAGGAAGCTGAGAAAAATTCTGCCGGTTCCAAAGACGGTTCAGAAAACAACTAACATTCACATATTTATATAAACCAAAAATTACAAGAGGGTGACCAAAATGACAGTTACAACCTTTATATCAGAATTTCTGAACCAGTTCTTTGTTCAGGGTTTGTTCGGTATTTTCAAAGGAATCGGAATGGGCATAGTTAATATGTTCAACATTCCCGCTTACATATCAATTTTTAAGGCTAATTCAGCTAATTTCACAGCAGTAGACTGGCTTATCGCTATTCTTACCGTTGTTGCCACAGTGGCAATTCTTGCAGTTATTGTTATTCTTATTGTTGTGCTTGTTAAAAAGTACATAAGAGTCCGCAAGACTATTGTTGACCAGGAAGAGCTTCTCAACGAGGTTGGCAATCTTAACCGTGAAATTATCAAGCTTTCTTCAGAAAAAGAAAGAATTCTTGCTATGAAGGTTTCACAGCTTGGTCTCAAGCCCGGTGAAAGCCCCTATGAAGAGTACGAAGAAAAGAAAGAGGAAGAAGAAAAGTCTGACGAAGTTGACAAGACTGCTGATGACTACAGCCGTTTCTACAAATGTACTCAGGTTGATATTGAAATTGAGAATTATGTTGCTCCCGAGTTTGATAATGAAATCACTCTTCCCGAAATTTGTGACAGATTCCGTAATTTCGCTTGCTCACAGCTTCACCTTTATTATGAGCCAAAGCTCATCCGTCTTTTCATTGCATCTTTTGCAACCACAAGACTTATCATCCTTCAGGGTATTTCAGGTACAGGTAAAACCTCACTTGCTTATGCTTGGGGTAAATTCTTAAGAAACCCTGCTATCATCGCTTCAGTTCAGCCTTCATGGCGTGACCGTACTGAAATTTTCGGTTACTTCAACGAATTCACAAAGAGATTCAATGAAACCGAAGTTCTCAAGAAGATGTATGAAGCAACCTATAAAGAAGAAATTTATATCACTGTTCTCGACGAAATGAACATCGCCCGTGTTGAGTATTACTTTGCGGAGCTTCTTTCAATCCTCGAGATGCCAACCAGAGAAGAATGGGTTGTATCCCTTGTTCCAAGCGTTTGGCCAACCGACCCCAAACATCTTTTCGACGGTAAGCTTAAGCTTCCCGAAAATATGTGGTACATCGGAACAATCAACAACGACGACTCTACATTCGCCGTTTCCGATAAGGTTTATGACCGTGCTATTCCGATTGATATCAACAGTAAGGGTAAGGCATTCGATGCTCCTTACACAGAATGGCTTCCTTTGAGCTACAAGCATCTTGAAGGTATGTTCAAAGAGTGCCAGGAAAAATATAAGGTTTCAGAAGAAAATCTCCGTAAGCTTGAAGAGCTTGATGACTATGTTATTGAGCATTTCCGTCTTGCTTTCGGTAACCGTATTGTTAAGCAGCTTAAGGAATTCGTTCCTGCTTATGTTGGCTGCGGCGGAACAGAAATCGACGGTATCGACTTCGTTCTCTGCCACAAAATTCTTCGTAAGTTTGAAAGTCTTAACCTTTCATTCATCCGTGATGAAATTGACGGACTTATCACTTACCTCAACAAGCATTTCGGCAAGTCTAATATGATGGAATCTAAAGAGTATCTTCTCAGACTCCAGAAGCTTATGTAATAGCCGAAGTAATTTAACCGCAAAGGGGCAAAAGGTCAGATGGATAAATCATATCTTGAATTATTTTTGGAATATAAAGACAGTATGGCTGCCCTTACCACTGATAATCAGTTCTATGAAACAATGGACGATATTATCGACCGAGGTAAGACCAGCTACTCACTGTTCAACAGATATTTCGAAAAGAAAATAGATTTAACATGGGTTGAAGAGATTGAGGCCTGCATTATTCCTCTTGACAATATCATCCGTGTTCCCCGTAAGTTTATCGTTCAGGAAGAGGAAATTGTTCCCATTGAAAGAGCGAAGAAAATTACGGCTGAATCCGTGCGCCATCTTGCCCAGCACACAAATATGATTGCAAAGGTTGAGGGTGATGATGTAACCCCTAACGAAATTCTCAATGTTTTCCGTGAAGAGAGTTACGAGGTTTATGAAAACCGCTTTGTTTACACCCTTATGCAAAACCTTATCAGATTTATTGATATCAGATACAATGTTCTTTTCAGCCTTTCAGATGATGAGAATATGGCATCATTGAAGATGGAAAGTGATGTTACCCGCGGCAAAGAAAAAATCCACTATCAGTTGGAGGTTTCTGCCCAGTCAGGCGGTAACGACTTAGAAGATACTGCTAATATCGACGGTGAAAATGCTTCTGCTTTCCAGAGAATTGAAAGAATTAAGAAAATTATCAATGAATATGCTCATTCGGGCTTTATGAAAGAGCTTCAGGGTTGTGTACCTGTTCGTCCTCCCATTATGAGAACAAACGCCATTCAGAAAAACCCGAACTTCAGAGCCTGCCTTAAGCTGTGGCAGTTTATTCAGTCCTACCGTGATGTTGGTTATGAGATTATTGCTCACGAATCTAACGAAATGGTAAGTGATGAATACAAAGAGCAGCTTAATAAGATGATTGCCACTAACTATATGCTCCTTAAAAACAACACTGTTTCTCAGGATGCATTAGCTAAAAAGGCAAAGCAGAGAAAGATTAAGCCCAAAATGCTTAAGCGTCTGGCAGAAGAGCTGGTTATCGATTACGATATGAACGAAATCGAAATCAGAAAGGTTTTTGTTGATGAGGTTAAGCGCCTCAGCAAGAAAAAGATTGCCGGCGAAAAGAGAATCAAAGAGGCTATCGACCGCGCATTGGCTCAGGAAAATGCACGTAAGAAAGCTATTGAAGATAAAATCAAGGCAAAAATCGCTCATGAAAAAGAAATGGAGCGCCGCCGCATTGCAAGAGAGAAGGCTCGCATTGCCAAAGAAAAGGCAAGAGAGAAGGAGCGTCTTGCAAAGGAAAAGGCTCGCCTCAAAGCCAAGAAAGAAAAGGAAGCAGCTCTTGCAAAAGAGCGCGCACGCAAGGAGAAGGAAAGAGCTCGCCTTGCAAAAGAGCGTGAAGAGCGCCTTGCACGCATTGCCAAAGAAAAGGAGCAGGCCCGTATTGCCAAGGAGCAGGAGAGAGCCCGCCTTGCAAAAGAGAAGGCAGAGCAGCTTGAACGCGCACGCAAAGAGAAAGAAAAGGCTAAGCGTGAAAAAGCAAAGCAGCTTGAAAGAGAGCGCATAGCCAAGGAAAAGGCTAAAGAAAAAGAGCGTATCGCCCGTGAAAAAGCCGCTCAGGCTGAAAAGGAACGAATTGCCAAAGAAAAGGCAAAGGAAAAAGAACGCCTTGCCCGTGAAAAGGCAAAAGCTCTCCAGCAGGCTCGACTTGAAAAAGAGAAAGCCAAAGAAAAAGAGCGTATCGCTCGCGAAAAAGCCGCTCAGGCTGAAAAGGAGCGAATCGCTAAAGAGAAGGCAAAGGAAAAAGAACGCCTTGCCCGTGAAAAGGCAAAAGCTCTCCAGCAGGAACGCCTTGAAAAAGAAAGAGCTAAAGAGAAAGAGCGTCTTGAAAAAGAAAAGGCTGAAAGAGCTGAAAAAGAGCGAATTGCTAAGGAAAAGGCAAAAGAGCGTGAAAGAATTGCCCGCGAAAAGGCAAAACAGCTTGAAAAAGAGCGCATAGAGAAGGCAAAAGCTAAAGAAAAAGAGCGAATTGCCAAAGAAAAAGCAAAGCAGATAGAAAAAGAACGCATTGCTAAAGAAAAGGCTAAGGAAAAGGAGCGCATCGCTAAAGAAAAAGCAAAGATGCTTGAAAAAGAGCGAATCGCAAAAGCCAAAGCCAGAGAAAAAGAAAAAATCGCAAGAGAAAAGGCCGCTAAATTAGCTAAAGAAAAGGCTAAAAAGGCAGAAGGCTGAGCCTGATTAAGCAACAGTAAGCAGGCAAATCACAGTTTTAATCATCGTGGAGGTTAGTTAGATGAAAAGACGAGTAACAGAAAGGGTACTGGTATTGATACTGAGTGTAGCAGTATTGCTGTCCTCAACAGGTATCTATACGGTTTTCGCTACACAAGAGAATACCGCCGGTTCTGAAGCTGTTACCGACTCATCGACTGTTGCAGGTGAATCTGCACAGGCTCAGACCGACACACAGGAAAATATTGTTGAAGGTGGCGGAGCTATTGAAGCACCGACTCTTTCAGGTGAAGGAACTGCTGCTAAGCCTTATAAAATTGCAACTGTTGACGATTTGTTCCTTATGCAGGAAATTATTAATGACTCAACAAAGCAGGATAAAAACTTCAGCCTTGTTGCGGATATTGACCTTTCAGGTGTAACTGCATCTGATTTGAGCAAAAATACCGTAACTCCCGGCACAATTATCTCTATTGATAAAACTCTCAGTGATGCTACTCCGAAGAGCGTCTGGTTCAACTTCAACGGTTGCGGCCACAAGCTTTACGGACTTAATGTAACCTCAACTGAGTTCAGCAGTGTAGCCATTTTCGGTTATATCAGCAAAAATTCAACAGTTAAAAATATTACTGTTGAGGCTTGCAACATTACACTTAAAAATGAAAAGGCAACAGAAGCCGCTGTTATTGCAGTTTATAATGACGGTACTGTAAGAAACTCAACCGTCAGCGGAGCAAAGCTCAGCGTTCAGTCTGCCGCTTCAGGTGCGGTTGCAGGTGCTGTGGTTGCCAAAAATAACGGTGTTGTTTCAGATATCACCGTTAAAAATGCAAAGGTAAGCGCCGCTTGCGGTGTAAATGCCCTTTCAGCAGTTGCAGGTGTTAACGGCGGAACAATAAGCGCTGTTAAGGTAACAGGCGCATCTGTTACAGCTTCAGAAAAGAATGAAACCTCAGCTGTCGGTGCTGTTGCAGGTGTAAATAATTCTCAGATTAAAAATTGCGCTGTTTCAGTTGCTTCAATGGCTTACGGTAAGCAGGTAGGCGGTGTAGCAGGCGTTAATGCAGGTGAAATCAACAACTGCAGTGTTAACGGAGGCTATGATACCAAGAGTGCTGTTTCAAAAGCTGACGCAACTATCATCAGCGGCGGCGTATTCGGTGCAGTTGCAGGCACCAACAACGGCAAGGTAACCTCTTGCTCTGCAAGTGAAGTTTCTGCTTTTGTTCTCGAAGGCGGTGTTTACGGCGGAGTTGCAGGTGTCAGCGGCAAAGCTTCTGTTATCAGCGGCTGTGTTGCATCAGGTGCCGTAGGCGGTAAGGGCGTTGCAGGCGGAATTGCAGGCCGTACAGAAGAAAGCGCAACAATTAAAAATAACTATTCATTTGTTTCTCTTATGGCTGATTCAGCTCGCGGAGCTGTTATCGGTGAGGGTAAAGCAAATGTTGAAAATAACCTCTGGTCAAGTGAAATCAGCGGTAGATATGTAGCATATCAGTCAGGCTCAAAGCAGGGCGATATGATTGCATCCACAAGAGTAATTGCTGTGAATGCAGGTGAAAGCAAAGCTGTTAACCTTTCAGCCTTTGGCGGTGAATGGGGCGCAGTTTCTATGAGCGCAACATCTGTTGACTCTGTTTCACTTGCAGGCTCAGGTGTTGAGCTTAAAAAGAGCGAAAACGGCTTCACACTCAAGGCTCTTTCCGCTAACAAAACAGCAAAGCTCACTTACTCAGCTAAGTTTACAGTTAAAGCAGGTTTCAATAATGCAAGCGTTGTAAGCCGTGATATGTCCGTTTCGGTTATCACTCTCGAAAAAGATGCTCAGGGTGACGGTCTCAGCGCAGAAACTCCGATTAAAATTGCAAAATCAACCGAGCTGGAATTCCTCAAAGCCGCACCGTTTGCTTACTTTGAGCTCACCGGCGATGTTGATATGCCTGAAAATTGGAGCGCATTTGATTTCTGCGGTTATTTCAACGGCGCAGGCTATACTCTCAATGCAGATGCGCCTTTGTTCAGCGGTGTATTCGGCTCAGTTGAGAATCTCACTGTTAAATTAAACGGTGAAATCAAGAGCGCTGTGTTTGGCGATGCCAACTCAGCTAAGTTTAGTAATGTAAGACTCGTTAAGGGTCAGGTTGAAGAGGGCAGTGAAGAGGTTATCCGCCTTGTCGCTGAAAAGTCTTCTGTTTCACCGTTCCTTAATAAGGTTATGGGTAACACCGTTGTTGACGGATGTTATGCAGAAATTCCTGTTCACATTGCAAAAGAAAAGGTTGCAAATGTTGCAGGTCTTATGGCAGTTGTTAACGCTAACGGCGCAAAGATTACTTCAAGCGGTGCAAGTGTTGCAATTACATCTGATTTTGAAGAAAAGGTTGCTGACAGTGCGGCTGTTATCGGTAAGGTTGTTGACAACACTGACGGCACAATCAGCGGTTGCTTCGGCACAGTTAAGTCAACAGTTGTTGATTACGCACTCGTCGGCGCAGGAAATAAAGATAATTTCAAGGTTGAAAACAGCTACATCAGCTCTCACAATGAAAATGCTGCTCCCGCAGAGCTTGACAATGTTGCTTCAAGCAAATGGTTGTTTGATGCAGGCGAGCAGGGCTTCATTGCAGGTAAGGGCAGTGTTGTTTCAATCACTCTTCCAAAAGAAATTGCATTGTTCAGCGCAGTTTCAGCAGAAGATTTTGAGGCTGGCTATAATGCAGAGGAGCTTAAAGTAAACACAAGCGGAATTACCGTAGAAGACGGTGTTCTCTACCTCCCTGTTGAAGCGGCTGATGATGTAATCACCGTTCTTAACAGCAAGGTAACTCTTGTTCATAAGCCAACAGGCCTTTGCGCTACAATCGGCGTTTCTAACGGCCTCGAAAAGGATGCTGACGGCAACTACATTATCTACTATGCAGTTGATATCGCATTCATTGGCGACAATATGGAAAAATTCAACGGCGCAAGCTTTAAGCTCGCCAACGATATTGATATGTCAAAGCTCGCAGACTTCAAGCCTGTGGGTGGCACTGAGGTTGCATTCAACGGTGTGTTTGACGGTTGCGGTTATACAATCAGCGGTCTCACAGTTGGCGGAACATCAAAAGCAGCCTTGTTCGGCGCTCTTGAAAATGCTACAGTTAAAAATCTTGTAATTGACGGTGCAAGCGTTAGTGCATCAGGCTCTTATGCAGGTGTTCTTGCAGGTCAGTTAAACAGCAACACTTCTGTTACAAATGTTACCATTAAAAATAGCTCAGTTTCTGCGGCAGAAGGCTTCGCAGGCGCAGTTGCAGGTAGCGCAAACGGTGAAAATATCACAGTTTCAAATGTTAAGCTTGAAAATATCAGCTCAAAAGCTCTTAACAATGCCGGCGGTGTAATCGGTTTTGTTGAAGGCGAATGCGCTGTTGCAAATGCAGAGGTTAAATCTGCTTCGGTTGAAGCAACTAACTTCGCAGGCGGTGTTGCAGGCAGTGCAAATGCCGCTAAGATTATCAATATTAAGGTTCTCGACGCAAAGATTTCTGCTGTTAAAAATGCAGGCGGTGTTGCCGGTGCATTTGCAGGTGAAATCAAATCAGCCGAAGTAAATGCAACTGTCAGCGGTGATGTTGCAGGTGGATTTATCGGCTCAACAGTTGACAATACAAAGGCGGTTATTGCTGACAGCAAGGTTAATGTCAAGGTTGTTCCCGCTGAGGGTGCAATTTCTGCAGGCGGATTTGTAGCGAGCGTTTCAAACGGCTCTTCACTTGAAATTGCAAACGCTGTTGTGGCCAAGGGCTCAGCAATCGGCGCTTCAATGGCAAGCGGCGGATTCATCGGTGATGTTCAGGGCAAGGCTTCGGTTTCAGATTCAGTATCTTATGCAAGCGTTGAAGGAATCAAGTCATCAACCAAGCTTTCAGTTGGTGCAGGCGGAGTTATCGGTAAGGTCAGCTGTGCAGACCTTGCAGAAGTTTCTGTTAAAAATGTAAATGTTGCAGGTAAGGTCAGCGCCTATGATTATGCAGGCGGAATTATCGGTAATGTTATTAGTGAAAAATCAAGCGGTGTTGCAGTTTCTGACTGCGTTGTTACCGCAGAAATAATCAGCTCTCAGGCTGAAAATTCAGGCATTGTTATCGGTGCTGTAAGTGAAGATGTAGTATCTTCTGTTAAGAGCGCTGTGTTCTCATCTTACGGCTGTGAGCTTGGTGCTTACGGTTCAGCTAAGGGTGAGGGTACATACACAGACCTTGATAAGTGTGTTTCTTCTTCACTTGGCTCAGTAATCACATCTTCTGATGAAATTACTGTAAATGTTAATAACAGCAAGACATCGGAGCTTGGCTTTGTATTTGATAGTGAAGCAGGCTGGCAGTCCGAATCAGCCGACAGAATTTCTGTTATAAGCGGAAATGAAAATGCTGTTGTTATTAAGGCTAACAAGTCAGCTAATTGTGCTGTTGTTGCCACTTACACACTTTCAAGTGACAGCAACATTTCACTCAATGTTCACTTTGAGGTTGAGTCTGATATCAAGCTCACTCTTGAAGGCTCAGGTACTCAGGCAGACCCATACAGAATTTCTGACGGTGATGACCTTGACGCTGTAAGAGATTATGTGGGCGAGGGCGTATACTTCGTTCTCACAAACGACATCACTTTTGCAGACAGTGACTTCGTATTTGGCGGCAGCTTCTATAACAAGGGCGCAGGCTTTGCTCCTTTGGGAACTGATGAAGCTCCGTTCACAGGAGTGTTTGACGGTGCAGGCTACTCAATCAGCGGCTTGTATGTAAATGATGAAGAAGCTTCACTCTTCGGCACAATCAGCGGTGCAGAAATTAAAAATGTAAATATCAATATCAGCGCAACAGGCGCATCTCTTGCCGCAGGTGTTGCAACCAAGGCTTATAACAGCAAGATTAGCGGTGTAACCGTTTCAGGTAACATCTGCGTAACAGCAGAAAACGGCTCAGTTGCAGGTGTTGTGGCTTATGCAAACAATAGTGAAATTGCAAATGCTACTGTTAACAGCCTCACAATTTCAACTCCCGAAGTAATCAGCGATAACGGTGTGGTTTATGCCGCAGGCGTTGTAGCAAGAGCAGTTGAATCCACCATTTCAGCCGCTAAGGTTGAAAGTGATGTAACCGTCAAGTCAGCAGGCTATGCAGGCGGTGTGGTTGGTTACGGTGCAGATGTTTCTGTTATAAATGCAGACACCAAGGCTTGTGTAAGCGGTGAATTTGCAGGCGCAATTTTTGCAAATATCAACTCTGTTGCAACAGTTTCAAATGCAGTTGCAGGCGGTGAAGTAAACGGCACAACTGCCGCAGGCGTTGCAGGTGTTGCAAACGGCACACTGAATGCCTCAGATGTAGTCGTTTCTGCTGTTATCAGCGGTGAAACTGCAGGTGTGGTTGCAGGCATTGCTGATGAAGAGATTTACTCAAACGAAAATATCGATGTTAAGTTAGAAAACATTATATATTCAAGCTATCAGAACAGTGCAGATATGTTTGGTGAAGCAAGCCTTAATTCATATCAGCTTGCAAACTGCGCAGAAGCTTTTGTGGATGTTAACAATGTTAAGGCCGCAGACGGTGAGTTTGTTGCAGTGGGCAAAGAGCCTGTTATGATTAAGGATGCAGTTGAGCTTATGTTCAATGCGCAGGGTGATGCACAGAGCTTTACCTTAAACGGCATTGAGTTTAACCTTGCTGATGCTTCAACTCAGCCTGAAAATCTTGTTTCATTTAACGGTGAGTCAGTTGCCGCTGTTGAAACTGCGATTGACGGCGCACAGCTTGTTATGACTTATGCAAACGGCATCGCAACAGCCGTTGATATGATTAGCGTTAACGGTATGGTTGGCGACGGAACCGAGCAGTCACCGTACTTAATCAGCAATGAAGATACATTGAGCCTTCTCGACATTTACCCCAACGCAAGCTTTGCTTTGGTAAATGACATCACTCTTTCAGGTGAGTGGACTCCTGTTGACAGCTTCAGCGGAGTTATTGACGGTAACGGATTTACCGTTTACGCTCTTGAGGTTAATGCAGAAAATGCAGGCTTAATTGAAACAGTTGCAGACGGCGCTGAAATCAGAAATATTACATTCGATTCAGCTTCTGTTACAGGCTCAAAGAGTGCAGGTGTTGTTGCCGCAATGGTTTGCGGTGATGCAGTGCTTTCTGATATCACAGTTAATAATTCAACAGTTAAGGCCGATGAATATGCCGCCGCAATCGCAGGCGTTGCAAATTCAAACGGTTGTGAGATTTCTGCTTGTGAAATCAGCGGATGCAGTGTTGAAGCAGAAAATGCTGCAGGCATTGCAGCTGCTGCAGACGGTGACTCACTTGTTATCACCGGTTGCTCAGTTTCTGCTGATGTAAGGGGTAAGAATGCCGCCGCAGTTGTTGCAGTTGCCGACTGTGAGCTTACAGTAACCGATTGCATGGCAAGCGGTGCAGTTAACGGCGAATATGCTGAAAGCGGAATTATCGCAGTTGTAAGCGGTGAGCTCAGCGGAAAGATGCGCGTTTCAGACAATGTTGTTTCTGCTCAGCTTTCAAATAAAGCTGAAAACAGCGCAAGCGTTGTCGGCGTATTTGAAGCTCTTCCGGAAGATAACGAAGCATTTGCACAGATGTTCAGCAACAATACCGTTACAAACGGCGTTGCTTCCTTCCAGCGTGAGGTTATGCAGTATCAGAACTTCGACGGAGTTGAAATTGCTCCTGAGGTTGAAGTTGTATTCAGAGGCGAGGGCACAGAAGATTCTCCTTATGAAATTTACAGCGTAGCAGAGCTTAACGCAATTCCTGACGGCAGTGATGCATACTTTGTTTTGATGAACAACATCACAATCACTCCTGAGGATTACGATATTACTACTGACGAAAACGGCAACACTGTTTACGGCGCTCTTCATAGCGGATATTCACCGATTAAGGACTTTGCAGGTTCCTTTGACGGTAACGGCTATGTTATCAGCGGCCTTTATATTGAAAGCGATGCTGATTATGTTGGCTTGTTTGCTAACATCAAGGCAGGCGGTAAGGTTAAGAATGTTCACCTTGAAGTTCTTGAAGAAGCACAGGGCTTCGGCTTTAGCGGAATTACAGGCTCAGCCTTTGTGGGCGGTATCGCAGGTTATTGCGAGGCTGTTGACGGAATTATCAACTGCTCAGTTGAGGGCGGTGTAATTTCAGGCGAAAGAGCTGTGGGCGCAATCGTCGGTGAGCTTGCTTCATCCAAGCTTGACGGCTGTGTTGCAACAAGCGTTGTGAAATCTGCTGAATCAGCAGGCGGTCTTGTTGGTGTAACAAAAGGCAACTCTTCTGTTATCAATTCAGTAACAGCAGTAACGGTTGACGGAATCGGCGGTACTATCGTCGGCATTAACGATGGCAACCTTACTGTTAAGGATATTCTTTCAACAGGCTCAACAAAGGGCGGCAACAGCATAACTGTTGGCGCAAATGACGGTGAGCTCACAATAGAAAAAGCTGTTATCGGCGGCACTAATGCAGGTGCAACCGCAAACGCTGTGGACGCTGATGAAATCAGCCTTGTATACAGCGATGTTACAGCTTTGGGAACAAGCGACAATGGCGTTGCCTCTGTTTCGGCAGGCAACCTCATGGCCTCAATCCCCGAAGGACTTGACGGCTGGGCTTTGGCTGAGGGATGCTATCCTGCTCCTAAGATGGCAGACAGATATTCAGCCGTTCTCACCAAGCTTGCTTCAGTTCCTGTTGTTGCAGATGTTAAGGAGGGTGCAGAGGTTATCAACGGCTTTGCATACCCCGTAACAATCGGTGCAGAGGGTGTGGCGGTTTCATCATCAGCTCTCAGCGGTGAAGCTGACCTTTACATTGACGGCAACAAGATTTATAACGATTCATACACAGGTGCAATGCCTTATGCAGTTATCACTATGGGTGAAATGAGCAGAGTAGCTGTTCTTCCTCAGCGAAGTGATGAAAATGTTCTTTATGTTTCTCACGCAAAGCAGTTAACGGCATTGGCAAATCCTGAAGGTAAATATTCAGCTCTTGCTGATTACCTCAACAACCCACAGGCTAAGATTGTTCTCACTGCAGATATCGACTTCGGTGCAGATGCATTGAGTGAAGCAAATTCTGTTGAACCGATTAAGGGCTTCACAGGCTCATTTGACGGTAACGGATATTCAATCAACAACCTCAGAGTTGATGCCGCAAAGGGTGAGGCAGGTTTGTTTGCAACTGTTGGCGGTGACGCTGAAAATGTTGCACAGTTTACCGACATCACATTTAACAATGTTTATATCAGCGGCCGCGGTGTGGCAGGTGCTCTTGCCGGCTCGGCTAATGAATATACTGAAATCAATAATGTCAGAGTTGAAAACAGCAGTGAAGCAGGTTATGTTTCAGGCGCAGTTGCAGGTGCTGTTGTGGGCTCAATGGCAGGCGGAGCAGTAAGCAACGCTTATGCTGATATCACTGTTGACGGTGTAAATATCGCAGGCGGTTTGATTGGCGCTTCCGATGCAGTTATCACAGGCTCAAACACCTTCGGCAAGGTTAATGCACATATCGAAAACAGTGCCCTTGCAGGTGTGGGCGGTCTTGTTGGCGTTATGAATTCAGGCGCAGTTTACACAAGCTCATCTCTTGCAGATGTTACGGTTTCTGTCTTAGCAAATGCAGAGGATGAAAGCAGTGTTGCAGGCGTGGGCGGCCTTGTGGGTGTTGCTCGCGGCGAAATTGAGCAGAGCTTCAGCGCAGGTTCTGTTAAGGTCTCAGGCGCAGAGGTTGCGGACGCAACAACAACAATCGGCATCGGCGGACTTGCAGGTGTAGCTTACGGAAAGATTGAAAGTGTCTACTCCGCTTCTGCAGTAACTGCCGACTTCATAGGCGGCGCTGAGGGTGAAGCCATCAGAGCCTTGGGCGGCCTTGTTGGTGTGGCTTACGGTGAAGTAAAAGATGCTTATGCATCAGGCGGTGTAAGTGCAACAAGCGCAGGTGTTAAGGTTTACGGCAGTGATTGCTTCACAGGCGGCGTAATCGGTTACGCTTTTGGCGCAGATTACGAAAACCTTTACTTCGACAAATATATGAACAACGATGAAAATCTCACCGCTGTTTCAAATATAATCAATGACAGCTGCTACAGGCTCACAACAGATGAGCTGATTGCAGGCGAAGAGCTTTCATCAGCATTTGCTCTCGGTGAGGGAACATATCCTTACCTCAAGGCAATGCTCACAAGTGAAGAGAGCAAGTTAAGCTCAGCATTGAGCGCGGTTGTTACTCTTATTGCTGAGGATGATGCATCAGCTCTTGCAGGCTCAGGCGCAACAAAGGCAGTTACATTGCCAAATGAAATCACCTTGGGCAAAGAGGTTTACTCACTTGAATGGCTTGCAAATAGTAGCGCTTCAGTTGACGGAACCTCCGCACAGCTCAACAGAACAAAGCCTTATGCAGATTATATGTCACTCACGCTTAATGCAAACGGTGTTTCAAAGACTTATGACAGACTTTACACCGATGTGGGCGTGGTTGAAGCAACAATAGGCAACACCGAAGTAGAACATAAGCTCACAAACGAGTCGGGTGACGGATATATGGACAGCGCACTCGTTGGCATCCTTATTAAGTCAAGACTCAGTGACGGCAGTGTTGTTACTTCCGATATTTTCACTTCGTGTGATTCACAGGTTTCCAAAATGAATAAGCTCCTTGTAACATCAGGCGGCTTCTATGTTGATTCAAGCATAGCTTCCGGCTATGAAATCAGCGTAACAGCTAAGGACGGCGCAGGCAACGAAATCACCGTTACCGATGCAGGAGCTCAGGGCGTATTTGTTGAAACTGCAAATGCTCAGTCAGTTGTTTTGGAAATCTCAATAGTTAAGAAAGACATCCCATGGGGACTTACCTCCCTGTGGGAGAGCCTTGTAAGATAACCGTAAAATTAAGCTTGAGGGTTGAAAGTAATGAAAAATAATTTCAGCACAGTTAAAAATTTAATATTGCTCATCGCTTCCGCCCTTACCCTGGTGGCAGTTACGTTTGCTTGGTATGCTGTTTCAAACCAGGGCTCGCTGTCTGTTTTTACGGGCAAAGTTGACGGCTCAACCTTGTCGGTAACTTATCACGAGTCCTCCGACAACGGTGCAACTTATGAGCTTCTCAGCGGTGACCTTGAAATGACCAATATGGTTGAAGGTCAGAAAAAGATGTATAAAATAGATGTCAAGACTTTCCCTGATGTACCGATTAAGTTGGTTATGGCTTTTGAAAATCTTGTTTCTACCAATGATTTGCTGCCCTATGTTTATTTCGATTATAAAATTGTCTGCAATTCAACCGGCGATGAACTTGAAAATCAAACAGGATTGAAGATGTCGGAATACACCGTATCAAATGTATTTGCTTATGATGTTTCTGATTTGCAGAATAAAGGCAACAATGATTACAGCATTTACTACGATGTTTATGTTGTAACAGGCGAAGAAGCCGTTTCAGGCTCTGCAGAGCTTGGCTATGTTAAGATTCAGGGTCAACAAGTAGGCTGATATGAAGGTTAAAAAAGTAATTTCCGCAATAATAGCTGTTTTTACGGCGCTGATATTTTTAATCGGTCTTGCGATTTTTGTTTCGGTTTTAAAGGCAGATGCAGATGAAGTTCCGAATGTGCTCGGCTTCAGCGTTTTAAAAATTGAAACAGGCTCAATGGAGCCCGAATACCGAACAGGCAGTGTAATTATCACCCGCAAGGTTTCAGCCGATAAGCTGGAAAAGGGCGATGTAATCAGCTTTTATTCCACAGGCGGTCAGATTGCCGACCAGGTAAACACCCACCGAATTGATGAGATTTTTTACCTCAAGGGCGGAGAGAGGCAGTTTGTTACCAAGGGTGACGCCAACCAGAATGTGGACGAATTCCCCGTTTACGAAAGCAGGATAATCGGCAAGGTGATTTTAAACCTCGGCGTGTTTTCAGGCTCGGTTATCGGCTTTTTGCAAAACCCGAATATCATCTTGTTTTTGATTGTTATACCCCTTGTTATTATCACTTTTTTAGAAGCGTTAAATTTAGTTAATATGATTGTCAACAGAAATGATGGCACGGAGGAAGAAAATCCCGATGAACCGGAACGTAAGCGCAAAAGAAAAGCTAAAAATTCTGATTAGTTCTGTTGCTTGCTGTCTGATTGCATTTTTGCTGATGATTGTTTATATCCCTAAATTGATAGGATATGAAACCTATTATATTCAAACAGGCAGTATGAACCCTGTTATTTCAAAGGGCAGCCTTGTTTTTGTTAAAGAAATTCCCTTTGCCGATGTTAAGTTCGGCGACATTATGACATTTCATAACGATGATGAAACCGAGTTTTTTACTCATCGCGTTATAGAAATTGACCAGAATAATCAGATGTTTACCACAAAAGGTGACGCTAACCGGGAAGAAGACCCATCTCCCACAAGCTATTATTTTGCAAAGGGCAGAGTTGATTTTTCAATTCCTTTGGTTGGTTATGCGGCAGAATTTCTCAATTCCGTTATCGGCAAGGTGGTCATTGTTGCAGTTTATCTTGCTTGGATAGCGGTTGAAATTGAAATATTTATTATGAAAAGAAAAGCTTCGCAGGAGGAGGAAACAGTATGACAAAAAGAATAATTGCACTTATTGCTTCTCTTGCAGTAATCCTCGGACTTATGACGAGCCAAAGCTCCTATGCCTGGTTTGTTACCTCTGTTAAAAGAGCTCAGAAAATGACAATCGGCGTTGTAAGCTATGACAGCTCTGCTGCCGTTTCTCTTGACACGCTTGAAGAGGACTTCTACGGCAACGCTTGTATTTACCCCGGTCAGAATCTTGTTATGCTCGAGGGCGATGATGCTTCAATCTCAATGTATAACAGCTCAACAGTTGACTCTCAAATCAGGGTAAGAGTTGAATACACAAGCTTTGCAAGCGGAAACGCAAAGAATGTTATCTATTCAGGCAGTGAGGATGAAGATTTGGAGGTTATTTTCTCAAACCCCGAGCAGTGGCTTCCTTATAACAACGGAATGGACGGAACCTGCTATTATTATGTAGGCCCTGATTATAACCGTTCTGCGCTCACAGATGTTGACGATGTGTATACAATCACTCCCGACATCGCAGATGTTGAAATTATTGAAAGCATCCGATATAAAGAAACTATTGATGCCAACCTTTACTCAGGTAATGAAGTTACTGTTAATGTAATTTTTGAAGCAAAGCAGGCAGACTATGTTGGCTGGAGCAGCCTTGGTGAATATCAGGTTGCAACGGATGTTGAATAATTATGAAAATAAAACCGGGTAACATCTTATTTAATATGTTGGCTGTCGTCACTGTTCTGGCGGTTTTGTTCGTTGGCTTCAACATTTTTTCAGGGGCGAGGGGTTACGCTGTTGTAACCGACAGTATGGCGCCGACCCTCAATCGCGGAGATGTGGTTTTTGTGAAGCAGACGGAATTTGAAAGCCTGAATGAGGGCGATATTGTAACAGTTCAGTTTGCTGACGGTTCAGGATTTTTTACCCATAAAATTGTTTCTATAGATTATTTTGCAGGTGCAATCCGCACCAAGGGTGACGCTAATGAAAGTGAAGACCCGCAACCTTCAATGAGCGAACAGATAATGGGTAAAATGTGGTACAGTGTGCCGCTGTTGGGTTATTTTTCAATAGCATTTAATGAAATGGATGTTATAACACTCAGCGTTATTTTAGCTGTTGTTTTAATTATAATTACAGGTGCTTCGGTGCTTGTTTCAACCAAAAGAAAGAGAGGTGGCAAAAATGAGTAAATTCAAAAAGCTTACTGCGGCGGTTATGGCACTTATGCTTGTTATGTGCGGCAGTTACTTTTCATTGATGTCACCGACAACCGCCTGGTCTTATCAGAGCCAGAACATCAGCGGTGCGCAGAACACTTTTGTTTTTGCTGACTTTGATGTTGACGGTGAATATTCTGTTTCAGATTCAATCCGTTTCAAGGGCGCAACCGCTTTTGCAGATGAAAATGAAACAATGTTTGACTCGGTTGTTGAGGTTGCAGAGGTTTCTGTTACAAATGACGGCGGTATGCCAGCCAGAGTTTATGCAACGGTTAAAAACGAGTATGAAACCAAAGGTCTTCGTTATTTCTATTTTACTGATGATATGATGGTTGACGACAGTGTTAAAGCCACCATGAAAAAGACCTTGAACGGTGAAATGACACAGACCGCGCTTGATAAGCACAATATTGGCGAAGACGGAAATTCAGGCTATTATGTAAGCCTCAATCCCGGTGAAACCAAAAAGGTTAAGGTTGCTTTCTGGGTTGAATATGATGAATGCGGTATTGATTTTGCCTTCTCAGAGTCAGCTTGGGCAACAATCGATTATAAGGTTAACATAACTATGACTGCAACGCAGGATATTGACGGTGCGTTGGTAAGATAATTTTTGAAAGGGTAGGGCTGATAACATGAAAAACAGCAGAAGAAAAATAGCCGCTTTGATTATATGCCTTGTTGCGGTTATTGCCATAGTTTCGGGCTCGTTGGCATGGTATTCAAGCACCAACTCTGTTACTCAGATTGCTTCTCTTGCGGGCTTTTCTACCAAGGCAGATGTTTACCTTGCAGACGAAAGCGGAAAAGAAAGCAGAATCAAGCAGGACGAAAACGGATTGTTTATCCTCTCAGCCAACCCTGAGGATGATAATTTTATCGGCAACCTTAAAATCAAGGTTATTCACAGAGGCTATGCCAATTCTTATGTAAGAGTTAAAATGAGCGTTCAATGGACTATGCCTGACGGCACCGTTACTCAGAATGTTCTTCTTCCCTTTGAATTTGCCGACAAGTGGTATGATAACCGCGAAAATGACTACTGTGTATATTACACAGAGGATACAGGGCTTTTTGAAAGCTATGATAAGTCGATTATCACCGACTTTAACAGCGAAATGTTTGCCCAAAAAACTATGACTAAAGATGCCGTTGCAAAGCTTGCCGTAACTGTTGAATCCGTTCAGGTCAACCGTTATCAGCAGATTTGGGGCATCGAAGCCTTGCCTTGGAAATAAAGGTGAATTATGAGCAAAAAGAATAAAGCTAAAGTTGCGCCTGCGGTGGGTTCTCCTGCCGCAGGCAGTAATAATAAAAGAGAAAATTCAAAACAAAAAAAGCAGGTCAATCAGCCAAAACCAACCAAGCAGACTGCAAAGCCCGCAAAAGAAAAGCCTGAGAAGAAAAAGGCTGTTAAGCCCGAAAAAGTGAAAGCTAAAAAGCAAATCAGCAAAAAGGCTGTGCTTATTTCTGCCATAGCGGTTGCGGTTATAGCGGTGATTGCGCTTGTTACTGCGATTGTGCTCAGTAACCCTGCCTTGCCCGAGAGCGTTAAAAACGCAGAGTTTAAGGGCAGGCTTGAGCCTGACAGCGTGGCTGCCAGAAGCTCACTTTCTGCTTCACAGCAGGCAAAGCTTGCTAAATCTGTGAATGCAAAGGGCAACACAGGTGCCTTTGATTTTTATGTAAACGAACAAATATCTGTGGATGAACACACGGACCCTGCGCTGATTGAGTTTGGAAGTGAGGAGTCAAACGACTGCATATTGGTTGCGTTTTTGCTTGATGAAAACGGTGAAGTGATTTACCGCTCATTGGGTGTTGAGCCCGGGGAAGAAATCCGCTCAGTGGTGCTGTTTGATTCTGTTTCTTACGGAAGTCAGACCGCGACGCTGGCCGTTGTTGGCTATGACAAAAAAACTTATGATAAAGTCGGCATGCAGACAGTTAAAATTGACCTTAAAATAGGTGTTGATACCATTGAAAAATAAAAAAATAATTGCATGTTCTGCCATTGTTGCGGTAATTTTAATTGCTGTGATTCTGGTTGAATGCTTAACTCCCGGTGTGCTCTGGCTTTTTACGCCTAAGGCAAAGGCTGAATTTGGCACACTTTCGGGTGTGGAACAGATTGAAAATGTGTCTGAGGGTGAAATTCGTTTTTTAATAAATGATAATGTCGTTTTTGAAAATGACGGCAAAAAGGGCTCGTTTATGTTTGCAAACCCTGAGTCCTGCCAATATACTCTTCAGTTTGCGGTGTATGAAATTATCGGTGACGGCGAAACCGAAAACCTGATTTACACCTCACCAATGCTTGAGCCCGGGGAATTTATTGATGAAGATAAGCTTCCCAAAAAGCTCAAAAAAGGCACATACGATTGTGTTTATTACGCAAGAGCCTATCAGAGCGGAGAGTATAAAGGCGAGCGCCACGGCAGAATGACGGTCAATGTGCTTGATTAGTGCTTTTGAGCGCTCTTTTTAAGTCAAGGCGGTAATTAACCAGCGCGAGAGCCTGCCTTTTTTGCTCCGCAGGTGTTGCGGCAGGGTTTTGAAGGTCTTTTTCGAGGTCTTTGATTCTCGCTTTCAGATATTGAATTTCTGTCATAATATCACCAATAATATTTTTTGCGGTGACAAAACAAAAATTAAAGGAAGTTTCGGGTTGTCTGATATGATTTTGGACTTGCAGAAAAAAATTGAAAATTTAGCTCTTGATGCGGGTGCTTGTGATATCGGCTTTGCCGGAATTCCCGACGGTCCGTTTGGTGAAAGCTCCTATGCCGTCAGCTTTGTAATCAGGCTTTCAGAGGCAGTTGTGGATGAAATCGACGGAGAGCCCACACATACATATTTTCACCATTACAGAACGGTTAATGCTTTTATTGACAGTCTTGCTTTGAAAATCGGATTTTTAATTCAGAACAGCGGATACAAATACATTCCCGTAGGCGCATCTCAGAGCATAAACAAAGACGGCTGGAATTATAAAGGAAGATATTCTCACAAAAAGGCGGCTTCTCTTGCAGGCCTTGGAGGAATCGGAAAGAATTCACTTTTTTTACATAAAAAATACGGCGCAAATGTAAGGCTGGGAACAATTCTGACCGATTGCCCGTTTGAAATTAAAGAAAGTGATTATGTTTCACCTTGCATTGAGTGTGATGCCTGCGTTAAGGCTTGCCCGTCAGGGGCTATCAACGGCAAGCTTTGGCAACCGGGGCTTGAAAGAAAAGATGTTTTTGACCCCGAAAAATGCAGTGAATATATGAAAAAAGCTTTTAAACACATCGGCAGGGGCGCAGTCTGCGGAGTTTGTATGAGCGTATGCCCTGTAGGAAAGGTAGAACAATATGGAACAGAAAAAAATTGACAGAATAAATGAGCTTGCAAGAAAGGCAAAGGCAGAGGGTCTTACCGAAGAAGAAATTAGGGAAAGAGATATTTTAAGAAGAGAGTATATCGACTCTTATAAGGCGAGCCTTGTGTCACACCTTGAAAACACATACATTGTTGACGAAAAAGGTAATAAAAAGAAAGTTACCAAAAAAAACTGAAACTAAGGCGAGGATAACCTCGTCTTTTTTGTTTATTAGTGCATATATTTTGTGATTTGTTAAGATAAAACTTGACAATACACACAAAATGAGGTAAAATGATGAGGATATTAGGCTAATATGCCGTATTAGTTTAATATTGGAGTGAAAGCTCCGTAATGATAATTTCTTAATACTAAGATATTATTTTTATACTTATTTTTTACCAAGGAGGTGTTGTGCAAACATGAGTATTTCAATTACAGTTTTTGTTATTGTAATCCTTGCGTGTGTTGTTGTTGGCGTTGCGGCGGGCTTTGCAGGCGGTTTTGTTTACCGTAAAAAGGTTGCCGAGTCAGCAATCGGCTCAGCCAAGCTTGAAGCCACACGCATTGTTAATGATGCTGTTTCTAAAGCAGAATCAGCCAAAAAAGAGAAGATTCTTGAGGCTAAGGATGAAATTCACAAGCAGCGTTCAGAGCTTGAGCGTGAAATCCGTGAAAGAAGAAGCGAAGTTCAACGGCAAGAACGCCGCTTAAACCAGAAAGAAGAAACTCTTGACAAAAAGGCAGAAAACCTTGAGAAGAAGGATGAAATTCTTCAGACCAAGATTCAGAACGCCGAAAAGAAAGAAGAAGAAATTGAATCCCTTAAGCGCAGCCACCTTGAGATGCTTGAAAGAATTTCAGGCTACACCAAGGAGCAGGCTAAGGACTATTTGCTTAAAGCCCTTGAAGAAGACTTGACTCACGAAAAAGCAGTTAAGATTATGGACTTTGAGCAGAAAACCAAGGACGAGTCAGAAACACTCGCCAGAGAAATTATTGCAACCGCAATTCAGCGTTGCGCCGCAGACCACAGCGCAGAAGCTACCGTTTCTGTTGTTGCTTTGCCCAACGATGAAATGAAGGGCCGTATCATCGGCCGTGAGGGTCGCAACATCCGCACCCTTGAAACAATTACAGGTGTTGACCTTATTATTGACGACACACCCGAAGCAATCACAGTTTCTTGCTTTGACCCTGTTCGCCGTGAGGTTGCACGAAGAACTCTTGAAAAGCTTATTGCTGACGGCAGAGTTCACCCCGCAAGAATTGAAGAGCTTTATGAAAAAGCCAGCAAAGAGGTTGAGCACACCATTAAGCAGACAGGTGAAAGAGCCGCTGTTGACGCAGGTGTTAACGGTGTTCATCCCGAGCTTATCCGCCAGTTAGGTAAGCTTAAGTACCGCACAAGCTACGGTCAGAATGTTCTCAATCACTCACTTGAGGTTTCTTATATTGCAGGTCTTATGGCCGCCGAATTGGGCGCAGATGTTAAGCTTGCAAAGCGTGCAGGTCTTCTCCACGATATCGGTAAGGCACTTGACCACGAGATGGAAGGCTCACATATTGAGCTTGGTGTTGAATACGCTAAGAAATATAAAGAGAATGACCAGGTTGTTCACGCTATTCACGCTCACCACGGTGATGTTGAGGCTAAAACAATTGTTGCTTGCCTTGTTCAGGCCGCAGATGCAATTTCTGCCGCAAGACCGGGCGCAAGAAGAGAAAATCTTCAGAACTATATCAAGCGCCTTGAAAAGCTTGAGGAAATTTCAAATTCATTTGAGGGCGTTGAAAAGTCATTTGCAATTCAGGCAGGCCGCGAAATCAGAATTATGGTTAAGCCCGAAGCTGTTACTGATGACCAGATGGTTCTTGTTGCAAGAGACATTGCAAAGAAAATTGAAGACGAGCTTGAATATCCCGGACAGATTAAGGTTAATGTTGTTCGTGAAAGCAGAGCAATCGACTTCGCAAAATAAAAATTACAGCCGTTAAGTTTTAGCTTAACGGCTGATTTTTTATTTCTTTTTAGTTGTAATAATTTTCTTAACCGCACACAGCAGGAGGAAAACGGCAATGTTGATTATAACAATCGTAGCTCCTGTGGGGAGGGTGTAGCCTGCAGGGCTTACATACACGCATGAAACAGTCAGACCGATTACAAAGCAAACAACTGCAATAACAGCAGAGCTGACTGTAACTGCAACAAAGGATTTACAAACCCTCATTGAGCTGACAGCAGGGAAAATAATCAGCGCCGAAATAAGCAATGCACCCATAACCTTCATACCAAGCACAATGGTAACTGCAGTGAGCACGGCAATTACGGTGTTATAAAGGTTTGCCCTGAGCCCCGTTGCCTTCATAAAGGATTCGTCAAAGGTAACGGCAAAAATTTTGTTGTAAAAAATAACATACAAAAGCAAAACAACAATGCTCAGCCCAACGCTTAAGTATACATCGGTTTCGGTCATTGTCAGGGGACTGCCGAAAAGATAATTGCATACATCTGTGTTAAGTCCGTTGGTGAATGAAATAATCACCGTTCCCACAGCCAGCGCACCCGATGAAATAATTCCGATAGCGGCGTCGCCTTTTATTTTGGTGCTTTCATTTATCCTTAAAAGAAAGAATGCGGAAATCACAACAATGGGGATTGATACATAAAGTGAAGCGTCTGCAAGGTTAAGAACGGCGGCAATAGCAGTTGCCCCAAAGCCAACGTGTGAAAGTCCGTCGCCAATCATCGAATATCTTTTAAGCACAAGGCTTACGCCAAGAAGTGCCGCGCAAAGAGAAATAAGAATACCTGCAATCAGCGCTCGCTGAACAAAGGTGAAGCCAAGGTAATACTGAATCTGTGAAAACAACTCAGCCATTTGTGCCACCTCCCAAAAAGTTTTTGCCAAAGTCGGAGGTCTTGTATTCTTCGCTTGTGCCGAAGAATGAGCCGTTATGATTAAGATGAAGGATTTTGTTGGCAATATCCATTGAGCCGGGGATATCGTGTGAAACCATTATAACGGTTATTTTATCTTCTCGGTTGAGCTTTTTAATCAATTCATAAAGCTCCGCAGTAACAATGGGGTCCAGACCCGCCACAGGCTCATCTAAGAGCAAAAGCTTCTTTGTGGCACACAGAGCCCTTGCTAAAAGAACACGCTGCTGCTGACCGCCTGAGAGCTCCTGATAGCATCTCTTTTTAAGGTTGGTTATGCCGAGCAACTCCATATTATAAGCGGCCTTTGCCTTTTCTTTTTTTGAAAAGAAAAGGCTTTTCATTTTGTTAAGGCAACCAGACATAACAATTTCATTCACGCTTGCAGGAAAGTCCTTTTGTACTTCGGTCTGCTGTGGAAGATAGCCGATTTCGTTTTGAAAAAGCCCGTCAGAAAATTCGATACAACCGCCCGAAGTTTTTACAAGACCGAGCAGGGATTTCATAAGCGTGGTTTTTCCTGAACCGTTTTCGCCCACAATGCACACGGCGTCACCCTCGTCAACACAAAAGGAAAGGTTGTTGACAACAGTTTTGCCGTCGTAGGCAACGGATAAATTTTTGCAACTGATTAAAGACATATTATTTCAAAGCCTCGTTAAGATTTTTTATATTTTGCTCCATAAGCGATACATAGGTCGCTCCGCCTTCAAAGTCGGATTTATTCACATTGTGGCAGGAGTGAAGCATCAGCTTTTTAACTCCCGTTGCTTCACAAAGAGTGTCGGCAACCTTTTGAGAAGAAAATTCTGTGTAAAAAACAGCTTTTGCGCCTGTTTCTTTAATTTTAGTTTCAAGAAAAGCTATTGTAGCGGCGCTCGGGTCACTTTCGGTTGAGCAACCCGGGAAAGCGGCGTAATAGTCAATATCATAATCCTCCGAAAGATAGCGGAAAGGAAAACGGTCAGCCATGATAATTGTTCCCTTTAATGAAGAAACGGACCTAAGCTCAGTGTCAAGAGCAGTAAGCTGTTTTTTATAGATATTGAAATTTTCAGAATATGCGGCGGAATTTGCACCGTCGATTTTTTCTAATGCAGCTTCAATCTCCTGAGAAATTAAAATCGCATTGAGGGGGCTTGTCCACACGTGCTCGTCATTTTCACCGTGGGCAGAAATCTCGTCATCGTCGTGATGATGACCGGTCTGCATTCCCTCAATAGTTTCTTCCTCTAAAAGCTCAACACAGTCAATCATCTTAATGGTGTTGATTTCGCCCTCATTGAAGGTGGCAAGAAGCTCTTCAACCCATTGGTCAGATTCACCGCCTAAGTAAATGAACAAATCACATTCCTTAATCTGCGCCATATCCTGAACGCTTGGTTCAAAGGCGTGGGGCTCAGTTCCGGGAGGGATGAGCATTGTGACCTTAACCCCGTCAACTCCCTTTGCAATCTGCTTTGCAAAGTCGTAGGAGGGGAATACGGTGGAAATTATATGTATTCTGCTTTTTTCTTCGTTACCTCCCGAGCAGGCGGCAAGGGAAAACAAAAGGCAGATAACGGTTAAAATTGCGACAAATCTTTTCATTATGTGTCCTTTCTGCAACCCTTGCAGTAGCCGTAAAGGGTGGTGTTTAAGTTATCTACAAAAAAGTTGTGGTCGTGGGCAATGTGATTTTCAACATCACGAAGCATCGGGCAGTCGATATGATAAAGCTCACCGCATTCAATACATTTCATATGAAAGTGAGAGTCACCGCCGCAATGATTAAACTGATAAAGCGAAGCTTTGCCCTGAGTGAATTTTTGAATCAAGCCATCTTTTACAAACTGAGAAAGAAGCCTGTAAACCGTTGCCTCGCCCAATGAAATGCTTTCATCCTCAATAATTTCTCTTGAGGTGAAGCACTTATGAGGCTGTGACTTAAAAAGATTTAACAAGATATCTTTTTGCTTTGTATGGTAAGATTTTTCGTTCATAAAAAAACACTCCAATTTGATAGTGACTATCAAATTGGAGTATACCACACTATATTAACTTTTGCAAGTACTTATTTTCTTTATCCTAAATATTCCAGTGCTTTTTCAATCTGGGTGTCAGAATCCTTCGTTTCGGCGTATTCAACCAAAATGTCGGGCTCAAGACCAACCCTTTCAAAGGTTTCGGTGATGTATGGCTTCATTTTGCCCACGGTGAGGATAATGCCGCTGCCGTCACTTAAAGAAAAAGCCTTTTGCACATTGGCGTTGCCGGCTGTTTTGGTGCCGATTAAAACTGCCATACCGAAATCTCTCAAATCACAGGCAAAAAGCTCACCGCAGCCCTCAGTTGCACCGTTGGTGAGCACTGCAATTTTGTATCCGCTGATGCACTGAGAATTTGAGGCATAGTAGGTCTCTTTGCCGTTTTTATCAATTTCTGTTGCAAGCGCACCGCTGCCCTCAGAAGCGATTGGAACAATCAGCTTCAGCGCGTCACAGGTGTATTGAATACTGCCTTCCTTTGTGCTTCTCAGGTCAAAAACAAGGGAATCAACCTCATCGGGTAAGGCTTCTAAAACCTCTTTGAGCTGTTGGGCGGTGTTGGCATAAAAACCGTCGATTCTTATGTAAACCGTGTTACTGCCTACATTTTTAGAATAAACAGATTTTGCCGAATAACCCATCATAACCGATACGGTTTTGGCGGTATTATCTCTCACATAAGTGATTTTAACGCTTGTGAGCTTGTTACCGTTAAGGCTTTCAGTGAGTTCTAGATAATTATCCTGAGTAACAGCTTCACCGTCAATAACGCTGATAAGGTCATTTTCCTTAATGCCTGCATTGTAAGCGGTGGAGCCTTCAAGCACAGAGGTAACCTTGATATAGCCCGAATTAAAATCAAAGGTGGAGTTAATGCCGATACCGTTGATTTCACCTTTCATAGATGCCTGATATGTTGCATAGGCAGAGGGGGAAAGATAGTAGCTTGACGAGTCATTAAGTGAGTCAACATAGCCCTCAAGCATACCCTCATCTCTGGAGGAGTCGGAAACCTTGCCGTAATAATTCTCACGAACAACGGCATCCATTTCATCAATCAGAGCATAAGAAGCGGCCCTGTCCTGCAGGTTTGAAATAAGTCTGTTATAAATCCGCTGGGATACGGACATTGTAATTGCAAAAGTTGCCGTTACAAAAGCGATAACTATTGCAACGGCAACACCCAGTGAAATCTTTTTATTCATACAAGATTCTCCGGTAGATTATTTACGAACAAAGTTTGACGGATTGAGCTTGTTACCGTTACCGTCACGAACTTCAAAATGAAGATGGTAACCGGTTGAGTAGCCCGTTGTGCCCACATAAGCTATAACCTGACCCTGCTTAACGCTCTGACCTGATGAAACTGCAAGGGAGTTGCAGTGGCCGTAAAGGGTATAATATCCGTTATTATGGTTAACAAGCATGTGAATACCGTAACCTGAATTTGAATATTTGGTGTAGACAACTGTTCCGTCTTTAGGAGCAACAATTTTTGAATCCTTAGGGGCGGCAATGTCAATTCCGTAGTGGAATTTGCTCTGACCTGAAATGGGGTCACGCCTCCAACCGTAAACTGAGCTGATATACGAGCTTGAGGTGGGAACAGGCCACATCCAGCCTGAAGAGCTGATTGTTCCGCTGGCTGAGCCGTGGTTGCCTGAGCTTCCCTGGTTGCCTGAAGACTGCTGTTGCTGTTGCTGCTGAGCCTTTTTAATAGCGGCTTCAATGGCTGCCTGGTCATCTTTATAAGCGGCAACCTCATCTTCAGCCTCGGCGATTTTGCCGTTCATCTTGGCAATAATTGTTCTGTGCTCTGCAACCTTGCCTTCAATTTCAACAAGAATATCGTCATATTCGGCAATGGATGCGTCAAGCTCAACCTTTTTAGCGGTGAGCTCAGTTTTCTTGATTTCGGAGCTTTCTTTCTTCTCGGTGAGCTGAGTTTTAAGCTCCTCGGCCTTTTCAATTTCACCTTCAAGCTGAGTAACAAGCTTCTGGTCGTTATCGGTTACACGCTTAAACATTTCAAGGCGGTTGAGAAGTGAAGAAATATCGCCTGTCTGCAAGAAAATTTCAAAGAATGATGATGAGCCAGACATATAGTTAGCTCTCATTCTCTGGCAGAAAAGCTCAACTGTTTCGTCAATATTGTCGTTCATTTCAACAAGCTCATCTTCAGTCTGCGCAATCTGAGTTGTGAGTGAAGAAATATCGTTTGTGAGCGTTGTTACCTGAGCGTCAATGCCGTCCTTTTCGTCCTGAATAACAGAAACCTTTGATGTAAGGTCGGCAAGCTGGCTTTCAAGCTTTTGTGCAATGGCGGCTTCAGAAGCCTTTTCTTTTTTGAGCTTTGCAAGCTCAGCTTCGGACTGCTTGATTTTATTTTCAATATTAGCCTTTTGCTGTGAAAGGGTTGCGGCCTCAGCCTTAATGGGGGCATAGGTGCAAACAGATGAAAAAGCCATAACAAAAGCAAAAATCAAAGCAAAAATTCTTGTTACATCAATCGTCTTCTTCATAAGTTACGCCTCCTTGCTCTTTAAGATATCTCTGGATGGAAACCATACTTCCCACCACACCTGAGAGAATACCGATGATAAGGAATGCCGCAAGAATAATGATTATATAATCAGTAAAGGGAACAAGGCTTGAGCCTATGTCCATAATTCCGCCGAGCATATCGGCAACGGAATTTTTAACAACCTCATAAACACCCCATACGGCGCCCAGTGAAACAACAGCAGAAATCACGCCGAGCAAAATACCCTCAATAACAAACGGCCAGCGGATAAATCCGTTGGTTGCACCTACGGATTTCATAATGCTGATTTCAAGCCTGCGGCTGAACATAGTGATACGGATTGTGTTTGAAATAATAAACAGTGAAACAAGCATAAGCAAAGCAATAATGCCGATGCTAAGATAAGTGACGGAAGAACGGATGTTGATAAGCACTGTGGCAATGTCTTTGTCGTCACGGATTGAGTCAACATTCTCAAGCTTTTCGATTTCCTTTGATGTTTCGTCAAAGTTTTCCATCATATCAACAGAAACCTTGTAAACATCGGGAAGAGGATTTTCTACGCCTTCAAAATAAGTGGCATCTGTGCCGAGGGCTTCAATCTCCTGCTGAAAAGCGGTTTCTTTGTCAACAAATTCAATGTGTGACACATTTTTGAGTGCCTTAAGCTCGTCGCCGAGCTGAGTAACGGCGGCTTCGTCGGCATCCTGAGCCACATAAACCATAATAACATTTTTATCTTCAATATTGTCGATAACCGATTGGATATTAACAAGCAGCATAAATGCCGAGCCAATCATAATCATACAAGAAAGGAGAACCGCAACTGACGCAAATGACATCAGCCTGTTTGCCCAAAGGTTACGGAAGCCTTCTTTTGTAAGGTAGCCAAAGCTTCTTCTCATTGAGCGTCACCGCCTTTCTCACTTTCATCAAGATAAACGCGGTAATTTTCATTGTCACCCAAAATTGCGTTGAGATAATCGTCTGTAATTTCAGGCTTTTTCTCCTCAGCGGCAGGCTCTTCAACGGGCTGCTCTGCCTTCTTGGGCGGGGTAATCGGAATATCCTCTGCCGGTTTAACGGGAGAAACAGGCTCTTCATCAACAAAAACAGAGTCGGCATCCTTCTTGGGCTTGTGACCTCTGCGGCGGCGGAAGCTCTTGGGTTCCGGTTCAACTCCGGGGAGGTGGGCGGTTGAGCCTTCAGGCAAAACATTGTTTTCAACATTGCCGTCAGATACAACCTGACCTGCTTCAAGCACAATAACTCTCTTGTCAAACTGCTTAACAAGGTCGTGAGCGTGAGTAACCATAATTACGGTTGTGCCTGCCTCGTTAAGGCGCTGAAGAAGCTCAACAATTTCCATTGACATCTGAGGGTCAACGTTACCTGTAGGCTCGTCAGCAATAATAATTTCAGCGTTGTTAGCCAAAGCTCTTGCAAGGGCAACTCTCTGCTGCTCACCGCCTGAAAGCTCATTGGGCATACAGCGTGCCTTAGATGCAAGGCCGACAATGCTTATAACATAGGGAACTCTTTTGCGGATTTCTTTCTTTCGCGCATTTACAACACGCATGGCAAATGCCACATTGTTATAAACATCCATATTGGGAATCAGGCGGAAATCCTGAAAAACGATGCCCATATTTCTGCGGAAATACGGAATCTGGCGTTTTTTCATATTAACAAGGTCATAATCTTTGATTTTAATAGACCCCGAGGAGGGTACCTCTTCACGCATCATTAGTTTAAGGAAGGTACTCTTACCTGCGCCTGAAGCTCCTACAACAAAAACAAACTCGCCTTTTTCAATTTTGATATTAACATTGTTAAGTGCTTTTGTTCCGTTGCTGTAAACTTTTGATACATTTTTAAATTCAATCATTCGCTTTTTCCTTTCCGGGCTAAGAGCGGTGGTTTTGGTGGTGCCTTAGTCCGATTTTGCGAAACATCAATATTTAACAGGGTTAGCGTCAAGATACTTCTTAACCATAAGAGCTACTTTGAACACGATAGCGTCGTCAAATTCTCTCAGGTCAAGGCCTGTAATTTTCTTGATTTTTTCAAGTCTGTAAACAAGCGTATTTCTGTGAACAAAAAGCTTGCGTGATGTTTCACTTACGTTAAGGTTGTTTTCAAAGAAACGCTGAATTGTAAACAGTGTTTCGTGGTCAAGGCTGTCAATAGAGCCGATTTTGAATACCTCGTGAAGGAACATTTCACAAAGCGTTGTGGGAAGCTGATAGATAAGTCTGGCAATGCCGAGGCTTTCATAGCTTACGATAGTCTTCTCAGTGTCAAATACCTTGCCCACTTCAAGAGAAACCTGAGCCTCTTTAAAGCTCTTTGCAAGGTCTTTGATGCCAACAACAGTTGTACCTATACCGATAATGGCATGGGTGTAAAGCTCTGTGTTAAGAGAGTCCGCAATAGAACGGGCAAGCTTTTCAATGTCTTTGCTTGCAATGCCTGTTTTAACATCTTTAACAAGAGCAATATCAGTTTCATTGATGTTGATAACAAAATCCTTTGTTTTGTCGGGGAAAAGATTCTGGATAACATCAAAGGTTGAGGCATCAGTCTGGTCGGGCACACGAATCAGAAGAACAACGCGCGATGTTTCGTTATTAAAGCGAAGCTCTCTTGCCTTGAGATAAATATCACCGGGGAGGATATTATCAAGAATAACATTCTTAATGAAAATGCCCCTGTCATACTTCTCGTCAAAGAACTGCTTAAGATTGTTGAGAGTAACAGCGCTCAGGTCGGCATATTTGCCTGCGAGCTCGTCCTCACCGTCAATAAAAACAGCATACTCGGGATGTATCTGGTTGCCGAAGGTTTTATATGTAAGGCCTTCGATAACGGTTGATTCGCTTTCGCTGAATGCTTTTGCGGCTGCCGCAGAATTAACTTCACCGATTTTACCAAGCTCACTGCATGAAATAATAGTACCTGTTTCATCAATGATACCTACGGTGCGGTCAATGGCTCCGCGCATCTGATGAATCACACCCTGAAAAAGTCTGTTTGACATAAAACAATCTCTCCTTGATTTTTAACTTATTGTCATACATTTTGGACAATATGACAACCCGACGGTATACATTTTACACAATTTTACGATATTTTTCAATACATTTAGCAAAAATAATTGCTTTATGTTATCAAAAAATTCAATTTTGAGCGTTTTTTTTGATTTTTTTAGGAAAGATTTACAAAAAACTAAAACAAAACAGGTGAAATTCTTCTTTGGCAATTTTCACAATATGTTGTGGTTAAAACACCTCCGCACACCATAAAAAATGCGACGTTTGGCAAGTTGAATTTGCCAAAATGCACAAAATGAACTAATAATTGTCTTAACTACCAAACAGGCAACTCTATTTCGTTTGTGCAGTTATGATGTATAATCATAGCTTTTGCACATGGTAATTGCATTGCCCAAATCATCAAACACAAGTTCAACGATTCCGATTGCCTTTGAGCCGTCTTTATATTCAACTGTAAATGTAATTGAATCATTAAATGTTGAAAAAGCTGTATTTATATTTTTATCAAAAACTTTTTCCATTTCTTCGGTGTGGTCCCAATAAAAACTGCTTTTTTCACAATCAAATTCTTCGCCATTTACAGTTATATCATTTCCGTGTGGCGGGGTATCAAAAGTAGGCCTGCCTGAGTTAAATACAACCTGACCATACTTCGATGTATTCTTGGCATTTACTGTTTTGATATTTTCTGTGTGTTCTAAATCAAATTTAAATTCATTAAGACCACATTGGGATAATATGATTTTTTCTGTTGTACAGATTTGCACATGCCCTCTTTTAAACATACTATCAGAAGAGTGTTTTTTAAAAACATCATTGTTCATTTCTTGGATAAGTTTTGTTTTTTCTTCTTCAGAAAGTCCCGATATGTCTTTCACTTTCAAGTATATTTCACATGGATATTCTTCGTTAAGTTCCAAAGTTTCATATATGGTGGCAGTCTCTGTCTTTTCACCGTTTGCGGCGTTTGCAACCATTATGAAAGCACTAATCTGTTTGCTTTGTGATACTGTATTTTCAGTTGTTTTTGGCGACAAAATGGTACTATCGCTTGGTTGGAGGGATAAAAGTCTCACACCAAAAATAATAGCAAAAACAAAACAAAAAGTAGTTATAACAAGAAGCATTTGTCGGTCACTTTTAGCCGACATATTAATTTTTGAAATTTGGGTCTTTAATCTGTTTCCCATATCAGCGTCAGGATTAATGTTATCTAAAGATTTTTTAAAATCATCTTTTTTCATAATGCATAAACCTCTAATTCTAATTTTAGTATATCTCTGCCTCGTTGCAAACGCTTTTTTACAGCAGATTTGCTTATTCTTAGGGTTGTCGATATTTTTTCGACAGTGTAATCATTGTAATAAAACAGAATTATGACGGATTTGTATTTTTCGGGTAATGCAATTACTTTTGAAATTACATCTTGCTCTATATCACTGTTTTCGTATGTAGAAGTTATGGGGATATCATCAATGCAAATATTTTTACATCCTGATTTTTTTAAGTAATCCAAGCATTTGTTTTGAGTTACTCGTATAAACCAAGCTTTTTCATGCTCGCTGTTTTTGAATTTATATTTACCACAAAGATACTTTGTGAACACATCCTGTAAAATATCTTCAGCGTCACTTGCATTGCCTAAATATAAAAATGCAATTTTATAAAGCATATTACCATAATCGTTATATTTAATTTCAAACAAATTTTCGAACTCTCGTTTATTCATGGTTTCCTCCTCGTATAATAAAGTAGTAGTTTTTAGTGTCCCTCTCCAAGGACAATATGCTACACTGTAAATGGTGCTGTGGATTGGTGAATTCCTCCTACCGTTTGACGGTTTACGAAAGGCTCCAACCGCAGACCTTTGCAG
>JAFTWE010000050.1 GCA_017465465.1 Clostridia bacterium | reverse complement strand
ACAATGTCTGCTCACGGCTGCTGCACAGAATATAAAAAAAATAGCAATGTGTTGTGGATAATACATTGCTATTTTTACTTGATTTTCAAAAAAACAACCCTCGAATCATTCCTGAAACGAGGGTTTGTCAGCAGTCTGAGCTGTATTTTGACAAAAAATACAGCTTTTTTTATTTGATTTTATTTAAATGGACTTGACAGTTGAATTTTTGGTGATATAATAAATCTGTATAAATACGGAAAAAGGGGAGTGAGTTCTGATGGGTAATGAAAATTCTGCTTCAAAGAAGAATGTGAAGCCGATAATTATTGCTGTTGTAGCTGTTTTAGTAATAGTTGCAGCGTTCTTTATTGTAAGCAGTTTCGTTGACACAGGCAGTTTATCTCACGAAGCTTTAACTCCGGGTGAAGTGCAGGGCTTGGATGCACAGCAGGGTGAAATAGCCAAAGATAAGAAAACCGAATCAGGCACAACCACCACCAAGGCCAGCGATATGGCTGACAGTGACATTGTTGATAAAAATGCCGGCTACTCAGACTATGTAATAGTTGACGAAATCACAACAACAAAAGCAGACCCGAACAAAAACCTCAAAGAAAATGCGGCGTCAAAGATTATCGACGGTGCCAAGGCTTTAAGGCGTTGGGAAGCATCAAATGTAATTTCAAAGGTTGTTGTTGAAAAGCTTGCCGTTTCACTTCCTGTATATGAAGACGGAGTTAAAACAACACAGTCTAAATCCAGAAATGTTTATATCGCAGAAATAAATACAAGGCCGTCAAGAATCAGCGTTGTTGCGGCAAGTCAGTTTACCAACAATAAGGTTGCCGACATCAGAAGCTTTGTTAAAGGCTTTGAAAATGAAATGAACCAGGATATCCTATTTGCATCAAACAACGAAATGTGTGCAAGAAATTACGATAATCCTATGGAAAATATCTTCTACAACGGTGACGATTCTCTTACAGCAACCGTTATCAAAAACGGAGTTATTGCTCAGCGCGGCAGTGCAAGTAAGGATTCACTTGTTATGTATAAAGACGGCACTTGGAAATATCCTGTCAATGTTTCAATGTCTTCTGCTGAAGAGCTTATCAAGTCAGGTGCTATCGCTTCTGTTTCATACACTTATCCTGTAATTTGGGAGGGTGAGAAGTATAACCATCCCGAATGCGGAGTTGATACAGGAATCTGGCTCAACCATTCACTTGACCCTGAAACAAACTATTCACTCATCGGTAAAACAGGTAATGACAAATACTATGTTATCGTTGGTGAAGGCTGCGGAATGGGCTACCTTGCCGAAATTATGCTCAACGGTTTAGGTGTTGAGTACGCATATTGGGGCAACGGCGGTGCGGCTGCTGCAATGTATGTTAAGGGCTACGGAATTGTTACCCCACACGACTATGTGGTTCACGGAGATTTCTTCTGTGTAAGATAATTGAATTTTCAAACCGTTGGATTTTTCCGACGGTTTGTTTTTTGGAGGCAAAATGGAAAGGCTTGATAAAATTATTGCAAACAGCGGAACTCTTTCGCGCAAAGAGGTGCATCGGCTGATTAAATCGGGTGCAATTTCTGTTAACGGAATAACAACTAAAGACAGAGGCTTTTGCATTGACCCCGAAACTGCTGAAATTAAAATTAACGGTCAGCCTGTTTCACTTGAAAAATATGTGTATATTATGCTCAACAAGCCTGAGGGTGTTGTCAGCGCAACCAAAGACCCTACCGAAAAAACTGTGGTGGATTTGGTTCCTGCTGAATTTAAAAAGAAAAATCTTTTCCCTGCAGGCAGACTTGACAGAAATACAACGGGCTTTGTTCTTATAACCGATAACGGCGATTTTGCACATAAAATTCTTTCACCCAAAAATCATATAGAAAAAACTTATGAAGCCCGCCTTGCGGAAAAAATTGATGCTCAGTCTTTGCAAAAGGTTGCACAGGGAATAACTCTCGGCGACGGTACGGAATGTCTGCCGGCAAAGGTTAAAATTTTGGAAGACGGAGAAAATCCGCTTATTGAAATTAAAATCTGCGAGGGTAAATATCATCAGATTAAAAGAATGTTTGCCGCTGTAGGGAATGCGGTTATTGAGCTTAAACGAGTAAAAATGGGTGAGCTCCCTCTTGATGAAGCTCTTGCCCCCGGTGAGTGTAAAATTCTTTCAAAAGAAGAGGTTGAGATGATTCAGAAGTAATAATACAGGGCTTGTTTGCATATCATAAAACATCATCGCTTTGGAGAGAGTTATGTTTGTTGTAGTTGATATGTCAGTCAGGCAAAGGCGGCTTTTTGAAAAGTTCCGCAAGCATGAAATCGAGCTCAAACGCCACGATGTCAAGGGGTGTGCTCCGTTTTTTGTGGCACGGTGTCATAGGGATTATACCGATTTTGATGAGCTTAAAAAAATCATCAGCCGATACGGTGTGGCATTGTTGCCTGAGGGTGATGAAGCGGAACAGCACCTCAGCTCTGTTATGTTTACCCCAACCGTGTTGCCTCTTAAAATGCTGATTAAAACGGTGGGTGAGCATTTTGAACGGCAGGGAAGCAGATGCAATCTCACGGTTACCGTGATTGATAAGGCGGCAAAGGGCTGCGACGCTTTGCCTGCTCTTGCAAAGAATGCCCGATATGTGAGGGTCGTTACCTCCCGATTTGACCGCTATGAAATTTGTGCGGCAGAAATTTTTGCTTCTTACGGAATAAGCATAGCTTTGAGCGATAATATTGCAACGGCTTACGGCAGTGATGTGATAATTTCTCTTGATGACAGCGGGCTTTCTGATTTTGATTGCGGAAAGATAATCTGCTACAAAAAGCTCACTGAAAATAAGAATGTATTCACTCTATCTCAAAGTGATTTGAGCTACAAAAAGTTCGACTGCGAACATTACTCAATAGATAAATTTACTTTTATTTGCGCTTTGTATGAAACCTGCGGTTATTACCTGACGCAGATACCTTGCTTTAAAGATATTGGCGAATTAACTCGCATAATATAAAACATTATCTTGACTTTTTTGAATATTTTAGATATAATAATATATCACTATTTTCAGCAAAATGATTATATAGTTGAAAGGAAGAAAGAAATAAAATGGCACAGGGAAACGTTATGACACAAGCTGCTTTCGATAAGAAAAAGGCAGAGCTTGAGGAGCTTAAAACAACAGGCAGAGACCAGATTGCCGAAAGAATTAAAGAAGCTCGCTCATTTGGTGATTTGTCAGAAAACAGCGAGTATGATGAGGCTCTTAACGACCAGGCTAAACTCGAGGCTAAAATCAACCAGCTTGAAGACGACCTTAAAGATGTTCAGATTCTTGACGAAAGTGCAATCAATACCGAGGTTGTTCATTTCGGCTCAAAGGTTAAAATTCTTGACGAAGAATATGAAGAGGTTGAGGAATATAAAATCCTCGGTGAATCTCAGGCTAACCCCGATGAAGGTATTATTTCAGACCAGTCTGCAGTAGGCAAGGCTCTTATGGGTCACAAAGCAGGCGATGTTGTTGATGTTGCATTGCCAAACGGCGCAACAATCACCTTCAAAATTTTAGAAATTTCTAAATAATTTCTCGGGCGGTAACGCCCGTTTTGTGCGTATAAATTTTATCGCAACCCCACAGCAAAGGAGTTTTAAATTATGGCAGAAGAAAAGAACGTTAATGCACCTCAGCAGGAGGCACAGCAGGATATTAACGAATTAAGACAGATAAGAGTAGATAAGCTCGAGGCACTTCAGGCTGATGGCAGAGACCCATTTGTAATCACAAAGTATGACCAGACTCACCACAGTGTATGCGTTAAAGAAAACTTTGACGAGCTTGAGGGTAAGACTGTTCGTGTTGCAGGTCGAATGATGTCTAAGCGCATTATGGGTAAGGCTTCATTCTGTAATATTCAGGACCTTAAGGGTAATATTCAGTCTTATGTAGCCCGTGACAGCGTTGGTGAAGATGAATATAAGGATTTCAAAAAGCTTGATATCGGTGATATTATCGGCATTGAAGGCTCTGTTTTTAAAACAAAAACAGGTGAAATCTCAATCCACGCTGAGAAGATTACTCTTCTTACAAAGTCACTTCTCCCTCTTCCCGAAAAGTTCCACGGTCTTACCAATACTGATACAAGATACCGTCAGCGTTATGTTGACCTTATTATGAATAACGATTCTAAGGATGCCCTTATGAAGCGTTCTCTTATTATCAGAGCCGTAAGAAACTACCTTGACTCACAGGGCTTCCTTGAGGTTGAAACACCTATGCTTGTTGCCAATGCGGGCGGTGCTGCTGCAAGACCCTTTGAAACTCATTTCAACGCTTTGAGCGAGGATTTCAAGCTCCGTATTTCTCTTGAGCTTTATCTTAAGAGACTTATCGTTGGCGGCCTTGAAAAGGTTTATGAAATCGGCAGAGTGTTCCGTAATGAAGGTCTTGACACACGTCATAACCCTGAATTCACTCTTATGGAATTGTATCAGGCATATACAGACTACCATGGTATGATGGATTTAACAGAAAATCTCTACCGCCATGTTGCTCAGGAAGTGCTCGGCACAACCACAATCGTTTATAACGGCATTGAAATGGATTTGGGCAAGCCCTTTGAGCGCATAACAATGGTTGACGCTGTTAAGAAATATGCAGGTATTGATTGGGATGAGGTTAAAACTCTTGAAGATGCAAGAGCTTTGGCTGATAAGCACCATGTTGAATATGAAGACAGACACGGCAAAGGCGACATTCTTTCTCTCTTCTTTGAAGAGTTTGCAGAAGAACACCTTATTCAGCCTACTTTCGTTATGGACCACCCAATCGAAATTTCACCCCTTACCAAGAAAAAGCCGGAAGACCCCGACTATGTTGAGCGCTTTGAGTTCTTTATGAACGGCTGGGAAATGGCAAATGCTTATTCAGAGCTTAATGACCCGATTGACCAGAGAGAACGCTTTAAGGCTCAGGAAGCACTCCTTGCACAGGGTGATGAAGAGGCTAACACAACTGACGAAGACTTCCTTCGCGCTCTTGAATATGGTATGCCACCAACAGGCGGTATCGGATTTGGTATTGACAGAATGGTAATGCTCCTTACCAATTCATCAGCAATCAGAGATGTTCTTCTCTTCCCCACAATGAAATCTTTAGACTAATAGATTAAGACCTTGAGAGATTTTCTCCCAAGGTCTTTTGCTATTTTATAAGGTGTTCTTCTTTTTCTTTCACATCAAAACAGATGCCCATATCATCAAACTCCTTGTGTATATGTGTCAGAATATAGCTTCCTTTTGAAAGGCGGTTGTTTTTAAAAACAAGCGTTGCTTCAAGCCGCAGAGTTTCGTCTCCGATTGAATCAAAGTTTGAAGCGAAAAAACGATATGCTTGTGATGCTATATTTTCTGTATATTCAGTTTTAATATTTTGAAAAGAAAATCTTCTTGTGATTGATTTGATGCAGTCATCTTCTTTGTAACCTATATGAAGTGAATTAAGAATTTCTTTTGCCTCAGTAACAGGCTCAGAGTTTAATATAGTAAATTCTTTGAAGAGATTGATGTTGGAAGGGCTACTGCGAAAATCAATTATTTTCCACGGTATTGTTTTATCTTGGGATTGAGGTATTATTATGCATGGCTCAGAGTAAGCAATCTCGCCAGTTTCACTTCGCTTCATATAAATAATGTCGTTTTCAGAAAGTGACCATTCTTCACTGACATTTTGCAAAGCATAACCAAGATATTCATCTTTAACCGCTTCTTTTTTAAACTCTGTGCTTGGTATATATCCTGTGGCTTTAAGGGATTTATCAGCTTCTTCAAAGGTCATTTCTGAGGTTATGCTCTCATAAGCGCCGGTATAGCTATTAAGTTCATTTTTCTGAACAATATATTCCGATATGGATGAGTAATTAAAATAAAAACTGAAGCTGTTCAGTACAACCAATCCCGCAACAAACAAAACCGATAGAGCTTTGAAAGCTTTTTCGCTGACACCTTTCTTGTGTTTAACGGCTTTGGAAAGAATCAGGCAAGTGAAGCCGATGGGGAATGAGATGAAAATTGGGCTTAAAATTGACCATATTGAGTCCGCAAAGAAGTCGGACAGGATATTGCCGATTGGAAAAGCGAGCGGAGCATAAATTGAGTTTAAAACTCCGGTTAAAAAAGTCATTATCAGGTGCGAGATTCCTATTGCTTTGAGCATTTTTGGATGGCGTTCCTTGTGTGCGTACATAATCAAAACAAGCACCGCGCACAGAGCAACGGAACTAAAAAGCACGCTTTCGGCGGATTCTATCATTCCGGTACTGCTTGCAAAAATGCTTACAAAAGAAAGTCCAAAACCTAAAATCACAGCCACAAAATCGGCAAAATGAATTGCAACAGAAGTCAACACCGCATGGATTGTTTTCTCCTGATAAACTTCTTCAAACTGTTGGCAGACTTCCTCGCCGTCGCCCATTTCTTCAAGGGCTTTTTCGTAGCTTTTTTCTTCTTCGTAGCCAATTTCCATATAGAAATCGGCTTTATCCTGAATGTGGCAGGTGAGCTCGTCGCAGATGTTCATCTGCTTTTTGAGCGATAAGCCTTTGGGAACAGCTTTTTCGAGATAGCTTTTTATTGCTTCACGCTGTAGCATGAGCAACACCTCCTGCGACCACCTTTTCAACGGCTTCAGAGTAGCTTTTCCATTCAGCCTTGCTGTCGTTGAGTTCTTTCAGACCTTTTTTGGTTATTTTATAATACTTTCTTTTTCTTCCTTCGGCACTCTCTGTCCAGTATGATGTTACATAACCATCCTTTTCAAAGGCGTGCAGAATGGGGTAGAGGGTGCCTTCTTTGAGGGAAAATACCATTTCAGAACGCTTTTCAATTTCTTTGACTATCTGATAGCCGTACATCTCCTTGTTTTCAAGCACAGACAGCACAAGGAGAGAAGAGCTGCCCTTTGTCATTTCCTTTTTCATATTCATAAAATCACCTCAAAATATATTATACATTGTTGTTCTATGTATAATATATCACAACTCTATGTATCTGTCAACAGTAAAGTATTTTATTGTCTGCTTGACAATATGAGCGGGGAAAGATATAATATACTTTGTATAGGAATGTCCTTGTTTTTACATTATTTCCAAAAAGAGGAATGAAAATGGTATCGGTAGTTCTTGCCGCATATAACGGCGGTGAATATATAAAAGCTCAGCTTGATTCTGTTTTGAGTCAGTTGGGCGCTGATGATGAGGTTATTATCTCTGACGATAAACCGTCGGGCACAACAAAGCCTGCTGTAGAAGATGTTTTAGCTTCTGACCCGAGAGTGAAATATATCGAAGGCCCGGGTAAAGGCGTTATCAAAAACTTTGAGCACGCTATCAAAAATGCAAAAGGGGATTATATCTTCCTTTGCGACCAGGATGATATCTGGCTTGACGGCAAGGTAGATGCCGTTGTGGCAGAGCTTGAAAAGGGTGCGGTTGTGGTTATGCACGATGCAAAGGTTGTGAACAATGACCTTGAAGTTACCGAAAGCTCATTTTTTGCTGCTCACGGCAGCGGAACAGGTACTGTTAAAAATGTTATAAGAAACACATATATCGGCTGCTGTATGGCTTTTCGCAAGGAGCTTAAGCCCCACATACTGCCTTTTCCCGATAATCTGCCGATGCACGACCAATGGATTGGCCTCAAAGGTGAAAAGGCAGGCAAGGTCAGCCTTATAAATAAGCCGTATCTGCTTTATCGCCGTCACGACGGAACAGCAACAGGCGGCGCAACATCTTTTTTGCAAAAGATAAAGTGGAGAATTGCAATTATCAGCTCTTTAATCAGAAAGTAGGTTAGCTTATGATTAGTCCGTTTGTAACGGGGTGCATTGTTACTCATAATAATATGAGAACAATTAAAGAAACCCTTGACACAATTTTTGAATATACAAAAGATGTTGACTTTAAGCTCTATATTGTTGATAATCTTTCAACCGACGGAACTCCTGATTTTATTAAAGAAAATTATCCTCAGGTTAGCGTGGTTGAGCCGATGACCAACAAGGGCTTCGGAACGGGGCACAACACCGTTTTGCCGATGATAGAGTCAAAATATCATCTGATTATCAACCCCGACATTGTTCTCAAAGACAATGCAATTAAAAATATTGTTGATTTTCTTGAAGAGAATGAAGATGTTGGCTTAGTTTCTCCGAGGATTTGCTTCCCCGACGGCCGCGACCAGATTTTAGGCAAGCGCAACCCACATCTTAAGTATCTCGTTGCCAGCCGATTGAGAAAAGAGGGCGAAATCAGCGATTTGCTTAAGGAATACGCAATGCTTGATAAGGATTTGAGCGTTGTGACCGACATTGAAAATGCGTCGGGCTGCTTTATGGCATTCAGAACTGATTTGTTTAAAGCTATCGGCGGATTTGATGAAAGATACTTTATGTATTTTGAAGATGCCGACATTTCAAGAGAAGCAAAAAAGCATAAAAGGGTTGTTTATTACCCCGGCGCGGTGGTTTATCACGTATGGGGAAGAGACAGCAAACGCAACCTTAAGCTTATGAAAATACATATCTTCTCAATGCTTAAATATTTCTTAAAATGGAAAACAATATGAGGTGAAAATATGAGCAAGCCTACTGCGAAAAAATATTTGCAAAACGCATACAAATACAGATTTTTAATGCAGGAAATTGTCAGAAAAAATGTTAAGCTTCAATACAGAAACTCATTTTTAGGCATTTTCTGGACCTTCCTTCAGCCTTTGCTTACAATGATTGTGCTTGTGTTCATTTTCGGCACAATTTTCGGCAAATCAAATGACGGTGTTGTTTGCTACCCCGTGTTTTTGCTCACGGGCCGTCTTTTGTATGAGTTCTTTACTCAGTCCACCAAAAGAGCAATGCGCTCAATCAGATTAAGTGCATCGGTTATCAAAAAGGTTTATGTGCCAAAATATATTTATCCTTTGGCAAATGTAATGTCAAACTTCGTTACATTTTTGATTTCACTTCTTGTTCTTGTTGTGGTAATGGCATTTTTCCTTATTAAAGGCAATTATCCCGACCTGCATCTTTCAGGCTATATTTTCCTTTCTGTTGTTCCGATTCTTATTTTGTGTGTGTTGAGCCTTGGTGTTGGTCTTATCCTTTCTGTTCTTAACGTTTTCTTTAAGGATATTGAGTATATTTACGAAGTTGTGTGTATGATGCTTTTCTATGTAACTCCGATTATGTATAAGCTCGATACACTTGAAAGAAGCGGAATCAATGCCGCAGTTCTTCACCTTCTTAAGCTCAACCCTCTTTACAGCATTATCGAAATGTTCCGCTCCTGTGTGCTTTATTGTGAAATGTGGGATTGGAAATACTTCGCTTATGCAGTTGGTTCATCAGTTATTATACTTGTTGTCGGTCTTATAATTTTCTATAAGAAGCAGGACAAGTTCATTCTTCATATTTAAGGGGGTATAGATGTGGCTAAACCTGCAATAGAGGTTAAAAATGTCAGCATTCTCTTTAACCTCAACAAAGAAAAGGTTGACAATTTAAAAGAATATGTTGTAAAGCTTGTTACAAGAAAGCTGATGTTCAATGAATTCTGGGCGCTTAAGGATATTTCTTTTACCGTTGAAAAGGGTGAAAGAGTTGGAGTGCTCGGCTTCAACGGCGCAGGCAAAAGTACCCTTCTGAAAACAATCGCAGGTGTGCTTAAGCCTACAAAGGGCAGTGTATCTGTTCACGGCGTTATTGCACCGTTGCTTGAGCTTGGCGCAGGCTTTGATATGAACTATTCGGGTAAGGAAAATATTTATCTTTACGGCGCAACAATGGGATATTCCAGAAAGTATATTGAAGAAAGATATAACGAAATTGTGGAATTTTCTGAGCTTAAGGAATTTATTGATGTTCCCGTTAAAAACTATTCTTCAGGTATGAGAGCAAGGTTGGGCTTTGCAATCGCTACGGCGGTTGACCCGGAGGTGCTTATTCTTGATGAGGTTTTGTCAGTTGGTGACGCTAAATTCAGAAACAAGAGTGAAGCTAAGGTTCGTTCAATGTTTGATAAGGGCGTAACGGTTTTATTTGTTTCTCACTCCACAGCACAGGTTCGTCGACTTTGCAACAAGGCGATAATTCTTGACCACGGTCAGATTATTGCTCAGGGCGAGGTTAACGAGGTTTGCGATAAATATGATGAGCTTGTAAATAAGAAATGAGGTTGATTTTATGATTATAGCAGCAGTTTTAGCAGGCGGCAAAGGCAGCCGTATGGGTAACACTGAAACACCAAAGCAGTATATGATGCTCGGCTCCCGCCCGATTATTGTTCACACTGTTGAAAAGTTTTTTGTAAACCCCGATATTGATAAGGTTGTTGTTCTTTGCCCCAATGTATGGGTTAAGCAGACACAGGATTTAATCAGCAAATATATTGGTGAAACAGATAAAATTTCTGTTATCAGCGGCGGAGCAAGCCGTAACGACACACTTATGTGCGCCATTGATTTTGTTGAAACAAACTACGGTCTTGATGATGACACAATTCTTCTCACTCACGACGCAGTTCGCCCCTTTGTAACTCACAGAATTATTAATGATAACATCGAAGCTGTTCGTAAATACGGCGCTTGTGACACCGTTTGGGGTGCTACAGATACAATCGTTGAAAGTGTTGACGGCGAGGTTATCAGCAATATCCCTGAGAGAAAGAATATGTATCAGGGTCAGACCCCTCAGAGCTTTAAGGCAAAAAGACTTAAAGAAATCTGCAACTCTCTTACTGAGGCTGAAAAAGAAATTCTCACCGATGCTTGCAAGATTTATACCCTCAAGGGTGAGCCTGTAAGCCTTGTTAAAGGTGAAGTTTTCAATATTAAAATCACATATCCCTATGACCTGAAAATGGCAGGTATTTTGTTAGAAGGAGTAAAGGCCGATGATTAACGCCGTATATCAGCTCACTGCCCCAAGATTGCTTGAAGTGACCTACAAAGAGATGCCTCTTGATAAAAACAGCGTTATTATCCGTCCGCTTAAGCTTTCAATCTGTCATGCTGACCAGCGTTATTATCAGGGCACAAGAAGCCAGAGCGTTCTTAAAAAGAAGCTTCCTATGGCTCTCATTCACGAGTGTGTTGCTCAGGTGGTTTATGACCCAACAGGCACATTCAAGCCCGGTGACAAGGTTATTCCGATTCCCAATACCCCAACCGAGCAGGATGATGTTATTGCGGAAAATTATCTGTATACAAGCCGTTTCCGTGCAAGCGGATTTGACGGATTTTTGCAGGACTATGTAAGCTGTGCGCCTGACCGCCTTGTTAAGCTCCCCGACGGTGTAAACACAACTGTTGCCGCTTTTTCTGAGCTTATCAGCGTTAGTGTTCATGCCATTTCAAGGTATGAAAAAATTGCTCATTCACGCCGCAAAAAGGTGGGAATCTGGGGCGACGGAAATCTTGGATTTATAACTGCACTTTTATTCAGCTATATTGCCCCCGAGTCAGATTTATATATTCTCGGAGCAAATCAGGAGAAGCTCTCTTACTTCACCTTTGCTAAAGAAACCTACCACGTTGACCACATTCCTGAGGGCTTTAATGTTGACCATGCTTTTGAATGTGTTGGCGGTGCAGGGTCAAGAAGTGCAATCAATCAGATTATTGACTACATTAACCCTGAGGGAACAATTTCTATTATGGGTGTTTCTGAAAACTTTGTTGACATCAACACCCGTATGATTCTTGAAAAAGGTCTTCGTATGTTTGGCTCAAGCCGAAGCGGAAGAGAAGATTTTGAGAAAACCGTTGAGCTTCTTGAGGCTCATCCCGAGCTTTCGCATTATCTTGAAAACATTGTGGGTGAAGAAATTCCCGTTGCTACAATTTCTGATATTCACGAGGCTTTCAGAATTGACTACAGCCGTAACTTCGGAAAAACGGTTATGACCTGGAACAAATAATGGGGGACTCCCTGTGAAAAGATTGTTTTATATTTTATATGCGGCATTTTTTAACATTTGCCGCATATTCCCTTTAAAAGAGAATAGAATAACCTTCCTTTCGCCTCACCGTGAGAATTTTACCGACAGCCTTGGTATGGTTCTTCGTGAAGCAGAAAAGAGAGGCAGGTTTGATATTGTTAAGGTGTCATCTGCCGACCTTGATTTAAAAGGCGGAATTAAAGGAATATTCAGAGCGATTGAATTTTTTACCGTTAAGGCGTATTTGCTGGCTACATCAAAGTATGTTTTTTTAAACGATAATTTTATGCCTATGGGTAATCTGAAATTCAGCAAAGATGCGGTTATAACCCAGCTTTGGCACGCTGAAGGCGTATTCAAAAAATTTGGGTTACATATCCCTCAGCCTGAGGATGTGCGAAAACGCGAGCTTGCAGGAGCTTCTAAGCTTACTTTTGTGGTTTGCTCTTCTGAATCGGTTAAGCCCATTTATGCTGAGGCCTTTGGTGTGGACGAAAGCAAGGTTTTGCCCTTGGGTGCACCGAGAGCAGACAGATTTTTTATTGACCGCAAAGAGGAAGAAATCAAAGAAAGATTTTGGCACAAATACCCCGAATGTAAGGGCAAAAAGCTTGTTCTTTATGCACCTACCTTCAGGGACAATGCAGAGGATGACAAGGTTCTTCTTGAAAGCATTGATATGAAAAAGTTTGCAGAAAAGCTTGGCGATGAGTTTGATTTTCTTATAAGGCTTCATCCCCAGATTCACCGTTGCAACGCTTCATTGCAGGGCGCGGTGGATGTTACCGATTGGGAGGATGTTGGCGAGCTTACTCTCATTTGCGACTGTATGATAACTGATTATTCCTCGGTTTGTATGGATGCCGCGCTGATTGGAAAACCGCTTGCTTTTTATGCTTTTGATTTAGATAAGTATGCCTCTGACAGAAGCTTTTATTTTGATTATGAAAGCTATGTTCCCGGCCCTGTGGCAAAGAGCTTTGACGAGCTTTTGCAGATTATTGAAAATCTTGACAGCCTCAACGGCAATGAAAAGCTTGAAGCGTTCCGCAAGTTTAACTTCGGTTCTCCCGACGGCAATGCAACCAAAAGAGTTGTTGACACTATAATTAAATAAAAATATACCGTTCAATCTTCAAAGACTGAACGGTATTTCTTTATCTTTTGATAAGCTTTAACAGGGTGGATTTTATATCGTCTGATGCGATTGTGGATGAAATGATAACCGAAATCAGGCATACACCAACATCGGCAAAAACTGCCAGCCACATCGGGGCAATGCCGATAATTCCCAAAAGCAGAACAATAACCTTAACTGCCATAATAAATCCGATGTTGATTTTAACGGTTTTCATTGTTTTAACTGCAAGCTGACGGGCCTGAACGAGCTTGCCGAGATTATTGGTAGTGAGCACAAGGTCTGCCGCTTCAACTGCTGCCTGAGAGCCAAAGCCCATACCTGCGCCAACATCTGCCGCCGCTAAAACGGGGGCGTCGTTAATGCCGTCACCAACATAAATTGTTTTGCCGTGGTAAGCTTTGATTTCTTCAAGATAATTGAGCTTATCCTCAGGAAGAAGTGAAGCGTAGAAATTATCTGCATCAACCTCAAGAGCAACCTCTTTGGCAGAATCTTCACTGTCACCCGTGAGCATTGCAATGTGACCGATTCCGCTTTCGCGAAGAGCCATAACTGTTTGCTGAGCTTCGGGGCGGATTTCTGACTTAACCTTGATAATTCCAACGAGCTTGCCGTCAACCGCCACAAGAACACCGTCGGTATCACCGGTTTCAATTCCGTTATCATTGAGGAGCTTTTTACTGCCGCAGATAATATTTTTGCCTGCAAAAACAGCACTTGCACCGTGACCGGGGACTTCCTTGAAATTCTGAATATATTTTTCGTCAATCTTTGGTGCAACCTCTTTAATTGCTTTTGCTATGGGGTGCTGTGAGTGACCTTCTGCAACGGCGGCAAGGGTGAGAACAACTTCTCTGTTAAGCCCGACAGGAGAGCTTACCTCAGAAACCGCCAAGCTGTCGGTGGTGAGAGTGCCTGTTTTGTCAAAAACAACAGCCTGAGCCTCGGCGATTTGCTCAATATATTTACTGCCCTTAACAAGAATACCGCTTCTTGCGGCTGTGCCCATACTTGTGAAAAACGCAAGAGGAACAGACAAAACAAGTGCGCAGGGGCAAGATGCAACGAGAAGCACCAATGCTCTGTGAATCCAGGTTGCCCAGTCGCCCGTAACAAGAGAGGGGATAACTGCAACAATAATTGCAAGAGCCACCACTGCAGGAGTGTAATAAGCCGCAATGCGTGAAATCATCTTCTGGGTGTTGCCTTTTTTGCTTGAAGCTTCTTCAACAAGGCGGATAATTCTTGACGCTGTGGATTCTTCAAGAGTGTTAGTTGTTTTAACAGCCAGGGTTTCGTTGCCGTTAATCATTCCGCTTAAAAGCTTGGTGCCTCTTTCTGCAGGAATGGGAATACTTTCACCGGTGATTGCAGAAGCGTCAACGCTGGAGTTGCCGTGAATAACAATGCAGTCAAGTGGAACGGTTTCGTGTGGATAAATAACAGCTCTTGTGCCGATAGGAACATGCTTTGCCTCAACGGTTGAAACCTCGTTTGTGGTGGTTACAACATTAACCTTATCCACCTGAATTTCTGAAAGTGAGCGGATAGAATCTCTGCTTCTTTTTGAAGCAAGCTCTTCCATTGCTTCACCGATTCTGAAAAAGATTGCAACTGCGGCTGATTCTCTGAATTCGCCTAAAAATGCGGCGGCAATTACGGCAATCATCATAAGTGTATTTTCATCAATCTTGCCGTTTTTAACGCTTTTAATGGCTGTGAGAATAACAGGATAAGCGGCAAGCGCGGCTGAAATTATGAGAATAATGCTGTAAACAATTTCGGGAATTGCTGAAATTTTAATAAGTGAAATTGCAAACAGGGCTATTGCTCCGTAAAGCAGATATGTTGTAAGCTTATTTTCTTTTACGTGCTCGTGACCGCAGGCACAGCCCTCGCTGTGGCAATGGTCGTGGTGGCAATGGTCATCGTGATGATGTTTGTGATTGTGGCTCATCAGGCTTCTCCTTTCTTGTGGCGGATATGGGCAAGACCCATATTGTAAATCATTTCGATATGCTCATCATCAAGAGAATAAAAAATGGTTTTACCCTCGCGGCGAGGTCTTACAAGACCTGCCGAGCGCAGAATCCGCAACTGATGAGATATTGCGCTCTGCCCCATTTCAAGATATTCAGCAAGGTGATAAACGCACATTTCGCCGTCAAGCAAAGCGGCAATGATGCGGATTCGTGTTGTGTCACCAAACACCTTGAAAAGCTCCGATAAATCATACAGCGTTTCGATATCGGGAGTGTTTCTCTTTATTAAATCACTTGTGTGGTTTTCCATAAAGCTCTCCTTTCAATATATGAACAGTTATTCATATATTGGTTTTATTATATGCTCATATATGCTCATTGTCAATATATTTCGCAAAAAAAAAAAGAGCCGTAGATTTCTCTACGACTCTTCGCTATTTACTGATGGTCTTTACCGCAGCAACTGCAGTTGCCGCCGCATTGACCGCTTTTTTGAGATGGGCAACATCCGCTGTCGGGGCAACCGATGCACTTTTTGCCGCTTTTTTTAGCTTTGATAACGTACCAAGCCGCAAGACCGATAATTACCAAAACCACAGCAACTATAATAGCGTTATCCATAGCAATTCTCCTTAAAGGTTATTTTGTGACTTTAGCCTTAGCTTTCTGAGCGTTGAGGGCATATTCAGCCTTAATTTTTTTGTTTGATTTGAGGCAAAGGTAAACAAGAATGGCCGCAAAAACAGCAACTGCAATAAGTCCGCCGAAGAAGCCTGCACCAAGAGCGCCTGTGGTAATAAGAGTGCCAATCTGATATACAAGATAGCCTATTGTAAAGCCTGTGCCAAGCTGGAGGCCGATACCTGCCCAAAGCCATTTTGCGCTCTTCATTTCTGAGTTCATAGCGCCGATAGCGGCAAAGCAAGGGGGAGTGAAAAGGTTAAACATAAGGTAAGCAAGAGCGGCAACCTTGGTGATTGCAAATGCACTTGCAACCTCTGCGCCTGCACCTTCCATAAGAGCAAGCTCTTCTGTGTCAATAAGATTTTCAAGGCCTACGAAGCAAACTGCAAGAGTACCTACAACATTTTCCTTAGCGATGAAGCCTGTAACTGCGGCGGCGGCAAGCTGCCATGAAAGAACGCCTACAACAGGGATAAGAACATAAGCAAACGGACCTGCGATTGATGCAAGGATTGAAGCGTCTGCAGTTTCAGCAACCTGGAATTTCCAGGTGAAGGTCTGCATAATCTGAACTGCTGTATTACAAAGGAGGATAATTGTTGCAGCCTTAACTATGTAAGCCCAACCACGGCTGCACATTGATTTGAATGCTCTTAAAAGAGATGGCGCCTTATATTCGGGAAGCTCGATGATGAAGAAGGATTTTCTTGCCTTATGGCCTGCAATTTTGTTAACAAGCAAAGCACCGAAGAAAATAAGAACTATGCCTGCAAAATACATAAGCGGTCCAACCCAGGTTGCATCACCGAAAAATGCACCTGCAAAAAGTGAGATAACAGGGAGCTTTGCGCCGCAGGGCATAAACGGGGTGAGCATTGCTGTTGCTCTGCGCTCGCGCTCGTTGCGGATTGTGCGGCAAGCCATAACGCCGGGGATAGCACAGCCTGTACCGATTACGAAAGGAATAACGGATTTACCTGAAAGACCAACCTTTTTGAAGATTGGGTCAAGTACAACTGAAACACGGGCCATATATCCGCAGTCCTCAAGCAAAGCAATGAGGAAATACATTACCATAACGAGAGGTAAGAAACCGATAACTGCAATAGCACCGCCGATTACACCGTCAACAAGCAACGCTGAAAGGAGAGGATTTGCATTTTCAAAGAAGCCTGCAATCCAGCCCTGGAAGCCTTCAAGAAGAGTAACAAGACCGGGAATAACTGTTCCGTTTTTCGTTTCATAGCCTTCAGCAATCCAAACGCCGGGGCCTGCCTGTGAAATCCAGAACACAGCATACATAACAACTGCAAAAATCGGAATACCTAACCATTTGTTAGTAAGCACTGCGTCAATTTTATCCTGTGCGTTTTTATCTTTGGTAAGAACCTTACGGCTTTCAACCTTTTTAACAATACCGTTAACAAATTCAAAACGCTTTCTGTCAGCGGCTACAACAACAGCTTTATCTGTTAAGTCGATATCACCCTGAACATAGGGAGCAGCCTGAGTCTTACCTTTAAGTGAAGCAGCGGCTTTAACAACCTCACTCATACCGTCTGCCGAGGTTGAAACGGTTTCAACAACAGGACAGCCGAGCTTCTGAGATAAAGCGGCTACATCAATTTTAGTTTCCTTCTTTTTGTTGATGTCAGCCTTGTTAAGAGCCACAACAACGGGAATTCCCAATTCGAGCAACTGAGTTGTAAAGAAAAGGCTGCGGCTGAGGTTTGTGGCATCAACAATGTTGATGATAGCGTCAGGGCTTTCACCTTTAACATAAGAGCTTGTGATGCTTTCTTCTGAGGTGAAGGGTGACATTGAATAAGCACCGGGCAAGTCAACGGCAATGATTTCTTCGCCGCCTGTTAAGGATTTTTTGATTGGGGCTTCTTTCTTTTCAACGGTAACACCTGCCCAGTTGCCGACCTTTTCGTTACGGCCTGTAAGAGCATTATACATTGTGGTCTTACCGCTGTTGGGATTGCCTGCTAAAGCAATTCTCATTTCTATTCCTCCTTAATAAATCAGGTTAACCTTGACTAACTCATGGTCGAAAAGGAATCAGTTGGTAACTGACAGCTTCAAATTATATAATGATAGCTTCGGCCAACTGATTGTCGATGTTATATCTGCCGTCTTTAATCGAAACAACACAACCGCCTTTAATGTGAGAAATTACGGTGATTGGTTCGCCGCTGTAACAGCCTAATGAAAAGAGAAAAGCGTCAAGCTCTTCATCGTCTGTTTCGATTGAACGGATGATATATTCTTTTCCTTCCTGAGCATCAGTCAAATTCATAATATACCACCTGAGTTGAAATTTAGAGTTAGGACTTACTAACTACGGGAATATATTATCACTGTGATAAAAATTTGTCAATAGTTTTTTTGAGAAAATTTTGCTATACTTGAAAAAGTTTTTAGGGTATGGTATAATACTTAAAATTCATTTGTCGGTGATTATATGAAAATACACGAATCAGCAGAAAATTATCTTGAAACAATACTTATATTAAGCAAATCAAAGGGTATGGTTAGGTCTATCGATATAGCTAACGAGCTTGATTTTTCAAAGCCAAGCATCAGCGTTGCGATGAAAAACCTCCGCGAAAACGGATACATTGAAGTGGATAAAGACGGTCATATAACCCTCCTTGAAAAGGGCCTTGAAATTGCAGAGAGAATGTATGAGCGCCATACGGTTATTTCAAAATTCCTCATCGGTCTTGGTGTTGATGAAAAGGTTGCAACTGAAGATGCCTGCCGAATTGAACACGTTATCAGTGCAGAAAGCTTTGAAGCAATTAAAAACACAATAAAATAAAATGATGCGGTATCGACTGTTTCGGTCGATACCGCATTTGTGGTTTTATAAGTCGTTTTATCGGGGATTACAATTAAAGTGTAGCGGCATCAATGTGAGAGAAGGTTGCTGTGCCGTTTTCGTCAATAACGAGAAGGCTGCCGCCCTGAATTGCCGGGTCGTGATAAGAGCCTGTGCCTGTTTTTGTAGCGTAAGAAAGGCGAATACCCTGATAATTGGTAGAGAATGTGTTAAGGTGGTCGTGGCCGCAGATAACATTCTTTGTGCTGCCGAGGTTTTTCATAACATCAAACATACCTGTGTTCATACCGCTGCAGCAGATGTATTCATTCTTCTGACCAAAGGCTGTGGGGTCAGAGCCCATTGCTTCGTAAGCGTTGTTATATTCGGGAAGAGGAATGTGGATAAACAATGTGCTTTCAACATTGCTGTTTGTAAGCTCGTTCAAGCCGTTAACATTCCATTTGTACCATTCAATCTGATTTTTCCAAAGTCCGTCATAAACATCTTCAAGCACGATGTCACCGTCAATGTAATCGGCTGAATTGTGTGTATCCATAAGATAAAGAGTATGAATAAACTTGTTACCCTGACGAATCTGAACGGTGTAGTTGCCGTGACCCATATCTTCGGGACCGAATTTGAAAAGGCAGTTATCGGCTTTAATCATTTTGTAAGCCGCCCAGCTTTCGCTTGTAAGGCTCTGACCGTCGTGGTTACCCATAACCGGAGCCCAGGGGATGCCAAATGAATCCATAAATTCGATAAACCAATGATAAGCAAAAATACCGATAGCGTTGTCACCGACAAATACAATTAAATCGGGGTCAGCTTTGTTAACAAGCTTTGTAATAAGCTCTTCGACTTCAAATCTTATTTTGCTGAGCACTTCGTCACCGTCAAGCTGAACATCAGTAAGAACGAGAACCTTATAGTCTTCATCGGGGTCTTTTTGCATTACAGCATCATAATCTACAACATAAGCATCTTCTGCTGACCATTCATCATAATAACGGTCATCGGTGAGTGAATTGCCTGCAAAAATCGGGATAATTGTGTTAGCGATAGTTGCGAAAACTAAAACTATGCTTGAAAATAATTGGCCTATAGAACTAAACATATCAAACACTCCTTTTAAATATAAGTATATTATACATTATAAAAAGTAAAATTCAATATAAAAACAAAAAATCCACGGCATAAACCGTGGATTTTTATGTAACATAATTAAGCAGTAAGGCCTGCGATGAACTCGCTGATAGTTGCGATGAGAGCCTCAAAATCGATTTCGCTGATATAAGCAACGATTTTCTCGATGATAGGTGTAACTTCAGCAAGGATTGCTTCAAAATCCATATTATTTTTTCTCCTTTCATAGATTCGGAAAAAATTCCCTACGAGTAGTATACCATATATTTAAATAAAATCAATATGTTTTTGAACATTTTTTGACATTTTGTCTGAAAAGAAAAATAACCCTCACCATTTGCGCTCGGGTGAATAGAATAGAAGCAAAGACAATGAAAGGCGGTTATCAGATGAACTCTTTCTACCACGGTGCATATACTAAAGACGGCTTCAGGCATATAAAGCTGAAATCGGTCAATCCTGATTGCTTCAGATACATATTGAAAGGCAGGTCAAATGAAGTAAAATCAAATTTATTTGATAAGCTCATTGAATATCTTAAAAGCCAAAAAACGCAGTTTTCTGTTGCCCGTTGTTATGACGGGCGGATAACTGCCGTTAAATGTGAAGAGAAAAACTTTATT
>JAFTWE010000049.1 GCA_017465465.1 Clostridia bacterium | reverse complement strand
TGGCTGATGTTGCCGGGCAAAATAAGGTTTCTGATAATAACGCCCTTTTGCATTATTCCGTCAGGGTCAAAAATATCCTCAGGCTGTTGGCGTTTCATTTCAAAAATTGCCTGTGAAGCCATTTCAAAATAATTTTCAGCCTTGCTGTATTTTTGTGAAACGGTATTATCGCAATATTTTAAATCTGCGAGATAAATATCCACAATGCCGTCGAGCATTTTTAATGTTTCGGTTTTTTCATATCCGCCCGTATTATAAACTATGGGAACGGACGGTCTTTTCTTTTTAAAAAGCTCTGCCAGTCTTAAGGCATAATGAGTTGGGTTTACAAGGTTTATATTGTGCGCTCCGAGGGTTGTCAGCTCATCAAAGATTTTTAACAGCCTTTCGTCAGAAATATCCTTTCCGAAAGCGTTGTGGCTCAGCTCAAAATTCTGGCAGTAAACACATTTTAAATTACAGCCCGAAAAGAAAACCGTTCCGCTTCCTCTTGTTCCGCTGATACAAGGCTCCTCCCAAAAGTGCAGGGCGGCCCTTGCCACGCGGAAGCTGTCAGTAACTCCGCAAAATCCCGTTGAGGCCGTTCTGTCGATTTTGCATTCACGGGGGCAGGCGGTGCAAATTTTATTCACCGAAATCAACCTCCTTTTTGCAGATTAAATTAAATCTGCCGTTAACAGGGTTGCGGCTTGCGTAGTCAATAACCAAAGCGCAGGTGCCGATAAATTTAACAAAAATCTTTTTCTCCTTTGCCAAATCCATTTCGTGGAGAATTTTGCTCGAAGCAGGGCGGGTGAATTTGCTCAGACCTGTAAGGTGCTTCAATGAATCGGGAACTACCTCGGAATTTTCGCTAAGATAAAAATCTTCCAATAAAAGTGCCGATAAATTCATTCCCGAATTTTGAGAAAATTCATTTAAAACATCATAAAGCTTTTTGGTTGAAACTCCGCAGAAAAGAAGTCCTTTTTCTTTCAGAAAATCTGCGATTTTCCTGAATAAATCAAACGGCGTATCAAAATGCTTTTCAAGCTCATTCAAGGTTAAAACAAAGCGGTTTGAATTGTAGATTTTTTCAAGAGCATCTTCAACTTCTTTTAAAAGTTGGTTTTCTTCATAAGAAATATATTTGTTTTTGAGAATTTCATAGGGTGGATAAGCGGTGAAAACATAGCTGTGTTTTTCTTTGATTTCATTCAACGGAGCACCGCTTAAAAGCTTCAGAAATCCAAGCTGAAGCTGATGGGATTTTAATTTGTAAACATCGTTGAAGCTTTGCTGAAACCTTTCATAGCTTTCATAAGGCAGGCCTGCAATTAAATCGGTGTGAAGATTGATGTTGCTCTCTTCGCAAAGTGAAATCACATTTTTAAATATCTTTTCATTGGGTGCGTAACGGCAGCTTTCTTTGAGAGATTGCTCGCAAGTGGACTGAATTCCAATCTCAAGCTGAATTTTGCCTGCAGGAGCCGATTTTAAAAGTTCAAGCTGTTCCTTGGTTAAAAGGTCGGCACCGATTTCGAAATGAAAATTGGTGCGGCTTTTGTGAGCGTTGTTAATGATATATTTCCAGATTTCAAAGGCTCTTTTGGGGTTACAGTTAAAGGTGCGGTCAACAAATTTAACCTGCTCAACATTATGCCTTATGAAAAAGTCAATATCTGAAAAAACTCTTTCCAAAGACAAAAACCTCACATTTCCGCAAACAGAAGAAAGGCAGTAGGCGCAGGAAAAAGGACAGCCCCGAGAGGTTTCATAATATATTATTCTGTTTTTAAAGCTGATAATATTTTCTTCGTTATAAATAAAAGGGGTATCGTCAAGGATTTGGATATTCGGTGAGGAAATCACCTTGCCGTCTGTTTTAACATCTACCGTCGGTTCTTCGCCGCAAATTATACTCACCGCCGCGGGGAAGGCATTTTCACCCTCACCGCTGACTATTAAATCATAATCTTCATTTTTAAAATCGGTATGCTCAATTCCGTAAGAAACTTCAGGACCGCCTAAAATTATTTTGATGTCAGGGTTAACGGCCTTTATGCTTTTGCAAAGCTTAGCAATTACAGAAACATTCCATATATAAACGCTAAAACCGATGATGTCGGGCTTTGAGTTGAAAATTTCATAAAGAATATGCTCAGGAGTGTTGTTTACTGAACTTTCAATAATGATTGCTTTGAACTCGGGCAGCACCTTTTCAAGCCCTGCTTTCAGATAATAAACAGCAGGGCAGGAATGAATATATTTGGAATTGACTGCACAAAGGGTTATGTTTTTCTTTTTCACAACAATAAACCACCAAATTTAAATTTATTACATACTACCATAAATTTACTCTTGTGCGCAAGAGAGTTTTGTGATATACTCTGTGTATCTGTAAGAAAGGACTGATTAAATGAAAAAAATAATCAGCTTGCTGATGTGTGCTGTGTTTGTTTGCTTGTGCTTTGCAGGCTGCGGTGAAAAAGCGCAGGAAGAAACTCCCGAACTCACAGGTCACACAAAGGTTCAGGTTGTTATGGAAGACGGCGGAGAGTTCGTAATTGAACTTTATCCAGAATATGCTCCCGAAACCTGCGCCAACTTCATTAAGCTTGTAAATGAGGGCTTTTATGACGGATTGACCTTCCACAGGATAGTGGATGATTTTATGGCTCAGGGCGGTTCATCTGACGGCAAGGGCTATGAGGGCAGTGATGAAACAATCAAGGGCGAGTTTGCTGCAAACGGCTTTGAACAGAACACTCTTTCTCACACAAGAGGAGTTATTTCAATGGCACGCTCTCAGGATTTCAACTCAGGCTCATCACAGTTTTTCATTTGTTACAGCGGCAGATACACCTCAGCTCTTGACGGTCAATATGCGGCTTTCGGTAAGGTTGTTGAGGGTATGGAGGTTGTTGACGGTTTCACCCGGTGCGAGCGTACATATAACAGCATGGGCGAGCTTGCTGTTCCGGTTGACCCGATTGTAATAAAAACAATGACAGTTATCAAATAAGAAAGAAGGTAAATTTATGTTAAAAAGAATTTTTTCGGTTGTTCTTGCACTTGTAATGGTAATGGGTGCTTTTGCTATGAACGCATCAGCCGCTGACGAAGTTATTTACGGTGATGTAACCGGCGAAGGCAAAGTAAATTCACAGGACGCTCTTACTGTTTTGCAGGTTGCAACAGGCTTGAGCGAAATTACAAACTACAAGACAGGTATCGCTGACACCAACGCTGACGGTAAAATAAATTCATCAGACGCTCTTAAAATTCTTCAGTTGGCAACAGGCAATATCACAAGCTTTAATAAAAGCTATGACAACACACTTAAAGCAAAGTATGTTGACCCTGTATTTGCTCACGGTGCTTTCACCTTCAATGTAACAATGACAGATGAATCTGTTGGTGAATTTGATATGGTATTTTCTACCGACGGAAAAGCAAAGGTAATTGCAACAATTATTATGTTTATGGAAATCGTTCCTGTTGAAGTGAGAATGTTGCACCGCGACGGCAAGAATTATCAGGTTGTGCCCTCAGTTTCATGGGGTCTTGAAAAGGCTCAGGGTTCTTATTGTGAAATCGAAGATGATATCGGCCTTTTGTTTGATAACTATGTAATGCTTTTCACAACAGAAATGATTTACGGCTCAACAACCAAAAAGACAGTTGACGGCGTTAAATACGATTGTGAAACCTTCTACAACGAAAACAATGCTTGCTTTGAATTTTACTTCAACGGCAACGAGCTTGAGCTTCTCGTGGTATCAAACGGCGACACAGTACAGACCTTTGATGTTTCTCACCTTGAAAAAGGCGCTGACGCTTCAAGACTTGTTATTCCGTCAGACTGTGTATATGATGAATCTCTTGTAACCGGCTGATAACAGATTAAAAAATTAAAGCACTGTGCTTACGGAATGGCGTAACGCACGGTGCTTATTTTTTGCTCTTGGATGAATTTTCTGCCTTGGCTGATAATGCTTCGCTCTTGTGTATGAGGGGGGTAAATCACCGAAGTAAAGCAAAATAACTGAGGCACACCTCGCAATGAAGTGTACCTCAAACTATTTGCTTATTTGATTATTGCCATTCAAACCAAACTGTTGTACCTGTAACCTTGTAGTTAACGCCTCTCTGGAAATAGAACGGTCTGATTTCACCGTCATAATTCTGGAAGATATGGTCAACATCCTCAAGTCCTTCAATAAAGGCGTTCATAAGTCCGATATCGGTAAAGTTAATTGTGTTTTCAACTCTCATCATCGGGATTGTGGTTGCGGGGCTCATCTGAACTGCAGGGGAGAAGCCTGTTAACCACCATGTCTTGGAGTAGCGGTTGAAGGAGCTTAAACCGTAATGGAACTTACAGCTCATTTCCTGATGATATTCTTCAGAAACAACATTGTATGTGGTCTGGTTTTCGGGAGTGTCACCCGGGCGGTTATAGAAGCCTGTTTCACATCCTGCAAGAACAAGGCCGTAATAACCCTTCCAAAGCTGAACCATCCACTGCATACCTGCGTAGTTAAACTTAATACGGATTGTGTCAAGGGGCATAAACGCAACAGCGGCAAGTCTGTCATAAAGCTCGGTGTAACCCATTGTTCTCTGCCAACCGGCGCCTGTGGCGTAAAATACACCGTATTTAGCATCATAAGCAAAGCCTACAAGACCAAGACCTTCGTTATCAATTACACAGCCTGTATACGGGTCGTATGTAATGTTACCTGCGATTGTTGAAAGGTTATAATCTTTTCTCTGGAAAGAATCAACTTTGCCTGTTGCATAATAAAGAATGTAAAGCGCATCGGTTGAGTTAAGCTCACCGTTGTTGTCAACATCTGCGGCTGTTCTTCTGACAACATCATTCATAAGCTGCTGACCTGAAGAATGATAAACAATTCTCAGCGCGTCAGCGGAATTGATAATGGCGTCGCCGTCTGCATCGCCTGCAACATAAGATGCGTTGTCAGGTAAAGGTTCTTTTTCTGCGTATACGCTGAATCCTACAACGGAAAAAGCGATTACGGCAGAAAGGAATGCGCATAAAGCTCTTTTTAAAATTTTCATTTTTATATCCTCCTGTTATACAAGCTCTGATTTAAAATAATCTACTGTGCCAACAGCTTTCTGAAGAATTGCAAGTGCATCAGACGAATTAACCTTGTCATCAGCGGTTACATCAGAATACTTGTATTTTACAATATTAAATTTAACAAGACCTACTGAATACTGAAGAACGCTGAGGGCATCTTCTGAGTTGATACGACCGTCAAAGTCGATGTCACCAAAGCCTCTTATAACAAGTTCAAATTCAACAGAAGCCTTGCCGTCAACAGTGGCTGTGAATTTGTTTGTTCCCAAAGTGACGGTTGACGGAGCTGTGATTTTGAAACGGCTCTGGACTGATGAATAATCAATAACCTCATTAGTTCCGTTAGAATAGGTTATGCTGACCTTAAGTCCGCTGAAATCATAGCCGGGAACGATTTTGCCGTTTGAATATTTCCAATCGTCGCTGAAATCGTAGTTAACCTTTGAAGGCTTGCTCTTTAATGAGGCGCTCTGAATCTTTTCGAGAACGAATTTAACATTGAACGGAACTGTGTGACCGTGATAAGTAAGCTCAAGAGTGTTGGTGCCTAAAACAAAATCATCAACACTTCCGGGCACAATCCAGTCCATACCGCCGTCTTCATAAGAAACAACCTTGCTTGTTCCGTCGGTAAAGGTGAGCTTAATCTGAGCCCCGGCAGGTGTGAATTTCTTTAAAGAAATACTGCCTAAAGCATCATATTCCCAATCTGTTCCGCGGATAAGCTCTGTTTTATCGGGGGATTTTGAAAGCTCTGCTTTTTTGATTGCAACTAAAGTCAGCTCACTTTCAACATAAACACCGTCAAAATCATCAAGATAAATTTTAACCTTGTTTTTGCCTGTCTGCCATTTGCCGCCCGAAGGCTCAGCATACATATTGCCGCCCCAAGGGAATTTATTAAATGAAATGTTGTTGCCGTTGTATTTAATAACAGTGCCCGTTAGGTCGAAGTCAGACATTGGCGTTATCACCGAACTGTTATATACCCAATCAAGACCCTCATAAAAAACGGTTTTGTCGGGCTTTGAAACAAGCTCTACGGTGTATGCAGATGCGGGCAAAAGCAAAGAGGCCAGCATCAGCACAAGGCAAAGGGAGATACTGATTATCTTTTTCATAATATTCTCCTCCAGTTTACTTTATAAAATTATACACTAACCGCTTCTTTATGTCAATAAATAAAAGCCAATAATAATGTATATTATATTTGATGATTTTTTAAACTAAATATGGCAAATATATGAAATTTCTGAAAGTATATTGATTTGTTGAATGAGTTCTGTTATTATAATTATGTCATAAATTTGATAATTTTTTTCAGGAGATGATTTAAAATGAAAAAAACAGCAAAGATTCTTTCTGTTGTGCTTGCAATCTCAATGGTATTCGGCGTTGCAGTTGCTCTTGTTTCTTCAGCTTTTGCAGTTGAAGCCCCCACTTTTGAGGTTAAGCAGGTAAGCAAAAACGGAGATGAAATCGTAGTTAACATTGACTTGGTTAAGGGTACATTCAACAATCTTGACTTGGTTTTTGAAATGAACGGCGTTAAGTGCAAATATGTAGATGAAGAAAACACAGGTATTGCCGCAGGCGATGCCACAACTTCTTCAGGCGCTATTTTGTTCTCAAACCACGAGGCAGGAGAAGGCTCAAGCAACATTTCAATGATTGCTATCAACGGTATGAAAACAGGTACTGTTGCAGTTGTAACTCTTCTTGTTACTGATGAGGAATACTCTTTCTCAGTTAAGGCAACATCCTGTGGTGTTTCTGATGCTGACTATAACAACACAGAGGTTACTCCCGTAATCAACGGCGTTGTTGAGTCTGAAAAGGTTGACGATAACAAGCCTGAAACCGATAAGCCTGAAACAGACAAGCCCGAAACTGACAAACCCGAGGCAGACAAGCCTGAGGCTGATAAGCCAGAAACTGATAAACCTGAGGCAGATAAGCCTGAAGCAGATAAGCCTGAAGCAGACGCTCCTGAGGCAGATGCTCCCGTAGTTAACCCATCAACAGGTGAAAGCGTAGGCTCAGCAGTTGCAGCAGTTGCAGTTCTCGGCATCAGCGCAGCAGCAGTAGTGGCTCTTCGCAAAAAGGAAGACTAATTTCAAGCTTTAAATAACAGATATTTCCCTGCATTTTCGGATGCAGGGTTTTTTCTTTAATTTTCCTATTGATTTATTCTGCCTTTTTTGTTATTATATAGGTAATCTTTTGAGAGGAGATATATTAAAATGACAAAATCCGCAAAAATTATTTCTTTGCTTCTCACTGTTATAATGGTGTTCAGCGTTGCAGGTGCAATGGTTATTTCATCATTCGCAGTAGATGCTCCCGCACTCGCACTTAAGAAGGTTAGTGAAAATGATAAGGAATTGGTTGTTTCCATCGAACTTACCAAAGGCTCATTCAACAGTATGGACATCGTGTTCAATATGAATGGCGTTAAGTGCAAATATGTTGATAAAGACCACACAGGTATTGAAGCCGGTAATGCAACTCTTACCTCAGGTGCTATATTAACATCTAACCCCACCGCTGCAGGCGGCAAGAGCCATATCAGTATGATTGCTATCAACGGTATGAAAACCGGTACAATCGCAACAGTTACTCTTGAAAAAGATAAGAGCGGCGGCTCTTTCTCAATCACAGTAACAGACTGCACGGTAACAGACGAAGAATACAACAACGTTTCTGTTAACCCCACAATTTCAAACAATTCAATAGCTGCTGCAGGTGTTAAGACCACCACAACAACTACAACAAAGAAAACTACTACAACCACAACAACTACAAAGAAAACAACTACAACTACGAAGAAAACAACCACTACAACCAAGGGCACAACCACCACAACTAAGGCTATCCCAACAGCTACTCTTCCTACAGATACAACATCAGTTAGTGAAATTACCTCATCATCAGTAATTGACGAGCAGAGCACAGACCTCGGCTATGATGATTACAGCAGTGATTACGATTACTACACACCTGATGAGAGCGAAACTCAGGCTGTTGACAGCGACGAGCTTCTTGATGATGAAAAAGACCCCAAAACTCTTATTATCATCGGTGCAGTTGTTCTTGTACTTATCGCAGGCGCAGTTGTAGCATTTATCTTCATTAACAAAAAGAAGAATGCTGAATAATAACACTACTAAATAGTCGTAAAAGTTCCTGAGTAAAATCAGGAACTTTTATTTTTCTATTGAATTTTTTAAATTAGTTTGTTATTATATTTTATGGATTTATTGTTAAAGGAGAGTTCCTATGCTTGATTTAAAATTTTTAAGAGAAAACCCTGAATTAGTTAAACAGAATATTAAAAATAAATTTCAGGACAGTAAGCTTCCTCTTGTTGATGAGGTAATTGAGCTTGATAAGCTCAGCAGAGCCTGCAAGGGTGAGGCTGATTCACTTCGTGCCAACCGTAACAAGATTTCAAAGCAGATTGGCGCACTTATGGCTCAGGGCAAAAAGGAAGAGGCTGAAGAGGTTAAACAGCTCGTTGCTCAGAATGCAAAGCGTCTTGCTGAGCTTGAAGCTCTTGAAACAGAATACAGTGAAAAAATCACTAAAATTATGATGACAATTCCCAACATTATTGACCCGTCAGTTCCAATCGGTAAGGATGACAGTGAAAATGTTGAGGTTCAGCGTTACGGTGAGCCTGTAACTCCCGACTTTGAAGTTCCTTATCATGTTGACATTATGGAAAAGTTTGACGGTATCGACCTCGACGGCGCAAGAAGAGTTGCAGGTAACGGCTTCTATTATCTTATGGGCGACATTGCAAGACTTCATTCTTCAATTATTTCTTACGCCCGTGATTTTATGATTGACCGAGGCTTCACTTATTGCGTTCCTCCCTTTATGATTAGAAGCGGTGTTGTAACAGGTGTTATGAGCTTTGCCGAAATGGACGCTATGATGTATAAAATTGAGGGCGAGGACCTTTATCTCATCGGCACAAGTGAGCATTCAATGATTGGTAAGTTTATGGATACAATCATCCCTGAAGAAAAGCTTCCTCAGACCCTTACCAGCTATTCACCCTGCTTCCGCAAGGAAAAGGGCGCTCACGGCCTTGAAGAACGCGGTGTTTACAGAATTCACCAGTTCGAAAAGCAGGAAATGATTGTTGTCTGCAAGCCCGAAGATAGTAAAATGTGGTTTGATAAGCTCTGGCAGAACACTGTTGATTTGTTCCGCTCACTTGATATTCCGGTAAGAACTCTTGAGTGTTGCTCAGGTGATTTGGCTGACCTTAAGGTTAAGTCAATCGATGTTGAAGCCTGGTCACCTCGTCAGCAGAAGTATTTTGAAGTCGGCAGTTGCTCCAACCTCGGCGATGCTCAGGCAAGACGCCTTAAAATCAGAGTTAACGGCAAAGACGGAAAATATTTGGCCCACACTCTTAATAATACAGTTGTTGCTCCGCCGAGAATGTTGATTGCATTCCTCGAAAACAACCTTAATGAAGACGGAAGCGTTAATATCCCCGTTGCATTAAGACCTTATATGGGCGGAAAAGAAAAAATTGAGATAAAATAGCCAAAAAATCGTCGTCTTTTTTGACGACGATTTTTTATTTTTGTATTGATGTTAAATATGATGTTGTGGTAATATAATTTTGTAAAGGAGGTATTTTTATGTTATTTTGGATAATTTTAGCATTGAGTATAGTTGTAACAGCGGTTTTTACAGTTAAAAGAGGTTTGAATGTCAAAATTTCAGATTTAGCAGTTAAAACTGCCGCAAGCTGTCTTTTTGTTGCTGTCGGAATTGCTGCAATAATTTCCAATCCCGCTGTTAACCTGACCTTTGGTCTTATGGTGGTTATGGGTGCCGTTCTGGGCTTGCTCGGAGATATTTTTATTGAGCTGAAATGGCTCCAGAAGGATAACAGCGATACATACCTTACCTTTGGTTTTATTACTTTTATGGTGCAACACATTTTGTTGATTGCCGCCGTATTCATCACCTATCCGATGACACTTGTAAATGCTCTGATTTGTTTTGTGGCACCGATAGTTGTGCTTATTGTGTCAGGTCTGGCTGTTAAAATCACAAAAATGGATATGGGTAAGTTTAAGGGATTGTCAAATTCCTACGGCGCAATAGCTTCAATGACATTTTCTGTGGGCTTTATGACTATGACCACCTACGGAATGGAGCTTTCGCAGATTCTTTTCTTTGCAGGCGGAGTGTCTTTCTTTGTGTCAGACCTTGTTCTCAGCCAGATTTTCTTTACCGAAAAGGGCTGTAACAGAGCGTTTGTTGTGCTTAACCACATTACATATTACGGCGCTCAGATTTTAATTGCCGCCTCACTTTTCTTTATGAAATAAGTTTTTCAGCGCAGGTTAAAACTGCGCTGATTTTTTTGAATATTATTGATTTTGACTAATCTGTTTGGTATAATGGTAGCAGTTCTCGGAACGGAGGTTTATTATGAAAAAATTTGTTGCAATTTTATTGGTGCTTACCCTTGCTTTTTCATTGAGCATAAGCTGCTTTGCCGCTTCTTACGGCGATGTTGATGCTGACGGTGAAATCAATTCGTCTGATGCACTTTTGATTTTGCAGGCAAGCACAGGTCTTTTGAACCTTACTGCTCAGCAGAAAGTAAATGCTAATGTTAATAATGATGACAATGTAAATTCTGCCGATGCTTTGTTGGTGCTCAGCCGTGCAGTGGGGCTTATTGATATGTTCCCTGTTGAAGAGAGCGAAGAGCCCGACATTGACCACGGATTTATCGGATAAGAAAGAGTGACGCTTATGAATCCCTTAAAAACTATAATAGTCGGCGGAGGCCACAGAAGCCTGATTTATGCTTCCCTTGCCGAAATTAAACCTGAAAAAATGCAGATTGTGGGAATTGTTGACCCTGACCCAATCCGCAGAAAATATATTTCCGAAAGATTTAATATTGCTTCGGAGCATTGCTTTGAGTCTGTTGAAGAGTTGGTTAAGGTTCCGCGCTTTGCTGATGCGGCAATCAACGGAACAATGGATAATATTCATGTTAAAACCACAATTCCTCTTTTGGAATACGGGCTTGATGTTTTGCTCGAAAAGCCCTTTGCCGTTAATGAAAAAGAGGCAAGGGAGCTTGTTGCCGCCGCAAACAAATACGGCCGAAAGGTTATGATTTGCTTTGTTTTGAGATATGCTCCTTTTTACAGAAAGATTAAAGAAGAGCTTCACAAAGGAACAATAGGTGACATTATCAATATTCAGCTTTCTGAGTATGTAAGCTATCATCACATGTCCACAAGCCATGTAAGAGGTAAGTGGAATAATTATGAAAAGTGCCACGCTTCAATGCTCCTTGCAAAGTGCAGTCACGATATGGATATTATGATGTGGCTTATGGGTGAGGATAAGCCTGTTGCCGTTTCAAGCTTTGGCTGTAACAAGCAGTTTGTTCTCGGTAATGCTCCTGAAAATGCAGGCACAAGATGTATGGTGGATTGCCCCCTTGTTGACGAATGTCTTTATTCGGCAAAGAGGCTTTATATTGACCACCCTGACCGCTGGAGCTTTTATGTGTGGGCAGACCTTGAGGACAGAGGCATTGATGACATAGAAGAAAAAATCAAGCTTCTTAAAACCGACAGCCCTTACGGAATCTGCGCTTATAAGAGTGATAACAATGTTGTTGACCACCAGAGTGTTCTTGTTAATTTCCAAAGCGGTGCAACGGGAACTCACAATATGGTGGGTGGTGCATCAAAAGGTCTTCGCAAGCTTCACATAACAGGAACAAAGGGCGAGATTTACGGAAACCTTGAGGACGGTAAAGTAACAATTTCTATGATTGACCCACGCCCCGAACACGAATTTTCTGAAACTGTTATAGATGTCAGCGTTAAAGATGACAGCCACGGAGGCGGAGACTTGCTCCTTGCTGAGGATTTTGTTGATTATGTTGTAAATGACGAGATGTCAATTTCCTGCACATCAATTCAGGATTCTTTAAGAGGTCACCTTGCTGTGTTCCTTGCTGACGAATCAAGAGAAAACGGCGGACAGGTTCTGCCCGTAATATTATAAAATAAACTCTCTATACTCGGGTATAGAGAGTTATTTTTTTACCACCGAAATGCGGTTTATATTATATTTTTTGAAAAGAGTGATGTGCTCGCTTGTAATTTCTTCTCCGCTGACCGCTATGGGAATTGCGGGCGGGCAAGATACCGTAGGTGCGGCGCATATTCTGCCGACTGCATTTTCAACACAGACGGTTTCACTTAATGAAAAAATCGCATCCCTCACCGACATTTTTTGCACTCCGCGGGGAATGGCGGGCGGCTCTTCACAAATGATTTTTACAACCTGCATTTTCACAAATGCTTCTTTCAGCTTTGCAAAATCCTCATCACTATTTTGAGGGGTGAGCATAAACACGGTGAAATCACCGTCAGAAAATTCAGGTTCGATTCCGGTTTCTTCAAAAATATCTCTGTTGGCAACACAGCGCATATCTGCCGTTATTTTAAGTGGTTCCTGTGAAACATCAGGAACAGGCATAGCTGACCTGACTTCTTCAATTTTACTTTGGCAGATTTTTAAATCTTTTTGTATGTTTTCATCAATATATTTGTTACACAAATCAAGAGATTGCAAAATAAGATAAGACGGGCTGGTTGAGCCGAAAATCTCCATAGCCTGAACAGCGTGAGAAGCAAAACCGAAAGTGTCACCTTTTGCAATGTGGAGATATCCGCCGCCTGTGAGAACGGGCAGGGTTTTATGAGCTGAATCGCAGCACATATCCGCACCAAGAGCAATGGGGTGAAGATTATTTTTGCAAAAAGCAAGGTAAGCACCGTGAGCGTTATCTACAAGCAGGGGAATGTTAAACTCCTTGCATACATTGGAAAGACCGCTGATATTTGAAATTCTTCCCAGATAATCAGGGCTTGTGATATACACCGCAAAAGGCAAAGCTTCGCTTTTGTTAAGCTCTGCTTTGAGAGCCTCAGGAGAAATTACCCCTGAGCAAAGGTGAGAATTTTCTTCAGGATAAAGCCAATGAATATTGCAGTCGAGCTTTGCGCAGGCATATAAAAATGACTTGTGAGCATTGCGTGAAGCAAAAACAGTTCTGCTCTGGCTCCTCATTTTGGCAAGGTAAAGCATAGCATTGATGCTCTGGGAGGAGCCACCTGCGGAATAAACTGTTCTTTTAGTCGAGAAAAGTGCAGAGGCGTTTTCTTCACTTCGGAGAATAATCCCCTCAGGTGAATAAAGCTCATCTGCACCTTTAATTTCGGTTATATCAAGCTGTTCAATTCCTAAAAACTGCACACCCTTATGGCCGGGCATATGAAGCCTGGCCTTGTTGCTTTTTATGTAAGTTTCTACAAAATCGGCAATGGGTGTGTTCATTTAGTTAAATCTCACTTTCGGCAACCTTGAGCATAACTGCACATTCAATTCTCTTTTTGAAAAGCTCACAGCCGTATTCATAAATTCCTGTGATTTTGCCTGAAGCGTGGTACGAGTTAGCGGCACAACCGCCTGAGCAATAGAGCTTTGCCCAGCAGTCATCACATTCCTTGCGGGCATAAGCGTTGCAAAGCTTGAATTCATCCTGAATTGCTTTGTTCGTTACGCCGTCATAGATGTTGCCTAAAAGATACTTTTTGTCACCAACAAACTGGTGGCAGGGGTAAAGGTCACCTGTGGGGGTAACTGCCATATATTCTGTGCCTGAGCCACAGCCTGAGATGCGCTTATAAATGCAAGGGCCGTGCTTGAGGTCAAGCATATAGTGGTAGAAAGTAAAGGGCTTGCCCTGCTTCTTTCTTTCAATCATTTCTTTGGCAAGGATTTCGTACTGCTCAAAAAGAACGGGCAAATCCTCGTTGGTCAGCGCCGCGTCATCATCAGGTGAGCAGACAACAGGCTCCATACTAAGCTCAGTAAAGCCCATATCTGCCATGTGAAGAATATCGTTAGTAAAGTCTGTATTGGCGTGGGTAAATGTTCCGCGCATATAGTAATTTTTGTTGCCTCTGCGCTCAACAAATTCTTTAAACTTGGGTACAATTGTATCATAACTGCCTCTGCCCATATAGTCCTTGCGGAGTCTGTCATGAACTTCTTTTCTGCCGTCAAGGCTCAGAACAACATTGCTCATCTCTTTATTAGAGAATTTAATAACATCGTCGTCAATGAGAATTCCGTTGGTGGTAAGGGTGAAACGGAAGTTTTTGTTGTGGATTTTTTCCTGCTCACGGGCATAGGCTACAAGCTGTTTCACAACATCCCAGTTCATAAGAGGCTCGCCGCCGAAGAAGTCAACTTCAAGATTTCTTCTTGTGCCTGAATTTTCAATAAGAAAATCAAGAGCACGCTTGCCTGTTTCAAAGCTCATCAATGCTCTTTCACCGTGATATTTGCCCTGGCTTGCAAAGCAATAATTGCAGTTCAGGTTGCAGGTGTGAGCCACATGAAGGCAAAGAGCTTTGATAACGGTATTTCTGTTTTTAAAGTCAAATGCCATACCCTCGTAAGTGTCGGGAGTGTAGAGCTTACCCATTTTTTCGAGAGTGGCAACATCTTCAATGCAGTCAAACACATCCTGACGGGTAACATCGCTGTATTTTGCGGTGATTTCATCAGCAATGGCTTCTGCATTCTTTTTTTTATATAAAGCTATAATGTCGTAAGCAACCTCATCAACTGTGTGAACAGAGCCGCTGCAGGTGTCAAGCACAATATTATAGCCGTTGAGTTTATACTGGTGTACCATAGTTCCTCCGATTATAAAAAACAGGTAATACTCAGCGTATTACCTGTTTAGTACATTTTACGAAAAGTAATTATTCTTCGCAATTCTCGCACTGCTGGTTAGCAACGCCACAAGAAGTTTTGCAAGCTGACTGGCAAGAAGTCTGGCATTCACCGCAACCGCCTTTTTCAATGCTTTCTACAAGGTCTCTTGTTTCGATTGTTTTAATTCTTTCCATTTGAAAAACTCCAATCATTATAAATTTGAAATAGGGTGAACCCCACATATCATTACAAGAAAATTATAACATAAGCATAATATACTGTCAAGGCAAAAATTAAAGACCTTGGTGATTTTACCAAGGTCTTTGAAGGGCTTAGTTAAGAGTGATAAGCTGAATTGCATTTGTGGGGCAACCCTCAGCGCACTTTCCGCAGCCTGTGCATTTTGTTGCATCAATTTTAGCGCAGAAGTTTTCAACCTTAATTGCATCAAACTCACAGGTTTTAACGCACTTCATACAGCCGATACAGCCTGTTTTGCATTCTTTGCGGGTAACAGCACCCTTATCTTTGTTGGCGCAAAGAACAGCGGCCTTTGTTTCGTGAAGAGGCATCATTTTTATAAGTGAGTTGGGGCAGGCTTTAACGCACTGCTTACAAGCGCGGCAGGCAAGGGGGTTGATTCTTGCAACACCGTCGCAGATGTGAATAGCGTCATAAGGGCAAGCCTTAACACAGTCACCGTAGCCGATACAGCCGTAGATACATTCCTTCGGTCCGCCAAAAAGCTGTTTTGCCATTTTGCAGGATTCAATGCCCTGATAAACCATTTTTGTGTCGCAGTTGGATTTGATACCCTGACAAAGAACAACTGCTGCCATTGGTTTAACTGTGCCTGCTTCGAGGCCTGCAATCCGCGCAATTTCCTGTGAAACATCATTTCCGCCGGGGGCGCAAAGAGTGGTGTTTTTGGTAACTCCCTTTGAAAGGGCGGCGGCATAGCCGTCACAGCCTGAAAATCCGCAGGCACCGCAGTTTGCACCGGGGAGGCATTCACGGATTTCTTCAGCCTTTTTGTCAACGGGAACAGCCATAACAATGGAGGCTACTGCAAGACCAAGACCAAGCAAAAGTCCGAGACCTGCAACAATGGCTACCGCGATAAGAATAGGTGTAAATTCCATCGTCTGAACCTCCTTTAAGCAAACATATTCTCAACAAGTCCGGCAAAGCCGAGAAATGAAAGAGAAGTGAGTGAAGCGGCAACAAGGGTAATAGGCAGTCCTTTGAGGAACTTAGGAATATCGCAGGATTCAAGCCTTGAACGGACACCTGCAAACATAACCATTGCAAGCATAAAGCCGAGACCTGCACCAAGGGAACTCATCATAGCTCTGCCGAAGTTTTCCATTGTTCCGCTGTAGCCGTTTGTGTCAATGTTGAGAAGCACAACACCCAATACAGCGCAGTTTGTTGTAATAAGAGGAAGGTAAATTCCCAATGCGTTGTAAAGAGGGGGCATAAACTTCTTCATCGCTGTTTCAACAAGCTGAACAAGTGCGGCAATAACAAGAATAAAAACGATTGTTTCAAGATATTCAAGGCCGAAATGAACAAGCAGGTTGTAAATAGGGTAGGTGATAGCGGTTGAAATAAGCATAACAAAAATAACCGCCGCTGACATACCCATGGCCGTGTTAAGCTTTTTGGAAACACCCAAGAATGGGCAGATACCAAGGAACTTTGAAAGAATAAAGTTCTGGGTAAGAATATAAGTTATGAGGATTGAAATAAGCTCTTTGGAATAACTCATTTGCTTGCCACCTCCTCATTGGATTTGCAATCTTCTTTGTGAATAATTGTGCAAGACTTTGCCATCGGGCAATTTTCACAGCCGTGAAGCTCAGCCTTTGGAAGACCTTTGCCTTCGGCAATTTTGTTGGCAACAGCCATAAGAATACCGAAAACGAAGAATCCGCCGGGAGCGAGAACGAAAATCAGCATAGGATTTTCATTGAGGAAAGGAACAGCCAGTCCGTTACCGCCGTTGATGCCGGCAATGCCTGAAAGGAAGGTTCCGCTTCCGAAAAGCTCACGGATAAAGCCCATAAAGAAAAGTGCGCCGGTAAATCCTACGCCCATTCCCAAGCCGTCAACAGCAGAGGCTAAAACGGGATTTTTGCCTGCAAATGCTTCGGCACGGCCAAGGATGATGCAGTTAACAACAATCAGCGGAAGATAAACGCCGAGCTGCTGGTCAAGCTCAGGCATAAAAGCCTTAACAACCATCTGAACGATTGTAACAAAAGAAGCAATAATAACAATGTATGCGGGGATACGAACTTTTGAAGGAATAACTTTTCTTAAAAGAGAAATTGCTATGTTGGAGCAAACGAGAACTGCTGTTGCAGAAGCGCCCATACCAACCGCGCTCATAACAGAGGTGGTAACTGCCAGGGTGGGGCAGGTTCCGAGAACAAGGCGAAGAACGGGGTTCTCTTTAATAAGACCTTTGGTAAATTCCTGACGGAGTGTTTTCTTTTCAGCCATTGTTCTCACCTCCTAAAACGTTTTCATAAATATCAAGAGCAATGTTAACACCCTTAGCCGCGGCTTTTGTGGTGATTGTTGCACCTGTGAGTGCTTTAACTTCGGTTTCGGTGCTTTCATTTTTGTTAACGCCGATTACACCTGAAAGACCTTTGAACTGGTCTTTGAATGAATCCTTTGTAGCGTTCATACCAAGACCTACTGTTTCGTTGATTTGAAGAAATTCAACGCCTGTTACCTTGCCGTCAGTGCTCACACCTGTCATAGTGCTGATTGCTCCGCCGTAGCCTGTGGACTGGGTAACAAAAACATAGCCGATTAAATTGCTGTTTGCATCAAGGGCTTCAACATAGCTGTAAGGGGAGTCAACGCCCTCGTATGTGTGGTTGCCTTCAACCTTGTCGCCAAAGCTTACGGCGTCTGCCATAACAACCTTGCGGCTGTCCATTTCTGTCTGCACGGCGTTCTGAGCAATTTTATCTTCAGTAACGCTGTTGACAATTCCTAAAAGGAATGTTGCGCAAAGGCAGATGATGAATAATGAAATCGTAGGGATTAAAATAGCTTTTTTCATGCTGATTTAGCCTCCTTTGATTTCTTTTCTTTAACAGTACCAAAGGGCTTTGGAGCTGTAAGCCTTTCAATATGAGGAACAAGAATGTTCATAATAAGAATTGCAAAGCTTACACCCTCGGGGAGGTTGCCGTAGAATCTGATAAGTGAAGTTATAAGACCGCAACCGATACCGAAAATAATTTTGCCTTTAAGGCTGATTGGAGAGGTTGTGTAGTCTGTTGCCATAAAGATTGCGCCGATGAGAAGACCGCCGCTTAAGAGCTGATAGGCAACAAACTCCATATTAAATCCGCCTGCAACTGTCATAAATACTCCTACTGTTGCAATAAATGCAAGAGGAATTGCAGGAGAAATAACCTTTCTGATAACAAGGTAAAGTCCGCCTAAAATCAAACCGATTGCACAAACCTCACCTAAGCATCCTGCACGGTTACCTATGAGCATATCGGTAAGAGTGGGGAGATTTTCTGCGGTGAATTCACCGGCTTCATTATACATTGAAGCAAGAGGTGAAGCGGTGGTAGCGGCTTCTGCCTGCCAAGAAAGCGGTCTTGTCCAGGTTGCCATAGCTGTGGGGAAAGAGGTGAGAAGAATGATTCTTCCTGCAAGAGCAGGGTTAACAAAGTTCTGACCGATTCCGCCGAAGAACTGCTTAACAACAACGATTGCAATAACACTGCCTACTGCGGCCATCCAAAGGGGAATTGTTGACGGAAGGTTAAAAGCGAGAAGCAAGCCTGTAACAACTGCACTCAAATCGCTTATGGTGTTGTCACGCTTCATAACCTTGCGGGCAACAAATTCGCTGAGCACACAAGTGCCGACACATACGGCAACAACCGCCAGAGCCTGAGGACCGAAAAGGAAGAACGAAGCAAAAAGTGCGGGGCATAATGCAATGATAACATCAAGCATAATGCCTGTTACTGTTTTTGGTGACTTAACGTGAGGCGAAGCGCTGACGTTAAGCTTGTTTTTAATTTCTATCATTTTTTGGCACCTGCCTCTCTGACTAATGCTTTAGCCGCTCTCATATTCTGAACAAGTGGTTTCTTTGCGGGGCAGGAGTATGAACAGCTTCCGCATTCCATACATACCATAACGCCTGCTTTTTCAACTGCTTCAGCATCGCCTGCCTTAGCGTGGCGAACAATAACCGTAGGCATAAGGCTCATAGGGCAGGCTGTTGCACATCTTCCGCAACGGATGCAAGCGCTCTCTTTGGTTAAAGCGGCATCCTTTTCGGTGAATGCAAGAATAGCATTGTTACTCTTTGAAACAGGAAGGTCGGTGCTTACAATGGAAAGACCCATCATAGGTCCGCCTGTAATAATCTTGTGAGGCTCTGCCTTAAAGCCGCCGCAGAATTCAATAATTTCAGAAATGTTTGTTCCAAGAGGAACACGGACGTTCTTTGGCTCTGCAATGGCTGAACCGTCAACAGTGAGGGCACGGCTTACAAGGGGCATACCGGTTTTTAAATATTTGGCTATAAAAGCAACTGATGTTACATTCATAAGCAAACAGCCAACATCTGCAGGCAGCTTTCCGGGTGGAACCTTGCGGCCTGTTGCTGAAAGCACCATAACCTTTTCAGCACCCTGAGGATATTTGGATTCAAGCTCCATAACCTTGATTGCATCACCTGAGTAGTTGTCGGAGTCTGCAATTCTTTTGAGCATTTCAAATGCCTTCGGTTTGTTGTTTTCAATGGCGATAACAACATTTTTGATTCCGAGAAAATCCTTGATGATATGAATACCTGAAAGAATTTCCCAGGAGTTTTCTATACATTCACGGTAGTCAACTGTGATGTAAGGCTCACATTCAGCCGCGTTGATGATGAGTGTATCAACGTTCTTATCTTTAGGAACATTGAGCTTAACATGAGCAGGGAAGCCTGCACCGCCAAGGCCAACGAGGCCTGAATCGCGAACAGCTTTAATGAATTCTTCAAGAGTGTCAACCTTAGGAGGCTTGATATCTTCGTGAATTCTCATTTCACCGTCAGATTCAATAGTTACACCCTGAACAACTGCACCGTTAGGCAACGCAACATTGCCGATTGCCTTAACTGTACCCGATACACTTGCGTGAATAGGTGCGCTGATGAACTTGTCACTGTCACCGATAACCTGACCTACACTTACTGTGTCGCCCACTTTAACTGTGGGTGTGCAAGGTGCACCGATGTGCTGTGACATTGGCAAAATAACCTGTTTGGGAGCGGGCATATTCACAATCTCAAGCTCTGCTGTGTTCTTCCTGTGGTCAACCTTAACGCCGCCACGGCCTTTAACAACAGCCTTGAGCACTCCGCTGACTTTTACTTTGCTCATTTATTCAACCCCTTTAATTAGATTTAATAATAAACTTCATTTGCTTTTCCAAAGCAGGCATAACATATTTCAGAATTGTGCCTGTAAGGAATCCTGTTGCGCCCGCCGCAAGAAGCAAGAACGGACCGTAACTTGTAAACAGCTCAGGTGTGCCCGAAATAACACAAGCCACGCAAAGCTGACCTATATTATGGCAAACGGCGCAGATTATGCCGATGCCTACATAGCCTAATTTGTTGTTTTTGTTTCTTAACAAAATCAGAGCAACCGCGGTGCTTAAAAGTCCGCCTGCAAGGCTTGTCAAAAAAGCGGTCAAGCCTCTTGTTACTCCTGCAAAAATTGCCTTTGCAAGGGTAATATAAAATGTTTGCCAGATTCCTAATGCTCCGGCAGAGAACATTGTTACTATATTGGAAAGCCCGGGCTTGGCTCCGGGCGGAAAACCCGGAATAACAGGGATAAGGCTCTCAAGGTAAGAAAGCGCTATTGCCTGCGCTGAGAGAATACCCACCAAAGCAAGGTTTTGTGTGAAAGTTTTTGTTTTCATAATCTATCCTTTAATATGTGATAACATCAGGTGCTTCGTCAGAGGCTTTTGAGCCGTCTACACTTACAACAACCTTCGCAGGCAGGCAAACAGCCATCGCTCCGTCAGATTCAAGCCAGCCGCAGTTAACGCAAAGCTTGTCTTCACACTCTGCTTCAACAACACAAATTCTGCCGTTTTCAATTCTCACCTTAACCGCAGGGTCACTTTCGAGCTTAATTTCCCTGAAGCCTGTTGCTGAGCTTAAGTCTACTCTTTCAATAACCTCTCCGTCAACGGTAATTGTTGCCGTCAGGCTCTTACTTGCAAATAAGTTAGGCACAAGTAAAATAATCGCCAGCGCACTTATTGCAATTAAAACCAATAAATCATATCTGCTGAAAAGCTTAATTTTTTTCATTATTCCACCGTATAATCATTTGAAGTGAGTTTAAAGTCATTTTTAAGCCCGTCTGTAACACTTACTGTGTGATTGTCAAACACAAACACCGCCTGAGCTTCATATTTTTCCAAAAGCTCAAGGCTTTCTCTGTATCCTAATATAAAGCAGGCGGTAGAAAGTGCGTCACAGTCAAGGCCGGAATCGCAGATTACCGTAACACTCCTCAAATCCGTAACAGCAGGGTAGCCGCTTTCAGGGTCGAGAATGTGATGATACTTCTTTCCCTCTGCTTCAAAAAAGCGTTCATAATCTCCGCTTGTGGAAATGCTTTGATTATCGACCTCAACCGTTGCCATATACTGAGAGCTGTTGTCAGGGTTTGCAATTCCTACCGAAGCCTTATTGCCAAAAATCAGCACACTTCCGCCAACAGAAATAACGGCATCCTTTACATCATACTCTTTGAGAATATCTCTTATTACATCGCAGGCGATTCCTTTGCCGATTGCACCAAGGTCAATAGCCTGAAAGCTGTCAATTTTAACACTCGTGTTGCTTACCATAACTTTTTTATATCCGACATCCTCGAGAAGAACTTTAATTGTCTCCTTGTCGGGCAGTTTTTCCTTGCCGCTTCCGATGTTCCAGAGCTGAGTGAGCTTGCCCACTGTAATATCAAATGCACCGTCGCTGTCGGCTGAAATATCCAACGCTCTGCCAATCCAGGCTGCAGTTTCTCTTGAAACAGAAACATCTTTGCCTGCATTCAGATTGATTCGCCAAACATCAGATTCTTCTGCTCTCCACGAAAGGCAGGCTGTTTCCAATCCGTTAATTGCTTCTTCAATTTCAGCGGTTGCTTTTTCTGCATCTTTACCGCTGATTGAAGAGGAGATAACCGTGCCCATTGCAATATAGGTCTTGTTAACCTCGTTTGAACTTTTTATATAATCATAAGAAACAAGGCCGATAACAACCGCCGCACATAACACAACAGCAACAATAGAAACGACCTTCTTTTTTGCTTTTTTCATTTAATTCACCTGAATAAATAATATATATACAATTATATATAACATTCTACAACTTTTGATGTTATTATTCAAGGGATTTAGCACAAGTTAAAAAATTAACAAAAAAGGAGGACTGTGGTTATTACCACAGCCCTCGCAGTAGGGGATTATGCGTTAGCAACCGCAGTTATTGTTGTTGAACAAACCGCCGTTGTTACAGCCGCAACCACAGTTGTTGTTTGAAGAACAACCGTTATCGCAACCGCAGAAAAGAACGATGATTAAAAGAATCCAAATCCAGTTATTGCAGCAACCCATATTCTCTTGCCCCTCCTTTCTGTCTTACACTACATACTATGTGAAACAGAAAAAAGGGTTACAAAAATTATCTGAATTTTCTATTCATCGAAATTAGCGCTTTTTCAGTCGAAATCGGCTAAATTCATTCGGCTTTGCTGTGATATAATTTAGTGGAAAAAGGAGGAATTCTGATGAAAAAAATCTTATCATTGCTCGTTGCCTGTCTTGTTATTTCACTCACTCCCGTTATGGCTTTTGCTGCACAGGAATCTGAGGATAATAATGACATCACAAAAGCCGATTCAATTTCGGTAAATACAAGTGTGTCGGGTGTTATTGACGGTTATACTGACAAGGACTGGTATAAGTTCAAATTAAGCAGTGACGGATACATTAAAATTGATGCGGCACATCAATATGGCATTCTATACAGTGATTTTGAGCTTTATTACTATGACGGTTCATCAACTAACAGACTTAACCGTTTCTTTATCAATTCAAATGCTGAAAGAAACAGCTCTTGCAAGCTTGGCTTGTCTGCAGGTACATATTACCTGAAGGTGTATTCAGACCTACATAACTCAAATGTAAAATGCAGTTATTCTTTCAAGGTGAACTTCACGGCTTCTTCAAATTGGGAAACTGAACCTAACAACACTATCGTCAGAGCAGATTCAAAGCCTGTTAACACACAGCTTTCAGGTGCTATCAATGATTCTGATGTTGACTGGTATAAATTCACTCTCAATAAAGCAGGAACTGTTAATATCAGCTATGCTCACGAATACGGTTCTTTTACAAATGATATAACGGTTTATACCTATGACGGCTCTTCTAAGAAACAAAAGTTTTCTTTCTTCATAATGGAGAATGCAGAAAGAGCAAGTTCAGGCAACTATAATTTATCAGCAGGAACATATTATATCTGTATTGAAAAGGGTGACTATGTAAGTACGTCTGATAATTGCCATTATAATTTTAAAATCGGTTATTCTGCTCAGACCACAACCACCACAAAAAAGAAAACTACCACAACAACCAGAACTCCTGCAACAAGTCCGAAAACAACCACAACAAAAAACAATAATTCATACAACACCACAACCACCGCATATAGCTATCAGCCAACTCAATCCGGTAAGCCGAATGTTCTTAGCTATAATGAATATAACTACTATTTCATTTCATCAACGGAGGTTTATATCTGCGGATATGTAGGAACGGCCGATTATATCACTATTCCAGAACAGATTTATGATTATAATGTTGTGGGTATTACCGATAACGCTTTTCAGAATGTAAGGTATATGGTTATGGAAATTCCGTCAGGGGTCAGATACTTTGGCGAAAATGCTCTCGGTCAGGTAGAATGTCCCACAATTACGGTTGCTTGCGAGCCGGGCTCTGCTGCTGAAAATTATGCGGCACATAATCTGGTGGACTACACCGATATAGACTCTGCCCGTGAGGATTGGACCCGTGACGATTCCGAAACAACCTATGAAGCTTATACTCCTTCCTCAACCACATCATCGTCAAGTAACGATGACGGCGGCGGTCTTGTAACAGTTTTGCTCATTGGTGTTATTGCAATTGCGGCAATTGTTCTCATTTCAAAAAGAAAGAAATAATTTATGAAGGGCGTTGGCTCTTCTGCCTTTTATATTCGTTAAACTATAATTCGTAAGGGTTGACGACTCGGCGACCCGTTTGCGAAACAAAAGCAGCTACCATTCCTCGGTAGCTGCTTATTCTTCTATATAGACTATTATGTCCTCAACTCTACACTCAAGTATTTTGCACAAATCGTTGAGCGTAACCGTGCTTATCGGTTTATCGTGCTTTAATCGGTCAAGCAAACTTCTGCTGATATTGTGGTCCTTTATAAGTTTGTAAGTGCTCATATTTCGGCTTTTTAAAGTTTTGTAAAACGGCTTGTATGAAATCATGTCAAACACCTCATACCAATTTTATTTTATACTCATTGTGTTGACAATTGTCTATAAAACGGGTATAATACTCTATAAATAGAGCATACAGCTTTATTATTCATTTCAGGAGGTAGAAATATGAGTAGAGTAGTTTGTGACCGTTGTCAAATGAAAGATGGAGTAGTAGCAACCAAGTGTCAGCGCTTTGATGGTGAAGAAGTTGAACTTCATTTGTGCCAAGACTGCTATTCAAAGCTTTTATACAGCAAGTATTGGTTTGAAACGTCTCAGGGCACGGTTAAGCTCGGAAACAAATCAATGGCGGAGGTAATGTCCGGAGGCAATTGGACAAAACTTGCCAAAACAATAAATTATGCCGCATTTATTGCTGACATTGTTTTGGGATTGATAATAGGCGGTTTTATTGGTAGTTTAGTTTCTTACGAGGAAGGTGCCGGGTTCTTAGGCGCAATTGTTGGTGGTTTGATAGGATTGCTTATTGGCGGAATAACAATTGCGTTTTCAATGGTATTTATCGAGATTTCAGAAAAACTTACTTCGATATTTAAAGAAATTAAAAATATAAGCACAATAGAAAAGGCTGAGAAAGAATTTGAAAGTATGAAACCTGAAACAGCTACCGAGGGTAAATGTCCTAATTGTGGGGCGGATATAACGCCAGAAGAAGTTTTTTGCACCTCTTGTGGTGAGAAACTGTAAATAAGACTCTAAATGAGGTGATTAAAGTGAGCATAATAACAAAATTTTTAAAAATTATTGAAAAGACTTCGCTTGGGATTTTTATTGTTTGCTCAGTATCTTCGATTTTGCAGTATTTGCTGATTCCATATAACAATGCTATTTATGCGGATATGTATATACCTCAGATAATAACAGTGCTAAGCATAATTATTTCAATTGGAATTTATCCATATTACATTGCTTTAGTGATGCTATATCAAAGAGGAAAATATTTTCATTTGATTTTCGCGATGGCTTTGAGGATAATAGAGAAACTTTTTTTGTTCAATTTGAATGGAACAATAGATGCAGGAAGCATTGTACAAATAATAATAGATATCATAATTATCGTGTGTATCAGTATTTTATGGATGAAGAAAAAGAAAAATACAAAATTAGGGAGAGTGACAGCAGTGAAGTGCAATTCATGTGGAGAAGAAATAAGAGAGGGTTCATCTTTTTGCGGAAAATGCGGAACCAAGATAAATGAGTTAAACGAATTACGGCAAAATGTAGAAAATGAGGTTTCGTTGAGTAATGCTTGCCAAAATTGTGGAGCAAAACTTGCAGACGGAGCTAATTTTTGTTCGAGGTGCGGGGCGATTTGCGGAGAGGCACTGCGGGATAAAAAGAAAATGATGTGGTGGAAGATAGCAATAGCGGCTCTTGTCATTGTTTCTTTGGTTTTTATATTTGTGTCAATAAATTCAGCTCAACCCAAAAATGCAATCATAGGAACTTGGGAATCTGATAGTGATTCAATTTCATTTAGCGAAAATGGCAAATTCACTCAAGGAGTGTATTATGGCACATATACGATATATTCCGATAGTACTCTTGAACTTACTTATCAAGATTGGGATAGATTTGGTTCAAATCGAACATATAGATTTGGATTGGAAGCTATGAATCCGGGTGATGATGCCTATTCTTATTGGTATATTTCAGACGGGTACTTGTATTTTATAAACGAAGTATATACGAAGCAGTAGGCAAAGTAAATCAGTTAGGGAGGGTCTCCGTGCCCTCCCGCTTTGTTTGCATCAGGTTGACAGATTATAATATGAAGCGCAACGGTAGGGTCAATTCACGAATTGACCGTATTTAAAGATGTTAAAAATCTCGTTGTGCAAAATCAACATATATTGTGTCGTTTGCTTGTGTAAATTCAATATATGGTAAAATGACCCAAGAAACACACGGAACCGTTGAAAAAAGGGTAAAAATAAGTGTTGACAAAAGGTGAAGTGTGTGGTAAGATAGCAAAGCTGTCGCGAGGACAGCGGATGCACCTTGAAAATTAAACAACGATGAACAAGAAAAACCCTGAGATTTTTTGAATTGAAG
>JAFTWE010000048.1 GCA_017465465.1 Clostridia bacterium | reverse complement strand
CTTTATCTTGACGGAGCAAGGTTGGCTTATGGCTTGATGAGTAAGCAAACTGATGTTTCACTTGCCGATATCGCAGAGCTTTGCGATGTGTTTTACATCGGCGGAACCAAGTGCGGTACGCTCTGCGGCGAAGCAGTGGTATTTACCAAAAACAATATGCCAAAGCACTTTTTGACCATAGTGAAAAATCACGGTGCTCTACTTGCAAAAGGCAGGCTGACAGGTGTTCAGTTTGATGCGCTTTTTACAGACGGTCTTTATTTTGAAATCGGCAGGCACGCTATTGAGATGGCGGAGCTTTTAAAAGCCGGATTGATAACCAAGGGTTATCAGCTTTTTATTGACTCCCCTACCAATCAGCAGTTTGTTATTCTCAACAATAAAACAATGGAAAATCTCAAAAGTAAGGTTTCATTTTCGTATTGGGAAGTATTTGACGAGAGTACCACCGTAGTCCGCTTTGCCACAAGCTGGGCAACCTCAAGGAATGACATTGAAAGACTGATGGAAATTTTATAATGACGCAAAAAGACCGTAGTCGCAATGACTACGGTCTCATTTTTGTAATTAACCTTATTTAAGTTCAACCTTTGCGCCAACTTCTTCAAGCTTAGCTTTGATTTCTTCAGCTTCTTCTTTAGAAGCGCCTTCTTTAACAGCCTTAGGAGCGCCGTCAACGAGAGCTTTTGCTTCTGCAAGGCCAAGACCTGTGATATCCTTAACAGCCTTAACAACCTTAATCTTCTGTGCGCCTGCGTCTGCAAGAACAACGTCAAATTCTGTCTTCTCTTCAGCTGCTGCTGCGCCGCCTGCAACGGGGCCAGCTGCTACAACTGCTGCTGCAGCTGATACGCCGAATTCTTCTTCTACTGCTTTAACGAGCTCTGAAAGCTCAAGAACTGAGAGAGTCTTTAACTCTTCAACGATTGCTGTAATCTTTTCTGATGCCATTTTAGTCATCCTCCTGTAAATTTAAAAATATAATTTTTGATGTTAGCTTAAATTAAGCTTCTGCAGGAGCCTCTGCTCCGTCTGAGTTTTTATCAGCAATAGCCTGAACCGCACGTGCGAAAGATGCGATAGGTGCGCTGAATACATTTGCAACCATAGAAAGCAATACTTCTCTTGAAGGAAGTGTTGCAAGCTCCTTGAGCTTATCGTCGCTGATAACTTCGCCGTCGATATAACCTGTTTTGAGGTTAAATGACTCAATCTTTTCAGCATACTTGTTAAGTACGCGAGCAGCTGCTACGTAGTCATCATTGCTGGTTGCGATAGCGGTTGTGCCTTCAAGTGAAGCACTCATGCTTTCAAGGCTTGTGTCTTTAATAGCGAGACCGAGAAGAGTATTTTTAACAACAGTGTATTCAACACCTGCTTCTCTGAGCTCCTTACGCATTGCTGTGTCGTCTGCAACAGTGATACCCTTGTATTCAACAACAACACCTGCGATTGACTTTTCGAGTCTTTCAGAAAGCTGAGCAACAACCTGCTTCTTCTGTTCCAATACGCTTGCGCTTGGCATTTTTTGTTTCACCTCTCCATACTTTAAGTAAGTGGTGCATATGCGAGAAAATCCCTGCCCACGAAACCGCAGGCAGGGAAATACATACAAAATTATTCTGTATGTTCCTAACCTCGGCAGGTGGGGTTTACCCATTATGCATTAAGCACCTGCTGTCTTAAGTAAAAAGAACAGCTTAGTTATAATACCACACGAAATACTCCGTGTCAAGTATTTTTAATTATTCGGCAGTAACTGCGCTGGCCTTAGCGGGGTTAATACGAACGCCGGGGCCCATTGTTGTTGCGAGAACGCAAGAACGGATGTACTGACCCTTTGCAGCTGCGGGCTTAGCCTTTTCGATAGCTGTGATAAGGGTGTTATAGTTCTCAGCGAGCTTCTCTGCGCCGAATGATACCTTGCCGATAGGGCAATGGATGATGTTTGTCTTATCAAGACGATATTCAATCTTACCTGCTTTAGCCTCTTCAACAGCTTTAGCAACATCAGGTGTTACTGTGCCTGCTTTGGGGCTTGGCATAAGACCGCGAGGTCCGAGTACCTTACCAAGACGACCAACAAGACCCATCATGTTCGGTGCTGCGATAGCAACATCGAAATCAAGGAAGCCTTCGCCCTGGATTTTAGCTACAAGGTCTTCAGCGCCAACTACTTCAGCGCCTGCAGCAACTGCAGCTTCAGCAGCATCGCCTTTTGCGAAAACTGCAACTCTAACCTTTTTACCGGTACCGTTAGGAAGAACTACTGCGCCTCTAACCTGCTGGTCAGCGTGACGAGAGTCAACACCCAAACGTACGTGGATTTCTACTGTTTCATCAAATTTTGCAGAAGCGGTTTTAACAACAGTTTCAAGAGCTTCTGCAGGCTCATAAAGCTTTGTTCTGTCAACAAGCTTTGAGCTTTCAACATACTTCTTGCCGTGTTTCATTTCTTAATTTACCTCCCAAATAAGTGGTTAATCGGATTTTTCCTCCCACCAGGGAGCATTAGTCCACTACAGTTACACCCATGCTGCGAGCTGTTCCTGCGATCATGCTCATAGCTGTTTCAACACTTGAAGCGTTGAGGTCGGGCATCTTCTGTTCTGCGATTTTTCTAATCTGCTCACCGGTAATAGTTGCAACCTTTGTTTTGTTAGGAACACCTGAACCGCTCTCAATACCGCAAGCCTTTTTAATAAGAACTGCTGCGGGTGGAGTCTTGGTTACAAAAGTGAATGTGCGGTCTGCATAAACTGTGATAACAACAGGAATGATAAGACCTGCATCGTTCTTTGTGCGCTCATTGAATTCCTTTGTGAACGCCATGATGTTTACACCGTGCTGACCTAATGCAGGGCCAACGGGTGGAGCCGGGGTTGCTTTGCCGGCGGGGATTTGAAGCTTAATAAAGCCTACAACCTTCTGAGCCATTTCTTGCACCTCCAAAAATATGTGGTTATGGCGGAACATCTGAAAATATTTATGTTCCTCCCACAGGGAGCCGAAGCTCCATGCGTAAAAATACGCATATAATTAAACGGCGGACCGTTAATTATCAGTGTTAATTAGTCGGCAATGGGTTCTACCTGGTCAAGCTCAAGTTCAACCATGGTTTCCTTACCGAAAAGAGCCGAAACTGTAACGCGAACCATATTGTTCTCAGCGTCAATGGCTTCAACTCTGCCTGTGAATCCGTCAAAGATTTCGTCAATGATGTTAACTGTATCTCCGACAGCGTAGTTGACCTCAACTGTGCGCTTTTCAACGCCTAAGCGATAAACCTCTTCCTCTGTGAGGGGAGTGGGCTTGCTTTCAGGGCCTACAAAGCCCGTAACACCTCTGGTGTTTCTTACAACAAGCCATGCTTCATCGCTGATAACAGGAAGGTCATTGTCATCAAAATCAACGGCCATTTTAACCATTACATAACCGGGGAAGAGCTTGCGCTCAACCTCTCTGGTCTTATCTTCCTTAACCTCAACAACAGTTTCGGTAGGAATCTTAACCTCAAGAATAAGGTCCTGCATACCGCGGTTTTCAACGACTTTTTCAATGTTACCGGCTACTTTGTTTTCATAGCCGCTGTAGGTATGAACAACATACCATCTGGAGTTATTAGACATTGCTTTTCCTCCGAAATCAGCCAATTTTAACAAGATTATTCAGCACTTGCTTCGCTTGACTCTGTTTCAGTTGATTCTGTTTCAGCGCTTTCGCTCTTTTCTTCGTCAGCAGACTGGCTTGTCTTGTAATTTTCAGCAAGACCTTCAAGACCGCTTACACCCTTAGAAAGACCAAGGTCAATAGCGAAAACAACCAAACCGATAACAACGATTGAAACGAGAACAACGAGTGTGCTCTTAAGAACCATCTTAGCACCGGGCCATGTAATCTTCTTGGTTTCACCTTTGAAATCCTTGCAGAATTTTACAATAGCTTTGCCCGCACGTTTAAAGGGATTGCCCTTTTTCACTTTGGGAGCACCGGCCTTCTTTTCTTTAACGGCCTTTTCAATCTTTTCAGCAGCTTCGGACTTTTCATGTTTAGCCATAAATGTAACCTCCGCTTACTTTGTTTCTCTGTGGAGAGTGTGCTTCTTGCAGAATCTGCAATATTTGTTCATCTCCAACCTGTCCGGTGTGTTCTTCTTGTTTTTCATTGTGTCATAGTTGCGCTGTTTGCACTCTGTACACGCAAGGGTAACTTTTACTCTCATATCGGCACCTCCGTTTAACCGGGTTTTACCCGGAATTTTAGCCTCCCTCTTGTCAGAAGCTCTACCCTGTAAGCTTCTGAATCAGGGCACAAAAAAAGAACCCTCTTTAAGAGGTACGAGTATTTTATCACTAATCCCCCTGCTTGTCAAGAAAAATTTACAAAATAAATTTATTTTTTTGTTCAATTCAACAAATTGTGTATCAACAGAAGAACAAATACCAAATATGCACTTTAATTCTATACAATATTATATATAACAGCCTCGCAGGCTTTGACATTCGGCAGAAAAATGATATAATAATCAAAAACTCAGGGAGGTGTTGCAATGACTCAGGAAAGACGCGGCCCGTTTCTTTGGTTCCCCGTTATGATGCTGGTTGGATTTTTTCAGATTATCACGGCATTTACTGTTTTATTCCAGAAAGACGAATTTGATTTAACCCTTGCCGCAGTTCTGTTAGGATATGTATTCGTTGAATTTGCATACTTTTTTGTTGCCACCGCTTTTTTTGACCAGAAGCATACGGAGCTTGAGGTTATCGGCTTTTTTTTGTCGGGCATCGGTCTTACCGTTTGCGCAAGCGTTGATTCAGGCTACGCCATTAAACAAGCCGTTGCAATTTTATTAGGGCTTGTTGTTTATATTGTAATGGTTGCGGTGCTTCGCCGCTCGGATATTGTAATGAAGCTGAGAACCCCGGTCGGTATACTTGCAATCGGCTTGCTCGCTCTTAACATTGTTCTTGCAAAAACAACCAACGGCACCCTTAACTGGATTGAGATTGCAGGCATTTCTGTTCAGCCCTCTGAAATTGTTAAGCTTGCGTTCATTTTTGTAGGTGCGGCATCGTTGGACAAGCTTCAGCGTGCACGAAGCATCACGAAATACATTATTTTTTCGATGGTATGTGTCGGTTTCCTTTTTCTTATGCGTGACTTCGGCACAGCCTTGGTTTTCTTTTTCACTTTCATTATTATAGCGTTTATGCGCTCGGGTGATTTCAGAACCATTGCTCTTATATGTGCAGGTGCAGTTCTCGGCGCAATAATGATAATTTACTTCAAGTCAACCGTTGCCGCCCGTTTCGCAACCTACCGCCACATCTGGGATGATATGTACGGCAAAGGTATGCAGCAGACAAGAGCATTGATTTATTCTTCCAGCGGCGGACTTTTCGGACTCGGCATCGGCAAAGGCAAGCTTAAGGGCACTTTTGCTTCCACCACTGACCTTGTTTTTGGTATGATTTGCGAAGAATGGGGATTTATTCTTGCCCTTCTGATTATGCTCACCTTTGCGTTTCTTGTAATTTACGCTGTTAAAACAGCAAAAGACACTCGCTCGGCATTTTATGCAATCGCCGCCTGCGCCGCTTCGGGAATGTTGCTTTTCCAGATGGCATTGAACATCTTCGGCGTAACGGATTTATTGCCGTTTACAGGTGTTACTCTCCCCTTTATCAGCCGCGGCGGAACAAGTATGCTTTGCTCCTGGGGCTTGCTGGCGTTTATCAAATCAGCAGATATTCACACCTACCCCAAGCTCTCGGAAACTATTTTGCCCGACCACCCTCTTTATCCCGATGACATTCCCATAGGCAGAAGAAGGAGGCGACCTGCAAAATGAAAAACACTACCAAACGCGCTTATGTGCTTATTGCTGTTTTAGCCGCATTTTTCGTGGGGTTCGCTATACTAATATATACATTCGTAATGAACGGCTCTGATTGGGCAACAAACAAAGCCAACCGACATCTTTATTCTGACGGAAGTATTTCTGCCGCAGGTGCAATTTATGACTGCGACGGTGATGTGCTTGCAAAAACTGTTGACGGCGCAAGAAAATATAATGAAAGCTCAACCGTCAGAAAGGCAACTCTTCACACAATCGGTGACCTCAACGGCTTTATCGCCACAGGCGTTCAATACACCTACCGCCATACTCTGACAGGATATGACTTTGTAAACGGTCTTTCTTCAATAGTTCAGTACGGCAAGGGCAACGACATTCATTTAACCATAGATTCTGATGCTTGCGAAGTCGCTTACAAAGCCCTTAACGGACGAAAAGGTGCAGTAGGAGTATATAACTACAAAACAGGTGAAATCATTTGTATGGTTTCAGCCCCAACCTACGACCCCAAAAGCAAGCCGTCAGACATTGATACCAATAAAAAATACGAGGGTGTTTACCTCAACCGCGTGCTGTCAGGTCTTTACACTCCCGGCTCAACCTTTAAGGTGATTACAGCCGCAAGCGCTATTGAAAATATCCCCGATATTTATGAAAGAAAATTCAAATGCACAGGTAAATATGACACAGGCGACGGCACAGTTATTTGCAACAGCACCCACGGCACCGTTAATTTTGAGCAGGCCCTAAACCGCTCCTGCAACAGCGCCTTTGCGCAGATTGCCATTGAACTGGGCGCAGAAAAGCTGACCGTAACCGCCCGTGAGCTTGGGTTTAATGCTGAGCTTAATGTAGACGGAATTGCATCCCCCGAAAATTCGTTGTTTGATGTGAGCAAGACCAACAAGGTTGATTTAGGCTGGGCAGGCATCGGTCAATACACCACCCTTGCAAACCCGTATCAGATGATGACAGCAATGGGCTGTATTGCAAATTCAGGCGTTGCAGTTGAGCCTTATGTGGTGGACTATGTTCAGAGCCCGAAGCTTCTTCGTGATGTAACGCAATCACAGACAAGTGAAGAAATTTCGCTCCCTGCCGATGTTGCAAATAAGCTCAAGGCAATGCTTCGCTCTAATGTAAAGAATTATTACGGCGACAGCAAATTCCCCGGCCTTGAAATGTGCGGCAAAACAGGCACAGCTCAGATTGATGACGGTGAACCCCATTCCTGGTTTGTCGGCTTCTCGCAAAGAAGTGATACGCCTTATGCAATAGTCGTTGTTGTTGAAAACGGCGGAACAGGACTCAAAGCCGCAGGCACCGTAGCCAACAAGGTTATGCAGGAAATTTGCTCTTAATCACAATCTGTTGTGTTTATTATATAAACTTACAACTAACTTATTGGCATATTTAACAAATTAAACATTGTATTTTTTAACCAAAAAGAATTTATTTTTCTTTTTTAGAAATTATAATCAAATTCGTTGTGTTAGTATTACTATAACAAAGTGCAAACTTTGCAAAAAATTCGCACAAAAGTGCAAAAGGAGAAATTAGCAATGAAAAAGTTTTTAGCAGTAGTTCTCGCTCTTGTTATGACATTAGCTATGGGAACAGCCGCATTTGCTTATGTTGAAGTTGCTCCCGGTCAGATTTATCTCGGACCAGCAGACGCTGAATACTTGGCAAACCCCGGCGATGAAGTTACACTCACATTCCGTTATGCAGGCAGCCCTCTTGAAACAGACGGTTATCCCACAGACGGTTATGCAATCGTAACCTTCTTTGGTATCATCGGTGATGTTAACTACAACACAATCACTGGTGCTGACCTCACTCAGGAAGCTAAGGATGCAGGTTGCTCATTCATCGTAAATGAGAACTCAATGTATCACTCATTCTATGAAGTAGAATCAGCTACAGCAGTTGCTTCAATCATGATGCCTGTTGAGCTTCTCAGCTCAGACTTCAACCTCTTCACAATCACAACAAAAGTTGCAGACGACTGGGTTGTTGTTGACTATGTTGCAGAGACACCTATCGACATCATCGGCTATGCAGGCGACTATGCTTTTGCTCCAAGCATCATCATCACTGATGAAGAAGCAGCTGCTATCACAGCAGGCGAAATGATGGCTGACGAAGTTGCAGAACCCGTTTACATCAACGGTATCATTACTGAAACAAACACAATCATCAATGCTATGCCTTACCAGCCCACATGGTCAGAATGCCTTGAAGAACAGCTCAAGGGTCTTGTTTCAGGCTTCATCGATGTATTGATTATCGTTTTCAACCTTCTCAAGGGTGAGCTTGCTCCTGCAGATTGGTTCATCCCCGGTGAGCATGATGTTGTTGACCTCAGCTTTATCACTGACGGTATCGCAAAAATCGCCGGTATGATTATTGGTGGCTAATATTACTTAAACAAAAATGTCGGTTCGAAAGAACCGACATTTTTTTGCTCTTTTTCATTTTTTAAGCCAGCCTTGTCTGACACTGTCATCAAGCATCTCTTGAATTTCGGGCCACACTTCGGGCATGGCAGCTTTAATTTTTAACATTCTTTTTTCAACCATATCATAGGTCACACTGTCTACCCAGGTGTGGCCTTGTGTTTTGTAGTTATTGATTAGCGGCTGCAGCCTGTCAAGCGCGCAGGTGTATAAAGCATCGGGTGTTTTCTCCTCATCAAACTCAAGCCACAATGATTTATATTCTTCACCCTGACCGTCAGGAAGAAGTGCAAAAAGCTTTTCTGCTGCCTCAAGCTCGCGCTGAGCTTTATCCTCATAACCCTTTACATCGTAAGCAAAGGTGTCGCCTGCATAAATTTCCACAAGGTCGTGCACAAGTGCCATTTTAATGCAACGGTCAATGTTGACCTCAGGCTTTGCATAAGCCTTAAACAGCTCCACCATCATTGCAAGGTGCCACGAATGTTCAGCGTCAGTTTCCGTTCTGCTTTTGTCAATAACAAGTGTTCTGCGGTAAACAGATTTCATTTTGTCAATTTCTGCAGAAAACTCGATAAGCTTTTTAATATTATCCATATCAAAACTCCTTTAATGCCCTTACTGTTTCGGCAACAGGCAAACCGACCACATTAAAATAATCGCCCTCTATTCCTTTAACAAGCACACAGCCGTTAGTCTGAATACCGTATCCGCCTGCCTTATCAAAGCAATCTCCCGAAGATATGTATTCATCAATTTCACTTTGAGAAAGAGAATAGAATTCAACCGCAGTTTTTTGGCAAAGCACCGTAGTTTTTTCTTCTGACATAATACAAACGCCTGTAAAAACAAAATGTCTTTTGCCTGAAAGAGTGTTCAGCATTTTGTTCGCTTCATCATAATTCTTTGGCTTACCGAGGATTTTGCCGTCAATGGCAACCACTGTATCAGCGCCGATAACCACACCGTCAGGGTGCTTTTCAAAAACAGCCTTTGCCTTGATTTCTGCCAGCTTTTTCACTGCCTCATCGGGAGAAATTCCTTCAGGAAGAGTTTCGTCAGCATCTGCAACATCTACAGTAAAATCCACACCCGCCAGTTGCAAAAGCTCTCTGCGTCTTGGAGAAGCAGAGGCTAAAATTATCTTTTTCATTTTGTCACCTTTAAATATGTTTTTAAAATTGCCGCCTGGGTTTTGCCGTCAGGAATTTCGTTATTCATAACCATCTGAACAGCTTTTTCAAGAGGAATTTTTTCAACATTCAAAAACTCGTCCTCATCAAGGTTCTGCTCGCCAAAAGAAAGCCCCTTTGCAAGGTAGAGATAAATAATTTCATCCACATAACCGCAGGTGGGATAAAATTTACCCAGGTCAATATATTCTTCTGCCGTGCAACCGATTTCTTCAAGTAATTCACGCTTGCCTGTTTCAAGAGGGTCTTCTCCCCTTTCAAGCTTACCTGCAGGGAGCTCCAGCAAAACATCCATATAAGGGTATCTGAACTGGCGCACAAACATAAGCTCGTTGTTATCAGTCAAAGCGGCAATGCACACTCCGCCGGGATGCTCAATAACCTCTCTTATACAAGGCTTGCCGTTTGGCAAAAGAGCATCGTCACGGCGAAGATTTATAATTCTGCCCTCGTATATATAATTCTTTTTTACCGTGGTTTCTTCAAGCTTCATAATAAATCCCTCATCTGATTTTTACTTTAAAATCTGTTGAACATCTGGGGCAGCAAACCGTATGCTCACCCTTGCGCTTCGGCAGCCTTATTGTTGCCTGACAGCTCGGGCATTTTTTGAAAACGTGAGTTTTTCTGTCCCTGAATCTCATTTTAAGAGCGTCAATTTTTTTCTTCAATTTTGACGGCTTTTTGGGAGTAACATCATAAGGATTATGGCTGAAATTTTTGTTTTTTATTTTTGAAATAATCTCTAAAAGCTTTGCATTTTCTTTTTGCCTCTGATAAAGATTTTTTGAGAAAAATCTGTACATTGTAAGCACAAAAAATAAAACGCAAAACAATGAAAAAATTCTTGAATTTATAAACCAATCCGCTATTTCAAGAACAAAGCTCACAATGAGCATTACAAAATAAAGTTCATCTGAGCCGTTTCGTCCCCTCATAAACTCCATAAACTTAAATTTGAGATTGTTCAATTCATTCACCTAACTTTTTAATCACTTCTTTATAGTGATTGCCTTTGTATTCAAAGTTTTTATATACATTGTAGCTTGATGCCGCAGGAGAAAGCAAACAGCTTTTTCCTTTTGCCGTAAGCTCAAATGCAGCTTTCACCGCGTGGTCCATATCCTCGGCCTTCACCATATTTTTGGTGCATCCTGCTTTAGTAAGCCTGTCAATTATGCTGTGGCCTGTTTCAGGCATACCGATAAGATTTGACACAGGGCAGGACATAAGATATTCTTCAAATTCAGCGTAGCCTATGCCTCTGTCAAGACCGCCGAAAATCAGCGTATCTACATCGCCGATTGCATCCACTCCGCACTCAACGGCGTGAGGAATTGTGGCAATGCTGTCGTTAAAAAACTTAACGCCCCTGAACTCACCCACAGGCTCGAGGCGGTGGGGAATTCCCTTGAAATTTTCAACACCTTTTTTAACGGCATCCTTGCTTATGGCGAGAATTTCTGCAACCTTGGCGGCAAAGAAAATATCCTGATGAGTGTGAACGCCAAGAAGTCTGCCGTTGAGCTTTGTGAGGCTTTGCAAAAATTCATCATCCTGCACCGCACTCACAGCAAATTTATTGCTCTTAGCGCAGTCAAAATCAACCACACCTGTCAAATCCTGGTCGGGGTTAAAAATCAGATAATCATTTTCATTCTGATGCTTCATTATATTGAGCTTTGCGCCAACATAGCCCTCAAAGCCGTTGTAGTGGTCAAGATGCTCAGGGTAAACATTGGTAAGCACTGCAATGTGAGGAGATGTGCGTGTAAATTCAAGCTGATGTGATGACATTTCAATAACAGCAATTTTGCCCTCGCTTGCATCAAGCACATCAAAAACAGGCACACCGATGTTACCGATTAAGCAGGTATCCTTACCCGAAGCGGCAATAACCTCATAAATGAGGGTTGATGTGGTGGTTTTACCCTTGGTGCCTGTGATACCGATTTTCATACAGGGGGCATATTTCAAAAACAAATCTGTCTGGCAGGTGATTGTAACATTCTCAGGAATTTCAACACTTCTGACAGAAATACCCGGGGTTTTCATAACCAAATCATAATCCTTCATAGCAGCCATATAATCTGCACCTGTATGAAGGGTTACATTCGGGTCATCCAGGCTTATTTCTTTCATATCTGCAATGCCTAACTGCTTTTCGGGCAGGTATTTGCGGATATAGTTGTAGGTAGAAATACCCTCTCTGCCAAAGCCCATAATCAGAACCTTTTTATCTTTGTAAAAATCAATAAGTGACTGACACATAATTAACATCTCCGATGTAATAGTATGATATTTTAATATGAATATTTTGTAATCAAAGTCTTAATTTTCTATTTTTTCTTTTTAAAAAGTCTTGCCTGCAGGTCAAGCATTTTTTGCTTTTTCTGCTCGGCTTCTTCGTTGAGAATTACATATTTCTCACCGTCAAAGCCCAAAACATCCCCGCTTTTAACCTCCGGGGGTAAAAGTGACACTTCAACTTCTCTGAAGCTTTTATCAGGCATTTCACATTTGGCAATGCCGTTTTCAATAAATTCAACAACAAGCTTTTCCATATCAGAACTCACTTTCTGCTATACAGCGCCTTGTGCTTATAAGGGAGCCTGCTTCAACTGTTCCGTTTTCACAGCCGCACCACGGGCAATGGATATGCTCACGGGGCGCACGCAGGTCAGGAGTAACGGGAACAGATGTATCCCTGATAACCTCAAACCTCTTATAACAGCCTTCACATTGCTTTTTCATTCCACAACACCCCATTATATTTAATATACTTATTATAACTTTTAACTAATAATCTGTCAACGACCTTAAAAGGGCAAAATGTTTTTTTAGGTCAAAGTGGCAAAATGCACTAAATTTCTTTATTTCAAGCCCTTTTTTCGTTGTTTTTTATCGTTAAAATATACAAAGTTGATTTTTTTATACATCTTATATTGACCAAATTGTAGAAAAAGAGTTTTAGCCCTTGTTTTTGAAAAAAAGTGTGTTATAATATCGGCAACTAATATGGAGTTGTGAGGAATTAAAATGTTTTCATTCACCGCACAATTGGGAATAATAATTATTAACGTTATCAATCTTGTGGTCGTGGCCCTAATTGATAACGCAAAAGATTATGCCCCAAGGTGTCAGAAAGCAGTTTAATTAAAGCCCCACGGAATAATACCAAGGGTTTTTATTATACATACTCGGAGCCTATGGTTTAATCTTTAAGCCATAGGCTTTTATTTACGAAACACAGCTCTTTACAGAAAGGAAACGCTATGAAATTAACAGGTGCTCAGATTCTTATTGAAACCCTTATTGAGCAAGGTGTTGATACAATCTTCGGCTACCCCGGCGGCTCGGTTCTCGATATTTACGATGAGCTTTACAAAAACGCTGACAGAATTAACCACGTTATTTCTGCTCACGAGCAGGGTGCCGCCCACGCCGCTGAAGGTTATGCAAGAGCGTCAGGCAGATTAGGCGTTGTTCTTGCCACCTCAGGCCCCGGCGCAACCAACCTTGTTACCGGTATCGCCGACGCTAACCTTGACTCAACCCCTTTGCTTGCCATCACAGGCAATGTCGGAACAGCCGTTTTGGGCAGTGACGGATTTCAGGAGGTTGACATCGTAGGTGTGACCTACCCCATTGTTAAGCACAGCTATCAGGTTAAGGATGTTACCAAGCTCGCCGACACAATCCGCGAAGCTATGCAGATTGCCCAGTCAGGCAGACCCGGCCCCGTGCTTATTGATATTCCTAAGGATGTTCAGTTAGCATCTACCGAATTTAAAAATAAAGAAAAGGTTGCTCTTTTCGACAATCCTCCTTTTGATGAGGCTCTTATCGACAAAGCAGTTGAAATGATTGCTCAGAGCAAACGCCCGTTTATTTATTGCGGCGGCGGCGCGGCTAAAGAAAGATGCTGCCACGATATTATGGCTTTTTCAGAAAAAATTGATGCTCCAATCGGCACAAGTATGATGGGCCTTGCTTCAATCCCCGCTTCATTCAAAAACGGTTTGGGTATGTGCGGTATGCACGGTCATTACGCTTCAACAGCGGCAATGTATGAGTCAGACCTTATAATCGCTATGGGTGTCCGCTTCAGTGACAGAGCCACAGGTGACAAGAAAAAGTTCTCTCTCGACAAAAAAATTATCCACATTGACATTGACCCTGCTGAAATCAGCAAAAACATTTCCGTAAATCTCGGCATCACAGGCGACCTTAAAGAGGTTCTCGCCGCAATTAACGAGAAAACCTCTGAAAGCAAAAAGCCCGAATGGATGGCAAAGATTGACGAATTTAGAAAATATGAAGAAGAAAATACTTACATAAGCCCCAACAAGCTTACACCTTATGACATTATTGATGCTGTTAACGCAATCAAGGATGAATATTCACCTGTTAGCACCGATGTTGGTCAGCACCAGCTCTGGACTTCACAGAGAAATAAGGTTCACCATTCAAAAACCTTTATCACAAGCGGCGGCTTGGGTACAATGGGCTTTGGAATGGGCGCGGCAATCGGCGCGGCTGTTGCAACAGGCAGAACAAGTATTCTCTATACAGGTGACGGCAGCTTTGGTATGAACCTTAATGAGCTTGCCACAGCAGTTTCACAAAATCTTCCGTTGGTTGTTGTTCTTTTCAACAACGGTGTTCTCGGCAATGTTCGCCAGTGGCAGACTATGTTCTACGGTGAGCGCTATTCCCAGACCACACTTAACCGCAAAACAGATTTTGTTAAGCTTGCAGAAGCTTTCGGAGCCAAGGGCTTCAGAGCTGATGATAAAGACTCCCTCAACGAAGCACTCAAAGAGGCTTTTGCTTCAAAGAGCCCCTGCGTTGTTGAATGTATAATCGACAAAGACGAAATGGTTCTTCCTATGATTCCTCCCGGAAAGTCCATTGACAGTCTGCTTATGCGATTCAGATAAGGGGGTTATGAAATGAAAAGATTTGTTATCGGTATGTTGGTTTCTAACCAGTCAGGTGTTTTAACAAGAATTTCAGGTATGTTCTCCCGCCGAGGCTTTAACATTGACAGCCTTACTGTTGGTGTTACCGAAAACCCCGACCTTTCAAGAATGACTGTTACAATGACAGGCTCTGAATATGAACGCGACCAGATGTTAAAACAGCTCGGTAAGCTCTTTGATGTTAAAGAAATCAAAGAAATCGAAACCTCAACAGCAATCAACCGTGAGCTTGCAATCGTTAAGGTTAAGGCAAACCCTGCTGACCGCCTTGAGGTGCTCACAGTTGCCAACACCTTCGGCGCAAAGGTTGTTGACCTTTCGGCTGAAACCATCTGCTTTGAAAAAACAGGTGAAAGCAACAAGCTCGATTCATTTGTTGAGCTTCTCAAACCCTATGGTATAGTAGAGATGTGCCGCACCGGTCTTGTAGCTATTGACCGCGGCAGCACAACCCTTAAAAAATAAATTTATTATTCAAAGGAGTAATTCAAAATGGCAAACATGTTCTATGAAAAAGATTGTGACCTTTCACTTCTCGACGGCAAAACAGTTGCAGTTGTTGGCTACGGCAGCCAGGGTCACGCACACGCTCAGAACCTCAGAGACAGCGGCGTTAACGTTGTTATCGGTCTTTATGAGGGTTCAAAGTCAGCAGCAGTAGCAAAGGCTGACGGTTTCGAAGTTCTTAACACAGCAGACGCAGTTAAAAAGGCTGACCTCGTTATGATTCTTATCAACGACGAGAAGCAGGCAGCTATGTACAAAAACGACATCGCTCCCAACCTTGAAGACGGTATGACACTTGCTTTTGCTCACGGCTTCAACATTCACTACAAGCAGATTATCGTTCCTGAATCAGTTAACGTTATCATGATTGCTCCCAAGGGCCCCGGCCACACAGTTAGAAGCCAGTACACCAAGGGTCAGGGCGTTCCCTGCCTTATCGCTGTTGAGCAGGATGCTACAGGCAACGCTAAAGACATCGCTCTTGCTTATGCTATGGGCATCGGCGGTGCAAGAGGCGGCGTTCTTGAAACAACATTCCGTGAAGAAACTGAAACAGACCTCTTCGGTGAGCAGGCTGTTCTTTGCGGCGGTGTAACAGCTCTTATGAAGGCCGGTTTTGAAACACTTGTTGAAGCAGGCTACAAGCCAGAAAACGCTTACTTTGAGTGTATCCACGAGATGAAGCTCATCGTTGACCTTATCTTCGAAAAGGGCTTCTCATTCATGCGTTATTCAATTTCTGACACTGCTGAATACGGCGATTACACAATCGGACCACGTATCATCACAGAAGAAACTAAGAAAGAAATGAAGAAAGTTCTTGAAGAAATTCAGACAGGTGCTTTTGCACGCAACTGGATTCTTGAGAACCAGTCACATCGCGCATACTTCAACTCACGCAGAAGACTTGAATCAGAGCATCCTGTTGAGGCTGTTGGTAAAGAGCTTCGCGAGAAGATGAACTTCAAAGCATAATTATTCCTATTTTCGCCCTATCCGTCAATCGGCGGATAGGGTGTACAGGGTTTATCTGAGAGTTTTTAATTTTGAATTCTGAGATAAACCCTGTAAGAAAGGAGCTGAAACTATGTCCGATTTCAAGAAAATCGAGATTTTCGACTCCACTCTACGCGACGGCTCACAGGGTGAGGGAATCTCTTTTTCCGTTCAGGACAAACTTAAAATTGCAACAATTCTTGATGAATTCGGTGTTACATACATTGAAGCCGGCAACCCCGGCTCAAATCCCAAGGAGCTTCGTTTTTTTGAAGAGCTGAAAAATGTTGAATTCAAAAATGCAAAGCTTTGCGCCTTCGGCAGTACAGCCAGAGCAGGCAAGCCCGTTTGTGAAGATGCAAACATCATTGCTCTTCTTTCGGCAAATACTCCTGCAGTTGCTATTTTCGGCAAGACCTGGGATTTACATGTTACCGAAATTCTTCATATTTCTTTGGAAGACAACAAAAAGATTGTTAAAGACACCCTTGCTTATCTCAAGGAAAAAGGCAAAGAGGTTATCTTTGACGCTGAGCATTTTTATGACGGCTACAAAAACAACCCCTCTTACGCTATGGAGGTTCTTGCCTGTGCAGTTGAGGGAGGCGCCGATGTGCTTGCCCTTTGTGACACAAACGGCGGCTGTATGCCCGATGAAATTGCTGAAATTACTGCGGCGGTAACAACCGCTTTCCCCGATGTGAGGGTAGGAATTCACTGCCACAACGATACAGGCTGTGCTGTTGCCAACTCAATGTCAGCAGTTAAAAGCGGTGCTGTTCAGGTTCAGGGAACGTTCGTGGGCTACGGTGAAAGATGCGGAAATGCAGACCTTAGCACAATCATTGCAAACCTTGCTTTGAAGTGTGGCTATGATGTTGGCGTTGACCTCACTCAGCTTCGCCTCACAGCCCGTAAGATTGCAGAGATTTCAAATGTCCGCCTTGCTCACAATCACCCTTATGTAGGCAAAAGTGCTTTCGGCCACAAGGCAGGAATGCACATTGACGGCGTGCAGAAATGCTCACGCTCTTTTGAGCATGTTCCCCCCGAATCCGTTGGTAATGAAAGAAAGTTCTTGATGAGCGAGGTTGCAGGCAGAGGCACTGTGTTGCCCAAAATCCAAAAATTTGCCCCCGAGCTTGATAAGAAATCTCCCGAAACGGGCATTATCACCGAGGAACTTAAAAAGAGAGAAAATGCAGGCTATCATTATGAGGCCGCTGAAGCAAGCTTTGATTTGTTTGTTAAAAAGCAATTAGGTCTTTACAAGCCTCATTTTAATGTTATTATGTATAAGGTGCTTGACGACTTCCCCGCCCCCGACGGCGAACAGCAGTCAAACGCTATGATTAAAATTGAAGTTGACGGAAAGATTACAATGTCCTGCGCATCAGGTAACGGTCCCGTTAACGCATTGGATAAGGCAATGAGAGATGCTCTTTCCTGCTTCTATCCCGAAATCAGCGATATGCACCTTATGGACTATAAGGTTCGTGTTATCGAGTCAGGTCTTACCACCGACTCAAAAACCAGAGTTATGATTGACTCTGCCGACTCAAATTCGGTATTTACCACCATCGGAGTATCAAGCGATATTATTAAGGCGAGCTTCAGGGCTCTGGTGGATTCTTTTGAATACAAATTATCCAAAAAGGAGAATGAATAATGGGAATGACAATGACACAGAAAATCCTCGCTGCTCACGCAGGTCTTGACTCAGTGAGCGCAGGTCAGCTCATTCTTGCAGACATCGACCTTGTTTTAGGTAACGACGTTACAACACCCGTTGCCGTATCAGAATACAAAAAGCTCGGTCTTGACAAGGTGTTTGACAAGAATAAGGTAGCAATGGTAATGGACCATTTCACACCTAACAAAGACATCAAAGCCGCAACACAGTGCAAAATGTGCCGTGAATTTGCAGGCGATATGGACATCGTAAACTACTTCGATGTTGGCGATATGGGTGTTGAACACGCAATCCTCCCCGAAAAAGGTCTTGTAGTTTCAGGCGATGTTGTAATCGGCGCTGACTCTCATACCTGCACATACGGTGCTCTCGGCGCTTTTTCAACAGGCGTTGGCTCAACTGATATGGCTTGCGGTATGGCAACAGGTAAGGCTTGGTTCAAGGTTCCTTCAGCTATCAAATTTGAGCTTAAGGGCGAGCTTCAGCCAAATGTTTACGGTAAAGATGTTATCCTTCACATCATCGGTATGATTGGTGTTGACGGCGCTCTTTACAAATCAATGGAATTCTGCGGCGAAGGCGTTCACACTCTTTCAGTCAGTGAAAGACTTTGTATGGCTAATATGGCTATTGAAGCAGGCGGTAAGAACGGTATTTTTGAGGTTGACGATAAGACAATCGAATTCATCAAAGAAGCAGGCGGCAAAGAGCCCACAATCTACAAGGCTGACGATGACGCTGTTTATGATGAAACTTATGTTATCGACCTTTCAGAAATCCGTCCTACAGTAGCTTTCCCCCACCTCCCCGAAAACACACGCACCTTTGACCAGATTGGCGAGGTTAAAATCGACCAGGTTGTTATCGGCTCTTGCACAAACGGCAGACTTGAAGACCTTGTTGTTGCCGCTAACATCCTCAAGGGCAAAAAGGTTAAGAAGGGCGTTCGCACAATCGTTATCCCTGCAACCAACAAGATTTATCTTGACGCTATGGAAATGGGACTTCTCAAAATCTTCATCGAAGCAGGTGCTATCGTTTCAACACCTACCTGCGGACCTTGCCTTGGCGGTCACATGGGTATTCTTGCTGAAGGTGAAAGAGCAGTTGCCACAACCAACCGTAACTTCGTTGGCCGTATGGGTCACCCCAAATCAGAAGTTTACCTTGCAAGCCCTGCAGTTGCTGCTGCTTCAGCTATCACAGGTAAGATTTCTTCACCAGAGGAGGTTATGTAATAATGTTATTTGAAGGTAAAGTTATTAAATACGGCGATAATGTTGACACCGACGTTATTATCCCTGCCCGTTATCTTAACACTATTGATAAAAAAGAGCTTGCTGCTCACTGTATGGAAGACCTTGACGCAACTTTCGTAAACCGTGTTGAAGACGGTGACATTATGGTTGCAGGCTACAACTTCGGTTGTGGCTCTTCCCGTGAACACGCTCCCATCGCTATTAAAGCAAGCGGTATTTCTCTTGTAATTGCAAAGAGCTTTGCAAGAATTTTCTACCGTAACTCAATCAACATCGGTCTTCCTATCATCGAGTGCCCCGAGGCTGTTGACGCTATCAGCGAAGGCGACAAACTCAAGGCTGATATGGACGCAGGTGTTATCTACAACCTCACCACAGGTGATGAATACAAGGCTGAGCCGTTCCCTGCATTTATTCAGGAAATTATCGCAACAGGCGGTCTTATTGAGTCAATCAAAGCAGGTAAAATTAAATAATTATAAAAGGACTTGACTAAAATGGATTTTAATATTGCTTTACTTAAAGGCGACGGTATCGGCCCTGAAATAGTTGACAGTGCCGTTGCAGTTTTAGAAAAGGTTGCCGCTAAATACGGCCACAAATTCACATTCACACCTTATCTTGCAGGCGGTTGCGCTATTGACGCAACAGGTATTCCTCTTCCCGAGGAAACCGTTAAGGCTTGCCAGGCAAGTGACAGCGTTCTTCTCGGCGCTGTTGGCGGCCCTAAGTGGGACACTCTCCCCGGTCACCTTCGCCCTGAAAAGGCTCTTCTCGGTGTTCGTCACGCTCTCGGACTTTACACCAACATCCGCCCCGCAAAGATTTACCCCGCACTTAAGGGTGCAAGCCCCCTCCGCCCCGACATCATTGACAACGGTGTTGACATCGTTATGATTCGTGAGCTCACAGGCGGTATCTACTTCGGCGAAAGAGGCCGCAGACAGGGTGCAGGCGGCGAAGAAGCTTTTGACACAGAGTGCTACAGCGAGATGGAAGTTGAAAGAATTGCACGCGTTGCATTTGAAACAGCAAGAAAAAGAGGTCATGTTGTCACAAGCATTGACAAGGCCAATGTTCTTGAATCTTCAAGACTCTGGAGAGAAGTTGTTCACAGAGTTGCTAAGGATTATCCAGACTGTGAATGTGTTGATATGCTCGTTGACAATGCCGCAATGCAGCTTGTTAAGAACCCATCTCAGTTTGATGTTGTTGTAACATCAAATATGTTCGGTGACATTCTTTCTGACGAAAGCTCACAGATTACAGGCTCAATCGGTATGCTTGCTTCTGCTTCACTTGGTGATACAAAGTGCGGTATGTATGAGCCTATCCACGGCTCTGCTCCTGACATTGCAGGTCAGAACAAGGCTAACCCAATCGCAACAATCCTTTCAGCAGCAATGATGTTCCGTTATTCATTTGACCTTGAAGACGAAGCAGTTTGCATTGAAAAGGCAGTTGACGATGTTCTTGAAGCAGGCTACAGAACTGCTGATATTCTCGGCTCAAGCGACACAAAGCCGCTTTCATGCACTGAGATGACAAAGGTAATTCTTGATTATATTAAATAATTTCAGTTTTTGAAAGAAGGAAAATAAGATGCTCGACATCAAAATAGAAAAAACCTCATCACCAAAGGCTAAGCCTCAGAAGGGTGAGCCTCTCGGCTTCGGTCACATTTTCACAGACCATATGTTCATTATGAATTACACCGAGGGCAAAGGCTGGCACGATGCAAGAATCGTACCCTACGGCGACCTCACCCTCTCACCTGCCGCTATGGTTTTCCACTACGGTCAGGAAATGTTTGAGGGTCTTAAGGCATACAAGGGCGCTGACGGAAAAGCTTATCTTTTCCGCCCCGATATGAACGCTAAGAGAACAAATGCAACTAACGACCGCCTTTGCATTCCTCAGCTTCCTGAGGAGGATTTTGTTCAGGCTGTTAAAGCTGTTGTTGAAGTTGATAAGGATTGGATTCCCGAAGAAGAAGGTACTTCTCTTTACATTCGTCCTTTCATTATTGCAACTGATGCTTTCTTAGGTGTTGCACCGTCAAAGACATATTTATTTATGATTATCCTTTCTCCCAGCGGAGCTTACTACGCAAGCGGTCTTGCTCCTGTTGGAATCTGGATTGAAGACGACTATGTTCGTGCAGTTAAGGGCGGTATGGGCTTTGCTAAAACAGGCGGTAACTATGCCGCAAGCCTTGCAGCTCAGGTTAAAGCTCACGATGACGGTTATTCTCAGGTGCTCTGGCTCGACGGTGTTGAGAGAAAGTATATTGAAGAAGTCGGCGCAATGAACATCTTCTTCAAAATCGACGGTAAAATCGTTACACCTATGCTCAACGGCTCAATTCTCCCCGGCATCACCCGTGACTCTGTAATCAACCTTTGCAAGCACTGGGGTATGGATGTTGAAGAGCGAAGAATTTCTGTTGACGAGCTTCTTGAAGCTCAGAAAAACGGAAAGCTCGAAGAGGTATTCGGCACAGGCACAGCGGCAGTTATTTCTCCCGTTGGCAAGCTACGTTATAAAAATGATGTTATGGAAATCAACGGCGGCGTAATCGGCGAAGTAAGCCAGAAGATTTACGACACCGTAACAGGCATCCAGTGGGGCAAGCTTGACGACCCGTTCGGTTGGAGAGTTGAAGTTAAATAAAGCTTTAAAGCGGACTGATTTTCAGTCCGCTTTTTTCGTCTTCTTTGTGTAAAATCACTTTCGGGAGGCTGATAGCCTCCCCTACAAGTGTTTCGTTATTATGGTTTTAAGGTACATCGAAAATCGCCGCACCTTACACGGCTGACGGTAATCATTGGCCCCCTTGCCTTAAAGGGGGCTGGCATTTTCGAAGAAAATGACTGGGGGATTTTAATGCATAAAGCTTTATTTTAAGCCACTTTTTATATCCTCCCACCGCAAGCGGTCCCCCCTCCTTTAGACAAGGAGGGCAATCGGCTGACGGTAGCAGTGTCTTGGCCTCCTTAGAAAAGGAGGTGGCAGACCGCAAGGTCTGACGGAGGATTGATTTTGTCTTTTCTTTCCAATCCTCAGTCCTACGGACAGCTCCTTTGCCAAAGGAGCCCAAGACGAAAACTCTGCGTAAGGGTTGACGGCCTCGGCAACCCGATTTTGCAAAGCAAAAAAATCGGGAGGGCACAAGCCCTCCCTCTCACTATTGCGCTACATAATAGATTCCGTACGAATAATAGCCATCCTCGTCATCCCAAAAATATGCCAAGCCATCTTTGTGAACTTCGCCTTTTTCTATTGTTTCAACTAATGTATCAGTATAATAGTCTGACCCCATATCAGGCTTTACTGCTTCATGAAACCATTTGCAAAAAATAAGAAATTGTTCCAACTGTGCCTCTGTCAAATCATTCGTGAATTTATATGTAATCGCTTGCACTTTTTCACCTGATTCATCCATATAAGCTATATAGCCTAATTTATCTGAGTAGTTCGCACAATAATATCTTTCATCTTCCTCTGCTTGAATGAAATAGTCCATATCAAGCTTTAACCACCCTTGAACTTTTTCATAAGTTTCAGTATCACTATCGTCTTTAAGGTGCACATCAACCGTTTCGTTGTATCGCTCAACAAACTCTTCAAGTGTAAAGCCTAACGAAGCATCGCTTGATGTATCTCCGCCAACGCTTAACAAAATTGCAATCACAATTAATGCAATAAGCGGGAGAAATAGAAGTACTGTTTTTATTTTGCTCTTTTTCTTTTCAGGGTTAGCATTTGTTTTCTCTTCTGTTACAGTGTTAAAATTCATTTCATTTTTATTTTCCATATTTTTACCTCCTTGATTTGAACAGTCCTTTCATAAAGTGGACTAATTTCAGTCCCATTGTATCATACTATTTCCGTATAATCAAGATAAATTTGGACTATTTTTAGTCCTTTTTGTGGGAGTGATTATATGGAAGAAACCCGTATCAAGCAGGATGAAATTTTTATCGGTAAAAACATCAGAGAAATCAGACTTGAACAAAAAATCGGACAGACAGAGCTTGTCCGCAGACTTCAGCTTCAAGGGGTAGATATGACCCGTGAAACTCTTGTTAAGATTGAGCGAGGAATACAACACCTGAAAGCCTCTCAACTCAGAGCAATTAAAAACGAGCTTAACACAACCTATGATAGACTTTTGAAGTAACAAAAAACGCCCCGACTGAGTCGAGGCGTTAAATTTTAGCTTTATTTATTTTGTAATTGTGCGAACACGGATAACTCCGTCGATTCCTGCAATCTTGCTTTCATCAGCACCATCAGCAACCACATAGCCGTAGCCCTTGCGTGTGGCTGACTTTGCATCACCGAAAGCTGATTTAACAGCTTCAACAGCTTCTTCTTTGCAGATTACGCAAACACGGTTTGCTTCAACTTCACCAAGACCTGTGAGGTTTGGAAGATTTACGCTGTTTTTAATTTCACCTTTTTCAATGTAGCCGATAAGCTCGTCAGCGGCCATCATTGCGCAGTTGTCTTCACTTTCAGGTGTGGATGCGCCAAGGTGAGGAAGAGCTGTTACACCCTCTACACCGATGATTTCATCACTTGGGAAGTCTACCACATAAGCGGCACATTTGCCGTTGCCGAGAGCTTCGATAATTGCGTCGCTGTTTACAAGGCCGCCTCTTGCATAGTTGAGAATACGAACACCGTCTTTGCAAAGAGCAAGTGTTTCAGCGTTAATCATATTCTTTGTTGCATCGTTAAGAGGAAGATGAAGTGTGATGTAATCACTCTTTTTGTAAACATCGTTAAGGTCAGAAACAACTTCTGTGCCTTCGGGGAGCATAGCCTTAACCTCATCGGTAACAAATGGGTCATAGCCTACAATATTCATACCAAGAGCGTTTGCGGCAACTGCAACCTTAAAGCCGATTGCACCAAGGCCGACAACGCCGAGTGTTTTGCCTGCAATTTCAGGGCCTGCGAAGTTTGACTTGCCTTTTTCAACAAGCTTGCCTACTGCTTCACCCTCGCCCTTAAGAGTCTTGCACCAATCCATTGATGCACCAACCTTACGGGAAGCCATAAGAAGTCCGCAGATTACAAGCTCCTTAACAGCGTTAGCGTTAGCGCCGGGAGTGTTAAAAACAACAACGCCCTTTTCTGCGCAAGCTTCAACAGGAATATTGTTTGTGCCTGCGCCTGCTCTTGCGATTGCGATTGTGTTTGGGTCAAGCTCCATTTCGTGCATTGAAGCTGAGCGCACCATAATTGCAACAGGGCTTTCTACCTCTGAGCCGCAAACATAGTCGCTTGAAAATTTATCGGTTCCGCAAGCGGCAATTTTATTAAGAGTTAAAATGTTATACATTATAAGCACCTACCTTATGAATTTGCTTTTTCAAATTCTTTCATAAATTCAACGAGCTTTTCAACGCCTTCAATGGGCATAGCGTTATAAATTGAAGCTCTCATACCGCCAACTGAACGGTGACCCTTAAGGTTAACGAAGCCTGCTTTTTCAGCTTCTGCAACAAACTTTTTGTTAAGCTCGTCACTTTCTGTTACAAATGTAACATTCATAAGTGAACGGCACTCCTTCTGAGCGGGAGCTGTGAACATTTTGCTCTGGTCAATATAATCGTAAAGAATCTTTGCTTTCTTAACATTACGCTCTTTCATAGCCTCAAGACCGCCGAGTGATTTAATCCACTCAAGAACAAGCTTGCACATATAAATTGAATAGCAAGGAGGAGTGTTATACATTGACTCGCCGTCTGCCATTGCCTTGTAGTCAAGCATTGTGGGGGTAAGAGGCATTGCCTTGCCGAGCAAATCCTCACGGATAATAACGATTGTGAGACCTGCGGGGGCAACATTCTTCTGTGCACCGCCGTAAATTACACCGAACTTTGAAACATCCATAGGCTCTGACAAAAAGCTTGATGAAATGTCGGCAACAAGAGGAATATCACCTGTGTCGGGAAGCTCGGGATATTTTGTGCCGTAAATTGTGTTATTGTGGCAGATATAAACATAGTCTGCATCTTCTCTGAAAGAAGATTTATCAAGCTTTGGAATATATGAGAAGTTGCCGTCCTTTGAAGAAGCAGCTTCTATAACATCACCGTATTTAACAGCCTCTTTGTATGCCTTGTTTGAGAACTGACCTGTGATAACATAATCTGCTTTGCCTGAACCTGTCATAAAGTTCATAGGGATTGCAGAAAACTGAGTTGAAGCACCGCCCTGAAGGAAAAGCACCTTATAGTTATCGGGAATGTTCATAACCTCACGCATAAGGCTCTCTGCACCTTTGATGATTGCATCAAACCACTTTGAGCGGTGTGACATCTCCATAACTGACTGACCGCTGCCCTCGTAATCAAGCATTTCTGCTGCTGCCTTTTTAAGCACTTCCTCAGGCAACATTGAGGGGCCTGCAGAAAAATTATAAACTCTTGCCATATATAAAACCTCCAAAAGATTAAAAATATCAAGAAAATGAGTTTGTTAAATTGTTGACATTTATTATATACCCTCGGTTTTCAATAGTCAATAAAAATTTGTAACATTTTTACAAAAAAATACCACAGTTACTATATGCAACTGCGGTATTTTGGTTAAAAGCATCAAATTTTGACGGTTGTTCCTGCTGTGGAGTAATCAAATGGAGTAAATCCGATTGCCTCACAAGCCTCACTGTTAACAGGCAAAGTAAAATCAAAGTTCTTTGCATCCTTGAACAGCGGGTCCATATAAACCCCGTTGTGCATATAGCCCTTTAACTCCATTGCCTTAGTGCCGTACATCTCGTCAAATTCCCAAGAATCATGCTCAAAGGAGATAACATTTGAAAGCATTGTGTAATCCCAATAAAGGTTGCGGTCATCCACAAACTTGCCGGGCTCAACTCTTGAATACATCCCCTGCTTGTCGCTGACAATAATATTGCCTGTGAGATACATTTCAGTTCTGCCTTCGTTTTTGGTTACAATAATCTGACTGGTTTTACTAAGCGCAAAAATATTGTTTGTTACAATATTATTTTCACCGTAATGCTGGTGGAAGCTCTGATTTCCACAGCTGTAAACAAGATTATTCTTAACAAGAATGTATGAACTGCCCTCATCAAGGTAAATTCCCCAGCCGCCGTAGCCGCCTTCAAGGGGGTCTGCCGCAACATTATAAATAACATTGCCTGAAATTTCAGTTCCTCTCTGAATACCGAGGGTATAAATACCGCCCATATCAGAAAGCCAGCCCTGACCGATATCATAAATCAGGTTGTCACAGATTTTGTTGTTATATGTTACGCTGTAAGCAAAGCCCCATACCCAGCCGACAGAAATTGCGGTGTAAAAGCCGTCATGAATTTCATTGTGACAGACATTAACTGAGTTTGCGTGAATAGCAAGGATGCCAACGGCATTATAGAAAACTCTGCCGAATTTATAGATATGGTTATCTGTTATATCAATATCTCTTGTAACCGTCTGGTTTTCAACGGGAAGATTTTCGCCCTTGATAAACACTGCGTGAGCGCCGATATTTTCAAAGTAACAATATTTTACGCTTGCATCCTGAACATTTTTGCCCATAAACACAGCGCAAGCGGCAATATCTTTAAACTCGCAGTGTGTGATGCTGAAGTTTTTGGAATTTACAACAGAAATGCAAGGTGTTGCATCAAAGGCCGCCTGAGTGAAATCTCTGCCCTTGTTGTTAAGAGGAATGTTAAAGCCGTTGCCCCTGAATGTTATATCTTCAAACTTAATTCCGTCAACACCGTCAACAGTAATCATTGTTTCAAGCTCACTGCCCCAAAGGGTGAGAGTGTCGGGTGATTCATTTTCAAAGGGGATGTAATAAAGCTTGCCTTCTTTTTTATCAAGATACCATTCACCGGGAGTGTTGAGAGCTTCAAAAACATTTTCAAGGAAATACTTGTGATTTTCATAAACAGACATACTTGAAAGTCTGCTGAACATAACGGTGTTTGTTGCTTCGTCAAAGCTCTTAACCGTGAGCATTTCATCCTTCCAATAGTGAAGAATTCTGATTGCAACATCTTCCGAATTATAAAAATCTTTAAAATCGCCCTCTTTTGTAACCATACCGGTGTAGCCGTTGTGCATTTCAGTGTGGTTATATTCACCAACAAACTCAGGTGAATCCTTAGCTACGAAGAAATATCCGCTTTCAGGGTAACGGGTGCGGCTGAGGGTTGTTTCAGAGTTAAAAAGAATATTGAAATCCCTGTCAATTTCCTTTGAAAAAGCCTTAACTCCGTTCACTTCACACTCAGTAAAGCCTGTGATTGCCTCGCCTGAGGTAAACATAACATCTTCACCGTTGTAGGATCTGAAGGTTACATCTGACTTATCGCCCTCATTGAATTCGAGCGTTTGCGAAAAGCTGTAAATACCCTCTCTGAACCAGATTGTAACAGGCGCATCCGCATTAAGGCTGTCTGCCTTTTCTTTAGCAGCCTTAACAGTTGCAAGGGGTGAGTCAATTTTGCCCTCGGCGCTGTCATCACCGTTTTCACTTACAAAAATATCATATTCGCCCACAACGCAGTCATTGAGCTGATATTCTGCTTTCTCTGTTGCTGATGTTTCGGGGTATTCAACGCCGTTTTTGCTGATTTCTGTTTTAATTGCATCAACTGCAAGGTTAAACGGAAAAATAAGCCCTGTTAATAAAGATAAAATTACAATCCATACAGACTCTAAAAAAGCCAACATAATTGTGCCTCCTTAATATGTGCGGTCACAGACTTCAATGATTTTTTCTCGGAGTGCTATGAAATCCTCAAAAGCATCGGGCTTCTGGGCAGGATTCCTCAAAAGTGCCGACGGATGAAAAGTACCCATCATATAAAACCCGTTTTTTTCAATAAACTGACCGTGCTGACGGGTAACCTTGAAGTCGGGGCCAATAAGCTTTGTTGCGGCAACTCTTCCGAGGCAGACGATAATTTTGGGTCTGATGAGCCTTGTCTGCGCCTTAAGCCAAGGTATACACGCATCCTGCTCTTCAGGCAGAGGGTCGCGGTTTTTAGGCGGTCGGCACTTAACAATGTTGCCGATATAAACATTTTTGCGGCGGTCAAGGTCAATGGCATCAAGAAATTTATCAAGAAGCTGACCGCTTCTGCCCACAAAAGGCTCGCCCTGTAAATCCTCCTGCTCGCCCGGACCTTCGCCGATAAACATAACCTCTGCGCTTTCATTACCAACGCCAAAAACAAGGTTTGTTCTCGTCTGACCTAACGGGCATTTATTGCAAGCAAAGCATTCGCTTTTAAGACTTTGCCAATCAGTCATCACCGCTCACCTGCCTTACATCGTCATTAAGCTGGCTGATTAAGGTTTCAGCCGAAGAAAACTTCCGTTCTTCTCTGAGGTATTTCACAAGCTCGACGGTGATGTTCTTTGAATAAATGTCGCCGCTGAAGCCTAAAATATTTGTTTCACTAAGCACCACATCAGAAAGGTATGTGGGTCTTATGCCGATGTTGGTAACTCCGCGGTATTTTTTGCCGTCAACTGTTACAAGTGTTTCATAAACACCGTATTTCGGCACAATGAGGCTTTCGTCAATTCTCTGATTAGCGGTAGGGAAGCCAAGCTCCCTCCCCCTTCGGTCACCGTGAATTACTTCACCGCTGAAAGCAAAATTCCTGCCAAGCATCTGCGCCGCCTTTTCAGGCTCGCCGTTTGCAATATAATTTTTAATTGCCGTGGAAGAAACAGTGGCTGAATCCACCTCTTTTTCAGGTAAAACACAGCAGGCTATACTGCCGCTTTTTGCAAGGGATAAGAGCAATTTGCTGTCACCCTTTCCGCCCTTGCCGAAGGAATAGTTAAATCCACAGCAAAGTGCTTTTGCATTCAGCTCTTTTACAAGAATTTTTTCAAAAAAATCTTCGGGTGTCAGGTTTTTAACTTCATTGAATGAAGCCTTGTAAATTTCAAATCCCATTGAAGTGAGCATTCTTTCGGTTTCACAAGTAGTAAGAAGCCGTTTAAAGCTGCCCGAAAGAACTTCCTTTGGGTGAACATCAAATAAAACTACCGTGGGTACATATCCGTCTTTTCTGAACTCCAACGCTTTTTCAAGGACTGATAAATGCCCTTTGTGAAGACCGTCGAAATTCCCAAGTGCAACGGCAGTGCCGATATTAAGTTTTCCGTCGGTCATAAAATCACCTATTTATTAAGAAAATCAAATACTACTGCCGAAAGCTCTTCTGCTCTGTCTTCATGGCAGAGGTGGCCGGCACCCTCAACAAGATAATGCTCGGCATTGGGGAGTGCATCTGCAACGCTTTGCTTCATATCATTATTGATAATCATATCATCTGTTGCATTGATAACCAAAACAGGGCAAGTAATATTTCCTGCGCCCTCAAGGTTTGTGGGGCGCACATTAGTCATCATATAGCAAAGACCTGTGCCTGTGTTATCAAGCTGCAAGGGAGCTGATACCTTTTCAACATCGTAGGCTTTTGTAAATTCTTTATTATTGGTTGCCATTAAAACAATCATTCTCATAAGGCAGTCAATTCTTGTGAGATATTTGAAAACGAGATTGAGCATACCTGTCATAAGAGGATTAGTGACAATGCCTGTGGGCATTGAGCTTGTATCTGCCATCGGTGCAGGGCAAACGAGGAAAAGAGCCTTTGTCGGCAACTCCTCGGCAATATTGATTGCAACACCGCCGCCCATTGAATGACCTGCCAAAATCCAGTTTTTGTCATCAGCAATGCTCTTCATAAGCTCAATGATAAGGGTTTCTCTGTCAATGGCTTCTATATCAGCATTTTCTCTTGTGCTGTAGCCAAAGTTGGGGAGGTCTGCCATATAGCAATCGTAGCCCTTGGCACTCATCTGAGAAGCCATATTCTCCCAGGAATATGTGGACTGACCGAAGCCGTGGAGCATCATAATTCTGCCCATATATTTGCCCTGATGCTCAACCTTGCGGTAGTGAATTGAATAATCTCCGTATGTAAAAAACTGACTGTTTTCAAAGGGCTTGTCCGCCTCTTCTGCGGTGGCAAAGCCGGTAACACAAGTCATACCCAATAAAAGCACGCTGAGTAAAATTGCTAAAAACTTTTTCATAGCCGTATCTCCTTATTTTGCTCTGTGGAGCATCTTTAATCTCTGCTCTTTTGAAAGAACTCTTTTACGAAGTCTTAAAGTAAGAGGGGTTACTTCAAGCAATTCATCGTCTTTAATAAATTCCATACACTGCTCAAGGCTGAGTGTGGTGGGAGGAACAAGGCGCAACGCCTCGTCACTGCCTGAAGCACGGGTGTTGGTAAGCTGCTTCTTTTTGCACACATTGCAAACAACGTCTTCATTTTTAGCACATTCGCCAACAATCATACCCTCATAAACTTCAACACCTGCTCCGATAAAGAGCTTGCCTCTGTCCTGAGTGTTAAAAAGTCCGTAGCCTGTGCTCACACCTGTTTCGTGAACAACGATTGAGCCGTTTTCTCTTGTCTGAATTTCACCCTTGACAGGCTCATAGCCTGCAAAAAGCTGATTCATAATTCCGTTACCGTTGGTGTCAGTCATAAATTCCGAGCGGTAGCCGATAAGGCCTCTTGACGGAATTTTAAATTCAAGGTGAGTTGCACCGCCGTCACGGGTGCCCATATTTTCAAGCTCGCCGCGGCGGGCGCCGATTTTTTCCATAACCGAGCCAACATACTGCTCAGGAACTTCAACAATCAAAAGCTCCATAGGCTCGCAAAGCTGACCGCCGATTTCTTTATAAATTACCTTCGGTCTTGATACCTGGAATTCATAGCCCTGGCGGCGCATTGTTTCAATAAGAATTGAAAGATGAAGCTCGCCTCTGCCCGAAACCTTAAATGTGTCGGTGGTTTCAGTGTCTTCAACTCTCATGCTGACATTTGTTTCAACCTCTTTGTAAAGGCGGTCACGAAGATTTCTTGAAGTAACAAATTTACCGTCGCGGCCTGCAAAGGGGCTGTCATTAACAATAAAATTCATTGAAAGGGTCGGTTCATCAATTTTAACAAAGGGCAACGGCTCAATGCAATCGGGCGCACAGGCAGTTTCACCAATGTTGATATCTGTAATGCCCGAAACACAAATCAAATCGCCCATCTGAGCAGAGTCAACCTCAACTCTTTTAAGACCCTCAAACTGATAAAGGCGTGAAATTTTAACATTTTCCTGACTGCCGTCTGCCTTGCAAAGCACAACGCTGTCATTCTTTTTAACCTGACCTCTTTCAACTCTGCCAACACCGATTCTGCCGATATAATCGTCATAATCAAGGCTTGAAAAAAGAATCTGAAGAGGTGCATCAATTTCACCCTCGGGAGCCTCGATATGAGTGAGGATTGCATCAAGGAGAGGCCTCATATCACCCTCACGGACGGTTGAATCAAGTGATGAATAGCCCTCTCTTGCAGAAGCATAGACAACGGGGAACTCAATCTGGTCATCATCTGCACCGAGCTCGATAAACAAGTCAAGAACTTCGTCAATAACCTCGTCAGGTCTTGCGCCGGGGCGGTCAATTTTGTTAACAACCACAAGCACTTTCTTTTTAAGATTAAGTGCCTTCTGAAGCACAAATCGTGTCTGAGGCATACAGCCTTCAAATGCGTCAACAAGAAGCAGAACTCCGTCAACCATCATCAATATACGCTCAACCTCGCCGCCGAAATCAGCGTGACCGGGAGTGTCAACAATGTTGATTTTTGTATCCTTATAATGAACAGATGTATTTTTGGAAAGAATTGTAATTCCTCTTTCTCTTTCCAAATCGTTAGAGTCCATAACTCTGTCCTGCACCTGCTCATTATCACGGAATGTTCCGCTTTGCTTGAGCATTTCGTCAACCATAGTTGTTTTGCCGTGGTCAACATGAGCAATAATTGCTACATTTCTGATATTTTCTCTTTTTGCCACTGAAATCACCAAGTTTCACATAATTATACATATTACATTATAAAACAAAACACGGTGTCCGTCAATGGCAAATCGGCAAGAGTACACTCTCTTGCCGATTTTTTTACAAGTCGTCTGCGTCCTGAACGGGCATATCGTCATCATAGGGATTACCCGTATAGCTTCCCAAATAGTCAGATATATCCTCTTCTTCGGCAGTTTCGTGCCATACGCCTGTTATATCGGCAACTATCGGGAAGATTTTACGCTCGTTATCCTTGTATTTCTTCTTTTTCATTTCAGCACTCCTTTGCATCGAAGATGCATTTTTATTTTTTACAGCATACTTCTCTTTATTACAAATTGACAAAAGCTTTTTGATGTTATAATATAAAAGACAGTGAAAGAGAGGAATTTTTATGAACAACGATAAAAATTTAGATAAATATAAAAAATATCTTGAAGAAGATTCTGATAAAGAAGCGGTTATTCCCCAAGAAATTACCGCCCCTAAAGCAGAAAAGAAAAAGAAAAAATCCACAGCCTTGCCTATTGCCATTGTTGCAATAATTGTTCTCATTTGCGGTGCTCTCGGTGCAGGCTTTTTATTTAAAGATGATATTAAAAACATCGTAAAGCCCACAACCACCATTCCCCCCGAGCCTACAAATGTGGTAACCGTAACCTTCCCTGAGGGCTATACCATTTATCAGATGGGTGGGCTTCTTGAAGAAAGCGGAGTGTGCTCAAAGGAAGAATTTTATCAAGCGGCAAACTCCCCTGTTGACGGCATTGAAATCACCAACCCCGAAGAGCGTGCATTCTTGCTGGAGGGTTATCTTTTCCCCGACACTTATGAATTTTATCTTGATGAAGATGTCCACAGCGTAATCAGTAGATTCATTGATAATTACAACACAAAAATTACACCTGAAATTCAAAAGAAAGCCGCCGATTTGGGCTACACAATGGATGAAATGCTCACCCTTGCGTCAATCATTCAGAAGGAATGTGATTTTGATATTGAAGAGTGCAAAAATGTTTCTTCCGTTTTTCATAACCGACTTAAAAATTCAAGAGAAACATATCTCGGCAGTGATGTAACATATTTTTATCTTAAAAATATGGCTGATTTTTTAGGCGGAAGTGACAGTCAGAAATTTGACTACCTGCTCACAAAATATTACACCTATAACAAATACCGCAAAGGGCTCCCCGCAGGAGCAATCTGCAACCCCGGAATCAAAGCAATAACTGCGGCGGTTGAACCTGCCGACACAGATTATTATTACTTCCTTACCGACAAAAGCGGAACTGATTTTTACTATGCCGAAACATATAATCAGCACCTTGCAAACGGCAAAAAAGCAGGAATTATGTGATGAAATATCAAAACATCGTTAAAGGCACTTTTATTAAAAGACCAAACAGATTTATTGCTCACGTTTTAATTGACGGCAAGGAAGAAATCTGCCACGTTAAAAACACAGGGCGTTGCAAAGAGCTCCTTACATCCGGTGCAACCGTTTTGCTTGAAAAAAGCTCAAATCCAAGCAGAAAAACGGCTTATGATTTAATATCGGTTTATAAGAAAAACAGGCTTATAAATATGGACTCTCAGGCGCCCAACAAGGTAGCCGATGAGTGGTTGAGAATCCGCTTTCCCGACACCTTTATCAAAAATGAAAAGGCGTGGGAGGATTCACGCTTTGATTTTTACATTGAAAACGGTGAAGAAAAAATCTTTGTTGAAGTAAAGGGTGTTACCCTTGAAAAAGACGGAGTTGTTCTCTTCCCCGATGCACCCACCGAAAGAGGAGTTAAGCACATAAACGGGCTTATCCGTTGGGCAAGTGAGGGCAACAAAGCAATGGTGCTTTTCATTGTTCAGATGAACAATGTGAGTTTTTTTACTCCTAATAAAGAAACCCACCCTGAATTTGCCGAAGCATTGCTGAGGGCAAAAGAGCAGGGTGTTGAGGTTGTTGCCGTTGACTGTGAGGTAGGAGAAAACACTCTCACTTTCGGCAAAGAAATTGAAATTAAATTTTGAGGGATACTATGCAAACAGCTTCTTTGATTTTTGAAATAATTGAATTTGCGGGAATTACCGCCTTTGCAATTTCCGGCGCTATGATTTCTATTGTGAGAAAAATGGATGTTTTCGGCGTTGTTTTTCTCGGCTTTATAACTGCCCTTGGCGGCGGCGCCTTCAGAGATGTTTTTCTCGGTGTTTTTCCGCCGAGGAATTTTTGCAATGCGGAGCATCTTTTCTGCGCGGTGGTAACTTCACTTTGCGTTTTTATAGTTGCTAAAATCTTTAACAACTTTTTCTTTAACAATTACAAAAAAATCAACACAATAATCAATATTTTCGACGCCTTAGGCCTTGCGGCGTTCACCATTTCAGGCATTCGCCTTACGGTAGAAGCTGGTTATGGCGACCACGAATTTTTTACAATTTTTATGGGGCTTCTCACCGCGGTTGGCGGAGGACTTCTTCGCGACATTATGAGCAAAGCAACCCCTCTGATTTTTTGCAAAAATGTGTATGCAACCGCTGTTTTGTTGGGTGCAATCTGCTACTTCTTTTTGGGCAAAATTGTGCCGGACCTGGCGGCAATTCTGGTAACATTTGTTGTGGTGGTTGCTATCAGAATTCTTGCCGCAACATTTCATTGGGACTTACCTAAAATCGAAAGACCTACTCAACAGTAACGCTTTTGGCAAGATTTTTCGGTTTATCAATACTGCAGCCCTTATTAAGCGCTGTGTAATATGCAATCAACTGCATCGGTATCACCGTCAGCGAGGTTTTAAACAAATCCTCAGTTTGGGGAATCAGAAGCATTTTATCGTCTGCGTCGGGAGTGAATGAATTTTCATTGCCGATGCAGATTATTTTTGCCCCTCGCGCCTTGCATTCTCTGATGTTGCTCACCGTCTTCTGGCTCACCGAGCTTTGGGCGGCTACGGCAACAACAGGTGTGCCCTGCTCTATGAGCGAAATTGTGCCGTGCTTTAGCTCACCTGCGGCATAAGCCTCGCAGTGAGTGTAGCTCACCTCTTTTAATTTAAGCGCACCCTCCATTGCGGCGCAGTAATCCACACCTCTGCCGATAAAGCAGGTATAATTTATATCCTTAAGCTCGTCGGCAAGAGCTTTATATTCCCTGTCGTTTTTCAAAATCTCTCTGATTTTTTCGGGGAGATTTTTCATTTGCTCAATCAATTCCGAATATCTTGCCTTATTGATTTTGCCCGAGGAATATGCAAGGCGGGTGCAAAGAGCATAAATCACCACAAGCTGAGCGCTGAATGCCTTTGTGGTGGCAACTGCAACCTCCTTGCCGGCTTTGGTTAAAATCACGCTGTCACTTTCCTGAGCGATTGTGCTAAGCGGCGCATTGATAATCGAAACAATTTTTGCATTGTGCCGCTTTGCTTCACGAAGTGCGGCAAGTGTATCGGCGGTTTCACCGCTTTGGCTGATTATAACCGCCAGCGTATTTTCGTCAGGAACAGGGTTTGAATATCGGTATTCCGATGCGATATAAGCTTCACAGGGAATACCCATAAGCTTCTGAGCAATATACGCTCCCACCGCCCCTGCGTGATAAGCCGAGCCGCAGGCAATAAATTCAATGCGGTTAATCCGCTTGATTTTTTCTTTGGTTAACCGCAATGTATTCAGCTTAATTCTGGAATTTACAATAATGCTTTCAAGGGTATCCTCCACCGCCTGAGGCTGCTCATAAATTTCCTTTAACATATAGTGAGCGTATTCGCCCTTACCTTCAAGATTTTTGATGTCGCGGACCTTAATTTCTGTTTTTCTTATTCTGCACCCGTCAATGTCAAAAACCTTCAGCTCATCCTTTGAAAGGATACCGATTTCCTTATCACCGATTTTATAAATCTTGCCTGCATTTTTCGGAAGCACCGATACATCGCTGGCAATATAACCGCCGTCGGATTCAAGGCTGACAAAAAGAGGGCTTGAATATTTGGCGCAAAAAATCGTATCGGGATAATCGTTGCATAAAATTCCCAAAGCATAAGAGCCTTCAAGGCGGGTGAGCACATTTGTTATGGCGCTTTTCACATCGCCCTTGTATTCTTTTTCAAGAAGATACGCCACAACCTCCGTGTCGGTTTCGCTGTTAAAAATATAACCCTGTTCCTCAAGCTCCGACTTGAGGGCGGCAAAATTTTCTATAATTCCGTTATGCACAACGGTAAAAAGTCCGTCAGGGCTTAAATGCGGGTGGGCATTCTGCGCCGTTGGTGCACCGTGAGTTGCCCAGCGTGTGTGACCCACACCAACCGATGAAATCAGATTTTCAGGCACGGTGTTCCACAGCTTTTCAGGGCTTCCCTGAGTTTTATAAACGCTTATTTCCCCTGCCTTAATCACACCTAACCCTGCCGAGTCATAGCCTCTGTATTCAAGCCCCTCAAGACCCTTGATAATAATGGGAACAGCAGGCAGAGTTCCCGTATAGCCCATAATTCCGCACATAAAAATCCCTCACTTGCGAATATTTATAATATATTCTACGCAAGGAGGGATTTATTATTCATAATTAAGTTTTATCAACCGAAGCGTGAAAGCAAGAAGCCTGCCGCAACTGCAGAGCCGATAACGCCTGCAACATTGGGACCCATTGCGTGCATCAGAAGGAAGTTTGTGGGGTTATATTTTCTGCCCTCGTTCTGTGCAACACGAGCCGCCATAGGAACAGCAGAAACGCCTGCCGCACCGATAAGAGGGTTAACCTTACCGCCTGTGATTGCATAAAGGAGCTTACCCAGAAGAAGTCCGCCCACTGTTGAGAAGCAGAAAGCCATAAGACCGAGAACAACAATCTTGAGAGTTTCTGCCTTCAGGAATGTTGCACCGTTGGTTGTAGCACCTACGGTAAGGCCGAGGAGAATTGTTACAATGTTCATAAGGGCATTCTGCGCTGTGTCTGAAAGTCTGTCAACAACACCACACTCTTTAAAGAGGTTACCGAGCATAAGCATACCGAGAAGCGGAGCAACTGACGGAAGAATGAATGCACAGATTACAAGAACAACAACAGGGAAAACAATTTTTTCAACCTTGCTTACCTTGCGGAGCTGTTTCATTTCAACCTGACGCTCTTTCTTTGTGGTGAGAAGCTTCATAATAGGCGGCTGAATAAACGGAATAAGCGCCATATAAGAATAAGCGGCAACGGCAATAGGGCCTAAAAGATGACCTGCAAGCTTACCTGTGAGGTAAATTGCCGTTGGGCCGTCAGCACCGCCGATAATTGCGATTGAAGCGGCCTCCTGAGGGGTAAAGCCGAGAGCGATTGCTACAACAAATGCAACATAAATTCCAAGCTGAGCCGCCGCACCCAAAAGAAGCGAAACAGGGTTTGAAAGAAGAGGACCAAAGTCAGTCATACAGCCGATACCAAGGAAAATAAGGCAAGGGAAGATACTGGACTTAACACCTGCGTATATCAGCCTTAAAACACCTGTATCATACCAATGAGCACCCTCAACTATGTTTGAGGTGTCCATAAGACCTGTCGGGTCATCCATAAGGCCTGCACCCGGGAGGTTGGCAAGAAGAATACCAAAAGCAATGGGAACAAGCAAAAGCGGCTCACACTTTTTGGCAATAGCAAAATATAAAAGCACAAATGCAACAAGAATCATAACAAGGTTCTGCCATAAGAAAGCGCCGTCAACAAAAAGAGCGGCAAAGCCTGAGGATTCCCACAATCCAATAAGAACATCCTTAACCATTTCCATTTGTGTCAGCTCCTTTCTCGTCTAAAAGCTTAATTGATTTAAAGCTGAGTCTGTTAAGAGGAATTCCGCTGTTGTGGCTTACAAGAGCCATAATAACTGCGGCTGTTTTTTCATCTGTGCCAACGAGCTCAACCTCGCCCTCGTTCATGCCCTCGGGCATTGGTACACCTGCTGAAGCGGTGGCGGCAGGCTCGGAGCCGATAACAGCCTCAGATTTTGCTACACTGCTTTCAAGCTTTCTGATAATTTTTGAAACCAGAATAATCAGCACAGCAATAATCGCAAGAATTGCCATAACAGTCAAGATTCCTATAACGGAAGTCAGCAAAGCATCTACGATTGTAAAATCCATAGTTTTTCCTCCTTAGAGTAAACTTTAATACAAGAAAGAGTGCTTGATGTTTCATACTCAAACACTCTTATTCTTTGCAAGAAATTATTTCTTATTCTTTTTATCAGGCAAGCTGTTAAGAGCATTAACTACCATAACAACAACTGCTGTAACTACAAAAATTCCCAACATACCTTTGCCCATGTAAGGCAATGAGTTTAAAAAATATTCAAAATTGATACCCATAATTTCCTCCTTATTTAGCTAAGAATGCAAGGATAAGACCGCCTGCGATAACAGATGCAATCTGACCTGATACATTAACACCGATTGAGTGCATAAGAAGGAAGTTCTGATTATCCTCTTCAAGGCCGAGCTTATGTACAACTCGGGCTGACATCGGGAATGCAGAAATACCTGCGGCACCAATCATAGGATTGATTTTGTTTTTGAGGAAAAGGTTCATAATCTTTGCAAGCATAACACCGCCGAATGTGTCAACAATGAAAGCAACAAGGCCAAGACCCATAATAAGAAGAGTTTCAACTCTGAGGAACTCAGCGGCTGTCATTCTTGAAGCAATGGTAATGCCAAGGAAGATTGTGATAAGGTTTGCAAGAACCTTCTGAGCTGTTTCTGAAAGTGAATTAAGAACACCGCACTCACGAATAAGGTTACCGAACATAAGGAAACCGATGAGAGCAACAGCATCGGGAGCAACAATACCAACAATAGCTGTAATAATAATCGGGAAGAGAATCTTTGTTCTCTTTGAAACTGTTTTGCCTGTGTAGGTCATTCTTATTTTTCTTTCAGCCTTTGTTGTGCAAAGCTTAATGATAGGCGGCTGAACAATGGGAACGAGAGCCATATAAGAATAAGCGGCAACCATAATTGCGGCTGTGTAGTTTGAATTGAGCATATTCGCAACATAGATTGATGTGGGGCCGTCTGCCGCACCGATAATTGCGATTGAAGCGGCATCGTTGATTTCGAAGCCGAAAAGTGATGCCATACAAAGTGTGAAGAAAATACCGAACTGAGCTGCCGCACCGAAGAACATCAGCTTGGGGTTAGTCAGCAACGGTTCAAAGTCAATCATTGCACCGATACCGATGAAAAGAATCAACGGGAAAAGCTCGTGCTGATTGATACCGATTTCAAAAAGGTGGTCAATAACTGCGGCGGCACCTGAATTCGGAAGGTTAACAAGGATTGCACCGAAGCCCATAGGAAGAAGAAGGGTCGGTTCCATTTCTTTAGCAATGGCAAGGTAAATAAGAATACCGCCGATTGCCCACATCGCAACCTGAGCCCAGTTAAGGGTCAGCAGGTTTTCATATAAAACGTCCATTTATACTTTACCTCCGCCGATTAAATAACGGCAAGAACATCATCAGTGTTAACTGTTGAGCCCTTAACAACGGGAATCTGCTTAACAACGCCGTCACAAGGAGCAACGATGTCGTTTTCCATTTTCATAGCTTCAAGAATCATAAGCACATCGCCTGCCTTAACTGCGGCGCCAACGCTTACATTAACATTGAGAATTGAGCCGGGCATAGGTGAAAGAACCTGTGTGCCGTTGGCAGAAACGGGAGCGGCTGCAGGAGCAGGTGCCGCTGCAGGTGCGGGAGCAGCAACGGGAGCAGGAGCGGCTACGGGAGCTGCTGCAGCTTCGGTAACATTTGTTACAACTGCTTCACATTCATTAACTTCTACTTCATAATTTTTACCGTTAAGGTTTACTACATATTTCATTTTATTTGTCCTCCATCAAGCGAATAGATTTAAAGCTGAGTCTGTTAAGCGGAATTCCGCTTTTGTGGCTAACAAGAGCCATAATAACTGCGGCAGTTTTATCGTCTGCACCAACAATTTCAGGGCCTGCAGAAGCAGGAGCCGCTACGGGCTTTGCTTCCGGCTGAGCCTTCTGCTGTTCGGCAGGAGCCTGTGCGGCAGCCTTTGAATCTCTGATTTTTGCATACAAAGAATATACAACCGCAACAACAAAAATTACCGCAAGAAGAAATGCAGGAGATGTAAAAAAGCTCATACTGTTACCTCCTTACACTTCCTTGATAGTATATTTAAAGGTGTTTCTCTCCTTTTCATCGCGCTTTTCAAAGAAAGCCTCTGCCTGAACAGGGAATGCGATGTATGAAAGAACATCTTCATCACTCTTTGCCTTGTCGCCAAGCTCTGCTTTAGCGGCTTCAAATGCGGGAGCAAGGCCGTCGGCAAATCTGCCTTCGATTGGTTTTTCGTCACCGAGAACCTGCTTCAAAAGGTCTGCGTTGATTTCACCGGGAGCCTTACCGTATTCGCCTTTAAGGTAACTGCGAACATCCTTAGAAACATTCTTATATTTGCCGAGGAGAACATTCTGTGTTGCCTGAACGCCAACCATCTGGCTCATAGGAGTAACAAGGGGTGGGTAACCCATATCTGCTCTTACTCTCGGAACCTCCTGAAGAACTTCTTCAAACTTGTCAAGCTTATTCTGAGCTGTAAGCTGAGCAACAAGGTTTGAAAGCATACCGCCGGGAACCTGATAATTAAGAGCATCTGTATCTGTTGCAAGAACAACAGGGTTAAGAAGACCTGTTTCAAGTGCCTTTGCCTTAACGGGCTTGAAGAAGTCATTAACCTCTTTGAGTACCTTGTCGTCAAGGTCAACCTCGTAACCGAGCTGACGAAGAGTGTAAGCCATTGTTTCAGTTGCAAACTGTGATGTGCCGCCTGAAAGAGCTGATGTTGCTGTGTCAATAACATCTGCGCCGGCTTCAACAGCCTTAAGGAGTGTTACGGGAGCAAGGCCTGTTGTGCAGTGAGTGTGAACAACAACGGGGAGCTTAACTGACTCTTTGATTGCTTTAACAAGGTCATAAGCCTCCTGAGGACCCATAATTCCTGCCATATCCTTAATTGTGATTGACTGAACACCAAGGTTTTCAAGCTGTTTTGCATATTTTGCATAATTTTCAAGAGTGTGAACAGGGCTTGTGGTAAAGCAGATTGTACCTGAAGCGTGTGCGCCTCTCTTGTTTGTTTCATCCACTGCAACCTCAAGATTGCGGATATCGTTAAGAGCGTCAAAAATACGGATAATATCAATACCGTTTTCAATACTCTTGGCAACAAACATTCTTACCACATCATCGGGGTAATGCTTGTAGCCGAGAAGATTCTGACCTCTTAAGAGCATCTGAAGCTTTGTGTTGGGAGCAGCCTTGCGGATTTTGCGAAGTCTTTCCCATGGGTCTTCTGCAAGATAGCGCAAGCAAGAGTCAAATGTTGCACCGCCCCAGCATTCCATTGAATAATAGCCTGCCTTATCCATTGTGTTAAGGATTTTTTCAAAATCCTCAAAAGGCATTCTTGTTGCAATCAAAGATTGCTGTGCGTCACGAAGCACTGTTTCTGTAAACTGAATTTTTCTCATTTCATCCTCGCCTTTTATTAAAATTTGTCCTTTATTTTAGAATTCAAGTTTTTTGCCGATATATTCATCAAGCTCGTCAATAGAAATGCGAACCTGCTGCATTGTGTCACGGTCACGGACTGTTACGCAGTTATCTTCAAGACTGTCAAAGTCGAAGGTGATGCACAAGGGTGTGCCGATTTCGTCTTCACGGCGGTAACGCTTGCCGATTGAGCCTGTTTCGTCAAAGTCAACCATATATTTTTTCTGAAGCTTTTCATAAACCTTGAGAGCATCGCCTGAAAGCTTCTTTGAAAGAGGAAGAACAGCAGCTTTAAACGGAGCAACTGCAGGGTTGAGGTGAAGCACAACTCTTGTGTCGTTCTTTTCTGCATCAATAACCTCTTCGTCATAAGCCTCACAAAGAAGTGCAAGAACTGTTCTGTCAAGGCCGTAGGTTGATTCAATAATATACGGAATGAACTTTTCGTTTGTTTCAGGGTCAAGATAATCCATCTTCTGACCGCTGTATTCCTGATGCCTTGTAAGGTCAAAGTTTGTTCTGTTGTGGGTTCCGTTGATTTCACCCCATCCAAACGGGAAAAGGAACTCAATATCACAAGCAGCCTTTGCATAGTGAGCAAGCTTTTCGTGGTCGTGATAACGAAGATTTTCAGCCTTGATGCCAAGGTCCTGATAATACTTCATACCGTATTCTTTAAAATAATCGTAAAGCTCTGAGTCTGTGCCCTCTTTGCAGAAGGTCTGGAACTCCATCTGCTCAAATTCGATTGTTCTGAAAGTGAAGTTACCGGGAGTAATTTCATTTCTGAAGGCTTTACCAATCTGACCGATGCTGAAAGGAAGCTTTGCACGCATTGAGCGCTGAACATTAAGGTAGTTTACATACTCACCCTGAGCATTTTCGGGGCGCAGGTAAATTACGCTCTTAGAGTTGTTTGTAACACCTCTGAAGGTCTGGAACATAAGGTTAAACTCTCTGATGTCGGTAAAATTATGCTTACCGCAGTGAGGGCAAGGGATTGAGTGAGCCTTGATATACTCAAACATCTCTTCCTTAGTCATACCGTCAGCGTGTGCCTCAGGGTCAAAATCATCAATAAGATTATCAGCTCTGTGGCGCATTTTACATTCCTTGCAGTCAAGCAAAGGGTCTGAAAAGCTGGCAACGTGGCCGCTTGCTTCCCATACTCTCGGATGCATAAGAATATCAGCGTCAACCTCGTAGCTGTTCTTTCTTTCCTGAATAAATCTCTTTCTCCATGTGTCTTTAACATTATTTTTCATTCTTGTGCCAAGGGGGCCGTAGTCCCAGGTGTTGGCAAGTCCGCCGTAAATTTCACTGCCGGGGAAGATGAAACCTCTGTTCTTACAAAGAGCTACAATTTTTTCCATTGTTTTTTCCGTATTTAACATAATCCGAAAACTCCCTCATTTTAAACTGAATGAATTATAAACCAATTCCGATTTTTAGTCAAGGTAAAAAGTGTATAAATAAATACATATTTTATATGTATATTGTCAGCTTTTTAACAATCGACCCGTATTGACACATCTGAATATATGCTATATAATGCCGTTGTGGCACTACCTAGCGGTAAGGCGGTTAAATCCTGCCCCCACTTTTTGGGGGGTGATGTTTATGCAATTTGTTACATACGAGAATTTGTTTTCATTTTCCCTAGTTGTAATCGGCATTGTCGGATTGTTTATTGCAATCGTTGAGCATAAAAAGAAATAACCGCCCTGTCCTTCAAAACAAGCGGTTATTTTCTTAATCCTTTTTTCGGGGGCTAGCCGCCTTATAGGTGGTGTCACTCCCTTTTCATCCATATTATATTCCATCTCATCCATATTGTCAAGTGTTTACTATATGCAGTCCGGGGGAATTTCTCGGACTGTTACTTTTTATTTTTCTTTTTCCGTCGCATTTCAAAATACTTTCTTTGAATATCGGGACTTCCTTTCAAAAGCTCATCCACGGGCAAGGTCTCATCAATTTCCTTGTCTATTTTGAAAAACATTTTAAACTCATAAATTGTCCATATACTTGACAGCACAGCCGCCACAATACTGGTCACAACAGCTTTATCAAAAATCATCAGCCCTGCAAATGCAAGTAAGGCAAATATAATCAAAAATTCAATTACATTCTTAACAACAAAGCCTGTTTTGGCATTTTTTCTGCCTGTAGCTGTGTACTTTTGGGGTCTTGAACAGCAGGATTTACAATTCAACTTAACTGACTTAACCCAAGTATTGTCAAGGCTCAGGTATTCGCTGTTGTCTTTGAATATTATTTCCGACTTATCCTTGGCATCACTAACTGAAAAATCCAACGAACATACTATTTCATAGCCAAAAAATCGGCCGTTAAATCCGTCGTAAAAGAAGCACCGGGTTTTTGTTTTTCTCACAGGAGTTACCCTCGCGCCAAACACGCTGATTTCCTGCTTATATTCATACTTTTTGCCCTTAGGAATAATAAACTTATCTTCACCGATTTCAACCTTTACCATACCGTCTGTATGATTTACAAAAAGCATACAAATCCCCCTAATTCCTGTGCATCACAGCCTCAATTCTGCTCATTGCCATTCGCTTTCCGAAAATAAGCTGGGCGGCAACAATTTCCACCGCAGTCATTGCAATAATCTGGGTTGTGAGCCTTGTTACAAGCAACGCGCCGAAATCTGAGCCGTACATATACGATATCCAGAATGTATTCATCAGCCCGCTGCAAAGAAGCTCTGTTACAACAACACCGATTATAATTTTAACAAGGCTCGTCTTTTTGTTGATAAAAAAGCCGTATAACAGCCCGGTTATCACCGCCGTAAGGGTAAAGCCGGGAAAGAACGGCGCTATGGGGAACAAAATTGCACCGATAACATCACCAATGCCCCCCACAAGCATTGCCCCCACAGGGCCGAAAAGATACGCTGCCATCATCACCGTTAAAAATGTGAAGCCGATTTTGATGTTGAATGTGTTGATTGACAAAAACCTGCTGAACACCACATTTGCAGCTATGAGCAAGGCAATCAATGCGAGATTTTTTGTCTTGAATAAATCCTTGATTTTAAACATAACAAGCCTCCTTATTATTTCGCTGAATAATAAAGAGGCTTTCGTCGCAATATTATTTTCCAGCGGGATGCGAAATGTGAACCGCAAGAAATCTTTTCGTCCGTGTGGCAACTCCCCGTCCCCACGGCACTTAACGCTCACATATCTACTCTGTCTGCAATAATGTAACACATATTTTTCGGATTGTAAATATTATTGTTGAAATTTTTGCTGTGTTTGGCTATAATTAAGCACGAAAGGGGTTGTAACCAATGAAAAGTAAAATTTTAAAATCAATTCTCACCTCCGCACTGCTTCCCTTTACGGCCGCTTGCGGAACACCCGTTATTTATAAAAACAAAAATCGCAAGTCACCTGAATTAAAATTCGGTGCTGACGGCAAATTTAAAATTCTTCATCTGTCCGATATTCACGAAGTTGACCCTGAAATGGACGACGATGAAAACCCTGCTGTTCCCCGTGACAAAAGCCGCGAGGCTTTGAATGTTATTGAAAAAAGCCTTGAGAGAACCAACCCTGATTTGGTTGTTTTCGGCGGCGACAATATCTGCGGATATTGGGAAGAGCTTACATACGATTATGTTGAAAAAACAATCACAAAAATTACCGAGCCTATCCGCAAAAGAGGTATTCCCTTTGCCATTGTTTTCGGTAATCACGATTCTGAAATCCAGCACTTTTTCCGCGAGTTCCAGATGATGCTTTATATGAGATACGATAATTTTATCGGCTGCCTCAACGCTGAGGAAATGCACGGCTGCGGAAACCACAACATTCTCATCAAAAGCAGTAAGTCTGACAAGCCCGCCTTCAACCTTTGGCTTATGGATTCTAACGACTATGTCCGTGACGAAAACGGCAAGGTGCTTGGCTATGACGAGCTTCACAAAGACCAGCTTGACTGGTATGAGCGTACTGCTGAAAAATTAAAGGCAGAAAACGGCGGTGAGCCTCTGCCCTCACTTCTTTTCCAGCACATTCCTGTTTCTCAGGAATACGATGTAATCTGTGAAGTTGGTGAAAATGAGCCATGTGACCTTATTGAGGGTGACGGCAAGCGTTACTGCGTTAAGAAAGAAAACTTTGTAAGCGGTCATCTTCGTGAGCTCCCCTGCCCGCCCAAGAGCAGAACCAGAGAGCAGTTTGAGCTTTGGAAAAAGCACGGTGATGTTATTGCCGCATTTTTCGGTCACGACCATGTAAACGACTTCATTTTTGAAATCGACGGCATCAAGCTTTGCCAGACACTTGCTACAGGCTTCCATACCTACGGCGATATTCACGGCGGCAGACTTATTGTTCTTGACGAAAATAACCCCCGCGAATTTTACACCGAAAGCTTTGAAATTGAGAGAATTACCGACACAAATTTTAATTAAGACACAAAGAAACGGACTGCCGCAAAAGCGACAGCCCGTTTCTCACTTTTTAGAAGACTCATCATCTGTAACTTCGTTAAATTTTTTAAGCTCTGATTCTTTTCTTAATGCAACATCGCCGTGCGGCTCTCCGCACCCCTTGCATACAAGACTTTCTTCGTCAACCAAAGCTCCGCATTTTGTGCAATACATATTTATCTCCTCTTTGGCCAAAATATCTTATAAATATTATACGCAACAAAATAATGCTTAATACATTGTTCTATTTTTGCTTTTGTCTTATCACAAGACAACTTTATTCCTTATTTATGATAGCATCAAAATTGTCTTATGTCAAGACATAAATAATGATGTGTGGTGATTTTTTTGGCAAGAATTATCGACGGCAATGAAATGAACCTCGTAGGCGCAAATGTACGCAAATTCCGAAAGCAAAAGAACCTCAGCCAGCAAGCATTATCCAACAAATTAGAGCTATTGGGTGTTTATGTATGCCGCGGCTCAATTTCCCGCATTGAAGACAAATCCCGTACCGTAACCGATATTGAGCTGTTTGCTCTTTCAACTGTTCTGGGCGTTCCTTTGTCCTCTTTTTTTGATAACGCAAAATTATAACTTGACAAATCATTGACAAATCCGCTTTAAATGTTATAATACCCTTGTTAAAATTTTTACAGGAGTGATTATTATGCCACTTGTAACAACTAAAAAAATGTTTGAAGACGCCTATAAAGGCGGATACGCAGTTGGTGCTTTCAATGTAAACAACATGGAAATCATCCAGGGTATTACACAGGCTGCTAAAAAGCTTAATGCACCTGTTATTCTTCAGTGCTCAGCAGGCGCAAGAAAATATGCTTCTCATGAGTATCTTGTAGCTATGGTTAAGGCTGCAGCAGACCAGACAGGTCTTCCCATTGCTCTTCATCTTGACCACGGACCCGACTTTGAAACCTGTAAGTCATGCATTGACGGCGGTTTCACATCAGTTATGATTGACGGCTCACATCTTCCTTATGAAGAAAACGTTGCTCTTACAAAGCAGGTTGTTGACTACGCTCACGCACACGGCTGTGTTGTTGAAGGCGAGCTCGGTCAGCTTGCAGGTATTGAAGACGATGTTAATGTAAGCGCAGAAGATGCAAGCTTCACAGACCCCGACCAGGTTTATGATTTCGTAACAAGAACAGGTGTTGACTCACTTGCTATCGCTATCGGCACAAGCCACGGCGCATACAAGTTCAAGCCCGGCCAGAAGCCACAGCTTCGTTTTGACATCCTCAAGGCTGTTGAAGAAAAGCTCCCCGGTTTCCCAATCGTTCTCCACGGCGCAAGCTCAGTTAACCAGGACGATGTTAAGACAATCAACGAGTTCGGCGGTCAGATGCCCGACGCTATCGGTATCCCCGAGGATATGCTCAGACAGGCAGCATCAATGGCAGTTTGCAAAATCAATGTTGACTCTGACATCCGTATCGCAATGACAGCAGCTATCCGTAAGCACTTCACAGAGAACCCCACACACTTCGACCCAAGACAGTATCTTACTCCTGCCCGTAACGCTATCGAAGGTGTTGTTTCACACAAGATTGAAACAGTTCTCGGCTGCGGCGGCAAAGCTTAATCAGTTTTTAAAGAGTGTTCTTCGGAACACTCTTTTTTTATTTTTCAAACACATCTTCAACAGCAACATAAATTCTTATCTTATCACCCTTAGGCTCTATATTCAGATAATAAAGCTCGTTGCAGATTTCCGAGAGCTTTTGTAAGCCTGCTCCAAATTCTATAATAAAGCCTGTATCAATTCTGACCCACGCCACTCCATCGTCATCAGCAGATTCATAAACCTTTATCTCACCCTTGGTTATCTCAACCCCGTGAGCAAAAAATTTTACTATATCACGCACAACCTTTTCCTTTCCCGGATTTGTTTTGCGATTTTCAAACACTTCAAACATAATTCACCCTCCAAACAAAAAAGAGCGTGTCAACGCTCTCAATTCTTTGTAACAATCTTTCCATGTTTTTCTTCATATTCTGCTATTGCATCTCTGATTAAAATTAAAATTTCACTGTTTGCACTTCTGCCCTCATAATCTGCAACAATATGTAATTTATCAAGGACTTCCTCATCTATACGGATAGATAAACTTTTTATTGCCATATAAACAACCTCTGAACTTGTTTTCAACATATTTCAAGGTCATTTTATTTCCATTTTGTGCCTAAATGTTGTTTTTGGATATGAAACATATTCAAAATATGCCTAATCATCGTTTTTTGCTTTTGTTTTGTTGGCTCCCTCTGATGAGGGAGCTGGGTCGGAGACCCTGAGGGAGAGAATGATTTTGCGAAAAATTGTTTATATATGAAGCTTTCCTGCAATCTCTCCCTCCGTCTTTTGCTTCGCAAAATCCACCTCCCTCGTCAGAGGGAGGCAATGAAAATTTCCGATATTGTATTACATTGACCTCGGCAACCCGTTGGATTTATGTTACGGTGCGTCGAAAATCGCCGCACCCTACACACGGCTGACGGCGGCTCATAGTAATGTTGCGACCCGTTTTGCTCAACGCCGCCGCACAATTCCCCTCATCAATACACATTTTTTTCAAAAGGGCTTGAAAAACCGACAGATATGGTATAAAATATTAGGGAGATTAAATCGAATTTAATATCGAATTTTAAATCGGAGGAATAATATTATGGTATCAGCAGGCGATTTCAGAAACGGCGTAACTTTTGAGGAAGACGGCAACGTACTTCAGGTTGTTGAATTCCAGCATGTTAAACCCGGTAAGGGTGCCGCTTTTGTAAGAACTAAGACAAAGAACGTTATTACAGGCGCAGTTACAGAAAAGAGCTACAACCCTTCAGCTAAGTTCCCTACCGCTTTCATTGAAAGAAAGGATATGGAATATTCATACAACGACGGTGGCCTTTACTACTTTATGGACCAGGAAACTTATGAGCTTGTTCCAATCAACGAATCAGACCTTTCTGACAACTTCAAGTTTGTTAAAGAGAGCATGGTTTGTAAGATTCTTTCTTACAAGGGCAAGGTTTTCGGCGTAGAGCCCCCAACATTCGTTGAGCTTCAGATTACTCAGACTGACCCCGGCTTTGCAGGCAACACAGCTACTAACGCTACAAAGCCCGCTACTGTTGAAACAGGCGCAGAAATCAAAGTTCCTCTCTTCATCGACGAGGGCGAAATGGTTCAGATTGACACAAGAACAGGCGAATACCTCGGCAGAGCTTAATTCCCTGCTCCACTTTTAGAAAGGATGGTAATTTATTATGATGACAGTTACCGAAAAAGCAGCATATCTTAAAGGCCTTGCAGAAGGTCTTAACCTTGAAGAAAGCAAACCCGAAACAAAGCTCATCAACGCTATGATTGATGTTATTGACGAATTGGCTCTTTCTGTTGCTGATTTGGAAGATGCAGTTGATATGCTCACAGAGCAGGTTGACGCTGTTGACGAAGACCTTGCAGAGCTTGAAGACTACGTTTTTGAAGACGAAGATTATGACGATTGCGAAGGCTGTGCAGGCTGCTGCGGCGACGAAGATGATTACTTCGAAGTTGAATGCCCTGCTTGCGGCGAGGTTATCTGCCTTGACGAAAGCGTTCTTGATGAAGAATCAATCGAGTGCCCCGCTTGCGGCGAAACTCTTGAGTTTGATTTTGACATCGACGACGATGAAGAGGACGACGACTAATCGTAACAATCAAATTTGTGCAATTTTGCGGTATCTACTGGGTAGATACCGCATTTTTTTATACCAAAATTTATGACTTAAACACCCAAAGCAACATCTCAGAACTAATTTCTTCAAAACTTCCACTGCAATAGCTTTACATGAAAAGCTAAAATTGATTTTTATCCAAATATCATTCATAATTTTGTCACCAAAAGTATTTATCAATCGTTTTATTACTGAAAGACTAACTATTAAAAGTCAATAGTAAAAATCAAAAAATGTTGTGAAATGTAAGACGGTGAAAAAAGGCATAACAAAACAGACGTCAAAGACGCCGAGTTTTAAAGATTAAAAGAATTTATGCTTTTGATATGTAAGG
>JAFTWE010000047.1 GCA_017465465.1 Clostridia bacterium | reverse complement strand
TACCCAAATCTATTAAACAGAGATTTTCATGCAGATAGACCAAATCAAAAATGGGTTACTGATATATCATATATCAAGACACAACAAGGAACATTGTATCTTTCTGTAATACGAGATTTGTATGATAACAGTATAGTAGCATACAAGACAGGAACAGAGCAGAACATAAATCTTGTATTAAGCACAATCAAGGCAGCTAAGAGAAAAGAAAAGGTCACTGCAGAGTTGCAGCTCCACAGTGACCAAGGGTTTCAATATACATCACCAGCATATTTTAACCTGACAAAATCATACGGCATAACGCCATCAATGTCAAGACGTGGTAACCCATATGATAATGCAATGGCTGAAAATTTCTTTTCGATTCTCAAAACAGAATGTATCTATCGAACAAAGTTGCGAACCTATGAGGAGGCTCGCCTCCTCATAAGTGAATATATCCATTTCTACAATAATGAAAGAATTCAACTAAAAACAAAACTGACTCCGTTAGAAAAACGAAATCAGTTTGTTGCTTAATTTTTAATTTTACCTACCATTAGGTGCTTTTTTGTACTGTCTGCACAATTTGGGGCAGTTCATTCGGCTTCTGCGTTTTTTTCTGTAAATATTTTCTTTGACATACAGATGATTTTATTATATAATGTTGTAGTTAGTGCAAACGGAGGGAATAAAATGAGCAAATATACTATCGGTGTTGATTTTGGTACTGCTTCGGGCAGAGCCGCTGTTGTTGATGTTAAATCAGGGGCAGAGCTTGCCGACAGTGTTTTTGAATACCCTCACGGTGTTATGGATTCTCAGCTGCCTGACGGCACCCGTCTCGGCTTTGACTGGGCACTTCAGCACCCGCAGGATTATCTTGATGTGCTTTACAACACCATTCCTGCCGTTATGAAAGAAAGCGGAGTTTCACCCGATGACATTATCGGTATGGGCATTGATTTCACCGCCTGCACCGTTTTGCCTGTTAAAAAAGACGGTACTCCCCTTTGCACCTTAGAAAAATACAAAAGTGAGCCAAACGCTTATGTTAAGCTGTGGAAGCATCACGCCGCTCAGGATAAGGCTAACCTCATAAATGAAAAAGCCAATGAAATGGGCGAAGAATGGATAAAACGCTACGGCGGCAAGGTTTCAAGTGAATGGGAATTGCCCAAGGTTTGGCAGATTCTCGATGAATCACCCGAAATTTACGCCGATGCCGATTATATTGTTGAGGCGGCAGACTGGGTAACCTGGCAGCTTTGCGGTGTACTTGGTAAAAATACCTGTTGCGCAGGCTACAAGGGCTTGTGGCATCATAAAGAGGGCTACCCGTCAAAGGAATTCTTGCGTTCACTTGACCCTCGCCTTGAAAACTTTGTTGAAGAAAAGTTAAACTACCCTATCGTTCAGCTTTGCAGTAAGGTTGGCGGTTTAACAAAAGAAATGGCTCAAAAGCTTGGCCTTAATGAGGGAACAACCGTTACAGCCCCCATTATTGACGCTCACGCCGCATTCCCTGCAGTTAAAATCACAAAGCCCGATACTCTCCTTGCAATTATGGGCACATCAACCTGCCACATTATTGTTTCAGAAGAAGAGCATCTTGTTCCCGGTATCAGCGGAGTTGTTGCAGGCGGTGTTTACCCCGGACTTTATGCTTATGAAGCCGGTCAGGCCTGCGTTGGCGACCATTTTTCCTGGTTTGTTGAAAATTGTGTTCCCGCTTCTTATTATAACGAAGCAAAGGAGCAGGGCATTAACATACATAAATATCTCCGCCAAAAGGCTGAGGTTCAGAAGCCCGGCCAAAGCGGACTTATTGCTCTTGACTGGTGGAACGGCAACCGCAGTGTTCTCGTTGACGGTGACCTGACAGGTATGATGCTTGGTATGACTCTTCGCACCAAGCCTGAGGATATGTACCGCGCGCTGATTGAGGCAACCGCCTACGGCACAAGAAAAATTGTGGAAACATACAAGTCAAACGGTGTTAAGGTTGATGAAATTATCGCTTCGGGCGGTATCAGCCAGAAAGACCCCATGACTATGCAGATTTATGCCGATGTTCTCAATCTCCCCATTAAAATTGCAGGCACAACCCAGTGCGGAGCTTTAGGCAGTGCAATCTATGCCGCTGTTGCCGCAGGGGAAGAAAACGGAGGCTATGCCGACATTTTCACCGCCGCAGGAGCTATGGGCAAACTTAAAGACACGGTTTATACTCCGAATCAGGAGAATGTTGAAATTTACAACACTCTTTATGAGGAATATAACATACTTCACGATTATTTCGGCAAAGGTGCAAATGACGTTATGAAGCGCCTCAAAAATCTTAAAAAGAGTATTTAACAGGTTGGAAGGTTGAAAATATGGAACAGCAAAACACCAAAAAATATAATACCCTCAGAGTTGTAACATTCATTCAGAGTGCGTTGATTCTTGTGGCTGTGTTATTCATTTTGTTTTCAGGTATTCTTAACAACAAAAGCGAATATCTCCTTGGCAAAAGCCAGTCAGATAACGGTGAATATGTGATTGAAATTTACGAGGTCGGCAGTCCCAATCTCTTCCGCTCAAACACAGTTAAAGCTTATTACCGTGACGCTAACCACCGCCACGGAACAGCTGTTTTTACCGTTGAGGTAAATAACGGTCAGGACTCCCTTACCAAAAACAATTTCAGCCTTGAGTGGGACGGTGACACCGCCATCCTCTACCTTGAGGGCAGTGAACACACCAGAACAAGGCACGAAATCAACTTTGAAACCGCAAAACAGGAACAGTAAAGGAGAGGTCTAAACCTCTCCTTTTTCATCATATATTATTTTAGAAACCTTGATATCCGCTAAATCAACATTTTTTATTCTTGACCAGTCCTCAGGGAAACCCATACATTTATATAGCTGAGTTCGTTGAATCTGATTTGTTTTTTCAAACAATTCTGTTATCAATCGCTCAATATCCCTGACGAGATTTTCAAACAATTCTTTTTTCAAAAGATATTTAAGTACAATTATTACCGCAAACAAATCACGGGTTCCTGTATTAGCCACTTTCATCACTTGATGAAGTGGCATTTTGCTTATTTGATGTTTCTTAACTTTATAATCAAATAATCTTTCATTGTGAGCGCATACATTTCTAAAACCTGTTAAAATATCGAGAAAAGTTACTAAATTATTTTCCCTTACAAAATCAAACTCTTTGCTTATCCGTGCCTGTATTTCGCTTTTCTGATAGCTGTACATTTTTGATATATTTCCAAATGTCAGTGCCTTAACCAATACCCAAAGAGGAATATTGCTATGGTTTTTCTTCTGATGATACATATAATCATATCGTCGGTAATCAGACAGTGTATCCTTTAAGACATTGATTAATTTTTTAACTTCAGATTCTTCTTTTGGCGATTGACAGACTGCATAATTTGATTCATTCAAATATTCCGATTCATCTTCTCCATATTTTTCGCAAAAACTGTATGACAGCAGGGATTTTATGTGATTTTCAACCTCCAGAATATATTTCAGCAAAACATGTCGCAACTCATTGTCAAAGCAATATAATGCATATATATCTTCTATCGTTGTATTATTTTTATAATTTCCGTCTTTGGCTTTAAAAGGATACTTATATCCATTTATCAATCCAAAATAGCTATATCTCTTCAATAAAGATACGGCCTCTTCTTCATTATCTATTTCCAGATTTTTCTTTTTCAACAAATCAATTTGTTGCGAATAGCTTTTAAACTCCTTTTCTGTCATCTACATCCTCCTATCAAAAAGGGGAGTTCCCGCAGGAACTCCCCCAGGTTGTGCGCCTCTCAAGCAATCACAACACGATCAGTAGCAGAATTATATCATCTGAGGATATAAAAGTCAAGACTTTTCTGCCATTTTTATTATATGCTAAATTACAAAAATTATTCTTTTGCTGTAAGGGCAATGCCTAATTCGTCAAGCTGGGCGCCGTCAACAACCGATGGGCATTCTGTCATAGGCTCACTCGCATTCTGCACCTTGGGGAATGCAATTACATCGCGAAGGCTTTCGCAACCGAGCATCTGCATAATAAGGCGGTCAAGGCCGATGCCCATACCGCCGTGGGGCGGTGCGCCGTATTTGAATGCGTCGGTAAGGAAGCCGAACTTCGCATAAGCTTCTTCATCAGAAAGACCGAGAAGAGCAAACATTCTCTTCTGAAGGTCGGGGTTGGTGATTCTGATTGAGCCTGAGCAAAGCTCAACACCGTTGAGAACAAGGTCGTAAGCCTTAGCTTTAACATTAGCCTTGTCGCTTTCAAGGGTATCAATGTATTCATCCATAGGTGAAGTGAAAGGATGGTGCATTGCAACAAACTGCTGAGTATCTTCATCCCAATCAAAGAACGGGAACTCTGTTACCCAGAGGAAGTTGTATTTATCCTTAGGAATAATGTCAAGCTTCTTAGCAACCTCACCGCGAAGAGCGCCGAGAACTGAAAGAACTGTTGAATTCTTTGTGTCACCGATAACAAGAACAACATCGCCGGGCTTAGCGCCTGCCTTTGCAAGAACAGCGTTCATCTCGTCCTCTGTGAGGAACTTTGCAAATGAAGAAGCCATTGTTCCGTCTTCATTATATCTTATCCAGGCAAGACCCTTTGCACCGATACCTCTTACCATTTCGGTTAATTTGTCAATTTCTTTTCTTGTAAGAGTTTTAACGGCATTTTTAGCTGTGATACCTCTTACACTGCCGCCGCCCTCAACTGCGCTCGTAAACACGCCGAAGCCGCAATTTCTGATGGTGTCGCTCAAATCGTAAAGCTCCATACCATAGCGGGTGTCGGGCTTGTCTGAACCGTAGCGGTTCATAGCATCTTCATAAGTAAGCCTTGGAAGCGGAGTGGGAATATCAACACCGAGAACTTCTTTGAACACGCGCTTAACATAGCCCTCACCGATTGCAAGAACATCTTCCATATCTACAAAAGACATTTCAAGGTCAATCTGTGTAAATTCAGGCTGACGGTCAGCACGCAAATCTTCATCACGGAAGCAACGGGCAATCTGCATATATCTGTCAAAGCCGGCAACCATTGAAAGCTGCTTATAAAGCTGAGGTGACTGAGGAAGAGCGTAGAATGTGCCGGGGTGAATTCTGCTCGGAACAAGGAAGTCACGGGCACCCTCGGGAGTGGACTTAATGAGCATTGGTGTTTCAATTTCAATAAATCCGTTTTCGTCAAAATAGTCACGGGTAACCTTTGTGATTTTGTGGCGAAGAATAATATTCTTCTGCAAGTCAGGTCTTCTTAAATCGAGATAGCGGTATTTGAGCCTTGTTAACTCTGCAGTCTGGCAGTTTTCAACAATTTCAAAGGGAGGAGTTTCACTCTTGCCCAATACACGAAGCTCTTTAACTGCGATTTCGATTTCACCTGTAGGAATATCTTTATTTTTAGCAGAGCGTTCTCTTACAACACCTCTTGCCATAAGTACAAATTCACTTCTTGCTGAAAAAGCCTTGTCAAAAACATCCTTTTCACATTCTTCATCAAAAGCAAGCTGAACAATACCTGTTCTGTCACGAAGGTCAATGAAAATAAGAGCACCAAGGTCACGCTGACGCTGAACCCAGCCTGCAACAACAACCTCTTTGCCTGCATCGCTCAAACGCAGGTCGCCGCAATAATCGGTACGCTTTAAGCCTGTCATAAAATCCATTTACATCAAACCTCCCAAAAATGACTTAAGGTCAATATTTTCTCCGTTGGCAACGGCACTTTCAAGGTCAAGGGCTGACTGCTGAAGAGTAAGCTCCATAAATTCTTCAGAGAATTCATCAAGTGCCATTTCGGTAACTTCACCGCTGTCCATATTTTTAACATTTACCTTATTGGCGGCAATGTCGTCATCACCGAGAACAACGGTAAATTTTGCGCCTAATTTGTTAGCAAATTTCATCTGTGCCTTAACGCTTCTGCCAACCACATCAAACTGAGCGCTTACGCCGCTCTGACGAAGCTCCTGCACAAGTCTTGCGGCCTTAAGGCTTGCATTGTCACCGATTGGAGCAATATAAAGGTCGCAACGCTTCGGCTCGGGAAGCTTGATACCCTGAGCTTCAAGCAAAAGCATAAGTCTTTCAATACCCATACCAAAGCCCAAAGACGGAGTGTGGCTTCCGCCCAGTTCTTCAATAAGTCCGTCATATCTGCCGCCGCCGCAAACGGTACCCTGAGCGCCGATTGAGTCAGAAACAAATTCAAAAACGGTTCTTGTGTAATAATCAAGACCTCTTACAATCTGAGGATTGATTGAGTAAGGAATAAGCATTTCATCAAGATATGCCTGTACCTTTTTAAAGTGGTCGGCACAATCCTCACAAAGATAATCAATAACCACGGGAGCTTCTGCCGCAATTTCTGAGCAGATTGGGCTCTTGCAGTCGAGAATTCTCATGGGGTTTTTGTCGAGCCTTTCAAGGCAAGTGGGGCAAAGGTCACCTTTTTTGCTTTCAAAATAACTCTTTAATGCGGCGTGATAATTCTTTCTGCATTCGGGGCAGCCGATAGAGTTGATTTCAAGGTGAATATCCTCAACACCTAAAAAGCCGAAGATTTCATAAGCCAGTGAAATAACCTCTGCATCTGCGGCAGGGGCAGGTGTGCCGAAGCACTCTACGCCAAACTGGTGAAATTCACGAAGTCTGCCTGCCTGAGGCTTTTCATAGCGGTAGCAGGAGGTAAGGTAGCAAACCTTCTGAGGCAGAGGCTCGTTGTAAAGTCCGTGCTCCAAAAAGGCTCTTGCCGCACCTGCTGTACCCTCCGGACGAAGAGTGATTGAACGCTCGCCCTTGTCAAGGAAGGTATACATCTCCTTTTGAACAACGTCGGTTGTGTCACCAACTGAGCGGGTAAAAAGCTCTGTGTGTTCAAAAACAGGTGTTCTTATTTCTTTAAAGCCGAATTCATCGGCAATTTCAAGCAATGTGTTTTCTAAAAAACGGTTATTATGGCTCTGTGAAGGCAAAACATCCTGAGTGCCTCTGGGAGCCTTAGTGATAAGTGCCATAAATAAATTCTCCCGAATTATTCCGCTCTGTTATAATAGAGCTTGATTTTTGTTTCATCTTCACCAAGAACAACGGTATATTCCTCAAACTTAACAGGCATATTGTCGCACTGAGTAATAACCTCGTCAGCGGAGGTTATTCTGTAGTTTGTTTTAACATCGTTTTCACTTGAAAACCACTGTGTGTTTTCAATATCTGAAATAATGTAGTAATTGTCAAGGTAATACTTTGTTCCCTGAGAATTAAGAAAAAGATAGCTCAGAGCAATTTTCTGGTCCTTGGTTTTGGTTATATAAATTACGCCGTCGTCAAAGGCAATGTGTCCTATATCTTCTTCAATGGTGTAAGACGCACCAATGCTGTCTTCAAGGCTTTCACGCATAGTGCCGAAGCCCTCCCCCGCTCTGCCGGCAGGAGCGCCGAAATCTCTTGTGAGAAAGAGCGAGAGAAAAACAACAATGCAAACGCCTATTGCAACAAGCGTTTTACCGAGAGTGTTCATAAGAAACCCTCCTGAAAATTATTTGTTTTTGGGGTTAACAATATCACGCCAGTCAAGGTCACCGCGGTCAAGTGAATGAACAAGAGCCTCGGCTGTGGCAATATTGGTGGCAACGGGAACATTGTGAACATCGCAAAGGCGAAGGAGGCTGTTGATTTTAGGCTCCTGGTCCTTCGGATTAAGAGGGTCACCGAAAATGAGAAGCATATCAATCTCGTTGCATGCAACGAGGGCGCCAATCTGCTGGTCACCGCCCTGAACACCGCTTAAAAAGCATGTTATTTCAAGGCCTGTTGCTTCACTTACGATTTTACCTGTTGTGCCTGTTGCGAAAATCTTATGTCTTGAAAGAATACCGCAGTATGCTATGCAAAACTGTGTCATAAGCTCTTTTTTAGCGTCGTGTGCAATAATTGCAATGTTCATTTATCAACCCTCCTGTGTTGTTTCCTGATTTTCTGTTTCCTGTGCTTCGGGCTGTTCTTCGCCTTCCTCAGCTTCGTCTTCCTTCTGGGCGGTTGTGAGAGTAACGAGCTTTTCACCGCTTGTTACCTTCATAACTCTTACACCCTTTGAAGGACGGGCAAAGGTGCTGATTGAATCAGCCGCAATTCTGATTATAATTCCGTCTGATGCGATGAGGATAACATCGTCATTTTCATCAACATCAGCCACAACGGCAACATCGCCGTAGGTTTCGGTGTGGTAGTTAATAAGACCCTTACCGCCTCTGGACTGAAGTCGGTAATTGTCAAAGGTGCTTCGTCTGCCGTAGCCTGTTTCGCTTACGGTGAGAAGTGTCTTGCTTTCGTCCACAACGCACATACCGACAACCTCGTCGCCCTCTTTAAGCTCAATGGCTTTAACTCCTCGGGCGGTACGGCCGATTGGCCTTGCGTCATTTTCATCAAAGCAGATAGACATACCCTTTCTTGTGGCAACAAGAAGCTTGCTGTTACCGTCGGTAATTCTTACCCATGCAAGCTCGTCATCATCGTCAAGGTTAATTGCAATAAGACCTGACTTCCTCACGTGCTTGTAAAGCTCAGCCTCAGAACGCTTGATAATACCCTTTCTTGTAACCATACAAAGGTATTTTCCGTTATCATCCTGAGGAACTCTTATCATAGCGGAGATTTTTTCGTCACCCTCCAAAGGAAGAACATTGACGATATTTATGCCCCTTGAGTTTCTTGATGCTTCGGGAACCTCGTAGCCCTTTAAGCGGTAAGTTTTACCCTTGGTGGTGAAGAATGCAATAACCTCGTGAGTTGAGGCTGTAAACATTGTCTGAACATAGTCCTCTTCTCTTCTGGTAAGGCCTTTAATGCCCTTACCGCCGCGGTTCTGCTTCTGATATGTGTCAGCAGGCATACGCTTGATGTAGCCGAAGTTTGTGAGGGTGAAAACACAATCCTCTTCAGGAATAAGGTCTTCAATGTCAACCTCACCGCTGACATTCATAATTTCAGTTCTTCTTTCGTCAGCAAATTTTTCTTTAATTTCAAGAGCTTCAAGCTTGATGATTTCAAGAACCTTTGCGTGGCTTGAAAGAATTTCAAGGAATTCTGCAATTCTCTTTTTAAGCTCTGCAAGCTCGTCTTCAATTTTAATTCTTTCAAGACCTGTCAACTGACCCAAACGCATCTGAACGATTGCCTGAGCCTGAACATCGTCAAGTCCGAAACGGGCCATCAATGCCTCTTTACCTTCGGCAATGCTCTTTGATTTGCGGAGGATTTCAATAACCTCGTCAATAAAATCAAGAGCTGTGAGAAGACCCTCTAAAATGTGAGCTCTTTCCTGAGCCTTTTTAAGGTCAAACTCTGTGCGGCGGCGGATAACGCTGCACTGGAAGTCAATATACTGCTGGAGTACCTCTTTAAGAGTGAGAACCTTAGGCTCACCGTTAACAATGGCGAGCATAATAACGCCGAAGGTTGTCTGCATCTGTGTGAATGAATAAAGCTGATTGAGAACAACCTGCGGGTTAGCGTCACGCTTTAAGTCAACCGAAATGTGCATTCCGTGGCGTGAAGAATAGTCGTTAACATCTGAAATGCCTTCAATTCTCTTATCCTTAACCAAATCGGCAATAGACTCGATAAGTCTTGCCTTATTAACGCCGTAAGGAATTTCAGTAACCTGAATTTCAAATCTGCCGTTTTTCTTTTCAACAATTTCAGCTCTTGCTCTTACGGTAATTTTGCCTCTGCCTGTGCCGTAAGCGGCGCGGATGCCGGCTCTGCCCATTACGATACCGTAAGTGGGGAAGTCAGGACCCTTGATGTATTCCATAATCTCATCAAGAGTGGCATCGGGGTTATCAATAACACAGCACATACCGTCGATAACCTCACCCATATTATGAGGAGGAATATTGGTAGCCATACCAACAGCAATACCTGTTGAGCCGTTAACCAAAAGGTTGGGGAACTTTGTGGGAAGAACGGTAGGCTCCTTAAGACGGTCGTCATAGTTTGGCGCAAAGTCAACTGTGTTTTTGTCAATATCAGTGAGCATTTTAAGCGAAATTTTGCTCATTCTTGACTCTGTATAACGGTAAGCTGCGGGTGGGTCACCGTCGATTGAACCGAAGTTACCGTGACCGTCAACAAGAATATATCTCATTGAAAAGGTCTGGGCAAGTCTTACCATTGCATCATAAACTGATGCGTCACCGTGGGGGTGGTATCTACCGAGAACGGAACCTACTGTGTCGGCACACTTACGGTATGCCTTTTCGGGGGTAAGTCCGTTTTCATACATTGTGTAAAGTATTCTTCTGTGAACGGGCTTAAGTCCGTCTCTTACATCGGGTAACGCACGGGATACGATAACCGACATTGAATAGTCCAGGAATGACTTTCTCATTTCGTTGTCAATGTCAACATTAACAACCTTTGAGTTGAGAAGATGTTCCGGGAAATTACTGCGTTGCGGTTCATTTTTCTTGCTCAAATTAAGTCACTCCTTTCTTATACATCAAGATTCTGAACATATTTAGCGTTCTTTTCAATAAATTCTCTTCTTGGCTCAACCTTGTCACCCATAAGGATTGAGAAGGTTTCGTCAGCGGCAATAGCGTCTTCAAGATTTACTCTGAGCATAATTCTTGTCTGCGGGTCCATTGTGGTTTCCCAAAGCTGTTCGGGGTCCATTTCACCAAGACCTTTGTAACGCTGAATGTCACAGCTGCCGCCAAGCTCTTCAATGCATCTGTCTCTCTCTTCGTCAGAGAAGGCGTAGAAGAATTTCTTACCCTTGCTGACCTTGAAAAGAGGCGGCTGAGCAATATAGATATGGCCCTCATCAATAAGAGGTCGCATATAGCGGAAGAAGAAGGTCAGAAGCAATGTTCTGATATGAGCACCGTCAACGTCGGCATCGGCCATAATAACAACCTTGTTGTAACGAAGCTTTGAAATATCAAAATCTTCACCGATGCCTGTGCCAAGCGCCATAACAACGGGGCTTAACTTATCGTTGCCGATAACCTTGTCCAATCTGGACTTTTCAACGTTGAGCATTTTACCCCAAAGAGGGAGAATTGCCTGATAATGTCTGTCGCGTCCGTCCTTGGCTGAACCACCCGCAGAGTCACCCTCTACGATGTAAATTTCAGTATGCTCTGCGCTTTTTTCTGTGCAGTCGGCAAGCTTACCGGGGAGTGAGTTGCTTTCAAGGGCTGATTTTCTTCTTGCAAGGTCACGGGCCTTTCTTGCGGCCTCTCTTGCTCTTGAAGCGTCAAGCGCTTTTGTGAAAATAGCCTTTGCAACTGACGGATTTTCTTCAAAATAGGTCATCAGCTTTTCATAAACCGTTGAGTAAACAAGACCTGTGATATCGGTGTTGCCGAGCTTACCCTTTGTCTGACCCTCAAACTGAGCCTCGGTGAGCTTAACGCTGATAACTGCGGTGAGACCTTCGCGGACATCGTCGCCCGAAAGCTTTTTGTCACCGTCTTTTAAAATGCCGTATTTTTTGCCGTAGTCGTTAAATACTCTTGTTAAAGCGTTTTTAAAGCCTGTTTCGTGAGTACCACCGTCAACGGTGTTAACATTGTTGGCAAATGAAAGCATTGTTTCATTGTAGCCGTCGTTATACATCATTGCAATTTCAGCATAACGGTCTTTAATAGAAGCTGAAAAATGAATGGGCGGCTGATGAAGAGGAGTAAGTCCTCTTGAATTATTGATATATTCAACAAAGCTTGAAAGACCGCCCTCGTAGCAATAAACCTGCTCAACGATGTTTTCGGGGTCGCGGCTGTCGGTGAGTGTGATTGAAAGGCCTGCATTAAGGAAAGCAGACTCACGAAGACGGCGCTGAAGCACCTCGAAATCATAAACTGTTGTTTCGGTAAACACCTCAGGGTCTGCCTTAAAGCGGATGAGTGTTCCGCATTCATCGGTGTCAGCTATAACGGTAAGGTCGTTAACTGCATTGCCGCGTGAAAAGCGCTGAGCCCATACATGACCTTCTCTTGAAACCTCAACCTCCATCCATTCGGACAGAGCATTAACAACAGAAGAACCAACGCCGTGAAGACCGCCGGAAACCTTATAACCGCTGCCGCCGAACTTACCGCCTGCGTGAAGAACAGTGAGAACAACGGTAACTGTGGGAAGACCCATTTTTTCATTCATTCCAACGGGAATACCGCGGCCGTTATCACGAACTCTGATAACATTGTCGGGGTGGATTTCAACCTCAATGTGAGTACAGAAGCCGGCTAACGCTTCGTCGATTGAGTTATCCACAATTTCATACACCAGATGGTGAAGTCCGCGGGGGCCTGTTGAGCCGATATACATACCGGGGCGCTTGCGGACAGCCTCAAGACCTTCGAGAACCTGAATCTGGTCTGCACCGTATTCCTCGGTAACAACTGTTTCAATCTCTTCGTCTGCAAGGTTTTCTATAAGCTTCTCTTCGGGAGCTTCTTCAACCTCTTCTGCAGGCTGTGTCAATTCAATATCTTTTTCTGTATTTTCCAAATCTATTCCCTCCGTTACTGACCGAGCTGGCCGGGCATAAATCTCTGTCGCTTTTGTTTCTTAGGCTTGTATTTAGGCGGATTTTCAAGCTTTGCTCTCAATGACTTTGAGTGCTTAAGCTGTTTGCTCACTTCAACAACGGAAAGAGCCATATCCTCCATGTAGTCAATGCAGTTGGCAAGAAGCTCTTCTTCCTGAGCAAGGCTGCCGAGAATTGTAACAACGATAACGCCCTGAACCTCGTTTGTGCCGTCGTTATAAATTTCATTAAGGCAGTTAAAGAGCTTGCGCATTTTGGTGGGGTCATTTTGTCTGATTGTGGCTTCAATAAATTTGTTGCCGTGGTTTACGAAGAAATCCTCAGGCAAAAACTCGCCGTATCTTTCAATATTCGCTTTGTAGGCATCCTTTACTTCGGGATACATATGAGCAATGCGGCTGCCCAGAGTGTTTGAGTCAAAGTATGCACTGCCGTTTTTGGCCGCTGTTTTAGAAACAGGGTTCGGGAGCTTGGACTGCTGCTTTTTCTGGTTTTTGGAATAAACCTTTTCAATGGTTTCGTTAAATTCATTAGCCATTGAGCGAAGGTCTTTTTCGCTTAAATCATCATTTTCAAAAAGGCTGGTTGATGACTGAGCATAATCCTCTTCAACAGCGTCTTTATACTGTGAAGCGGCGCATTTTAAATAAACCTTGCCGTCAACCACATCAATTTTGAATGAGCCCTTGTCACCTGTGAAAGCAACTGTGTATTTTCCGTTGGCAACGCTTACGGGGATTTCACCCTTTTCGATACCCGACGGAACAACCACTGAAAAGCCTAAGTTGTCAGCAGTAGCTGTCATATTTTTAATAATCTGACCTAAAGCCTCGATAATTTCCATTTTGCCTACTCCTTGAATTAAAATTATATACTTTGTTATTATAACATATAATAGTTAATTTGTCATCATTTTTTGCAATATTTTTCACTTAAATTTTGGGCAAATTTCATTGAATTTAAGCGGTTTTTTCCTCTTTTTGAAAAAAATTTTAAACTGAGCGGGTATTAAACGCTTCACTGTGGGAAAAATGATAAAAAGGAGTGATAAAAATGAAAAAATTATATATCCCCGTCATAGGGGCAACAATGGCAATCTGCTTGCTTTTTGCCGCTTGCGGAACAAGAAATGACGAACCGAACACAACAACATCCACCACTACCGCAACAACCACTTCAACAACCTCAGCAAGCACAACAACATCAGGTGACCAAAATATGCTTGAAGAGGGCATTTCCGATGTATCAAGCGGACTTTCCGAAGCAGGCTCAGAAATCAAATCAGACATCAGCAAAATGAGATAAAAAATGCCGTGGAACACCCCACGGCAAAAATTTTGTTTATCACCATATTATCTTATCTGTTTTTTCAAGCTTAACATCAATCTGCTTATCACCGGAATAAGCTTCAATGCAGTCAAAACCGTCCCAAACATTTCTTACAACGGTTATGTTGTAACCGTCGCTGACAATAAAATCCCCTTGGGGCAGTTCAATGCTCAATTCTGTTATTCTGAAAAAGTTGCTTTTGCCCGAAAGGTCCGGCTCTGCGCCTTCAGTAATCCAGCCTTTTGTGTAAATAACCGCTTCGCCTTCTTCTTCGTTATACAAAACAAAAACAGAATGCTTTTTATCCTCGTCGCACTCTTTTATCCACTGAGAAAAATCCGGATTGCAGATTTGGAAATCCTATTTTTCAAAGCTTTCCGTTGAGAAAAAGTCAATAGGTTCACTTGTTAAGGTAACAACGCCCACAACACAAGCTAACAAAACAACAGGAAAAATTATGTGAAAAGCAACTGCCGCTTTCAAAGGAGTTTTCTTCTGCTTCGGAGCAATATTTTTATCTGAACCCACAATGGGAGATGCACATTCGGGGCAAAATTTCCAATCCCTTTTAATTCCGAAACCGCAAACTGAACATTTGCTTTTAATTAAATCCTTTCTTTTTGCAATATATATTATAAAACCAACAAGATTAAGCAAAGAGAGCCAGACCCATTTTTTCCCGCCTTCATCTCCCGCTTTTGTGCATCACGAAAGATATAAACTGCAATTATAACTGATGAAACCTGCCAGGCAACCAAAGTAAAAAGAACCAGACCAATCACCGCATACAAAAACGCAAAAGACATAAAAGCCATATTATCCCTCCTCTTTTGCCACGCCAAAAGCTACAGATTAAATACATTCAGTACGTTAATAACGTAATTAAGCAACCAGATAAATGCACATTCCGCCCACGGAATCGCAATTCCCGAAAGGGTAAAAATCCATTTATTTTTGTTTTTTCTTTTTGCAAAAATATATCCGGCTATACCCAACGCTGCAGAAAAAATCAGCGATTCTTTCCAGGGGAATATACCCATTGCCAATCCCTCAACATCAATAAGCCATATTGCTCCCAAAATATTGAGAACAATAAAGCCGATAGCCACAACTTTAAGATATGTCTTTACAACCCTTTTGTCATCAATTCTTTTAAGTTCTTCCCCGCAAGAAGAGCAAAAGCTTTCATCAGCTTTCACCTTTGCTTTGCAAGAAGGGCATTTTCTTGTATGAATTACGATAACAGTTATCACAAAAACAATTACCGTGTAGTAATTCAACAAAAAACCTGCAATCCCCCACCAAAACGCATTCATTTTAAGCTTATGAGCAATCAAAGCCAGAACTACTCCGCAAACAACCATGCTCACAAACATAACAAACATCGCTACCGTTCCGGTAATCATACCGATAATCATTGCGCCCATATATTATCCCTCCTATGAAGAAATTGCAAAAAACGAGAACAGCGTCATACTAAAGGAAATAATTGTGCAAATGATAATAAAAGCCTTTGGTATGGGCTTCATTTTAGGTCTTACATCTTCCAATCTTGCATTGCACTCGGGGCAATACTCGCTCCCCTCAGGTGTCCCTGCAAAGCACACAGGGCAAACATCCTGAAATTGGCCTCGCCTTGCATAAAGAAATGCACACAATCCCACAAAATTAAAAACGACCCCCACAATCACCCACAAAAGCGTATTCATTCTATATTGCTTGGATTTTCGGTATATGTATATTCCGATTATGCCCACCATAACTGCATAGCAGGAATACATAAATCCAGTTGTTATTATCGACACAAGCATAGTGAACATAATATCCCTCCAAAAATTTGACTTTGCAATCAGCCGTTGTAAGGTGCGGCGATTTCGACGCACCGAGAAAGCCTTCTCCTCGAGGGGGAGCCTGAAAAGCTATTCTCAATACAGCCAAATAAAAAGTGCTATATGCGCTGCGATAAAAACTAACATTGCAACAACAGAAGCTACTGTACCAATCTTCACAAGAACCTTAACCGAATGCTTCTCTTCGGGTCTCACTTCTTCAAGCTTTACCTTGCATTCGGGGCAAAACTCACAGCCCTCAGGTGTTTTTGCAAAGCACTTGGGGCAAATTTCCTTCACTCTTTTACGCCTTGCGGCAAGGAATGCATTCACCCCGACAAAGCGGAAAAGAAGGCACATAACTACCCACAAAAATGTGTTCATTCTGTATTCTTTTGCCCGACGGTATATCAATATACTCAGCACAATCGGCACAATTGCATACAGAAAATATAAAAAGCAAGCTGTCCAAGTAATAGCCATCAATGGCAAGCTAACAAGCAAGCTTATAAGCATTGCTCCCATAATATCCCTCCTTTTAGCTCAATAATATCACTTCGCAATATAAAAAACAAGCAACCGAGGTTTACATTTCACAAAATTCGTGTAAACCTCGGTAGTCATTTGTAATTCAGCTGTTTATTTGTAGGGTCAATTCACGAATTGACCGAAAGTAACAGCCGGGAGTTTAGTTTTTCAACGAATGCATCGGTGCGGGGATTCTTCCGCCTCGGGCGATAAATTCCTTTGCTGAATATTTATTAACAGGCATAACGGGGGCACTGCCTAAAAGTCCGCCGTATTCAACCTCATCACCTGTTTTTTTGCCCTCAACGGGGATAATTCTCACAGCGGTTGTTTTGGTGTTTACAACGCCGATAGCCGATTCATCAGCGATAATTGCCGAAATTGTTGCGGCATCAGTATCACCCGGTACGGCAATCATATCAAGACCGACGGAGCAAACGCAGGTCATAGCTTCAAGCTTTTCAATGCTCAAAGCCCCAACCTTAACAGCCTCAATCATACCCTCATCTTCTGAAACAGGGATGAAAGCACCGCTTAAGCCGCCAACATGAGATGACGCCATAACGCCGCCCTTTTTAACAGCATCGTTAAGCATAGCAAGTGCGGCAGTTGTGCCGTGAGTTCCGCAATGCTCAAGACCCATTTCTTCCAGAATTCTTGCCACGCTGTCACCTTTAGCAGGTGTGGGGGCAAGGGAAAGGTCAACTATGCCAAACTGAACACCAAGCCTTTTTGAAGCCTCCTGAGCCACAAGCTGACCCATTCTGGTAATTCTGAAAGCGGTTTTCTTAATAGTTTCTGCAACAACATCAAAGCTCTCACCCTTGATGCTTTTTAATGCGTGGTGAACAACACCGGGGCCTGAAACGCCCACATTAACAACGCATTCAGCCTCACCCACGCCGTGAAAAGCGCCTGCCATAAACGGGTTATCTTCAACAGCATTGGCAAACACAACAAGCTTGGCACAGCCTAAGCCGTCGGTGTCTTTGGTGAGCTCTGCACATTCTTTAACAACTCTGCCCATTTCAGCAACAGCGTCCATATTTATGCCTGCTTTTGTTGAGGCAACATTAACGCTTGCGCAAACTCTTTCAGTCTGAGCAAGAGCCTGAGGAATTGATTTAATTAAATTTCTGTCACCCTTTGTGTAGCCCTTATGCACAAGAGCAGAAAAGCCGCCGATGAAGTTAACTCCGCATTCCTTTGCGGCTCTGTCAAGAGCATGGGCAATGGGAACATAGTCGTCTGATTCACAGCTTTCGGCAATCATTGAAATGGGGGTAACGGAAATACGCTTATTTACAATGGGAATACCCAATTCAAGCTCAATCTGCTCTGCCACAGGAACAAGGTTGTGGGCGCAGGACACGATTTTATTATAAATCTTATCACAGCACTTGTTGATGTCACTGTCACAACAATCACGCAAGGAAATACCCATTGTGATTGTTCTTATATCGAGATGCTGATTGTCAATCATCTCGTTGGTCTGCATAATATCTGAAATATTTATCACAACGATTCACCTCTCAGATTTTGTGCATTGAATTAAAAATATCTTCAAGCTGAATTCTTATTGAAAGACCCATTTCTTCGCCTTTTTTGTTAAGCTTTTCGCTGATTTCACCAAAGGAAAGGTCACTTTTCTTTGTGTCGGTCAGCATAACCATTGTGAAGAAATCGTCCTGCATAACGGTCTGGTTAATGTCGATAATATTTACTTTCATTTCGGCAAGAAGAGTGCAGATTTCTGCAATGATTCCCACTCTGTCTTTGCCAACTACTGTTACTATTGCTTTCATAAATTACTCCTCCACCACAAGCCTTGTGTATCCTGAATCTTCAACGCAGACACTGCACTTTGCAGTTACCTCGCCCTCTTCGGTTTCGGTTGAAAATGCCACCATCCAGATACCCTCGGTGCGGTCATAAAAAATCCTGATTGTGTTGTATTTGTAGCCTTCGGGAAGCTCCTTAACAGCTAACTCTTTAGCATCAACCTTGTTATGGAATTCCTTAGGCTCGGTGTTAACAAAGCCCTCTGTTTTGGCTGTGTCACTATGTTCTTTTTTGAAATCGCTGAAATCGAAGGAATTTACTGTGTTGAATTCAACAATTCCCTGCTCTTCGTCTTTAACGGTCTGAAGACCTAAGTCATCACTGTTGCACCCTGCAAAGCAAAATGCAAAGCATAGCACTAATAAAAATGCAACAAGCTTTTTCATCATTCATCAAACTCCCTGTAATTTTTATATTCTCCTGAAAGAATATTCTGCCACCAGTCTTCATTTTCAAGATACCACTTGATTGTTTTCTGAATACCCTCGTTGAAAAGGGTTTCAGGGTACCAGCCAAGCTCATTTTTAATTTTTTCAGGGTCAATGGCATAACGCATGTCGTGACCGGGTCTGTCGGTAACATAAGTGATAAGGCTTTCATCCTTACCCACAGCCTTGATAATTGTTTTAACAACATCAATATTTGCCTTTTCATTGTGACCGCCGATGTTATAAACCTCACCGATTCTGCCGTTTTCAAGAATCATATCAATAGCCTTACAGTGGTCATCAACATAAAGCCAGTCGCGCACATTAAGACCCTCACCGTAAACGGGAAGCTTTTTATCCGCAAGGGCGTTAGCAATCATAACGGGAATCAGCTTTTCGGGGAACTGATAAGGTCCGTAGTTATTAGAACAACGGGAGATTGTAACGGGAGTTTTAAAGGTGCGGTGATATGCCATAACAAGCAAATCAGCCGAAGCCTTACTTGCGGAATAAGGTGAAGAGGTGTGAATAGGTGTATCCTCTGTAAAGAAAAGGTCAGGTCTGTCAAGAGGTAAATCACCGTAAACCTCATCGGTTGAAACCTGATGATAACGGGGAACAGAGAATTTATTGGTTGCATCAAGCAATACCTGAGTGCCGAGAATGTTGGTTCTCAAAAAGACCTCAGGGTCTTCGATTGAGCGGTCAACATGGCTCTCTGCGGCAAAGTTAACAACAGCGTCAAACTTTTCTTCTTCAAAAAGAGAAAAAACAAGCTCTCTGTCGGTAATGCTTCCGAGAACAAAACGGAAGTTATCTCCCCTTGCACCGTCAAGGGTGTGAAGGTTACCCGCATAAGTGAGGGCATCAAGGCACACAAGGCGGTAATCAGGGTGCTTTTTCTGCATATAATAAATGAAATTGCTGCCGATGAATCCTGCGCCGCCTGTTACGAGTATATTTTTAGACATAGGATTACTCCTCTCTTTATCTATAATCGTAAATATTATACTATATAATTGCAAAAAATAAAAGTATATTTTTATATCCCTTGAAATTTATTTTTATTGTGCTAAAATAGTCTGTTGAAAGGGAGTGCTTTTATGAGCGAAAGAGTTAAAAAGGCTGAGTTGCTTTTTACTCAGGGCTACAACTGCTCTCAGGCAGTGTTTGCCGCTTATGCTGATTTGTTCGGCATTGATGAAAAAACTGCATTGAAGCTGTCGGCAGGTCTTGGCGGCGGTTGCGGCAGGCAAAGGGAGCTTTGCGGTGCCGTTTCGGGTGCGGCAATGATTATCGGCCTTAAATTCGGCGCAACAGACGGAGCAGATACCGAAGGCAAACAGCTCTGCTACGAAAAAGTGAGAGAATTCACCGATGAATTTAAAAAGACCAATCACTCAATCGTGTGCCGTGAGCTTCTCGGACTTGATGAAGGCAAAAAAGAATCTGCCAAGCCCGACGAAAGAACAAAGCAATATTATGAAAAACGCCCCTGCGTGCAGATTGTTACGGACAGCGCAGAAGCACTTGAAAAAGTTATATTTGAATAGGAGATGTTATTATGGGATGCAGCGGTAATTGTTCTTCTTGCTCATCTGACTGCAACAGCGGTGAACAGAATATGCACATTCCGTGCAACGAATACAGCAATGTAAAAAAGGTTATCGGCGTAGTAAGCGGTAAGGGCGGTGTAGGTAAGTCACTTGTTACCTCAACTCTTGCAACCGCTATGCAGGTTAAGGGTAACGCCTGCGCCGTTATGGATGCAGACATCACAGGCCCTTCAATTCCGAAGGCTTTCGGTGTTAAAGGCCCTGCTATGCAGAATGAAATGGGTCTTATCCCCGCTAAAACAAAAACAGGCATTGAGGTTATGTCTATCAACCTTTTGCTTGAAACCGAAGAAACCCCCGTTATCTGGAGAGGTCCTGTTATTTCAGGCGTTATTCAGCAGTTCTGGACAGAGGTTTTCTGGGGTGATGTTGATTATATGTTTATCGATATGCCTCCCGGAACAGGCGATGTTTCATTGACCGTTTTTCAGCAGATTCCCGTTGACGGAATTGTTATTGTAACCACACCGCAGGATTTGGTTACTATGATTGTTAAAAAGGCTGTTAATATGGCTCAGATGATGAATGTTCCCATTCTCGGTATTGTTGAAAATATGAGCTATGTTGAATGCCCCGATTGCGGAAAGAAAATTTCTGTTTTTGGTGAAAGCAAGCTTGACGAGGTTGCAAAGGAGCTTGATATTCCCGTTCTTGCAAAGCTCCCAATTAACAGCAAAACAGCAGAGCTTGTTGACAAAGGCGCAGTTGAGCTGGCAGAGTTTGAAGAAATCAACCACGCCGCCGACAAAATTGCAGAAATGCTTAAATAAATTTTCTGGCTCCCTTGTGTAAAGGGAGCTGTCTTTTTGCAAAGCAAAAAGACTGAGGGATTGTTTGGCAAAATCTTAGTTTTTAATATTTTTTCGGGCAAGCGCGGAGACTTGCCCTTACAACAACACACGGGTCGGAAATTCCGACCCGTGATTTTTTATTATAATATAACTTCTTTTCTCTCGTCTGATGAACGGTAAATGCCGTCCATAATCTTTGAAGTGAGCACAGCTCTGTCGATTGTGGCTCTGTTTGGTGTGTGAGTGAAGCAAGCGTCAACAAATGAATCAATCTCTGTTTTATAGAAATCGTCCATTCTGAAATCGTGATTTTCTTCCACAAGGTCGCCGTCTCTTACGGTGTAAAAACGGAAATATCCGCAATAATCAAGTCTTACGCCGCCCTTATCGCCCATAAAGTCAATATATGTTTCTTTAACGCCGATGTTCTGTGCCCATGCGCCGTTGAATGAAATTGTCGGGCCCTCTGTACGGATAATTCCTGTTACGGAATCGTCAACATCATAAGTGCCGTTTTCCATATCGGCTGAATCCTCTGCCCACATATCGGTGTAAGCATAATTTTTCATATCCTTACCCAATTTGCAGAATGCCTGACCGCTTGCTGTAAGAGGCTTGGGGTCACCGCAGCAATACATAATCAAATCAAGATAATGAACGCCCCAGTCAATAAGTGCGCCGCCGCCTGAGCAAGCCTTTTTGGTAAAATCTCCGCCAAGGCCGGGGATTGAACGGTGCGCTCTGAAAGAAGCATAAACATGGAAAACCTCGCCCAAATCGCCTCTTTCAATCATCTTTTTAATTCTGTTAACTGAATCGTGGAAACGGTTAACAACACCGATTGAAAGAATTCTGTCTTCTTCCTTAGCAACCTTCTGCATTTCAAGAGCTTCAGAGAGAATTCTTGCCGCAGGCTTTTCACAAAGAACATCCTTGCCTGCTCTCATAAAGTCGATTGAAATAATTGAATGGAAATCGTTATGTGTGCAAACAGAAACTGCATCAATATCGTCATTGTTTACAATCTCTTTGTAATCATAAACTGCTTTACCGCAACCGTATTTTTCAACTGCGGCATCTGCCCTCTCGGGAATGATATCGCAGAAATATCTGATTTCAACATTTTCATTTGTGAGATAGTTGGGAATATGTGCGTGATTTGCAATATTTCCGCAACCGATGATTGCTACTCTTAATTTTTTCATTTTAAAGACCTCCTGAAATTAGCTGTATTCTTTAACCCTTTTGAGGATTTTAATAACATTTGAAACAAAAACACCTGTTACAAGCGCACCTGCGGCAGTCATAAGAGATGCATAAAGCATATCAATTTCATTGCTCAAAAGCTTAACGGGATTTCCGCCGTAGGCAAAAATCAGGCAATAAACGCCAAGCAAAATTAAGCCTATTCCCACCGTTCCCACAGGAAAAATTGTGTTTAAAAGCTGCTTTGTTTTATACTCTTTTTTAACCTTTTCGTCAGAAAAAACCTCCCGTGACGAAACCGCCTTGCCCCCTGCAACCTCTGCCTTGTAGCCCACAAAAATTGCATCCTCGTGAAGTGTGTCAAAAAGCCTTGCGGTGTTGGTAAGAGTTACCACTGTTTTTGAAGAGTTCGGCTCAATTTCAAACTCGCCCCTTAGCTGAATGTGGCTGGCGGGGGTTGCGTCCTCCTCATAAATGGGGAGCTTCTTTTTTGCCGCCTTTGTCATTTCGGGAATTCTTTTTCTTTTAACCGTAAGGGTAAATTTTCCGTCAGAGTCAAAAACTGCATCTTCACCGTCGGGAATTTCTGTTTCTTTGCCGAAGCAAGTGATGATAATATCATCTTCGGTTCTGTTTTCTATTTTAATTGCCATAATGCACCTGCTTTCTTATGACATTATACACAACTGCTTCTTTAAAATCAAGGAAAATAAACCACAACAATCAGCCTCACCCGAAGCTCGGGGGGAGGTGGCGAGGGTAGCGAGCCGGTGGGGGTGATACAATGCGTCGCAGACCCTCACCTTTTCACTTTTCACTATTACCTCTTACCTGTAAAAAAGCGACCTGAAACAGGCCGCTTTAAAAAATTCAATTATTCAACTGTAACTGTGCCGTCTTCTGCGATTGTGATTTTCATTCCGTCTTTAACATAGTTAAGGAATTCTTCACCGAGGCAGTCGATAACAGGCATTGGGTTATCGGTCCAAACAGCGCCGATAACTGCACCTGCAGCAGCAAGAGAGTCAATATGCTCTGAGAAAAGCATGCAAGCAGGGTTTCTCTCCATAACCTTTGCGCAGTAGAGAACCATACCGCCTGTGGTTGAGCCGATTGTCTGAGGAAGGCAAAGAGCTGTGCCTACCATTGGCTTACCGTAAAGGTCGGGGTTGTTCTGGTCGCCGCATTTTGCCTGCTTGTCGCCAAACTGGAGTGCATTTTGGAAAGAAGCAAGTGTGTTGAAACCGCCGTGAGAAACAAGAGCGTTAGCTGTGCATTTGCCTGCTACAACAGGTCTACCTTTAAACTGTTTCATCTTACTTTGCCTCCTTTGTGATGATGTCAAGTATTTCAGCGCTTGTGTAATAGCGTGAAGTTGTGTATGTTCTGAGCTTGTTGGAGTTTGTGATTACAGGCATCTTCTTAGCAAGAGGATTGTTCATATACATAAGAGGACAAATGTAGCTGAGAACAACGCCTGTATCCTTAAGCTTTTTAGCATAAGGAGTTTTATTAAACTCTTCAATAACTGCAGGAGCTGCTGTGAATACGGTGGGGATTGAAACCTTCTTAATGCCGTTTTTCTTAAGACCTGCAACAACATTATCAGTCCATTCAACAAGCTGAGCGTGTGAAAGGTGGGGGCAGCCTACGAAGCAAAGCTTAGGTGTAGCGTTCTTATCCTTCCACATAACGGGATAGCTTGCCTTAACTCTTTCAAGCTCTGCGTCGTCAATAACATAAACCTTTGCGCCCTCTTCGATAAGGCTTTCGCCCTGCTCAACTGCTTCGGGAGTAAGATTTTCAATATGATAAAGACCAACAGCGCCGTTTGAAGCTGTGGCAGCACCAAAGTCCTTAAGATATGCCTTTGTGTCGCCGTCAAGAGTTGTGCCAATCCACTTATCAAGACCCTTAACAAAAGGAACATCTTCCATAACCTTCATACCGATAGCTGAGCCGAGAACCTGAGCTTCGGGCTTTTTGGTTGTTTTAACTTCGATAATCCAGGTAGCCTTTCTGCCTTCATCAGTAACAAGACCGAAATAAGGAACCTTGCCAACGATTGAGCCGAAAAGTTCGATAATGCCTGAGTTACGGTTACATCTTGCACCGAGAACAGAGTTAGCATAAACAACAGCTGAAGATTCTGCCCATGAGAGAACCTCGCCCTTATTGGGGATGTTGCCTACTTCGTCCATATAGCAGGTGCAGGTGTATGATTTGTCATCAACAAGGCCGAGCTTACGAAGCTGAGCGTCGTAGTTATCCTGCATAGAATACATAAACTTGTTGAAAACGATATTCTTTAAGAAGCTTGAGGGAACATTTGGGTCAACGGGCTTGGGGTCAACTGAGAATTTCTGAGCTGAAAGAGCGCCGCCGTCAATAAGCTTATCCATAAGGTCATAAACAGGGCTCATAACCTTAAGACCGAAGCTTGTAACAAGGTGACCCATTTTGCTAGTTACGGGAACCATTTTGGTTGCACCGAAAGCATCACCGTACATAACAAGGGTTTTCATAACCTTTGCCATTGCTTCACCCTTGGAGCCGTTGAGAATTTCAACTTCATCGGGGGTGAGCTGCATATTGTAGTTCATAGTATTACCTCCTATGTTTTAACGCCCGATTACACAGGCATTTTAAGTCAAATACAATTATACACTTTAGAAAAATGATAATCAAGTAGTTTTGTTAATTTTTTGTCGAAGAATGAAATCCTGTAATTGATACCGTCTGAACTCGTAGGGGCTGCCATTGGCAGTCCGTTTTAGTTGGCGTTTTTTGGCAATAACAAAAGCTGCCCCGAAGGACAGCTCTTATTTGTGTTACCACAGTTTTTCTTTACTTTTTATCGTGTTTGATGTAGAATTGAGAAAAGGTGGTGGAAGCATGCACGATTTCTGGGGATATGCCTCCGGCAACAACTTCTCTGTCGGATGCACAGGAAAAACAACTTATGTTTTTGATAACAATGGAAAAGAACTAAAAAAATTCACAAATCAAAAATACGCCTACACTCCCGTGATTTCGCCTGACGAAACAACTTTTGTTGTTAAAACCACAGACGGTCACCTTTTAGCCTATTCACTTGAAACTCTATCTTTAATCAATAATTTGCGTTTTTCAAAGGTTGATGGCGGGCAAGATGATAGTTTTTGTTTTTCTGCTGACGAGAAGCAACTGATTAACATTGAGCGACAAAAAGATGAGCTTCACCAAACAATTTCAACTTATAATGTAGAAGATTTTTCTTTAATCTCTCGATTTGAACTTGATGGAAATACAGCTATTTGCTGTATCGAATATGATACCGCCACTGATAAATATTATGTTTTAGGTTTCAGCCGTCAAAAGAAGTTTTTGATATTTAATAAAAGCATTTATTTCGTAGCTGAATTTAACAAATCAGAAATTGTAAATGCAAGAAAAATTTCAGAAAAAGATTTTGATTTTTTTCACTCATATAAATCTTTAGAGATTATGGGATTCACCCCAAAATCATACAAATGGGCTTATTTAGATACTCCTCTTGATGAAATCAAAAAAATGAATTGTTCATTGGCGAAGCTCTATGAACAGCATAGTATAAATCTGTAAGGTCGGGTCCGGTGTGCCCGACCGCTTTTTATAAAACGAAAAAGGTTGTGGTAACCATATTACAGCAAAAACCCGACGGCGTACCGTCGGGCTTAATTTTAATATTTCGCAATTTCAACAAACCTCGGATATGCCTGTTTCCAATCTTCGGCATTTTCGGGGTTATATACTTTAAGGCTTTCGCTGTCGGCAACTGCCTGACGGGCGTGGGAAACGTCTTTAATTGTTCCGTCAGACATAAACTGAACGGCAACATTGCCCATAACCGTTGCTTCAATAGGTCCTGCTTTAACTGTTCTGTCGCAGGAATTTGCTGTCATCTGACACAAAAGTCCGTCTTTTGTTCCGCCGCCGATAACATGGATTACAGGGTAATCCTTGTTTGTGCAATCGCACAGCTTTTCAAATGTGAGGCGGTATTTCATTGCAAGGCTTTCATAGATGCAACGCATAATTTCGCCAACGCTCTGAGGAACATACTGACCTGTCTTTTTGCAGAATTCCTGAACTCTTCTCGGGATATTGCCCTGCGGGGTAAATTCAGGAGCATCAGGGTCGATGAAGCATTTGAACGGCTCCTCTTTAAGAGCAAGCTTTTCAAGCTCGGCATAAGAATAATCCTGACCCTCACGCTGCCACTGACGGCGGCTTTCCTGAATAAGCCACAAGCCGATAATATTTTTAAGAAGACCGATTGTTCCGTCAATTCCGCCCTCGTTGGTGATGTTGATTTTAAGTGAAGTTTCATCAACAATGGGGGTTTTAAGCTCTGTGCCGAAAAGTGACCATGTGCCTGAAGAAAGGAACGCAAAATCACCATCGGGGCAAGGAACAGCAGTGATAGCCGACTGGGTATCGTGACCGCAAACTGAAATTACGGGAACCTTTTCAACACCCAGCTCCTCACAGATTTCGTCAGTCAATTCACCGAGAACCGTGCCCGGCTGAACAATGGGAGCAAAAAGACTTTCGGGAATATCAAAAGCTTCAAGAAGCTCCTTTGACCAGGTACGATTTTCAATGTCAATAAGCTGTGAGGTTGAAGCGATTGAATATTCAGCACACATTTTTCCTGTTAAAAAGTATGCAAGCAAGTCAGGCATAAAGAGCATTTTGTCAGCTCTTTCAAGAAGCTCAGGGCGCTGACGGCGCAAAGAAATGAGCTGAAAAAGAGTGTTGAGCTCCATAAACTGAATGCCTGTGATTTTATAAAGCTTTTCTTTAGGGATTGTTTTAAAAGCCTCTTCAACAAGGCCTGCTGTTCTTGGGTCGCGGTAATGAACAGGGTTTTCAATAAGTCTGCCGTCTTTGTCAAGAAGGCCGAAGTCAACACCCCAGGTGTCAATACCGATTGAATCAAAACCGCCTGCGATTTTAGCTTTTACAATGCCCTGCTTAATCTCGTGTAAAAGTCGAAGAACATCCCAATAAAGAGTGCCGTTTACCTTAACAGGGTCGTTTGAAAAGCGGTGAACCTCCTGCAAAGAGATTTTTCCGTTTTCAAAGGTGCCGATAATGGCTCTTCCGCTTGAAGCACCAAAGTCAAAAGCAAGAACTTTTTTCATAATCTCACCTTATTCGATAACTACGCCTTTCTGGAGAATAACATTTGCATAAATTGCTGTTTCACCTGTTGCGATGATTGCATAAGCATTTTTTGCTCTTGTGTAAAAAGCAAAGCGCTCGATAAGCTCAATTTCTTTTTCGCCTTCGTTTTTCTCAATAATCTGCTTATATTCTTCCCAGATTGGAGGACGGTTTTCGCTGTCATCATTATCCATAAGAGAAACGGGAGTTTTAACATAAGTATCAAGAGGCATAAGCTTTAAAATTGCGTCAAGAATTTCAGGTACGCCGTGACCGTCAAGGCGAACAAGTCTTTTTGCATTAGCTGCTGCAGGGAAGTTGCCGTCACCGATAACAATGGTGTCACCGTGACCCATTTCCATAAGTATTTTTAAAAGCTCGGGTGAGAGAATTGATGGTACATTTTTAAGCATAATTACAAAGTCCTTTCTTAATTAGAATACATCTCATACATACTTGCATAAATTCCGCCCTTTGCAACCAGCTCTTTGTGGTTGCCCTGCTCCTCTATGCCGTTTTTGGTAAGCACAAGAATATTGTCTGCATTCTTAATAGTAGTCAATCTGTGAGCAATTGTCAAGGTTGTTCTGCCTTTTGACAGCTCTTCAAGAGATTTTTGGATAAGTTTTTCACTTTCATTGTCCAAAGCTGAGGTTGCTTCGTCAAGAATAAGAATAGGTGGATTCTTAAGAAATACCCTTGCAATAGACACTCTCTGCTTCTGACCGCCCGAAAGCTTAACTCCGCGCTCGCCCACATAAGTGTCATAACCGTTTTCAAGCTCTGTAATAAACTCGTGAGCACCCGCCTTCTTTGCGGCGGCAATAATTTCTTCGTCGGTTGCATCCTGCTTGCCGTAAGCAATATTTTCTTTGATTGTTCCTGAGAAAAGGTAAACATCCTGCTGAACAACGCCGATATTGCCTCGGAGCGAAGAAAGAGTGAAATCGTTGACATCAATTCCGTCAACGGTGATTTTGCCCTCTTTGATTTCGTAAAATCTCGGAATAAGGTTGCAGATTGTGGTTTTACCGCCGCCTGATGGGCCGACGATGGCAACATTCTGACCCTTGGGGATGTGAATATTTACATTGTGAAGAACATCATCAAGCTTTTCGGAATAAGCAAAGCTTACATTTTCAAAGCGGATATCACCCTCAACGGTTTCAATATCACGGGCTTGAGGATTGTCAATATCCTCAGGCTTAACATCCATAATTTCGGTAAAGCGTTCAAATCCCGTCATACCTCTCTGGAACTGCTCGCTGAACTGAATAATCTGCCTGATGCTGCCAAGAAGAGTAGAAACCATAAGCAAATATGCAGTAAGGTCGGCAGGCTCAATTTCGTCGTTCATTATAAACAGCGCACCGACACATACAACGAGAATATACATAAGTCCGTCAAAAAATCTGACCGTTGTGTGAAAGCCTGCCATACTGAAATATGCAGAGCGCTTAACAGAGAAAAATTTGCGGTTGTTTTTGCCGAACTTTTCTTTTTCAACATCTTCGTTTGCAAAGGATTTTACAACACGGATGCCAAGGAGTGTATCTTCAACCCTTGCGTTGATTTCACCAAGCTCGTGACGCTGCTGCTTGAAAGCTTTTTTCATTCTTTCACGGAAAGTTTTTGAAACAATTACCATAAGCGGCACCATAATAAACATTAAAAGTGTGAGCTTAAGGTTGATGCTTGCAAGGTAAGCAAATGAGCCGATAAATTTAAGCGAAGCTATAAAATACTCTTCGGGAGCGTGGTGGGCAAACTCCGCAATATCAAAAAGGTCAGATGTAATTCTTGACATAAGCTGACCGATTTTGGTGTTGTCATAATAAGAATAAGGGAGGGTCTGCAAATGGGCAAACATATCGCGGCGCATATCCGTTTCCATTCGTGTGCCCATAATGTGACCGCCTGCCGCCATATAATAATTGGCCGCGCTGTCAAGGACCCTCAAAAAGAGATAAAATCCCGCAACCTTTCCTATATATGTAAGGGTGAGCACCTCGGGGTTGTTGATACCTATTTCGGTAATATTTCGTGCGATAACAGGCAAAGCAAGCTCGCACACAACGGTGAAAGTTGCGCATATTAAATCAAGCACAAGGTACCAGCCGTACTTTTTATAATACGGTATAAACCTTTTGAGAAGCACCGTGCTTTTGGTTTTTCTTTTTTCTTCGGGCATAATATCCCTCCTTACGAAATTTCAATATTCCATATTGTAACATAAAATTCGCAATATTTAAAGCAGATACTTGAAAAAGTTATACAAATTTGGTTTAATTGATATATAAATTTTTTGGAGGAATTTGTGTGTTTGCCAAAGTAAACAGTATGGGGCTTTTCGGTATGGAGGTCTTTAATGTTGATGTTGAAGTTGACCTTTCTCAAGGGCTTCCCAAATTTGAAATTGTAGGTCTGCCCGATGCCGCTGTAAGTGAAGCCAAGGACAGAGTGCGCTCTGCCATAAAAAATAACGGCTTCAGCTTCCCCGTCAGCCGCATTACCGTTAACCTTGCCCCTGCCGACACCCGCAAGGAAGGCCCTCTTTATGACCTTGCCATTTTTGTTGCTCTTCTGATTGCAACAGGTCAAATCCGTTCCTCCGCCAATGAATACGCTTTTTTGGGTGAGCTTGCCCTTAACGGTCAAATCCGCAAGGTAAACGGAGTTTTGCCGATGGTGATTAAAGCCAGGGACTCAGGGCTGAAAGCAGTTTTTGTTCCCAAAGAAAATGCTCTTGAAGGCTCGGTGGTTAAGGGAATTGACATTCTCCCCGTTGAACACGTTTATGAGGTGGTCAATCACATTCACGGTGTTGAAAAAATCACACCCTGTCTGCCTCAGTCAAGCACCTCTGATTCACTGAGATTTGCCCCCGACTTTGCAGATGTTAAAGGTCAGCTTGAGGCAAGGCGTGCCCTTGAGGTTGCGGCGGCAGGCGGTCACAATGTTATTATGCTCGGACCTCCCGGCTCAGGTAAAAGTATGCTTGCAAAGAGGCTTCCGTCAATTCTGCCCTCAATGACCTTTGAAGAAAGCCTTGAAACCACAAAGATTTATTCCGTTGCAGGCTCTTTGCCCGATGATGTTTCACTCATTACCGAAAGACCCTTCCGTGCCCCTCACCATTCGGTTTCTTCCGTTGGTCTTTCAGGCGGCGGAACAGGCAAAAGCCTTCGCCCCGGTGAAATTTCGCTGGCGCATAACGGTGTGCTTTTTCTCGATGAGCTGCCCGAATTTAACCGAAGCGTGCTTGAGGTTCTCCGTCAGCCCCTTGAAGATGAAAAAATCGTTATTTCCCGTGTTATGGGTACGGTATCTTACCCCTGCTCGGTTATGCTCGTTTGCGCAATGAACCCCTGCCCCTGCGGTTATTACGGTCACCCCACCAAGGAATGTACCTGCCCCAAGGGTGCGGCGCAGAAATATCTTTCAAGGATTTCAGGTCCGTTGCTTGACAGAATTGATATTCATATTGAAGTTCCGCCTGTTGACTTTGAAAAGCTTTCTGACACCGAAAAGGGTGAAAGCTCAGAGGCTATCCGTCAGCGTGTGGATTTTGCAAGAAAAATTCAGCAGCAACGCCTTGAGGGAACAGGAGTTACCAGCAACGCCCACATGCCTGCAGGGCTTACAAGAGAGCTTTGCAGACCCACCGACGGCGCAATGCTTCTTTTAGAAAATGCTTTCAGGCGTCTTGGTCTTTCTGCAAGAGCTTATGATAAAATTCTTCGTGTTTCGCGCACAATAGCCGACCTTGACGGCAGCAACGACATTGATAAAAAACATATTGCAGAAGCAATTCAGTACCGCTCCCTTGACCGAAAGTTCTGGGAGAGGGTATAAAGATATTTTTCGAGGAATGTTGACAAAATTCGAGTGATATGATAATCTCACTCATAACAAAGCTTCGTGCTTTGGAAATTTGAAAGGGGATTATATTATGAAAACAAAAAATTTACCGAAAATTATTGCTTTGGCCATTTGTGCAATTATTGTTATTGCAGTGCTTGCTACCAGCTTCACTGTTGTTAAGGCAGGTCACACAGGTGTTGTTCTCACCTTTGGCGCAGTTGAAGAAAAGGTTCTTGACGAAGGACTTCACTTTAAGGCTCCCATTGTGCAATCTGTTGTTCAGATGAACAACCGCACTCAGAAAATCGAAACCGACGGTACAGCGTCATCAAAAGACTTGCAGATAATTTCTTATGTTGTTGCCGTTAACTACCATGTTAATAACACATCCTCTGCCTCTCTTTATCAGAATGTAGGTATGGATTACGGCTCGGTTATTATCGTGCCTGCAATTCAGGAAAGCATAAAGGCTGTAACTGCACAGTACACAGCAGAAGAGCTGATTACAAAGCGTCAGTCTGTAGGTGACCAGATTAAAACTGCCCTTTCAGACAAAATCAATCAGTACGGTCTTACTGTTGAAATCTTCAACATTGTAAACTTTGATTTTTCTGAAGAATTCAACGCCGCTGTTGAAGCAAAGCAGACAGCTCAGCAGAATGCGCTCAAAGCAGAGCAGGACCTTGCCCGTATTGAAGTTGAGGCAAAGCAGAAAATCACTCAGGCAGAGGCCGAAGCTGAAAGTATTAAGCTCATTCAGGAGGCTCTTGCAAAGTCCCCCGACTATGTTGACTATGTAAAATGGAACAAGTGGAACGGCGAGCTTCCTACAGTTATGGGTGACAGTGACATCCTCCTTAGTATGGACGAGCTTAAAAAGAAAGCTGAATAACCGGGTAAAATTTTCACGGGTCGATGAAATTCATCGACCCGTGTTTTTTGTGTTTCTGATTACATAATCTCGGGAACTGTTCCAACGGCTCCCTTGTGTAAAGGGAGCTGTCAGCGAAGCTGACTGAGGGATTGTTTAACAACAGTATCAATGTATTCGCATACACCTTCAAAATTGCTGTAAATTTCGTTATTCGGTATTCTTATAACCTTTAATCCGTATCCCTCAAGAAACGCTGTTCTTATTTCATCACATATCTGTTCTTCATCTGTATAATGCTGTGAGCCGTCAAGCTCAATAATCAGCTTGGCTTCGGCAGAATAAAAATCTGCAATATATCTTCCCAATACTTTTTATCGGGAAAAGCGAACAGGATGTGTTCTCAAAAAATCATACCATAGATGTTTTTCTTCTTTAGTCATATTTTTACGAAGCATTTTTGCGGCGGGAACAATCGCTTTATTGCGTTTTCTTTGCATTACAATCCCTCCGTCTTTTGCTTCGCAAAATCCACCTCCCTTTACACAAGGGAGGCTAATAATATCACATACTCTCCGGAACTGTGATTTTGAGCATTTCAAGAACATTTTTAACAGTATCTCTTACACAGGCGCAAAGATAAATTCTTGCCTGCATAAGGCTTTCGTCGTCACACTGAACTCTGCAGGAGTTGTAGAACTTATGGAAAAGTGTTGCAAGCTCAACAACATATCTTGTAATTCTTGCAGGGTCATAATTCTTGGCAGCTGTTACAATCTCACTTGTGAGTGAAGCAAGGTGGCGGATAAGCTCTTTTTCCTCTTCGGCTACAAGGAGCTTCAAATCTTCAACAGAGCACTCCTTAACTTCAACGCCGTCTGCGGCAAGCTTTTTAAAGATACTGCAGATTCTTGCGTGGGCATACTGGCAATAATAAACAGGGTTCTTTGAGCTTTGCTCAACTGCCAAATCAAGGTCAAATTCCATCTGTGAGCCGGGTTCTCTCATATTAAAGAGGAAACGAACAGCGTCAATGGGAATTTCTTCAAGCAAATCAACCAAGGTGATAGCCTTACCTGTTCTCTTTGACATTCTTACAACCTCGCCGTCACGGGTGAGGCGAACAAGCTGCATAAGAATAACCTTTAATTTATCTCCGCCAACGCCGATTGCATCAAGCGCGCCCTGCATTCTTGCAACGTGACCGTGGTGGTCTGCGCCCCAAATGTCAATAGCTGTGTCAAACTTTCTCACTTCAAGCTTATTTCTGTGGTAAGCAATGTCTGCGGCAAAGTAGGTAGGAATTCCGTTAGCTCTGATAAGAACATCGTCTTTTAATTCAAGCTTATCAATTTCTTCCTGAGTTTTGCCTGCGGCAAGGAGCTTTTTGGTCTGAACCTCTGTGTTCTTATACCACAAAGCGCCGTCTTTTTCATAAGTATAGCCGTTCTTTGTGAGAAGGTCGATTGTATCCTTAACCTCACCGCCGTTGTGAAGAACACTTTCTTTAAACCAGGTGTCATACTCAATGCGGTATTTTGTAAGGTTATCTTTCATTGCCTGAATATTTTTAGGCAACGCAAACTCTGTGAGTGCGGCTCTTCTTTCTTCCTGAGTGGCGTCAATATATTTGTCACCGTAAGCGTCTGCAAATTCCTGCGCCCTTACCTTAATATCTTCACCGTGATAGCTGTCCTCAGGGAGTTCAACAGCATCCTCACCCTTGTAAATCTGCTGATATCTGATATCAAGTGAAAGGGCAAATTTTTCAATCTGATTGCCTGCGTCGTTGATGTAAAATTCCTTTTCAACATCAAAGCCTGCATAATCAAGCACAGCGGCAAGGCAGTCACCCAAAGCGCCGCCGCGGGCGTTACCCATGTGCATAGGTCCTGTTGGGTTGGCTGAAACAAACTCAACATTTATTCTTTCATTTTTGCCGTAATCTGAACGGCCGTAGTCCTTGCCCTTTGCCTTAACATCCATAAGAATTGCGGCATAATAACTGCCGTCAAGGTAAAAGTTAAGGAAGCCGGGGCCTGCACATTCACAGCGTGCAAAATATGTACCCTCCAATGAAATGTTAGAAACGATTGCATCGGCAATTTTACGGGGGGCACTTCTCAATTCTCTTGCCCAAGCCATAGCCGCATTGGTGGAAAAGTCACCGTTTGCGCTGTCAGCAGGAATTTCTACATTAAAAGCAGTCTGGGGAACAAGGCTTACCTCGCCCTTTTCACAGGCTTTTGTAATTGCCGCCATAACACATTCACGAAGCTGTGACTGAACCTGATTAACAATATAGCTCATTTTATCTACCTCTTTTATTTTTGTATCAATACTACTAATTTATTATCGCTCAGATGCTGACCTCCTGCAAAAAGAGAATAGCTGAACCTGAGCTCTCCTCCGTTTTCGGTTACATCTGATTTAACTTCCTTTGCATAAACACCTAAGTCCATAATACCCACAGGCGTAGCGTAAGCACAGGTGTGGTGCTTGCCTTTTTCAATAATCATTTCGGTGGTAAGTGCGCCCTTGCGGTGCATAGTCACCTTTTTGCCCTCAACGGTGAGGGTAACAAAGCAGCCCTCATACCCTTCACCCGATTCTTTATATCTGACGGTGTATGACTCCTTATGAAAAGCGAAATTGCCCTGAACAGAATTCTCTGAGCTTTCTTTTTCACCGTCAACAATGTGGGTATCTTTAATATTTATAACACACTTCATTTTTCCCACTTATCCAACGCATAGCAAATGAGCCTGTCAACAAGCTCCGGATAAGGAACACCTGAAGCGGCAAAGAGCTTTGAATACATACTGATTGAAGTGAAGCCGGGGATTGTGTTAGGCTCGTTGAGCATAACAGCACCGTCACTGTGGCGGACAAAGAAGTCAACTCTTGCAAGTCCGCTGCAGCCGAGAGCTTTATAAGCATTGACTGCCGCTTTGCGCACTTCCTGAGCCTTTTCTTCAGGAAGGCGGGCAGGGATATAAAGATTGCTTGCGGAATTTATGTATTTCGCATCGAAATCATAAAAATCGTTACAAGCCTCAACCTCACCTACAACTGAGGCTATAGGCTCATCGTTGCCCAGCACGGCGCACTCAACCTCAGCTCCTGCAATGCCCTCTTCAAGCACCAGCTTTGAATCCTCTTTAAACGCTTTGAGAATGGCTTCATCAAGGCTTTTTGCATCTTTGGCCTTGCTCACACCCACAGATGAGCCTGCGTTGGCAGGCTTAACAAAAATGGGATAGCCAAGATATTCCTCTGCTTTTCTGATAATGCTTTCTTTTTCTTTTGAATAATCATATTCCTTAACGCCGAGCCATTTTGCCTGAGGAATTCCCGCGGCATCGGCAAGGGTGTTGGTATAAACCTTATCCATACAGCAGGCTGATGAAATCATATCACAGCCCACAAAGGGAATGCCTGCAAGCTGAAAAAGACCCTGAATTGTGCCGTCTTCTCCGTTTTTGCCGTGAAGCACGGGGAATGCTGCATCAACTCTGATTTTTTGAGGCTCTTCACCAAAAACAATTATACCGTGGTCGCCTCTTGAAACAGAAATTGTTGCAGGGGTGATTTTTTCTTTGTCTGAAAGCCATTTGTCTTCGGGGAGGGCTTCAACATCACCCTCATAAAGATACCATTCACCCTCTTTGGTAATTCCCATAAGAACGGGCTCATATTTATCCCTCGGCATATTTTCAATAACCGACTTTGCCGAAATCAGCGAAATATCGTGTTCACTTGAAACACCGCCGAAAAGAACAAGAACTTTTTTCATTATTTTCGCCTCTTTCAATTATGCTTCAAAAAATTTAAGAAATGCCTTTTTAGCCATATAAACATCCAGCTTTGAAACCACTTCAAAGGGAGCGTGCATTGAAAGCACGGGAACGCCAACATCCACAACATCAACATTCATATTAGCTATATATTTAGCAACGGTTCCGCCGCCGCCTTCATCAACCTTGCCAAGCTCGCCCAACTGCCAGTTTACACCGCCGTTGTCAAAAATTCTTGCAACCTCGCCCACATATTCGGCGCTTGCGTCTGATGTGCCGCCCTTTCCGCCTGAGCCTGTGTATTTAGTAACAACAATACCCTTGTTGATATATGCGCAGTTCATTTTATCAAGCACGTGAGCAAAGGTGGGGTCAAATGCCGCATTAACATCGGCTGAAAGGCACTTTGACTTTGAAAGCACATCTCTGCCCATAAGATTTTCTGCTCTGCCAAGGTCAGCAAGGAAATAACGAAGATAATCTGACTGAAGACCTGTGTTGCCGTCAGAGCCTGTTTCTTCCTTATCGGTAAGAACGGTAACGGCTGTGTATTCGGGCGCACCGTCAAGCTCAAAAATCGCCTGCATTGCAGGGTAAGCGCAAACACGGTCGTCATGGCCGTAGCCGCCAATCATACTGCGGTCAAAGCCGATATCTGAAACAGGCATTGCAGGCACAGCTTCAAGCTCGGCTGTGAGAAAATCTCTTTCAACAATGCCGTATTTTTCATTGAGAATTTTCATAATGTTGAGCTTAACAAGCTCACTGCCTGAATCGCTCTTAAAGGGAAGTGAGCCAACAAGAATGTTAAGCTCCTCGCCCTTGATAAGCTCTCTTGGCTTTCTTTCCATCTGGCTTGCGGCAAGATGAGGAAGAAGGTCGGTTATAACAAACTGCGGGTCGCCCTCATTTTCACCGATGTTAACATTCACAACACTTCCGTCTTTTTTAACAACAACGCCGTGAAGTGAAAGAGGAATTGTTACCCACTGATATTTTTTAACTCCGCCGTAATAATGAGTTTTGAAAAGAGCAATATCTGTGTCTTCATAAAGGGGGTTCGGCTTTAAGTCAAGTCGGGGTGAGTCAATGTGTGCGGCAGCAATTCTTACGCCCTCGCCCACACTCTTTTTACCCATAACTGCAAGAATAACTGCCTTGCCTCTGTTAAGGTAATAAATTTTATCACCTGCGTTATATTTCTTGGTGTTATCAAACTCTTCAAAGCCGTTTTCTTTAGCAACTGCAACAGTAAAAGCTGCCGCTTCACGCTCGGTTTTGCAGGAGTTCAAAAACTTTTTGTAGCCTTCGCAAAATTCAAAAGCAACCGCCATTTCGGCATCGTCAATCACCTTTGCAGTGTGTTCATTGTCCATAAAAAGCTCTTCTTTCAAAAGCTCAACCTGAGTTTTTTCATTAGACATAATAATTCCTCCCTGTTAAAAAATTACCTTAAATGTGTCGAAGTATGCTTCATTATATGTTTAAATAAAATATTTTCATTTTCTGTTTGCGACAAGATTTTTCTCACCGCAATATTAGAATATATCCGAAAGGTCAATTCCGCCGCCGTTGTTTTCAATAACAACATCTGCAATACTTCTATAGTATTGCTCATCAGGCTGGGCATTTATTCTTGTAATTGCCTGCTCGGGTGTAATTGAATCTCTTTCTATTATCCTTTTTAAACGGACATCCTCTTTTGCCACAACCACAATCACCTTTGAGCAGTAGTGATACATTTCACTTTTTGAAAGAAGTGCCGCATCAATAACAAAAACGGGGAACTTATCCTTTTCACCGATAATCTGACGGGTTACTTCTTTTGTGATTGCAGGGTGGGTTATGGAATTGAGCTTTTGCCTGCCTTCCTCGGTGGAAAACGCCTTTTTGGCAAGGGCTTTTCTGTTAAGACTGCCGTCGGGGAAAAGAATATCCTCACCGAATACTTCCTTCAGCTTCGGCAAAGCAGGTGAACCCTTTTCAACCACCTTGCGTGCAACCAAATCGCAGTCAATAACCTGCCAGCCCTTTTTCACAAGCTCATTTGCAACGGTGGTTTTGCCTGCACCCGTCTGACCTGTGAGTCCGTAAATTTTCGGCATTTCAATAACTCTGAAAGCCGCCGCACGGATAAGTCGGTTATAAACCGCAAGACCTACTCCGTGAGGGTCAGGTCGGCGGACAAAAATCCGCTTTGCGCCTCTTGAATCAAGCTCTCGCAAAAGTGAAAACAGGTTGTGCGCCTGCTCCTCGGGGCAATTCTCTTTGCCGTAGCTTATTGCGCTTACGGTGAGCTTTTCTTCTTCACCGCTGAAGCAAAGGGCATAATCACCTTCCTGCTTGCTTGCCTCAACATAGCACTTAAAAGACGGAAAATCGCCCTTGATAATATATACCTGAGCCTTGGGTGAATAATGCTTATATTTCATACCCGGTGAAGCGGCAACCGCACCTTCGGGAAGCTCATCAAGCACCGCAGGGTCAATTTCAATCTCACCGATAACGCTTTCAAGCTGTTCAGGTGTAATTCCGCCGGGGCGAAGAAGCCTGGGAACATCCGTAGCAAGAGTGATAACCGTTGATTCAACGCCCACACTGCTTTCTCCCCCGTCAACAATGGCGTGGATTTTGCCGTTCATATCGTCAATAACGTGTTGCGCCTTTGTGGGGCTGGGAAGCCCTGATGAATTGGCGCTGGGCGCCGCAAGAGGAACACCTGAAGCTTTTATAATTGCCCTTGCAACGGGGTGCGACGGCATACGCACAGCAACTGTTTCAAGGCGGGGGCAAACCTCTTTGGGAACAATATCTGACTTTGGCAGAATAATTGTAAGCGGTCCCGGCCAGAAGGCATCGGCAAGTGCCTTTGCTTTATCGGGGAATGAAGTCACCAAGGGATAAATCTCGTCAATCTCACTTATGTGAACAATCAGCGGATTGTCATTCGGTCTGCCTTTTGCCTTAAAAATGCTGTTAACAGCATCAGGGTTAAGGGCATTTGCCGCAAGGCCGTAAACCGTTTCGGTGGGAATAGCCGCAAGGCCTCCGTCACGAAGAATTTTGGCAACGGCTTGTATTTCTTCATTCTGATTTATGTGGTTTATTTTAAAAATTTGAGTTTTCATTGTGAATCAGCTTTCAGTTTTTCTGCTGTGTCGGCAGTAATAAGAGCGTCAATAACCTCATCAAGGTCGCCGTTGAGGAAGGCCTCAAGCTTATAAAGGGTAAGACCGATTCTGTGGTCGCTCACTCTGCCCTGAGGGTAGTTGTATGTGCGGATTCGCTCGCTTCGGTCGCCTGTGCCAACCTGAGCCTTTCTTTCGCCTGCAATTTCGTTATTCTGCTTTTCACGCTCGGCTTCAAGAATTCTTGAACGGAGAATTTTCATCGCCTTGTCTTTATTCTTGTGCTGACTGCGTTCATCCTGGCACTCAACTATTGTTCCCGTAGGAATGTGAGTAATTCTGATTGCAGACTCGGTTTTGTTAATATGCTGACCGCCTGCACCGCTTGAACGGAAGGTGTCAATCTGCAAATCGGCGGGGTTAATTTCAATGTCAACATCCTGCGCCTCAGGCAAAACGGCAACAGTTACGGTTGAGGTGTGAATTCTGCCCTGACTTTCAGTTTCGGGCACACGCTGAACTCGGTGAACACCGCTTTCAAATTTAAAGCGTGAATATGCACCGTCGCCCTCAATCATAAAGCTGATTTCCTTGTAGCCGCCAAGCTCGGTTGGGTTTGCAGAAAGAATTTCTGTTTTCCAGCCCTTCGGCTCGGCATACATTGAATACATTCTGAAAAGTGAATTTGCAAAAAGCGCAGATTCTTCACCGCCTGCACCGCCGCGGATTTCAACAATAACGTTTTTGTCATCGTTAGGGTCGCGGGGAAGAAGAAGAATTTTAAGCTCCTCCTGAGTTTTTTCAATAATCTCGGCATTTTCAGAAAGCTCAAGCTGAGCCATTTCTTTAAATTCCTTATCAAGTCCGCCCTCGTCAAGCATCATCTTAGCTTCATTGTAATCATTCTGAGCCTTCTTAAGCTCGCGGTATTTTTCAACAATGGGGGTCAGATGCTTTGTTTCCTGCATAAGCTTTTTGTATTTTTCTATGTCCGAAACAACATCGGGGTCAAAAAGCTGAGCGTTAATCTGCTCATACTTTTCTTCTATGGCGGCTAATTTATCAAGCATAAAATCTTCCTTTCATTCCAAAATAAGCAATGTGGCGCAAGCTACTCCTGAGCCTCTCTCTGAATTTTCTTTATATTTTTTTCAATCTTGGAGCGCGGCACCATAACCTCTCTGCCGCAACCAGCACACCGCACACGAAAGTCCATACCGACTCTCAGCACATCAAAGATATTTTCTCCGCAGGGGTGATTTTTTTTCATTATCAGCTTATCGCCAACTCTTACATCCACGCAAACGCCCCCATTCTTTATAATCTTTTTTATTATAGCACAAACAAAGCTAAAAGTCATCCGTTTTTTATAAATACTTTCAAAGAATATAAAAATAATATAAGCGCATATAAATAAACAGCATATTAAAATAAAGGTGGTAAAACTTATGACAGCTTTCAGACCCGAAGGTCAGCTTATCCAAGAAAAAACAAATACTCAGGCTATGTCCTCCTCCGCTTCGCTTCACGAGGCGTTTTATCTGGGCACAATCCTTGAAGGCAGAGCTATGCTTTGCGACAGAAATCACAACCTCAAGGTGGATTTAGGCTGTATGTACGGCATAATTCCCTACAACGAGGGTGCAGTGGGTATCGACACAGGCTCGGTGCGTGATATTGCACTCATTTCAAGGGTAAACAAGCCTGTTGTTTTCAGAATTATCGGCTTTGACCGCGACTCAAACGGTGAAGAATACGCAATTCTTTCCCGCAAAAGCGTTCAGCAGGATTGCATAGACAACTTTGTGTCCCTGTTAAAACCGGGCGATGTTATCAAGGCCCGTGTTGCCCACATGGAAAATTTCGGCGTCTTTCTTGACATCGGTGCAGGCATAAACGGACTTCTTCCCATAGACAGCATTTCCGTTTCCAGAATTCCTCACCCGTCGGTGCGCTTTACAACAGGGCAGATGATAAAGGTAATCGTTAAATCCGTTGACGATATGGGCAGGCTCACCTTCAGCCACAAGGAGCTTTTGGGTACCTGGGAGCAAAACGCCAAGGAGTTTGCCCCGGGCGAAACCGTGCCGGGCATTGTCCGCTCCATTGAAAACTACGGCATTTTTGTGGAGCTTGCGCCAAACCTTGCAGGCCTTGCAGAATATGCTCCGGGTGTGCAGGCAGGGAGCCACGCAGGGGTTTATATCAAAAGCATTGTGCCCGAAAGAATGAAAATCAAATTGATTATCGTAGACTCATTTGATGCCGAATACCCCAACCCCAAGATAAAATATTACACCGATTCAGAGCACATTGACCACTGGGTTTATTCTCCCGACAGATGCGAAAAAGTGATTGAAAGCGTGTTTTAACACCTTATTTTTACCCCAAATCTGACAAAAAATCTCTCCTTATCCCTTGAATTTCAAAAAATATAATGTTATAATTATTGTATAGTTGATATTTTAGGGAAATATCGCAATTTTTTAGCCTGATTGGCAAAATCAACTTCAAGGAGGGATTTTTTTGTCAGCTGATTTACATTGTCACACCAAATTATCCGACGGTTCTATGGGCATTGAGGATATTATCACTCTTGCCGAAAAGAGAGGTCTTTCTACCATTGCGGTTACAGATATTGACTGTATGGCAGGCACCGTCAGAGCCAAAATCATAGGTGAGCGCAGAGGCGTTACGGTTATCCCCGGCGTTGAGATTTCAGCTACCGACAGCGTTACAGGCGAGGAGCTTAACATTCTTTGCTATTTGTGTGACGCTCCCGACAGACTTGAAGGTCTTTGCCACAGAAACCTTGTTGCCCGCAAAAAAGCGGCTCAATATATGATGCTTAAGGTTGCACAGAAATATCCCATTACTCCCAACCTTGTTCTGAGCTGTGCTCAGGGCTCAACCAATATTTACACCACTCACATTATGGCGGCTTTGCTTGAAAGCGGTATGACCACCGAAATCTGCGGTGAGCTTTATGAAGAGCTTTTCGGCGGCGAGGAGCATCCTTTCCTTGTAAAGCCAAAGTTTGAAGACGCTAAAACTGTTATCGACGCCATTCACGAGGCAGGCGGTATTGCCGTTCTTGCCCACCCGGGTGATTATTCTTCTTTTGAAATTCTTGACCGCCTCAACAAAGACGGACTTGACGGCGTTGAGGTATGGTGCCCCGAGCATACGGACGAGCAGGTTGAATATTTAACCGCATTCGCTAAAAAGAATAAGCTTTTATCTGTTGGCGGCAGTAACTTCCGCGGCAGATTTAACAAAAAATGTGTTACTCTCGGCTCTTATCAGACCCCTGACAAGCAGCTCTCTGAGCTCAACGGCTACAAAGCCAAGCTCAAACGCAAGCAAAAGGCCGCAGAAAACGCAGATAAATAAGAGGATACTGAAATGAAATCTGATTTTGACGGTGATATTAAAATCTATCAAAAAAAATCTGATATTGAAGCCGTAGAGTTTGACGGTCTTGTTAAGGATATTGACTTTCACAAGGCCAACGGCAACACTAAAAAAGCTCAGGAATTAGGCAAAAAATTCGCCTCATTGAAGCCAACTGATGAGGTGCTTGGAATTTTGCGCGAAGAAGACAAGCTCCCCGCCGAATTTTTGTATCAGGCAAGAGTGCTCATCACCTTCCTTTGCGGCAGAGTAACAAGAGAATGTGTTGACGAGCAGATTCTTTCAAACCTTGTTCGCAACGCTATGTATGACAGCCTTAAAGAAAGTGAAAACGGCTATTACAAAAACATTGCCGACGGTGCGGCATTCACCTTTTACCGCCTTGCGCTGAAAAAGGGAACCGACAGAGCAGAAGCAATCGGCAAGGAGTTTGCAAAAATGTGCTCAGTTAAAAATGACGAAGCAATCGTTTCTCTCGGCAAAAAGATTTACCTCAACTCAACCGAACATATCAAAAAGCTTATTGATGAATGTGATTTTCAATATTAAAATTAAGCACCGAGTTTGGCTCGGTGCTTTTTGTTTTATCTTTACAATTATTGTCGTAGCCAACTGCCCTCCTTGCCTAAAAGAGGGGGGACCGCGAAGCGGTGGGTGGATTCAAAAAAGGTTTAAAACCAAGAATTTCGTCAGCAATCCCTCAGTCTTTTTGCTGCGCAAAAATCCAGCTCCCTTTACACAAGGGAGCCGCAATCAATCTTCCATCTGCTTGCCGAGGAATGATGCGGCAACCTGAGCCAGCTTAAGCTCGGTCTGAGTGGGGCGGACATTTTCTGCCGCAAGAAGCACCACAGCGCCGAGAATATCACCGCTTGAAATAATAGGCACAGCAACATCAGCCTGATGGGTTAATCCCTCAATGGGCATAAGCTGTTCGCCGCCCTCTTTCAAAAAGGGTGAACGGCTTTCCATTAAATCTTCAAGGGCTTCGCTGATTCTGCGCTCGGCAAATTCACGCTTAGGCGCACCTGAAACAGAAATAACGTGGTCCCTGTCACAAATGAGAACGGGCATTGAAACACTGCGGTTGAGCACCTCGCAATATTGGTCGGTGGTGTCGGTCAATTCACCTACAGGGGAATATTTTTTAAAAATCACACCGCCCTGAGTGTCGGTAAAAATTTCAAGAGGCGCACCCTCTTTTATGTGCATTGTTCTGCGAATTTCTTTGGGAATAACCACCCTTCCCAAATCATCTATTCTTCTCACAATACCTGTTGCTTTCATACTATATAAATCTCCTTCTGATGTTACACCGCATAAAGGCCCCCTTGCCTAAAGGGGGCTGGCATTTTCGAAGAAAATGACTGGGGGATAAATGCTGCTTTGCATCATTTCGTCCTGCGGACAATCCCTCCACCGCTGTCGCGGTCCCCCTCCCTCTAAGGCGAGGGAGGCATTATTTCGCGTAATTTTTGATTTTGTGATGTTATTATCTGTAATTCAAGGGGATTTATACTGTGCGAATTTACTTTTTAAAATTCGCAGAAAATATTACTTGTTGACAAATTTCGTATTTTACTTTAGAATGGGATTAACATAATAAAGGAGGATGTAATATGAAATATTGTACCAAATGCGGTAAAGAGCTTCTTGATGAGGCTGTTATCTGCCCCGGCTGCGGCTGCAGCTGTGAAACACAGGTTGCTCCTGCCGAGGAAGACAAAAAGAGCTTCGGCTGGGCATTTCTCGGTTTTCTTGTTCCCGTTGCAGGTCTTATTCTTTATCTTATCTGGAAAGATAAAACACCACTCAAAGCAAAGTCCTGCGGCAAAGGCGCTCTTGTGAGCGTTATTTTAGGAGTAATTTTCTCAATCGCTTTTTCAGCACTGAGCACTTTTTTCTTTATGAGCGCAGGCGACGAAATTCTTGAGGATGCTTACGAGTACGAAATGTACGACGATATGTATCTGTAAAATTAAGAACTTTTTAAGGCTCCCTCTGATGAGGGAGCTGGATTTTTGCGTAGCAAAAAGACTGAGGGAGAGATACCTCAAACCTGACTACCCCTCCGGGTTTTGCAAAGCAAAACCCACCTCCCCTGACAAGGGGAGGCTGATAAAACTTATCTTTTTCGCAAAAAATCTCCATTAAAGCAACCGCCTTAATAGCGCGGGGTTGCTAAGGACAGAAAAAAGAATACTATCGGGAAGTGCTTCAAAAAGTGCTTCCCGATTTTTTACAAAAAAACAGACACTTTCAGCTTGAAAGTGTCATAGTGGGTTATATACTTTGAGAATAATTGTGGTGTGCTTGGATAAAGTGGTATGAATAGAGAAAACTGCCACCATTTTAAATTAATGGTTGCAGTTGTTGATATAATTATTCCATTGCTAAAAGAGAATTATAAATTTTTAAAATAGTTGCATATCCAACGATCTTTTTGCCTTCCTGAATATTAATCCTTTTACCTATCCACAAGCAATGCGGATATGCTTCAGGGGTGATAAATGTGATTGTGCCTTTTGCAGTACCGTCAGGCAAAACCGTTGCAACCTCATAATAATGATGGACTCCCGTAGTCAGATAATTATCAGTTATCAAATGATGAGGTCGATAGCCATCAGCTGCAGGAGTTTTTCTTGTGCCATTAAACTCAAACAAAACTTCAACATCAGGCTCTTGCTCATAAAGAGTTTTTATCTCATTCATATAATCACCCTTTCATTTTAATATTATCACAATCTGTTTAATTTTTCAACAAATAGCAATTAATCAAATAACAAAAAAATACTAACAAATACAAAAAATCACGACAATGCCGTTCTGAAAACAGGTTCTCTTCGGTATGTATGTATAAGTGATATTGCAAATTAAAATTTGCAGTTATATTTTTGATAAATCAAAAGTGATATTGAAGCCTTGCGGCTTCAGTGTTATTTTATTCGCATAAAACTGTCCGAAGGACAATAACACAATGCGGAGCATTATATAACTGCGAAGCAATATAACTCGCCGCAAGGCGAATAAAACTGCCGAGTGTCCTTACGAACACTCGGCTATGGAGATTCGTTTTTTATTTTACTTTTTCAACGGGAATTATTGCGCCCTCGTTTTTGTCAACGGTAAAGGTTACTGTGTCACCCTTATTGAAGATGATAACCTTTTCTGCATCGCTTGCTTTAACTGAATAATAGCTTTCCTGTGTGTCCAGCTTGAAGTAGTAAACGCTTTCACCGCCGATAACTGCTGTTCTGATGTCGGTGATTTTGCCTGTTACCTCTGCTTTCTGAACAACGGGTGCATCGCTTCCGCCCTGAGAGTCGGTGTCTTCTGTGATGTTATCGGTTGAAACATCAAGCTTGATGCCATTCTTTGAAAGCTCCTTAAGGTAGTTTTCAATACACTCTGTAAGTGATGTACCCACAGCACCGATTGAATACTGACCAACATTTACAAGAGCATACATTTTTACAAGGTCACTTGAATCCTTAAGTGACATAAAGTAAGTGGGCTCGCCGTCAACATTGAGAAGAAGAGGGAATGATGCGTCATATTCATACTGCTGAACAAGACCTTCGGCAGATGTTTCTGCAGAACTTTCTTTAGCACCTGAAATTACATAGTATTTTGCATCTTTTGTGCGCATATTGATAAGTGCGAAGCCTGTGAGAGATTCGTCACTTGTGAGTGATGTAACGCCTGTGTAAAGGTAAACGTCATCGTTCATTGCAAGGTAGCTTGAGCCCTCGGTGGTAACATAAGTGTCTTTCTGGCCGAGAATTGAGTTCCAGAAGCCGCCGCCGTAAAGGCCGTGGTAATTATACTGCTCAATGAGAAGGTCGTCTGAATATACACAGTCAATCCATGAAAGGGCGTTGTCATTTCTGATTTCGTCCATTGTGTAAGAAATGCACTCGCCTGTTACCGCGTTGCAGATAACTGCGCCGATAACATCAGTTCCGCCGAAGAGGCCGATTGTTTTATCAAGGCGGGCAGTAATCCAATAAGCATTGCCCTCATCGTCAACCTCAAAGGTTGGTGTTGCAAACATATATGACGGATATTCAAAACGAAGATGTCTTTTAACATTGTGAGAGAAGTGGTCAGCGGTTGAATACTGAATGCCGCCCTCAACGGTAACAAGCTCGCTCTTCTGAGTGATAGAGTCAATCATAATGTAGGCAGGAATTCTGTTATCACGGTTGGTAAACCACTTGATGATGTTTGAATACTGCAAAGTTGCAACTCTTACGGGAACATCGCGGTAGTTAATCTGATTATATGAGGGCTGAACGGTAAACTGAGAAACATAACCCAATTCTGAAAGTCCGCTCAATGCCTTCTGAGCCATAACGGCTGTGGTGTCAAGGTCAATTCTCGGAACAGTTGCAAAAGAATCGTCAGATGAATCTGCAACCTCCTGAACAAAGTTGCCGCCCTTAACATCAATAATTTCGCTGTAATCCTTAGCTCTGAAAACAGTTGAAGAAATGATAAATCCCACTGCAACAACCGCAACAAGAACGCCGATTAAAATCAACGGGATTCTTGCGCTCTTTTTGGCATAAGGGGCATAGTCGGGAGTTTTGAGCGCACCTGAGGTGATGTAATTCACAGCGCAGTAAAATGCAAGAACAGCGCCCAGGAAAATATACATTTCTATTGCTTTAAAGTTGAAAGCGGGAAGATAGAAATAATAACCGATTGCGCCTGCAATCAAAGTGATGATGATGTTAATAACAATTTTAAGTGCCTTTTTTTCAGGGGGAATAATTACCTTGCTCTTGGAAGAGCCCCTGTCATTGTTGTTTGAAGAAAAGTCAACCTTTATAGGGTCCATTAAATCAACTCCTTTATTACCATACAATTATATACTATTTTAAAATTTATTACAAGTATTTATTTAATGTTTACACTTTATTAAAATAGTAGGCGTGTTTTGGGCTTGAATAATCAAAAAATATAGGTATAATATAACTACAAACATTTTTCGAGGTATTTTTTATGAGCGTCAATCAAAACTATTACGGCACTTATGAAAATTATAATAATCCCTTCACACCGAAGGACCCGTTTATTAACCGCGACGCTAGGCACCTGACAAAGCTGAGTATGCTTGCGGGCGCAGGTGTTCTGAGCTTTATTCTTGTTCAGTATATTTTTTCTTTTGTTGTGATAGGCATCAGCTCTCAAGGTGAGCCGAGCTTTTTGCTCAATGCTCTGCTTACAATTCTTCTGAGCATTTTCGGAATATATGTTCCCTTTACGGTGATAATGCGGTTTTATTCCCCTGAGGACAAGGCTGTTTGTATGTGCCTTGATGCTCCCGTTTCAAAAAAGTCGTTTCTTTACGCCTTGGTAACAGGCACAGCGGCAGTTTTTGCCGGCAACTATATCACAAGCGGATTTTCAGGCTTTGTGTCTACCTATGATATTGAATTTTCCAACTACCCCACCGAAAATCCGGCTAATTTTTTAGAATATCTTCTTTTTGCCTTTGAGGTTGCAATTATCCCTGCCATTGTTGAGGAGGTTGCTATAAGGGGCATTGTTATGCCTCCCCTTCGCAAATACGGTGACCGCTTTGCAATTATAATGTCGGCAATTATTTTTGCTATTATGCACAGCAATATGCTTCAGATTCCCTTTGCATTTGTGGCAGGTATTGTGCTTGGCTATTTCGCAATTTCCACCAAATCGCTGTGGACCTCCATTGCAATTCACGCCGCAAACAACCTCTTGTCGGTTATTTCTACGGCGGCGCTTGAAAATCCTGTTATAAGCGTGATTCTTTCAGGTATGATTGTGGCTCTTCTGGCGGCAGGCATATACTGCGGATTCAAGTTTATCAAGGAGCCTCATTACAGCCTTGGCATCACCTTTGCTCCAAAATCTGAAAGAAAGTTCCTTTTCGCTTCTGCCGCAGTTTTTCTGTTTATTTCATTTGTTTATTCACTTTATGAGGGCGACAATTCAACGCCGTATATTCTCACATCACTTCTTTTTGCATTTTGTGTAAGGCGTTATTTAAAAGCCAACAACCGTCAGCTTAACAGGCTCCCCTCAAGCAGCCTCAACCTCAAAACAAAGGTTGCACTTTACTGCTCAACCCCAACCGTTGTGGGCGGAATGGTGATTCTCATTCTTTCTGCAATGCAAACAGTTACCGTCACCTCTTTCGGCGGATACCTTTTCCTTTACGGTGCGCTGGCGGCGGTGCTCGGGGCAACACTTTATATGATTTACAAAATTCTTCATTCAAAAGAGCTTGAAAGCAAAAGCCTTTACAGAAAAAGCCTTTATGTTATAATTGCAGTTACGGTCATTCTGCTGATTACCTCTTTTGTTTCAAATCTTCTGATGTTTTAGGTAATTTTTATGGATAAAAATGAAATTATGAGCGAGGCTTTTGCCCTTGCCCGTCAGGCCGCGGAGGAGGGCGAGGTACCCGTGGGCGCGGTAATTACCCTTAACGGTGAAATTGTGGGCAGAGGCAGAAACCGCCGTGAAAAAAGCAAAAACGCCCTTGCCCACGCCGAGATTGAGGCAATCAATGACGCGTGCACAAACCTTGGAGGCTGGAGACTTTGGCAATGTGAAATGTTTGTTACCCTTGAGCCTTGCCCTATGTGTGCAGGTGCAATAATAAACTCACGCCTCAAAAAAGTGACCTACGGCGCAAGCGACCAAAAGGCAGGGTCGTGCCAATCGGTAATAAATCTTTTTGATTTGCCGTATAACCACAAGCCCGAAATTGAAAGCGGCTTCAGAGCTGACGAAGCCTCCTCACTGCTGAGTGATTTTTTTAAAAAGTTAAGAGAAAAAAAGCAAGCACAACCGACGGATTAACCCGGGTTGTGCTTTTGTTGTTTATATATCAAACTCTTTCATAAGGTCGTTGACCATTTTTGTGATTTCCTCGGCGGCTGTGTCCATAGGAATTTCACCCTTGAAGCTCTTATCTCTGTAAGAAACCTCAACAATACCCTTTTCGCAGGTCTTGGGGCTTACAACAACTCTTACGGGGATACCGAACAAGTCTGCATCGGCAAACATTGAGCCGGGGCGCATATCACGGTCATCATAAAGAACTTCAATATGGTTTTTCTGCAAATCGTCATAAAGCTTTTCGCAAACAGCAGAAACCTCTTCATTCTTTTTGCGGAGATTGCAAATCTGAACCTGCCAGGGAGCAATTGAAATCGGCCAGATTGGACCGTAATCATCGTGGCTTTCTTCGCAGATTGAAGCAATAAGTCTGCCCACGCCGATACCGTAGCAGCCCATAATCGGATGCTGAGCAACACCGTTTGAATCAAGATATGTCATATCCATGCTCTTTGTGTATTTTGTACCGAGCTGGAAGATGTTACCAACCTCAATACCGTTTGAAATTGTGATTGACTTCTTACCGCAGCAGGGGCAGATTGCACCCTCAAAAATCTTGGCAACATCAACATATTCCACTTCACCGAAGTCACGCTTAACATTGAAGCCTACATAGTGATAGTCAACCTCGTTTGCGCCGCAAACTGTGCTTTCAAGGCCGATAAGTGATGAATCAAAAACAAGCTGAGCCTTTGCTTTCTGATTAACTGCGCCGATAAAGCCTGCTACAATGCCGCTTTCTTCTGTGATGATTGCGGGGTGAATTTCTTCACCGATGAAGTTGCGAAGCTTTGTTTCATTAACATCGAGGTCACCTCTGATAAATACAATTATGTATTCATCTGTAAGGTTTTTCTGATATACAACTGCCTTGCAAAGCTTTGTTGCCGGGATTGAAAGGAAATCACAAAGCTCGTCGATTGTTTTAACATCGGGAGTGTGGATTTTCTTAAGCTCTTCCATCTCACCGCTTTCATTTTCAACCTTAACATCTGCAGCTTCCATATTAGCCTTGTATCCGCACTCGGGGCAGATTGCAAGGGTATCTTCACCGATATCGGCAAGGAGCATAAATTCGTGAGAAATGCTGCCGCCCATCATACCTGAGTCACTCTTAACGGCAACCACATTTTTTGCGCCTGCGCGCTTGAAGATGCGCTCATAAGCTTCATAGCAACGCTCATAATACTGCTCCAAATCCTCCTGAGAGGTGTGGAAGGAATAAGCGTCTTTCATTGTGAACTCACGAACACGGATAAGACCGCCGCGGCATCTCGGTTCGTCGCGGAACTTGGTCTGAATCTGATAAATCATAAAGGGATAATGTGAGTATGAGTTAGCTGTGTTTCTTGCAAGGTGAACTGCAGCTTCTTCATGAGTCATACCGAGAACAACATCGTTACCGCTTCTGTCCTTAAAGCGTGCCATTTCACTGCCGATAGATGTGTATCTGCCTGATTCTTCCCAAAGAGAAGCGGGCATAACAACGGGGAACATAACCTCCTGACCGTCGATTCTGTCCATCTCTTCGCGGATAATATTTTCAATCTTTTTTGCCATTCTCTTTGTAGGGGCAAAAAGTGAATATATGCCGTTGTGCATATATTTCATATAGCCGCCTCTTGTCATAAGCTTCTGGCTTTCGATTATGCAATCGCCGGGAGCATCTCTCAATGTTTCTAAAAGTAATTTGCTGACTTTCATTTTTATTTCTCCTAACCTGAATTAAACAATGTATATATTAAACTCTTGAATGTAATCTGTCAATAATTTATTGAGCACTTATTATGTAATTTACACAAGCTCCGTCACTTGTAACGGCAGTTGTGAGCACATTTGAAGACCCGATAAAGCACATATTGTCAATGCTTTGAGAATAAATATTCTCACCCACATACTGCTTCACCTTGCCGTCAGGGGTAACAATGCACACCGCCTGGTTTATTTCATTTGACAGTACGGCAACAATTTCAGAGCCGTCGGCATTCACACAAAACGCGGTGATTCCGTTATCAAGCTTTTTGCCGTCAACGGTTTTGCCTGTTACAAGGTTTGTAAACTTCTTTTCATTTTTGTCAAACACCCAGTCGCCGCCAAAAACAAAGTCCTTTTCAAAATCGCCCTTAAATTCGGCAACGGTTTTTTCCTGAGCTATGTATTCAACGCTCTTGAATCCGTCGGCAGTTTTCTTAATATAAACCAATCCGCCGTCAGCGCTTTCTCTCAAAAATGTGCCGTACATTCCCTTTGCCTGAGGCTTGTTAAGGCTTGAATTCAGGTCATACACATCATAAATTTGTGTGCTTTCATCATAAAGTCTGCCTGAAATCATACCTGCCTTTTTAGAAACCGAAGCAAGGTAGCTGTCGGTAAACATTGACCAGCGCTCTGAAAGTCTGCCTGTTTTGTCGGCGTTTCTGTCACGCTGAGCGGTAATGGCTGTGCATTTTTTCTTGTTCATATTCACGCTGAAAACCTCTGTGTAGGTTTTGTCGGCTGAATAAGCCTCATCAGAATCGGTGCTTAAAAGAAGCATCTTGCCGTCAAGACCGTAAACCGCAGGGGCATCAACAAGCTTTGCAAAAACATAAGAATAAAGGTTTACCTTGGCATCTGAATTTTCGGTGGTAAAAAGTCCGTAGCCCAGGGTTTTGCCCTCAACCTCAATGTAATAAACGGTAAGAGGGATTTTGTAATAAGTGCATTCGGGTTTTAATTCAACCGTGTTGACCTCGCCTGTATATTTTGAAAGCATATTCTGACCCAATTCATAAAATTCAACGCTTCCGTCAGGCTTCAGGCAATAAAAAATATTGTCAATATCCGACTGAACAAGAGGATATTCCGTAACAAGCGACTGTGGGCAGACAAGCTCAACACTTTCACCCTTATATGCGCCGTCAGGAATAAGCTGAATGTTGCCGTCTGAATCTCCGCCGGCAAAGTAGCTCAGGCCGAGAGCCGCGGCAGAAATCACAAGCGCAACAGATAAAATTACGATTAAAACTTTGTGTGCAGTTTTCATATTTATCACCTTATAACAAGCTCAACCGGGCAATGGTCTGAGCCGTAAATTTCAGAATGTATAGCGGCAGAAACGAGATTTTCTTTAAAATAATCTGACACCAGGAAGTAGTCTATGCGCCAGCCTGCATTTCGCTCCCTCGCCTTAAAGCGGTATGACCACCAGGAATATGCACCCTCCAAATCAGGGTTAAAATAGCGGAAGGTATCAATAAAGCCCGCGTCAAGAAGCTGTTGGAACTTTTCCCTTTCTTCCTTAGAATATCCTGCATTGCCCTCGTTTGCCTTGGGGTTTTTAAGGTCAATTTCTTTATGGGCAACATTCAAATCACCGCAGATGATAACAGGCTTGCTCTTTTGGAGAAGTGACACCCTTTCTCTGAAAGCATCTTCCCATTTGCAACGGTGGTCAATTCTTTTAAGCCCGTCCTGTGCATTTGGCACATACACCGTTATAAAATAGTATGACGGAAATTCAAGGGTGAGCATTCTGCCCTCGGTGTCAAGCTCGGGAACACCGACACCCTCGGTTACGCTCATGGGCTCTTCTTTAGTAAAAACCGCCGTGCCCGAATAGCCCTTTTTCTCGGCATAGCTCCAATACTGATGATATCCGTCAAGGGGGAGCTCAAGCTGCCCTTGCTGAAGCTTTGTTTCCTGCAAGCAAAAAATGTCTGCATCAAGAGCGTGAAAGGCATCCGTAAAGCCCTTGGTTATACAGGCTCTTATGCCGTTTACATTCCAAGATATGAGCTTTGGCATAATGCACCTCCGTCAAAATAAAATCATACGGAGTTATTATACCACACCGAAGAAAAAATGCAAATAGGTTGACATCAATTTTTGCAGGTGATATTATACTTTTGAAAGTTTACCTTTTGGAGGAAAAAGCTATGAGAACAAAAATAGTTTCGATTATTCTTGCTGTTATTATGATTTTCAGCTGTCTGCCCCTTGCTTATGCTCAGGGCACTGCACCCGAGCTTTATACAGTTTACGGCGACGGTATGCTCCTTGAGCAAAACAAAACCACCTTTATTTCAGGCACAGGCACGCCGGGTGATGAGATTTCACTCACTCTTTATGACGGCGACACAGCTATTTTTGAAAGTGAGGCCGCAGTTAATGCAAGCGGTGAATTTTCTGTTCCCGTAAATGCTCCTGCGGGCGGATATAAAGAATATAAAATCGTTCTTCAGGTAAACGGAAACGAATTTAAAGCTCTTAACAACATAGTTTTTGGTGAGCTGTGGCTGGCAAGCGGCCAGAGTAATATGCAATATCCCCTTGGTCAGGCAAAATACGGTCTGGAAATGTGCACCGCCTCGCAGAAGCTCAGCAAATGGCTTCGCGTGTTATATGTTCCCGGCATTCCAGAATACAACGGCTCAGCAGAGCTTGTTCCTGCAGAGCCGCAGAGGAACATTCCCGGTGCCTGTTGGCTTGACGGTGAAAATCCTGCCATTTACGGTATAAGTGCGGTTGCCTATTTCTTTGCAGAAGAATTAGCCCAAAATATTGATGTTCCCGTAGGAATTATCAATGTTCCCCTTGGCGGCACAACCATTGCCACCTGGCTTTCAAGAGAAGCTATTGAATCTGACCCTGTTGTTAAAAATGCTCTTGTTTCACGAGATACTTATATTGACAAGAACAGCTGGAACGAGTCCGACATATATGTTTATCACGATATGGCTGCCAACTACAATTTAAAAATGGAAGGCATCAAGGATTTTTCAATTTCAGGTATGATTTGGTATCAGGGCGAATCCGACATCGGATGGAATGACGATGAATACGCCGCCGCCTTTGACCTTATGCAAAAGACATATTCAGAGCTTTTTAATTACCAGGGCGGTCTTTTGCCTGTAATTTACACTCAGCTCGCTTCATTTTACTATGACAATGACAACACAAACTTTTTGAACAGAAACATTGCTTTTACCGAAATGCAAAAGGATGAAGCTGATTCAAGAGCTGTTGTTTCAATCTATGATGTTCCTCTTACATATATCCCCGCGGCAGGCTCAATACACCCCGAATGTAAAAAAGAAGTGGGCGAAAGAATGGCATTCGCGGCACAAGGTCTGGTTTATAATCAGCACAGCTCCTACTCCGCCGCCACAGTTAAATCAGCAGAAATTAAAAATTCAAGCCTTTATGTTACCCTCAACAATGTGGGTGACGGCTTAAAGGCAAAGGGAAGCGTTCTTAATGGCTTTGCTGTTTGCGGTGATGACGGAATCTATGTTCAGGCAAATGCAGAAATCGTATCATCTGACACCGTAAGAGTCTGGAATGATGATATCAAAAGCCCTGTTTCGGCAAGCTACGCATATTACACCAACAACGGTAACGCCAACCTTTATGCCACAAAAAACGGTGAGCTCGCATTGCCCGTAAGCATATTTGTAACCGATGAATCCGTGGGTACACATTATTGGATTGATAATCCTTGGACAAATTGCAGCACCGACAAAATATGGCACATTCAGGGTGACACCTACAGCGGAAATTACCCCACATGGGAAGGCAAAGATGCAGACATTTCATTCAGCAACGACGGCCTCAACATCAAAAAGAACTCCGAGTTAAGCAAATTTTCCGTAAATCCGATATTGACCTATGAAGACGGAATTGAAACCAAGAGCTTTTACGACGTTGACTGTGATTATACCGATTACGGCACAATGAGCTTCTATGTTAAAAACAGCTCTCAGAACGATATCACTCTCAAGGGTGTAAGATTTTATGTAAACGCTGTTTCGTGGTATGCCCCCGAGGTTGACGGCACACGAACACCCCAAGCGGTTATTCCCGCAGACGGAGCATGGCACAAAATAACCCTTAACCTTAACAGAATTTATCTCAACGGCAACGAGGGCGGAATCGGCTACACCAATGAAAGGCTTGACACCGTCAGAGAAATTGAATTTGTGTTTGACTCAAAATCAGACGAAGATGCCGAGCTGACACTTGATAATATTACCTTTACCCCCTCATCGGAAGATGTTAAAGCAGACTTCACCCCTGAAATCAAAAACATCGATAATGTTCTCGAGCTGATTTCAGCAATCTTTGTCAATATAATCGGTTTGATTGTTGGAATTTTCAGATAAACATTTAAAGAATTAAGGCTCCCTTTCGGGAGCCTTTTGTTATCCTCTGATTTTAAGGATTACTTCGCGGCAATCCTTTTCGTCCATAATCTTAGGTACGGGGTAAAGCGGGTTAGCTTCTTTAAGCGCTCTTTCAACAAGAGTGGGAATATCCTTATCTTCAATAAATTCAAAGTGCTCGGGGATATTCATATTCTCATTCATTTCTTTAATTCTCTTAATAAAGAGCTTTGCTTTGTCTGCTTCGCTCATACCGGCTTCGGTGATGCCTGCAACATCGGCAAGCTTTGCAAGCCTCGGGTAAGCGCTTTCACCAAAATATTCAAGCACATAGGGAAGAATAACCGCATTTGCAAGACCGTGAGGTGTGCCGTAAAGTCCGCCGAGGTTGTGGGCAATGGCGTGAACATAGCCTACATAAGCTCTTGTGAAAGCCATACCTGCCCAGTAAGATGCTACGAGCATATTTTCTCTTGCTTCAACATCTTTGCCGTTGTTATAAACCTTTTCAAGGTTTTCAAAAATCAGCTTTGTTGCGTCCTCTGCATATTTTTCGGTTGATGCAACATTTGAACGGCCGATATAAGCTTCAACTGCGTGAGTGAGAGCGTCCATACCTGTGGTTGAAGTAATGTGAGGGGGAAGACCGAGAGTGAGCTCAGGGTCAAGCACCGCATATTTCGGGCGGAGCTTCGGGTCGTTGATTGCATTTTTTTCGTGTGTTTCGGGGTTTGATACAACCGCCGCCAAGGTTACCTCACTGCCTGTGCCTGCTGTGGTGGGCACTGCAAAGAAAGGCGGAAGCTTGTGAACAATTTTAAGCTGACCGCGCATTGAAACAACGCTCTTGTTGGGGTTGGTAACTCTTGCACCGGCTGCCTTTGCGCAGTCCATCGGTGAGCCGCCGCCAAAAGCAATAATACCCTTACAGCCGTTTTTGAGGTAAATTCTTCTTGCCTCTTCAATGTTATCAATAGTGGGGTTTGGCTGAACACCGTCATAGATAACGTACTTCACGCCGCTTTTGTCCATTTCCTCCAACATTCCGTTGAGAAGCCCCAGGCCCATAAGACCTTTATCGGTTACGATAAGCACATTGTCAATGCCCTTTGATTTAACAAGAGCAGGGAGCTTCTTAACTGCACCCTCACCCTTGAGAAGGTAAGGCTCATCCCAGTTGAGGAAGTTCATTGCGCCTTTGTAAACTGTCTGATAAGTTCTGTAAAAAAGTTCTGTCGGTTTATTTACCATAAGTAAGACCCCTTCTTATGAATTTTACTCATTCATTTTACAAAAAATCATTGCTTTTTACAAGAGATATATAAAAAAATTAAAAATATTTTAAAATTGATTGCCAAAATCTCTTGATAGATTGACAATTTTCTGCGATAATGTAGGGTGACGAATAATGTATGATTTCCTAAGAAAGGATTTTTGATATGAACTACGAAAAATTAGCGGAGCTTCTGTTTCCCAACATCACAAAAACAACCGAGGATTATGAAGCTCTTTATCCTCAGAGAGATTTAAAAGAGGGCGCACGAGTTACCCGTTTTGCTCCAAGCCCCACAGGCTACCTTCACATCGGCGGTCTTTTCGGCGCTTTGGTTGATGTGCTCACAGCAAAGGCTACAGGCGGAGTTTCTTACCTTAGAATTGAAGACACCGACAAGAAGCGTGAAATTGACGACGGTGTTTCTGCAATTATCAACGGCTTTAACTCTTTCGGAATCGACTTTGATGAGGGTGTTACCGGCTTTAATCAGGAAAAGGGAGCTTACGGCCCATACACACAGAGCCAGCGTGCCGAAATCTATCAGGCAGTTGCAAAAGACCTTGTTAAAAAAGGACTTGCTTACCCTTGCTTCTGCACCGCAGAGGAATTAAGCGCAATCCGCGAGCAGCAGGAAAAGGGCGATGCACTTATCTGGGGTTATTTCGGCAAATGGGCAAAATGCCGTGACCTTACATTTGAAGAAATTGAAGAAAATATCAAGGCAGGCAAGCCTTATGTTCTTCGTTTCCGTTCTGACGGACAGGAAGACAAGAGAATTTTCTTTGACGATATTATCCGCGGCAAAATTGAAATGCCCGAAAATATCATTGATGAGGTTCTTCTCAAATCTGACGGAATTCCCACTTACCACTTTGCTCACGCTTGTGACGACCATTTTATGAGAACAACTCACGTTATCCGCGGTGAAGAATGGATTTCTTCCGTACCGAAGCATATTGCTCTTTTTAAGGCTTGCGGATTCCGTGTTCCAAAATATGCACACACTCCCCAGGTTATGAAAATTGATGAAGAAGACGGCACAAAGCGCAAGCTTTCAAAGCGCAAGGACCCTGAGGCAGCAGTAAGCTACTTTGTTGAGCAGGGCTTCCCCAAGGAGAGCCTTATTGAATATCTTCTCACTCTTCTTAACTCAAACTTTGAAGACTGGAGAAGAGCCAACCCCACAGCCGACGCTTTTTCATTCCCCTTTAACCTTAAAAAGATGAGCCCCAGCGGCTGCCTTTTTGACCTTGTTAAATTAACTGATGTAAGCAAAAATGTAATTTCAGTTAAAAAAGCAAAGGATATTTATGACGCTCTTGTTATCTGGGCAAAGGAATATGATGAAGAGCTTTACTCTCTTCTTACCCGTGATGAAGAATATGCAGTCAATATTTTAAACATTGACCGTGAAGTTCCGAAGCCCCGTAAGGACATTGCAAAATGGTGCGAGGTTAAGGATTATGTTTCATATTTCTATGATGAAATTTACACTCCTGACTACACCTTCCCCGAAAATCTTCAAAAGGAAGATGTTGCCGCTATCCTTAAGGCGTATCTTGAGGTTGTGGATGCTGCAGACGACAAGGACACCTGGTTCTCCAAAATCAAAGACCTTTGCGAGCCCCTCGGCTTCACACCGAATGTTAAGGAATACAAGAAAAATCCCGATGCCTTTAAGGGTCATGTAGGTGATGTTTCAACAGTTATCAGAATTGCTCTCACTTCACGCAAAAACACACCCGACCTTCACGCAATCATTGCTCTTTTAGGCAACGATAAGGTTAAAACAAGAATCAATGAGGCTATCGCTTCTCTTTAATCGGAGGTTATTATGGCAATTATTATTGATGAAAAAAACAAACTCTTTCACCTTCAGAGTGAAAAGACCAGCTATATTTTCGGCTTTTTAAAAGACGATTTCCCCGTTCACCTTTATTGGGGCAACCGTCTTGAAGCTACTCCCGCTTTTGACCAGCTTCTTATTGTGCCTTACCGTTGGCCGAGAAGCTTCAGCGCAGTTGACACTATTACTGACGACGGTGACAGAGTCAGCCGTGACAACCTGCCTATGGAGTTTTCAACTTTTGGCAGCAGTGATTTGAGAATGCCCACTTTCCACGCAAGATATAAAGACGGAAGCACCGTTTCACACTTCAGCTATGTAAGCCACAGAGTGTATAACGGCAAAGCTCCTCTTGAGGGTCTTCCCTCAACTTATGTTGAAAGTGACGACGAGGCACAGACCCTTGAAATCACCCTCACAGATGACCTTACAGGTGTGAGCATTATTTTGCAATACACCGTTTTTGAAAAATACAATGTAATCACCCGTTCATACCGTTGTGAAAATAACGGCGAAGACAGAATCACAATCGAAAGAGCATTGAGTGCAACTCTTGATTTTAAAAAGTGCGACTTTGATATGATTCAGTTAAGCGGTGCCTGGGGAAGAGAGCGTTATGCTCAGCGCGCTCCCCTTATGAAAGGCGATATGAATGTCTGGAGTATGCGCGGTGCAAGCTCCAATGTTCACAACCCGTTCTTTGCCCTTGTTTCAAAGGATGCAACCGAAACTCACGGCTCAGCATACGGCTTTAACTTTGTTTACAGCGGCAACTTTATTGCAGGCGCAACCTGCGACCCTTATAACTCAACAAGAGCTTATATGGGTATCAACCCCTTTAACTTTGCCTGGCAGCTTGATAAGGGTCAGAGCTTCCAGACCCCTGAGGTGGTTATGGTTCATTCAGGCGAGGGTATCGGTGAAATGTCACGAATTTTCCACCGCCTTTACAGAAACCGCCTTGTTACAAGCAAATATAAAAACGAAGAAAGAAGCGCCCTTATCAACAACTGGGAGGCTACTTACTTCGACTTTAACGAAGATAAAATTGTATCTATTGCCGAAAAAGCACAGAAGGGCGGAATTAAGCTCTTTGTTCTTGATGACGGCTGGTTCGGCAAGCGTGATGATGACACATCATCGCTCGGCGACTGGTTTGTTGACACAGCAAAGCTCCCCAACGGCATTGACGGACTTTGCAACAAAATCAACGCTTTGGGTATGAAATTCGGCCTTTGGTTTGAGCCTGAAATGATTTCACCCATAAGCAAGCTCTATGAAGCTCACCCCGACTGGTGCATTCATGTTAAAAACAGAGAGCGCACCCAGTCAAGAAATCAGCTCACTCTCGACCTTTCAAGAGATGATGTTTGTGATTACATTATAAAGAGCGTCAACGCAATCCTTGACAGCGCTAACATTGAATATGTTAAGTGGGATATGAACCGCAATATGTCAAATGTAGGCTCAGCTCTCCTTGACCCTGAGCATCAGGGCGAATTTTATCACAGATACATCCTCGGTCTTTATAAGGTTCTCGGTGCAATCACATCTGCCCACCCCAATGTTTTGTTTGAAAGCTGTTCGGGCGGCGGCGGAAGATTTGACCCCGGTATGCTTTACTATATGCCACAGACCTGGACAAGTGACAACACCGACGCTCTCGCAAGACTTTCTATTCAGCACGGTACAAGCCTTTGCTACCCTTATTGCACAATGGGCGCTCATGTTTCAGTTGTTCCGAATCATCAGGTTCAGCGTGTTACTCCCTTTTCAATGAGAGGCAATGTGGCAATGCCCGGTCAGTTCGGCTACGAGCTTGATGTTACCAAATTAAATGAAGAGGACTTTTCACAAATCCGTGAGCAGGTTGACTTCTACGAAAAATACGGCAGTGTTTTCCACCGCGGCGACCTTTACCGCCTGAGAAACCCTGAGGACGGCAACATCACCGCAACACAGTTTATTTCTGAAGATAAAAATACTGTTATCGTTACCCTTTACTCTATGCAGGGCCTTGCAAACTCACCTGTTGATTACATCAATCTTCAGGGCCTTGAAAAGGGTGCAGTTTATAAAAAGGTTCAGAACGGTGAAATGTGGTCAGCAGATACTCTTATGAATGTGGGTATTCCGTTCCTTACCGATTTTGACTATAAAAACAAAGTCTGGATTTTTGAAAAGCAGTAAAATTCAGCTCAACTTAAATACATATTTTGATTAGGAGGGAATAAAATGGAAGAGGCATTGAAAATGTCAAATTTTATTCACGATTTTATTGACGAAGATTTAAAGAACGGTGTTAACACCAGAGTGCAGACAAGATTTCCACCGGAGCCAAACGGCTACCTTCACATCGGCCACGCAAAAGCTATCTGCATTGACTTTGCAACTGCTGAAAAATACGGCGGCATCTGCAACCTCCGCCTTGACGACACCAACCCCTCAAAAGAGGATGTTGAATATGTTGACTCAATTATGGAAGACATCAAGTGGCTTGGCTTTAATTGGGAAAATTGCTATTACGCTTCAAGCTATTTCGATTTCATTTATGAATGTGCTATCAAGCTCATCAAAAAGGGCAAGGCTTATGTTGATGACCTTACTCCCGATGAAATCAGAGAATACAGAGGAACTCTTACAGAGCCGGGCAAAAACAGCCCTTACCGTGACAGAAGTGTGGAAGAAAACCTGGACCTCTTCAAGAGAATGACCGACGGTGAATTCCCCAACGGCGCAAAGGTTTTGAGAGCCAAGATTGATATGGCTTCCCCCAACCTTAATATGCGCGACCCCATTATGTACCGTATTTCTCACACATCACATCATCAGACAGGTGACAAGTGGTGCGTTTATCCTATGTATGACTTTGCTCATCCTCTTTCTGATGCAAGAGAAAATGTAACATATTCTCTTTGCTCTCTTGAGTTTGAAAATCACCGCCCTCTTTACAACTGGTTTATTGAAGAAATCGGCTTTGAAGAGCCCCCAAGGCAGATTGAGTTTGCACGCCTTAATGTAAACTACTGCGTAACAAGCAAAAGAAAGTGCCTTGACCTTGTTGAAAAAGGTCATGTTGCAGGCTGGGATGACCCGAGAATGGTTACCCTCAGCGGTATGAGAAGACGCGGTTACCCTGCAGAAGCTGTTAAGGATTTCATCGGCAGAGTTGGTGTCAGCAAGGCAGACAGTGTTGTTGACTTCGGACTTCTTGAAGCCTGCGTAAGAGATAACCTCAACGCTAACGCACCAAGAGCTATGGCAGTTCTCCGCCCCTTGAAAGTAATTATCGACAACTACCCCGAAGGACAGAGCGAAACAATTGATGTTGAGCTTCACCCCGACCACCCCGAAATGGGCACAAGAAAGGTTACCTTCGGCAGAGAGATTTATGTTGAGCAGGACGACTTTATGGCTGAGCCTGTTAAGAAGTATTTCCGCCTTTTCCCAGGCAACGAGGTTCGCCTTAAGGGTGCATATTTTGTAACCTGCACAGGCTATGAAGCTGATGATGACGGCAATGTTACCTGCCTTCACTGCACTTATGACCCCGAAAGCAAGGGTGGCAACTCACCTGACGGCAGAAAGGTTAAGGGCACACTTCATTGGGTAAGCAAGGAAGACTCAGTTAAGGCAACAGTCAACATTTATGACCGCCTTTTCAAAACAGAAAAGCCCGGCTCAGCCGAAAATCTTGCTGACGACCTTAACCCCGACTCACTCACCGTTCTTGAAGATTGCCTTATTGAGGGCGGATTTAAGGATGCAAAGCCCGGCGATGTGTTCCAGTTTATGCGTCAGGGATATTTCTGCGTTGATAAAGACAGCACTCCCGAAAAGCTTGTTATCAACCGCACCGTTGACCTTAAATCATCCTGGAGCAAATAATTCAGTGAGGTAACTAAAATGAAAATTGTTAACCGAATCGTTACCGCTCTTTTGGCGGCGGCAGCATTTCCCCTTTTAATTACTCAGTTTTTGTTTGAAATTATTTTATCAATAAACGAGGATTCTGTTGCTTACGGGCTTATAAACCTCTTTGCAGGAGCAGATAATGCGCTCACAGGCAACCGCCTCGGCTTTCAGGAAAGTATTCTGAGCCTTTTTAAAACAATGACCGAGCAAGACAGCTCTTCTGACTTTAACATTATTGAGATTTGGAACTCACTCCCTGCCGAACTTGACACTATCAAGAAGCTGATTATTGCGGCCTTTGTTTGTGTGGCTGTTGGTGCAGTTGTGGCTCTTGTTATTATCGGCTGTGCCATTTTTACCAAGGCATACAAAACAATTATCGGTCTTGGTCTGGGCGGTGCAGGCTGTTTCCTTGCAGGCATTATCCTTTTCGGCAAGGCAGGTGAACCGCTTAAGGACGGCACCATTGATGTGGTTAAGCTCATTGCTGACTTCATTATCGGTGAGGACGGAACGACCTCTGCTGTTGCGGCGATTGCTTCCAGCTTGCTTCAGGGCACCATTGAGGTAGATGTTTTTGCCCTCGGCGGTGCAGTTTTCGGCGCAATGATTATGCTCATTGCCGTTGCTGTGTGGGAGTTTGCATACCTCATCACTCTTCCCGAAAAAGAAAGAAAAGCTAAAAAAACTAAGAAAGCGTGATTTTTTGAACCGCTTAAAAGATAAAAAGCTCTTTTTGCTTGACCTTGACGGCACACTGTATGTCAGCGAAAAGATTATAGGCAAAACCCTTGAATTTCTTGATACGGTTGTTAAAAACGGCGGCAAATATATGTTTTTGACCAACAACTCATCAAAGAGCGTTGAAACATATATTCCACGCCTGAACGCAATCGGAATTAAAGCGGCGGAGGATAATTTCTTTACCTCTGCTCAGGCAACTGCCTATTATATTGAAAAGAATTACGGCAAAAACAAAAGAGCCTATGTTGTTGGCACAGACTCATTTAAAAAATCTCTTCTTGATGATGGCTTTAACATCACCGACGAGCTGGAAGACGGCATTGAGCTTCTGGTGGTTGGCTTTGACACAGAGCTGACATATAAAAAGCTTGAGGAAGCCTGTATTCTCATTCACCGCGGTGTGGATTATATTGCCACCAATCCCGACCTCGCCTGCCCGTCGCAGTTTGGTTTTATTCCCGATTGCGGAGCAATTACCGCCTGCATTGAAGCGGCAACAGGCAAAAAGCCTCACTATGCAGGCAAGCCTGACCCCACAATGGTTTATATGGCAAGTGAAAAGGCCGGAATCCCCCTTGACAAAGCGTGTATGATTGGCGACAGACTTTATACCGACATTGCCATCGGCAACAACGCGGGCGTTTTGTCAGTAGCCGTGCTTACAGGTGAAACCACAAGAGAAGAAATCGCAAACAGTGAGGGCAATCTTGTTCCCGACCTCATCTGCGACTCTATCGACGATATATACGAAGCTATAAAATAATTTATATTTAAAAAGCGATGAAAGATTAGACTTTCATCGCTCAGACTGCTGACAAAGCTCATTCCTTTTGGAATGAACTTTGTTTTTTTCTGTACAAAAGGTAAGAAAAATGGTATAATAGAAGCAGAAAAAGGGTGATAAAATGCTAAAAGAAACAAAAGGGCAGCAGATAAAATATG
>JAFTWE010000046.1 GCA_017465465.1 Clostridia bacterium | reverse complement strand
TCTTACAAAAACCTGGCTGGGAGCGTTGTAGCCGCCTCTTCTCGGGCCGTTGCCTCTTGTCTGCCATTTGGAAGTGTCAAGTGTGTCGCCGTCAAATTCATCATAAAATACGAGGCTGTAATCTGTCAGGTCAAGCTCCTGACCTCTCGGTGTTGTGGGTAAGCCGAAAAAAAGCATACCAAACATTTCAATAACAGCAAGCATACCTGCAAAAAATCCTTTGATTGAAAAGGAGCTGAAAGCCTGACCGAGATAATAAAAAATGTTTTTGAAAGCCCATTCTTCTCTGAGAACAAGTCCCAATGCGTCTGAAATTTTATCTAACATAACAAAGCCTCCTGAATTTATTAAAATAAACCCTCCCGATTGCGCAAATCGAGAGGGAATTTGTTAGTCGAGTTCAACGGTAAATTCGTAATTGGCGTACCACCTTGAGGTGTTGAATTTTCTCGCGCGGAGAACGATTTCGTCCTCATAAACTTCCATCCAGAAGCCCATACCGTTCCAAGGAATTCCGTAGCGGTTAACAATACCGTAGCAAGGGAGATTTACATAAGTAACTCCGTCGTGCTCTTCAACACAGCAGAAATCTTCACCGAAAAGGTTCTGAAGAACAGGACCGTTAATGCCTGTGTGAACATGGCCGCTGATGAAAACAACATTGTTGTACTTTTCCATAATTGCTGTAACCTTTTCAGTTACATCGGGGTCAAGACCGCCGTCTTCATAAATAACATCCTGGCCGTTAACTCCTTCAACGGGAACATGGCACACAACAAAGGCCGGCTTGCCGTCAGCAGTTGCGCGAGCTAATTCGCTATCAAGAAAAGCGAGCTGGTCGTCGTAAATGTCACAGCTGTCCCAGTTGTCTTCACTCTGGTCGCCCATAACAATGAAAGTGTAGCCGTTAACATCAGCGCTGTAATATACATTGTTGATGTCGTGGTTTGTGTATTGCTTATGATACTTGATGAAGTTCTGACGGGCTTCTTCGTTAGTAAATTCTTCGGGGTGGCCGATTTCATGGTTGCCTGTTGCCACAATCCAAGCAGAAGGGTCAGTGGTGCAGTGCTTATCCATAACTTCGTAGAAGCAAGCAACTGAAGCCTCATCACCGTAGTTGGTAAGGTCGCCTGCAACCACAACTGCATCGGCAGAAGTGCTGTTGCGTGCAATGTCTTTAAGACCGAACGCGAGATTCATTTTGCCGCCGGGGAAACGGTCATCAAGATGAGTGTCAGAAATCATAGCTACATTAAGTAAGATTTCATCCTCATTAACAGGATGATAGCTTACGAAAGGAATAAGTGTCTGAAGTGTTGCAAGAATAACTGCGAGAACCTGTTGCAAAAAAGCTAACATAATATCCGCCCTTTCAAAAATATTGGAAATATTATACCTAATGTTTTCTAAATAAGCAAGTGCAAAAGACAGAAAAGAAAAATTGTTTGTAAGTTTTTTGTAAATTCATACCAAAAGATGTGGGTTGATGCGTGGAAATATTATAAATGAAATAAAAATTTAAAAAATGGGTAATTTTTTGTTGATATATAAAATATTTGTGTGATATAATACCGCCATGGGTTGTGAATGTCCCAAATTTATTTTATCGTGACAGCATACCTTTTGGGCAGACGGCGATATTGGAAGGAGCTCCTTTTATGAAGCAGTTATATGAAGGAAAAACCAAAAATGTTCTTCTTGATGAAGAAACCGGCATTGTTCATCTTTTCTTTAAGGATTCAGCAACAGGTGAAAACGGTGTTTTCGACCCCGGCTCAAACTCAGTTGGCGGCAGCGTAGAGGGTAAAGGTAAGGTTGGCCTTGAGGTTTCAACTTACTTCTTTGAACTTATGGAAAAGAACGGAATCCCCACACATTACCTTGGCGGCGATATCAGCCAGGGCCTTATGAAGGTTCGCAATCTTACAGTTCCGAGACTTGAGTTTGTTCTTCGTTATCAGACAGCAGGCAGCATGTGCCGCCGTTTTGACCTTGAAGAAGGCATTGAATTCAACCCACCTTACACAGAAGTTACTCTTAAGAGCGACGAGCAGGGTGACCCCCTCATCAGCGAGCGCATCTGCATTATGAAGGGTATGCTTAAAGAAGGTCAGTATGACGAAGCTATTGATGTATTGGTTCGCGTTGGTGAAGTTCTCAAAGCAGAGCTTGCTACAATGAATCTTACGCTTATCGACTTCAAGATTGAAATCGGTTATGACGAAAACGGCAAGGTTTATGTTGCTGACGAAATCACACCTGACATTTGGAGAGTCCGTGATGAAAACGGCAACATCCCCAACCAGATTGATTGCGCAAACATGATTCTTGCAAAGCTTAAGAAATAAGACAAAAATTCAGCCACGGCAGTTAATTCTGCTGTGGCTTTTTGTTTATATGCTGTTTACAACTTCTAAAATTTTATTCAGCAGTGCGGTGTCAAAATCCTGAAAGGCATCACACTGATTTTTTTTGCCTGTGAGGGTTTTAAGCCATACAGCCGCCGCGGTAAATCTTCCGTAATCAAATGACAAATGAAAACCGTCACGGCAAAGGGAAATACCGCCGTTTCTGTAATCAAACTCCGGAACGGTTTCGCGTAATTTTTGAACAACTGAGCCTGTCGGAATAATTTCAGCACCGATTGCTTTTGAAGCTTTTTGCGAGGCAGAAACAATTCTTTCAAACATCTCCTGCTGACTATGATTATAGTCGGCAAATCCCGGGTGGAGCGAGTCGGTTTCGTACGCCCAGGTTTGGTGAAAATAAAGCTTTGCCTGAGGTTGAGCTTCTTTTACGGCATCAGCAAGGCTTGTGAGATATGGCTCATAGGTTTCTTCCATTCCGCTGAAATGGCTTGCCTGCTGAAGGGTGATAACATCCCATTTGTCCATATTGAGAGCATCGGGAATACCTATCATTCTTTCGCCCTCGTTGCCGTTTAATTCAAGAGAATAATCTGCGCTGTTTTCGGTGAAATTTTTCCAATGAGTTTCAAGTGAACAACCGCCGATAAAAAGGTTTGCGGTTTCAATTTTTATTCCGTTAATTTTAGCCAATTTGTGAAGCCACTTGTGGGCATCGGTTGAAAAGCTGTTACCGATTGATAAAAGTTTCATTTTGCATTTTCCTTATCGAGTTTTTTATTTCTGAAATAAATAATCAAATCAAGGCTAACCATAAACAGGTTTAAAAAGTAGAAAAATAAAACATACCACTTGTGTGAAATATCTGCCATAAAAGCAGGGTTAATAAATTTTGATGTGATGCCTGCTATGTAGCCGAAAATAATCAGGCACAAAAATCCAAGGCTTTTTCCTTTTGCGGTGTGGGCTTTGTATGATTTTATAACATTCAGCGGCCAGGAAACACCAAAGCTGATAATCATTATTACTTCTAAAATTTCGGGCATAATTTCACCTCTGAAAAGGTTACCACGTATGAATAATTTCGGGATTTTTCAATATTTCGTCAAGCTTTTTGATAAACGGCATCAGGTCAGTGGCTCCGCCTATTTTATGGTCAAAAATCAAAGACAACGGCAAAATCTTTTTTGTTCCCATTTGAAGACTATCTTCTTTATCTTTATAAACAAAATCAACGTTTTTGACCCTGCCCATACCAAACATAAAAACCTGAGGATAAAGCGGTGGAATGTAAGTGATATTCACATCAAGGTCGTCATAAAGAGTTCCCCAGTTTGTGAAACAGACCGTTCCTTCGTTTAGTTCTTCCATTTTAAGTCCGTCTTCGATTTTTTCTTTTTTCATCAGCTTACGAAAATCTGATTTAAGGCTTTTGGCAAGATTAATGGCTTTGCCTTTCCCGAAGCAGGAGGTTATTGTTTGGCTGATTGGGGAAAGAAGGTGTCCGTGTGTAATTAAACCGATAATTCTTTGCCTTGCTACCTCAAACATAATGTCGTCGAGCTTGGTGTTCCGCAACTTTCTTTTAGCTTCTTCAGCAAGAAAAGCAGTTTCTTTTAAATCCTTTTCTTCAAGGTTCATTACTTTAACCTGAAAAGTCTGGTCGTTATCAAGATTTATGGCAATTGAAACATCAATATGCTTTTTTATAATCAGTTTTCCGTTTCCTGAAAAGTGATTATAAAGAAAGTGAGCGTTAAGTTTCGGAGCAGCCTTAAGGCACTCAACCAAAATTTTTAACATAATGGTGTTAAAAGTCAGATCATAACCGCAGGAAGATTTAAGCTTTTTGTATTCTTCCGTAAGCTTTGTAACATCAGCATCATAAGAACAGCCTACTCCGGGAGTCAGCCTTTGAGAGTTAACAAGAACATTGCTTATCATTCTTCTTTGAAAACTCATATATTCTACCTTATCGCCTTCCTGAGGTCTTATGGTAGATGTTTTAAGATATTCCTTCAGATTCATATAATTTCACCTCTGCAACTCTTGTTATTATAACATAAAGTGAAAGTTAAATCAATTCTTAATCAGCGTCTGAATAGTAAAAAGAGAGCACAAACCTGACGGTTGCACTCTCTTGATGTGTAATGACGAGTTTATTGAATTGCTAAATCTCCGCAATACCATCCGATTACACCGTCTTTTTTGACGATATAACCCTTTGAATTTTTAGAAATAATTGATAATTTATCACCCTTCTTTACCGGGAGAAAGTAGTTGGTATAGTCAAAACATTCTGTTTCATTTCTAATGTAAGAATTTGGAATTTGTAATTTTTGTCCGCTTTTTATATGCTCAATATACGAAAACTCTTTGCCTTTATTTAATATTCTGATTTCTTTGTTAAGCCATGATATGTATATGGATTCAGTGCTTGGACTTTGGTTTTCAAGAGCGTATGCAGTGGGGATTTCGTCGTAGCTTATATGAGATATTCTGTCGATAGAACAGTTTATATCAGGAATTATCAACAGGTTTAGCTGACCATCTTTTTTTACTCCGCATCCACCGTCTATGGAAATAATTTTCTTTTCATGGTTAATAAGAGGGTTCATTTGCGGCATATCTGCACCATACAAAACAACAGGCCAATGACCCGCAACTACATATTTATCAAATATATTCGGAGTATTCTCTGCAAAAGCATCATATTTAGTTAAATCAAAAACGCTTTTGTCAATATTATCCGAAACTTGCTTTTCCCGTAATCCGCCGTGAACAAAAATATACTTTTGTGTTTCTACTATTGTGGGAAGATTAGCGAGAAAATTAAATTCATTTTCAAAACGAGCTATAACAGATTGCTTTGATAACAGAATATCCTCAGGATTATTTATTGAGTAGCCACACTGATTCGCGAGTTCCTCGTAAAACGACGTGCCTGCCCATTGTCTTAGATTTAAAATATAATTATAAAAACCATTTACGTTTTCTTCGGAAAGTTCATATATTAGCTTCAGTCTGTATGCATCTACATTACCAATAAGAGGGATGATATTACCGCGTTCACAAAGTTTCATAACATAATGCAAGGTTTCAAGGTTTTCAGGACCTTTTTCAATTACATCTCCAACGATAAATAAAATGTCATCGTTACAAAAACAAGCTTTTTCCAGCACTTTTTTAAAATAAGAGAGATGCCCGTGAATATCACTTGTAACAAGAATTCGTCTCCCTTGTTCCAGCGTCATTTGTTCGATTTTTGTAGTTAATTTTATCGTTGCAGACATATTACTCTCACCTCTTATAGTACTTGTACTTAAAATAGCAACACTATATATCTATATCTGATTATATCACATTGAAATAAGATTTACAATCGGGCGCGGGTGTGACGCCCACACTTATGCACTATTCACTATTACTTCTTACTTCCAAAAATCGCCCCAAGGATTAGTCTGTCTTTTTTCTTCCTTACAAGATTTTTGAAAGTTTTTGCGAAAGCAACGGACTTTCAAACCGTCCACCTTTCGGAGTTAAACTGTTCAAGGGCTTCATTTGAAGCGACGAATTCTGTTTTAAAATTCATCCGTAAGGGTCGATGCAAACCCATTACACCGAAGTAAAAAAATACTTCTTCGTCCTGCTAACTGGTTATTCCGTTAAATAACTGAATAACCGTTAGCATGGACCGGTTCTTTTCTTTCAAAAGCAACCGTTCCGGGACAGAGTTGTTTTTAAAACAATTCATTAAACTCTGTCACTCAAACCAAAACTGCAAATTGTTTTAAAATATCGTTTTGGTTTGGAAGGAGATGCCTACCTGCGAATTTTAAAACAATTCGCATCTCACGGCATCTCAGCGGACGAACAATACTTAATGCATATCCGTATCGCTCCTCCACCCACAAGCAACAAGAATCTGTCCTTGTGTGAGAAACTCCTATAGCCTGTGTCTTCATTTTTAATATGTTAGATAAAAAGATTTTTAATAAAAAAACCTGAAGCCTTAAAGCTTCAGGCAAAAGAAGAACCCTCCGACATCAGGTTTAATCCGATGTCGGGGGGCGTTAGATTTTATTTCATTTTTAATTCAAGCTCGTTCTAAACTTTTCTGTTTGGTTAGTTTCACTTTTTTACAGTTCAATTCGTTTTCATCATCTGACAGATACAAGCTTTGACGGGTTAGTGGGTAAAGCAAAGATATTTTCTCCTTTGCTATCCAAGCCTGTTTTTGCTGTGCTGAGGAGTTTGACTTTACCGTTTTCGAAATTATAAACGCTGAGAGTGAAGTCCTTTCCATCTTCTTCGTTGTTCACGCTGAAAACACAGAGATAGCTTTTACCGCCTGCTGTTTTGACATAATACGGTTCGATGTATGAGAACCATTCTGCTTCAAATTCTAAGCTTTCAGAATTTATGCTTATAGTATGGTAAAACTTAGTGTCTTCATCATAATCGCCTGAAGCGGTAAGCTCCTCAACTTTTTTGTCACCTGTAATATCGGTGTAAAACGGTGCTGATACAGGCAGACTTACAATATACTCATCAGGCACGATAGTATATTTTTCATTGAACAAATCGGGATATTCTGCAAAGGCTACGGTTACGACCTGAATACGGAAATTTGTTGGAGCAATATCACCAGAATCGAAATAGAAAGTTACACCGTTGTAATCGAGAGTCCATGTGATACTGTCCTCAGGAGTATTTTTAAAATACTCTATAACGGCAGTATCGCCGTCCGGCTCATCTTCACCTATACGGCTAATAATCTCCTTTTCAACCGTTGCGGGAATTTTTGAAGTATCAATAAAAACATCTGCAAGCCCGAGTTCTTTTCCGCTCTCAGTATCATAATTAAGTCCGTTGAAGGAACGAGAGTCTTTTGTGCCGTAATCCTCAAGAATACTCACAGCAACACTGTCAGCACGTCTAACCTGAATGTCAAGAGTTGAAACATAAGTTGAAAAGGCTTCGTTATTGCTTTCAAATTCATCGGTTGACAAAGCAATGAAATTATCCTTTTCATCTTCCATTGTTCTCTTGCGCATAGCAGAAGTTTCTGCAAGCGTTTTTGTAAGAAGCGGATAGTCTTTTTCCATTGCTTTATCAAGGGTAACATCCGTATATTCACTTCTTACAAGCATCGCGGAAGTATCCCTGTACCATTCATAATCAGAAATATATTCTTTGTTAAGCGAAAGAACAGATATTTCTTTGTTTTCGGCATTCTCAGTTGTTCCGCTCGGAGTAACCTCCTGCGGAGGTTTTTCTCCGCAAGAAGTTAAAGCAACCGTGAAATACAGGGTCAATAATATACAAACAAATCTTTTAAATTTATTCATTAAAATCAGAATCCTTTAACAATGAACGCTACGACCTCTGTTGCAGATTTGTCTTCTCGCTCGTCTGTCATAATTGTAAAGATACTACCGTCGGAAAGAACAGTTGCATCGCAGAACCACGGGTAATTTGTGGAGAAAATATCTCCGTCAGAAATCTCTGCAATGAATTTGCCGCTGTTATCCCACAGAAGAACATCTCTCATATTGCCGTCAAAAGCAATGTAGCCGTTGGAGGTCTGTGTAACAAAGGTTACACTTCCGAGGCCTTCGCCCTCTGCATCGCAAAGAGTTTTCTGCAGTTTGCCGTCTTTGTTGTAAACAAATATCTTATGACCGCTGTCATCAGCCGCGTTTGCACATACATAGATGTTGTTCTCGTCAATACAAAGCTGCATTATGGTATCTGCTTCCTTGAAAACAACAGGCTTTGATGTATAGGTGTTTCCGCTGAAGGTCAAGATTTCACATTCGTTGGAAGTGAAAAAGTCAACGCCCCATTTGCCCGACGGATGAATTGCGAAATTATCAATGTCTTCGTATGTTGCAACCGTTTTGCCGTCCTTGATGCAGAGAATGTCGTTCATACCGCCGCTTACCCAGAGAGTGCCGTCAGCTGTTGCTTCAACTCTTTCATAATCATCCTCGGGAAGCTCAATCGGCTGAACAAAAGCCAATACCGAGCCGTCATAGTGGCACTCGCTGAGTTCACCGTCAACAAGAACATATACTCTGTCACCGATTGCGGCAACGGAGTGGTCGAAGGTTTCAAAGGTTGTGACAGGCTTTTCAAACGGAACAAATGTTGAGCTGACTGTCAATGAGCCCGCCTGCGCGCTTGCAGGTTCAGCAGAGAAGGGCTTACCTTCCCACTCCCACGGGCCGTCTTCATTTCCGATATCTTTAATATTAAATGTGATGCCGTCAAGCAATGCCTGAATGTGGGCATCCTTGATATCAGTTGCGTCAAACTTGATGTAAACCGATGCGTTTGCACCTTCAATACGGTTAAAATAAACGAGTGTTTCTTCGCCGTCGTCATACTTAAGAAGGTTAACGCCGCCGATTTCAACGGTTTCATAAGCCTTATTTACTTCATATTCATACTGATTGAAGCCGTAATCAACAAGGTCTTCACGGAAATCGTAAGGCTCATCAATTTCAACGCTGATTGTTGCCTCGACTAAGTAATATTCGTTGTCCTCGGGGTCAAGAACCTGAAGAACAGCTTTGGCGTATTCCTCTTCATTCTTGAAGTCTTCTTCAATATTTATCCAGCCTTCACTGAGTTTAATCTCAAAGAATGAGGCAGTGATGTCTGCGTTACCCGAAGGCTGTTTTGTATCGTTGGGTTTATCGGGATTTTTATCACCGCAAGCCGCAAGTGAAAATACCATTACAAACGCAAGAAGTAATGCAAATATTTTTTTCATATAAAAATCTCCTTTGCTTTGATTATGTTATGCCCAGGGGTCTTCCTCCACAGGCACACGTATATCGGCAAGACACTGGATTTCAACAAGGAACCACTGACCTGTCGAAGGTTTTTTACGAAGCTTCATTGGTCTCGGGTTATCCGCACCGCCGCTCTGAACATAGAGTGTTGCCCAGTTTTCGTTATCAAAAGAGTATGGGTTTTCAATAACTGTTATTTTATAGGGTGTATTGGGCTGATAACTGTTCTGCGGAGTTGCGCCTTCAAAAAATGAGCGTGCTTTATAGCTCTCAGAGCCGAGGTGCTCCTTGATGAACTGCTTTTCAAAGCCGCTGACTTCACCGGGTCCTTTGAGAAAGTTCAGCATCTCGATTGTTGCATCGGGGTTGTGCTCATAATTGCACAAAGCCGCAAGGGTGAGTGCCGTTGTTTTAAATGCAGAATCAAGGCTCGCTTCAGGGAACGCTTGAAGCTCTGCAACATTTGTCGGAAGTGACGCAAAGGTAAAGGTTTCGGTATGATTTTTACCCTTACCGACTGACTGTGCGGCATTGTTCACCGCATTGTTTATTCCTTGCGAAACCTCTCTTTTAATTGCGGATTCTGCCTGTCTTTTAAGTGAATCAAAAAGTCCCATAGGAAATCCCTCCTTAAAGGTTAATTTTTGTTTTCCTGCTTCGGTTTTTCTCTGCGTTCAACATTACTGTAAAGGAAATTATCTGCGCTGCCCGTAATATTCATACTGCCCGGGCGAGTGTAGACTGTTGCATTTTTCTGCATATGAACCGACTTGTTCTTTGAAGCGATTGAATTGATGATAAGGAAGCCGATGAGCAGACCGATTCCCAAAGAAACGGGAATCCAGATAATGCCCACACCGTCCTTTTCGTCGGAGGTGTCGTCACCTGTTGTAATGGTTTCTGCATTATCGGACGCTGTTTCGCCGCTTGCCAGCAAGCTTTCCGCCGCCTTGTAGTAGTCGGAAATGCCACCGTAATAGCTGTTGTTTGAGTTGTAAGCATCACGCATTTCACTGACGGCTTCGTCGTCAAAGATTTCATCTGCATTGCCTGATGCAAACACAGCATAGGTGCTTTCGCTGTCATTATGCAGAAGGATAAATCCGTTTTCGTTGCCGGTGTTATCAGTATATATCTTCTGTGCATATTCGCTGTCAGACATTCCGTCAGTATTCTGGGCTATACCAAGCATAACGCAGATACCGTAAGTGCTTTCGATTTTTTCTGCATAAGCTTCAAGCTCTTCAATTTCGTCATAAGTCAGATTATCTGCAGAGTCTTCAATGTATTGGTATGTATAAGCTGATGCAGAAATCACGAGTGAAAAACTGATTATAACGGCAATAAGAATTGCCACAAACTTTTTAGTCATATTTCTGCACCTCCTTAAAACAGCTCAATCAGCCATAAAAGACCGTAGATGAGAGCGCCGATACCTGCACCGAGTAAAAGCGATGCCTTCGTAACAGCTTTTTTATCCGTCGGGATATTACCGACAAATTTTCCTGTCTGTCCGTTCATTGCAAAGGTGAAGCTTTCGCCGTTCCACTTTGTATTGAGAAGCCACACGGGATAGAGTGCGTATTTGTATAAGCCGTTGGCAACATTCATATTCGCACTCTGATTTTCAACCTCATCATAGCCTTTTACGGTTTCTTTGAAAGAATCAATGATGCTTTGTCTTATTCTTTCGTTCGCTCTCGGCATACCTTCTTCCGCAGTTACATCGTACTTGTCGGCAAGATAGCCTGCGAGATATGCGGTATTGAAATCGACAGCCTGTGACAAATCAAAGGGCTCGACTGATTCCATAAGGTCATCGGGCATTTTTGTTGAGCCGTCAACGGGAATGTTGTCAAAGCCGATGTTACCGCTTCTGTAAATATCAAAATATGAGGTTTCGGTGTAGTCGTAATTTGCATCCGACCATTTCTTTACTTTTTTTGCTTTGTAATTTGCGTTGCCGATTGCATCGCAGGTGAAAAGCCAATGAGGCACATAAACACCCTTGACTTCTTCAAGGCGGTTATCGGCAAGAAATGATTTCGGCACGAATTTTTTTGTTGAGATATGCTTTTTGAGTGCTTCCTTTGCCGCCTTTTTATCGAGCTTGAAAGGAATAACGAGGTCGGGTCTGAGTGCGCCCGAAAACTGACCCTTCATAACAACCTGATTACCGCAATACGGACAGGTTGTGGCACCTGTTGTTGAGTCGGCAACAATTTCACCGCCGCAGGAATTACAGGCATAGACGCTCATACTGTCTGTTTCACCTGCGCCCCATTGTGAGCTTTGCGAATTCCAGTTGATTTGTTCAACCTGATTTGCCGTATCCTCGGGCATAGCGGTAATATCAAACTCGGTGTCGCAGAATGGGCATTTCAGCTTTTGCACACCTGTATTGAACTCAACCGCACCGCCGCAACACGGACATTTCTGTTCAAGAATTGTTGACAAGGTTAATCATCTCCTTGCTTGTTTATATCTGAATCATAATAAACCATACCGTCTTTATCCGGTACATAGAACTTGGTTTTGTAATACCACACGCCTGCCGCAATGGCGGCAACCAATGCAACAATCACAATAATAATGACTGCGGTTTTCATTTTACTCATCTTTGTCTGGGTGTTCCGCAGCAAGCGCAGAATGCTCCGCCTTCATTTGTTGCGTTACAAGCGGGACATACCCAAGCCTGTGATACGGGCTGCTGAGCGTAAGCCGGCCGCTGATTGTAGCCCTGATTCATAGGCTGATTATAACCATTATTCATCGGCTGATTATATCCGTTAGCAGGAGCATATCCGTTGTTCATCGGCTGATTGTATGCATTCTGTTGCGCATAGGGATTGGGCTGACCGTAAGCACCTGCAGGAGCATAGCCCTGATTCATCGGCATACCGTTATTCATCGGCTGGTTATAGCCGCCACTCATCGGTATACCTGCATTACCGTTTTGTGTAAGGTTGTTTATAACCTGCTGTGCCATCTGCTGATAGCGGTTATATTCCATTGTGCCCATACCCTCAACATCGCTGTCATTGAGTTTTGCAGTTATTTCATCGAAATACGGATTATTTACCTTGATGTCAATGTAGAAATCACAAGTAAACTTATATCTCGGCGGATTGTAGCTAACCTCTTCGCCGTCCTTACCCTGTGTATAGATTTCTTCACGGTCTTCATCAACCCTGAGATTACAGCCTGCTACGCTTGAAAGCGGAATAACATCGGGATTTTCGTCACTCCAGCTTCCGGGATTGCGGCGTGAAACAACAAAGCTCTGCTTCATCGGGTCGATGTAGATTTTATCGTCCTCACCAAAGGTGAACATCGGTGAAAAGCCGGCAAGAATCTGCTTGTTCTGCTCTCTGTATGCAAGCTGCTGCTTGATTTCGGCAATAGTTGAGCTTCTTCTTTCGCTGAAGAAGGGTGAAAGCTTCTTTGCACAGTCCTTACACATATTGCCGTCTTCAAGCTTTCTGTTGCCTAAAAGTCCGATTTTATCTCCGCAGATGTCACAAAATTTCTTATCAAAAAGTCCCATAGTTAAATCTCCTTTATAAATTAATTAATATCGTTTTCGTTAAAAATGTCTCCGCATTCGGGGCAGAATTTCGGCGGATTGTGGGGGTCCTCGGGTTTCCAACCGCATTTGTCACACTGATAAAGCGGCGCGCCCTCAGGCTTTTTACTTCCGCAGTTGGGGCAGAACTTGCCTTTATTCACCGCTCCGCAAGAGCAAGTCCAACCTTCTTCAGCAGGCTTTTTTGCACCGCATTCTGTGCAGAAATTGCCACTTACCGTTGCACCGCAGGCGCATTTCCAACCGCCCTGTGCAGGAGCAGCCGGTGCAGGTGTCGGAGCAGGCTGTTGCTGTGCCATCTGCTGCTGTTGCTGAACGCCTGCCTGATACATCTGCGCCGCATTGAAGCCGCCGTTTGCTCCCATTGCCATATTGAAGCCCATAAAGCCGTTCATTGCTCCGTTGGGGTTGCTTGCCGCCGCTTCCATAGCGTTTGCCTGTGCGTCGGTCATTCGTCCTGCCATCATAAACGGATTGGAGCCCATTGTTGCGGCATCCTCCATTTGTGTAATCTTCTTCATATCCTCGTCTGTGAGGGTAATGGGATTGAGCGCAATTGACTCAACGGAAATACCTCTGCGGTCTGTCCACTCAGCTTTAAGAGCCGCATTCATAGCATCCTTGAGCTCTGTCGTGTGAGCAGGAATCTGAGCAGGTCTGAGCTCAAGCTCTGTCAGTCTTGCAAATGCAGGCTGAAGAGCAGAAATAAACTCGGTTTTCAGCTGCATATCAATTTCATCGCGTCTGTATTCATCGTCAACGTTACCTGCAATCCTTGTGTAGAAAAGAAGCGGATCTGTGATTTTGTAGGAATAAACACCGTTGCATCTTACCTGAACGGTTCTTGCCATACCGATTCGCTTGTTTACAACCTCAAACATAAAGGGATTGGCTGTGCCGAACTTGTTGTCGAGAATTTCTTTGGTATTGAAATAGTAAACTCGCTGGTCTTTGCCGGTGTCACCGCCGTAAGTAAAACGCTTGCCGACTGTCTTGAAGGTTTCTTTGATTGAATCACCGAGCTTGCCTGAGAAAATTGAAGGCTCCGTTGAAGAGTTGTATGTAAATTCACCCGGCTCTGCACAAAATTCGACTACCTTTCCTTGCTCAACGATAATCATACACTGACCGTCAGCAACAGCGATACCCGAGCCGTTGGAGATAATGTTATCGTTTCCTTTTGTGTTTGATGAGCGTCCGCCGACTCTTTTTGAGCCTTTGACCATAAGCACATCGTTTTCCAGCGAATCGCAGTAGAAAAACTCCTTCCACTGGTCAGCAAGTGTACCGCCGAGTGCGCCTATGCCCGCTTTAATAAGTCCCATATTGCATTTCTCCCTTCAGAATTATTTATTTGAACAAATTTTACAGCATACCCCGCCGTTGAGGCTTTCGCCGTAAACCGTGCAATCCTCACAAACCATATTTCCGCAAATTTCACATCTGTTAAGCTCAAGCCGAACCTCATTGTTTGCACGCTCATAGGCTTTGCCGTGGTCATTTGCGTAAATGATTGCTCTTGCTTCCCGTTCATCATTACTTAAAAACTTTTTATCTTTGAAACCTGAAACAAATTCGTGAACCTCTGTTTTTATCGGTTTACCGCAACAATCACAATAGAACTCAAACTCAAACTGCTTTATTGTTGACTTGTCGGTAAACCTTTTTGTTACAGCTTTCAGCATTTTAACAACCTCCTTGTATGTGTATTTACAATATTATTTTATCTGTTAAAACCTATTAAAATAAGTAGCCCTGGAGGTTACTTTCTTAAAAAGAAGGCTACCTTTAGGGCTACCCTGTCAAAAAACAAACCGTTCATTTGTATATGTTGTCTAAACAAAGCCATAAAAACCAAATTAGTGCATAAATTGACACAAAATTCAAATTATGCTATATTATGATATATAAAGTTAGGGTGACGGTAGTAATCTGAACCTGCCCGAAAGTGAGCCTTTTCATCGCTTTTCGGCGTTTCGGGTTTGAAAGGCGTCAGCCTATCTTCACCCTCAACAGCCAAAAATCATCTGAAAAATCTTAACTTTCGGGTCAAAGATTTTTTATCGAGAGGATTTTTGGCAATTCAAGGCAAAAACACAGCAAATCCTTTCGGATTTGCGAGTATTTTAACAAAGAAGTGGCGGGAATCATCCGATAAAAACACGGTTCGGATTATTACCGTCACCCTATGGAGTTAAACTATGAAACTTGATATAAAAAATCTGAATTTTCCTGAACAGGTTAAAACAGTTCGTATTCTCTTACAACTGACACAGACTGAACTTGCTGAGCAAATCGGCATTTCCTATGCTACCGTCAGCCGTTGGGAAAGGGAAAACAGAACACCGCATCTTGCAATGGTGGGCAAATTCTATTCATTCTGTATGCGTAACGGAATAGAAATCAAAGCAGCAAAGGGGGAATAATATGACTACTCTTTACGGTATTATTTTTGCCGTTTCTCTTTTGATGATTGCTGTGTATTTTTTTGTTGACAGAAAACGCGATATTTGGTTGCTGCTGCTTTTCGCTTGTGTAGCTGTATGTGACCTGGGTTATTTTCTTCTGTCTGTCGCGAATAATCTTGAATTCGCTTTATGGGCAAACAGAATCGCATACCTCGGATGCATATTTCTTCCTTTTTCCATATTGATGATGATAATGAATCTGTCGAGATTCACTTATCCGAAAAGCTTGCCGGGTATTTTAATCGGCAACAATATGATAATGTTTTTCATTGCTTCAAGCGGCGGATGGTTACCGATTTATTATAAAAGTGTTTCTTTTGAAATCATAAACGGTGTCGGTACTCTTGTTAAAGATTACGGTCCTTTACATAATTTATATAAGGTTTTTCTGTTTGCATATTTCTCTGCAATGATTGCAATTATCATATACACAGCCGTAAAAAAGACAGTTGTTTCTGTCAAGCACTCTATCTTTCTCTCGTTTGTTGTTATCGGAAATATTGTAATCTGGCTGATTGAAAACAGTATAAACGCAGGGTTTGAATTTATGTCAATATCCTACATAATCACAGAGGGCTTGATATTATTCCTGTACGGAATTTTACAGGATTACGGTCTTGCAGATACTCAAGGAATTTCCGATGAAGCTGTTGCAGTTCAAATTGAAACAGCACAAACTGTTTCTGACGAACAAACAGCAAATATCAGATATTTTGAGCAAAATCAGATTGATGTTATTTTTGAAAGCTGGGATGATATCCGTTCTCTTTCTCAACGAGAAAAAGAGGTTTTAAGACTGATTATGCAGAACAAAAAGCGGAAAGATATTGCCGATGAACTTTTTGTAACAGAAAGCACAATCAAAAAACATACATCAAGCATTTTCAAAAAGCTCAACATCAACAACCGTTCTGAATTATTTGAAAACGCAAAAAGTTACTTAAACAGCAAAATAGTGCAGTAGTTTTTCACTACTGCACTATTTCTTTATTATAAAAAATCATCTCATACCATTGATAAGTAAATTGCACCCAAAATCCGTGAGCTTAGTTTTAGAAAAGGGATGTCAGAAATAAACAACAAATCCGAACGCTTCACCGATAATGGCGAAAGTGTTCGGATTATTTAGGTTTGGCCCGCCCGAAGGGATTTGAACCCCCGGCCTTCAGAATCGGAGTCTGACGCACTATCCAACTGTGCTACGGGCGGATTATTTTTTCTTTTTCTTCGGAGGCTTCACATATTCTCCGTAAACATTATTTTTAGGCTGAGAATCTGACATAAAAATAAAAAGCAGCGCAAGCACACCGAGAACGGGAATGAGAATTGCCAATGAAAATGTTCCTCTTATGCCTGTGTCGTGCATTCTTCTGAACCACAGGGCAAGGCGCGCGGAAAAGGTTACCAGCAAATAAAGTATGGCCACTGCACCCCAGAATATTATAATATCTTTAAAAATAATGGCGAGAATTGCAAGCGCCGACCAGATAATAATATCTATGCAGGCACTGCGCCAAAAATCTTCTTTTGTCTGTCGGGTAGAGAATTCTCTGTCTCGTTCAAACATCTCAAAATAAGCTTTTATCATACCGTCACCCCCAACGCTTCAACAAGGGAAATGATACCATATTATGAGATTTTTTTCAATAGTGATTTATGGTGTTGAAATTTCTAATTGTTCGTGATAAAATAAAATGAAATATTTTTTGATTTTATCTACGGAGGCGAAACAATGAAATACGTAGTAGTTTTATATGACGGAATGGCAGATTATCCCATTGATGTCCTCGGCGGTAAAACCCCTATGATGGTGGCAAACAAGCCGATTTTTGACCGTATGGCATCAAAGGGTGAGGTGGGTCTTGTCCGCACAATCGGTGAGGGCTTGAAGCCCGGCAGTGAAATCGGCAATCTCACCGTTATGGGATATGACCCCAAGATATATTACACGGGCCGTTCACCACTGGAGGCTATCAGCATTGGCGTTAAAATGGCTGATGATGACATTGCTCTTCGTTGCAATCTTGTTACGGTTTCTGACGAAGAAAATTATGACAACAAAACAATGGTTGACTATTCTGCAGGTGACATTTCAAGCGAAGAAGCCGCTCAGATTATTGAAACAGTTCAGTCTGTTTTCGGCGGCGGAGAGTTTGATTTTTACAGCGGTGTCAGCTACCGTCATTGCCTTATCCACCACAAGGGAACAACAGATTTGGGCACAATGACACCCCCTCACGATATTTCTGACAAGGTGGTTGGCCCTTACCTTTCAAAAAGTGAAAATGCACAGAAGCTCATTGACATAATGAAAAAGAGCTACGATGTTCTCAAAGACCATCCTGTTAACAAATCACGCGTTGCAAAGGGTAAGCGCCCTGCAAATTCGGTTTGGTTCTGGGGCGAGGGAACAAAGCCTATGCTCACTCCCTTTGAAGAGCTTTACGGGGTTAAAGGTACCGTTATTTCTGCTGTTGACTTACTTAAGGGCATCGGTCAGGCGGCAGATATGCTCACCCCTGATGTTGAAGGCGCAACAGGCTACATAGACACAAACTTTGAAGGCAAGGCCGAGGCGGCTGTTGCGGCGCTTAAGAGCGATTGCGACTTTGCTTATGTTCACCTTGAAGCTCCCGATGAATGCGGCCACCGCTTTGAGCCTGAAAATAAGGTTAAGTCTATTGAATATATTGACTCACGCGTTCTTCCTATTATTTTAAAGGGACTTGAGGAAATCGGTGAAGATTATAAAATTATGATTCTTCCCGACCACCCCACACCGTTGAGCACCAAAACCCACGCATCTGACCCTGTGCCTTATATGATTTATCATAAATCTAAAGAAAAAGACAGCGGTGTTACTTCAATCAATGAAGAAACCGCTAAAAACACAGGCGTTTATATTGATGCAGGCTACGAGCTTATGAATAAATTTATTAAGGAGATATAAAAATGAGCAAATACCGTATAAACACAAACTGCCTTCACGCAGGCTATACTCCAAAAAATGGTGAACCCAGAGTGCTTCCTATTTATCAGAGCACCACATATAAATATGATTCCAGCGAAGAAATGGGCAAGCTCTTTGACCTTGAGGCTTCAGGCTATTTCTACACAAGACTTCAGAACCCCACCAACGATGCAGTTGCCGCTAAAATTGCCGCTCTTGAGGGCGGTGTTGCCGCTGTGCTCACTTCATCAGGTCAGGCCGCAAGCTTTTATTCAGTTTTTAACATCTGCTCAGCAGGTGACCATGTTGTTTCTTCTGCGGCTATTTACGGCGGAACATTCAACCTTTTTTCAGTAACAATGAAAAAGCTTGGTATTGATTTTACATTTGTAAGCCCTCACGCTACAGAAGAAGAGCTTAACGCCGCATTTAAAGAAAACACAAAGCTTGTTTTTGCAGAAACTCTTTCAAACCCATCTCTTGAGGTGCTTGATATTGAGCTTTTTGCTCGTGTTGCCCACGCTCACGGCGTTCCTCTTATTGTGGACAACACATTCCCCACTCCCGTTAACTGCCGTCCTTTTGAATTTGGCGCAGATATTGTTACACATTCAACAACCAAATATATGGACGGTCACGCAACACAGGTTGGCGGAGTTATTGTTGACAGCGGTAATTTTGACTGGACTCAGAATGATAAGTTCCCCGGACTTACCACCCCTGATGACAGCTACCACGGCATCACTTACACTGAGCGCTTCGGCAAGGGCGCATATATCACAAAGGCTGTTGTTCAGTTAATGAGAGATTTAGGCTCAATTCCTGCTCCGCAGAACTCATTCCTTTTAAATCTCGGCCTTGAAACACTTCCTCTCAGAGTTGAAAGACATTGCGAAAACGCACTTGCAGTTGCCAGAATGCTCAAAGATAACGAAAATGTTTCTTGGGTTAAATATCCCGGTCTTGAGGGCGACGCTCAGTATGATGTTGCAAAGAAATATATGCCAAACGGCACAAGCGGTGTAATTTCATTTGGCGTTAAGGGCGGAAGAGAAGCCGCAACAAAGTTCCTCGACAGCCTTAAATTGGCCTCGGTTGTAACTCATGTTGCAGACTGCCGCACCTGCGCATTGCACCCTGCAAGCACAACTCACCGCCAGCTTACCGACGCTCAGCTTGAAGAGTGCGGAGTTAAGTCAGACCTTATCCGCCTTTCAGTTGGCATTGAGCATATTGATGATATCCTTGAGGATATCAAGCAGGCACTTGAAAATTCACAGAAATAATTGTTGCATACAAAAAGCTCCGTTTGAACAACTCAAACGGAGCTTAAGCTTTGCTTATTAAAGCACGATTGCGAGAACAGTTACGATAATGCTGATAATAAATGTTAAACCGTGCTTTTCAAGGAAGGAGCCTGTAAGCATAATTGCTGACGGAATGAAAAGAAGAATCTTTGTGAAGATGCTTGTTTCTTTAACGAGCTTCTTTTCTTCGCCGTTCTTTTTCTTTTCGGGGGTTTTCTGTCCGTTAGCCTTTGCAAGCTTCTTTGCTTCTTTCTGATAAGCCTTTTCAGCTTTGATTTTTTCATTTGCTTCTTTCTGCTCTGCGGTAAGCTTTGTCTGATAAAGAAGTCCCCAGTTGTTGATTGCATCTTCAAAAAGAGGGAACATATTGCAGAAGAAAGAAACACCGAGATAAAACAGAACAATGTAAAGCCAGAAGGCAATGGGCTGTGAGGCTGAGCCTTCGGCGGCCTCAGGCGGTGTAACCCTTAACACAAACAAGCCCATAAAGCCTGCACCGCCAAGGAAGAAAGCAAGCAATCCGTTGATAACGGTGGGAATAAAGCTTACAAGGAAGGCTTTTACCTTTGAGGTGGTAAGCTCATGCTCAACATGGCCGCAAAGCTCGTTTGCCTGAAGGTATCTGCCGTCTTCCACAAGAACCTTAAGTGCTCCGCAGGTGATATGCTCCCACAAGCCCTTAACAACGGTGGCGGGCAGGGTGATATATTTAGAAATCAGATAAAGAATTTTCATTTATATATCCCCCTTTCCTGTGGTGAACAAATCTTCAAAGGTGGTGTCACCCTTGATTACACTCTTAACTGAATCTTCAAGCTCATAGCCTTCGGTTTCGAGCATATCAATGATTTCGTTGTAGAGAGTTTTCTCTTCATCGCAAAGGTAGCTGATGAGAGCTGTGGTGTTAAGAACTTCGAGTGAAATTGTTCCGCCTGAGTAAGATGCGGCATAAGCAGATTCATAAGCGGCCTTTGCAATTTCAAGAGCCTTGTCTTTTTCTTCGTTGAGCATATAGGCAATAGATTCCTGCCTGTAAATCTCTGAATCTTCGCCAATTTTAAGACCCTTTTTGCAGATATCAACTGCGGCGCTGTAATCGCCTGTGCGGCGGAGAACCTCTGCCTTAAGAGTGTAATAATCGAGGCTGTCAGGGTTGTATTTAAGCAAATCTTCGCAGATTGCAGATGCCTTGTCCCATTCTTCAAGCTGGCTGTAGGTTTTGGTAAGGTAGAAATATGCACCCTCGTTTGCGGGGTTGACCTTAAGCACTTCATTTGCAACCTTAACCAAAGCATCGTAATCCTCACATTCCCAGGCAAAGCTGAGGTAATAGTCGCTGTAGAAGTAGCCGAATTTGCCTGCTTTTGAATAAGCGTTGTTAAGGTGAGTCATCATTTCAGAAGCTTCAATGCTCTTGAATGAGGCATATTCGTAATAAACGGTCATTACCTTGTAATAATCAATGGTGCTTGGCTCAGCATCGGGATTCTTCTCGGCATAATTATCGAGAAGAGCAATGATTTCTTCAATGGTGGGCGCATTTTCATCGGTGAGCTTGCCGTTTTCATCAAATGCACTAAGGCGCTCATTGAGCATTGCATACCACTCTTCGTAAATGGCATTTGCGGTGGTGTCCATTGATTTGCAGAAATCGTAGCACTCTTTTATGTGAGCATATTTTTCGCTGTTAAGCTCTTTTTGAGTGAATGAATTTTCAACAAGAGCCATAAATGCTTCACGGTCTTCATAAGCAGAGGTCATACTCTTAACCATAATTTCAGCAATCTTTTTGTCGGCAGCTATGCCTGAATCAAAAACGGTAACTGTGTCAAAGTTAGAGCTGATACCCTGAATAAAAGCGTTGAAGCCGCTGTTAAGGGAGCTTACTGTGGAATCAACCGCATTGTAGCTGTCAAGGGCTCTTGCGATGTGTCCGTTTTCAAGGTGATTGTCGGCTTCTGAAATGTTTCTTGCAATCTGACTTGTTGCAGAAAATGCAACAATGCCGATAACAGCCACAAACATCATCACGATTGAAAGAATAATGTGTCTTGCACCGTAATTTACCTTCAAAAACTTTTCGCGGCAAACATTACAATAAAGCTCGCTGGGGCTTTTTCTTAATTTTTCACCGCAGATAATGCAACAGCCGGGCTCGTGAGCGGCGGGAGCATCTTCTTCGTCAGCGCCTTTGTCAGCTTCATTTGCCTTAGCAAAATCAAGCTGTGAAAGCTCAACGGTTTCAAGGGGAGCGTCGGGAGCTTTGGCATCCCATTCCCAATCTTTTTGAGGCTCTTCATTTTCGGGAGAGCCAAGCTTTTTATTTGTATCTTCAGCCAAAGGAATACCTCCTTAAAAGAATTCGTACTATTTTACCATAAACTATACAGTAATTCAAATAAATATTTGAAATTTAACATATTATTAAATTTTTGGGTGAATCGGTAAGGTTTATACAACCGTCAGCGGTGACATAAACCACGTCTTCAATTCTCACACCGAATTCGTCGGGGATATAAATACCCGGCTCAACGGTGACGACATTGCCTTCTCTTAAAACAATTTTGGGGTTGCCTGCCACAACGGGACCCTCGTGAATTTCAATACCGACTCCGTGACCTGTTGCGTGGCGGTAAAATTCGCCGTAGCCTGCGTTTTTGATTATATCTCTTGCGGCGGAGTCAGCCTCTTTGGCGGTGATGCCTGCTTTGATTGTTTTAAGGGCATTTGCCTGCGCAGAGAGAACAATATTATATATCTCACGCTGTTTATCGCTCGGCTCACCAACGCAAACGGTTCTTGTCATATCGCTGTGATAGCCGTCAACAACCGCGCCGAAATCCATAGTGATGAAATCGCCTTTTTTTATGAGCTTTCCGTCAGGAACTCCGTGAGGCATAGATGATTTTTTGCCGCTTACGGCAATGGTTTCAAAAGAGAGGGCTTCTGCACCGTTTCTGAGCATATAAAAATCAAGCTCAAGGGCGATATCCTTTTCGCTCACCCCGGGGCGAATAAAATTAAGTACATTGTCAAAGGCTTTTTCTGCAATGCGCTGTGCATTTATAATGCAATCTAGCTCCTGCTGTGATTTGATTTCACGAAGGGAGTTTATGATTTTGTCACCGCCCACAGTGGAAAGAACGGCGGGCTTAAAAAGCTGACGGAAATATTTAAGGTCGCTTACTTTTAACTTATCACTTTCAACAAGAAGCTTTGGCAAAAGCTTTTTGTGAAGTCCTGTTGCTTTGAAAATATCGGTCATCTGCTCCTTGATTTTTTTCATTTCCATAACAGGGCAAGCGGTGATTTTGTTTTGTGCCGCTTCAATATAACGGCTGTCGGTTAAAAACAGCGCATTGTTATGAGTGACGATAAGCATTCCGTTTGAAGCGTGAAAGCCTGTGAAATAACGGCGGTTTTCTTCGCTTGTTATAAGGATACCGTCACAAGAGCGGGGAAGTGATTTCTGAAGTTTTTGTATCATTATTCAACACCTCTGTAAAGAAGTCCTCGTGTAAATTCACCCTGTGGTTTACCGCCGTTTAAATATTGCTTAATTATATTCTCAGCCTGCTGCTTTGATTCGTCGGTAAAGTATAAAAGCAAAAAGTCAGCATTTTTGATTTCACTTAATCTGTCTGCCATATAGACGGGGCGGGAGTTCAAAATTTCGCTCATTCCGCTTGAGCAGTCAACGGTGAAAACTGTGTTTTTTCTGTCAGTAAGAGTGCCTGTCTGCTTACATTCACCGCAGGACTTTACATTTTTAACAGGGCAGTTTCTGGTGAGCATAAGAGGGAGCTTGCCGTAAGCAAACACGCCTCTCGGCAAGTCACCGCCCAAAGCTTTAATCTGATTAACCGTAAGCTCGGGGGAAAGGAGGGCTTTGCTGACGCCGAGGGCTTTATAGCCTTCGAGAGATACGGAATTAAAAATGTTTGTGCCGTAGCCCGCGGTTACACAAAGACCTGCTTTTTTTGCAATTTCAATGCCGTCAAGAGTGCCTGCAAAGGCATTGGCAATACCTTTTTGCTTTAATTCTGTGAGCTTGGTTAAAAGCTCATTGCTTTTTCCGAAAATACCTCTTGGTAACTGAGCTGTAGCGTCAAATCGGGTTTTGATACTGTTTATGGGAAGAATTATTTCATCCACACCTGTTAAATCATCGGGAACGGAGTCTTCGTTTTTAAATCTGCAAATAATTTTCGGCTTTTGTGATTTATGAGGAGAAATTATAATTTCCCTTTGCTCAAAGGGCTTGTTTTGCCCGTGAATCATTGAGCTTTCGAGAGAATCAAAGGCATCTCTTCGTAATTTATTGATAACAGAAACAGGCACGTTCAGCCCACTGTGGATTTCACATTGTATACTTTTTGCATAAAACTGTGTTCCGCCGGTTTTTGAAAGCTGTTCTTTAACCGAAGCTTCATCAAGGGGCTTGTTAATAGCCTGACGGGGAATAAAATCACTTTTGCAAAAAGCAGAGAGCTCGCCGCATTTTGCACTTAATGAAACAGGCTCATTATTTACGGCGGTAAAATAAAATTCAACAGGGAAACGGGGAGCTTCTTTTTGATAAAGTGTTTCAAGTCGGGACAATATCGGTGCGGCAGAAACCACATCTTCTTTTCTTCGTGTGCCGAACATATCCTTGCCGAGCTTGCTTTGGTAATAGCCGTCGGTAAAGCCTGTGCGTGAAAAAATGCTTTGCAAATCCTGCTTGATTTCAGGGTCAACAGCCCCTTTAACGGCTTGCTTGCAGGCGGTTACGGCGGCGGCAACATATTCAGGTCGCTTCATTCTGCCCTCGATTTTAAACGAGGCTATGCCCATATCGCACAGCTCTTTTAAATAATCGGCGAGAGATAAATCCTTTAAGCTCAGGTCAAATCTGCCTGTTCCCTGTGCGCTGAAGGGCAGACGGCAGGGCTGAGCGCAAGCGCCTCGGTTGCCGCTTCTTGAGCCTAAAACAGCGCTCATATAGCATTGACCCGAAACGCACATACAAAGTGCGCCGTGGATAAACATTTCAAGCTCAATGGGAGAATTTTTGCATAAAAATTCAATTTCGCTTTTGCTCATTTCTCTTGGAAGAACTGCTCTTGAAAAACCCATATCCGCAAGCTTTATAATGCCGTCAAGGGTTTGCACCGACATCTGAGTTGAAGCGTGAATGGGCATAGAGGGAGCGCACCGCTTAGCAATTTCTGCCGCGGCAAAATCCTGTAAAATGAGCGCATCTATGCCACTTGCACAGGCGCGCTCAATTATTTTTGATGCAGTTTTAATTTCACCGTCAGAAATAACGGTGTTTAATGTAAGATACACCTTAACTCCTCTTGAATGGCAGAATTTAACTGACTCGTCAAGGTCGGTGTAATCAAAATTTTCTGCACCCCGTCTGGCATTGAGCTCCTTAACGCCGAGATATACGGCATCTGCACCGCAAAGCACAGCAGCTTTCAGTGCATCGGGTGAGCCGGCAGGGGCAAGAATTTCGTGCAAATTATTCATAACGGTTGTTCTTCAATGCTTTGATTTCTTTGTTAAGTCGGTCAATTTCTCTCTTAGCTATTTCGGCCTCGGTTTTTGCCTTTGAAGCGTCTTCCATATATGCCTGAATTTCACTGCGGAGATTGGCGGAAGTCTCCTCGGTTTTGTGCTTTTCGTCAGCCATCTGCAAAGCGCACAAAACAGCCGCCTGAGTGATTGAAAGGCGGGGATGCTCTCTTAAAAGGCCTGAAAGAACAAAATCCACCTCGTCGCCTAAATTACGCATATACTGAACATCGTCGTCGGTTGTAAGGAAATAGTCTGAGCCGTAAATACGCAGACGAACCTTATTCATTGACATAACAAAATCTCCCTCTCAATTAAGGATTTCGCAATAATTCAACTTATTATACAATACTTTTAAAAATAATAAAAGAGCAAAATTGCAAATTTTTATCTTTACAGACATTATATTTGAAAGTGAATATGCATTTTGCACAAACCAACCTCGAAAAAACTGTTTAATTTTTCGGGCTAATTTTGATGTTGTTGATGACTTTTTGAGCAAAATATGATATAATCAAACAGATAATAGGATTAGTATTTTATCGGAGGCCTTATATGTTTGAACAGATTATAAATTTTGACCGTATGGAGCAGGCGGTAGCTCTTTTTGGCAGCTTTGATGCCAATATCAAGCTCATAGAAAGTCAATACGGCGTTAATGTTATCAGCAGAGGCTCCGATTTAAAGGTGACGGGTGAAGCGGAAAATGTTGCAAAGGCTGTCAGGGCAATCAACGGACTTCTGACTCTTATTAACAAGGGCGAGGGCTTAAGCGAGCAGAATGTACGCTATGTTATGAATCTTGTGGCTGATGGCAGTGAAGACAAGCTTTCTGCAATGGCTAACAACTGCATCTGTATCACCTCAAAGGGCAGACCTGTTAAACCAAAAACTCTGGGTCAGGAAAAGTATGTTGAAGCAATCAAAGAAAAGACCATTGTTTTCGGCATCGGCCCTGCAGGCACAGGTAAAACCTACCTCGCTGTTGCAATGGCGGTTAATGCGTTCAGGGCAAAGGAAATCAACAGAATTATTTTAACCCGCCCCGCTGTTGAAGCAGGTGAAAAGCTGGGCTTTTTGCCGGGTGATTTGCAGCAGAAGGTTGACCCGTATCTCCGCCCTCTTTATGATGCGCTTTTTGATATGCTTGGTGCTGAGAATTTTCAGCGTTATCAGGAGAGGGGGAATATTGAGGTTGCTCCCCTTGCGTATATGCGAGGCAGAACCCTTGATGACAGCTTTATCATTCTTGATGAAGCGCAGAATACCACACCTGAGCAGATGAAAATGTTTTTAACAAGACTGGGCTTTAATTCCAAAATTGTTGTAACAGGTGACGTAACTCAGATTGACCTTCCTGACGGTAAGCGTTCAGGCTTGGTTGAAGCCAGCAAAATTTTAAAAAATGTGGATGATATTGAAACAATTCATTTCACGGAAAAAGACGTTGTAAGACATCGCCTTGTTCAGGATATTATCAAGGCTTATGAAAAATATGAGGAGGTTAAAAGAAGAAAATGAGTGACAAGATTAAAGTTGTAATTTCAGACGACCAGAAGGCAGTTAAGGTTCCTACGGGAATAAGGCTTCTTATCCGCCGTTGCTGTAATGCGGTGCTTGTCAACGAGGGCTTTGACGGCTCGGTTGAGGTAAGTGTGCGCTTTGTTGACGATGAAGAAATACACGCTCTTAACCTTCAATACAGAAATGTTGACCGAAGCACCGATGTGCTTTCCTTCCCCTTGGGTGAAGACGGTGTTTATGACATAAACTATTCCACAGGTGCCAAAATGCTTGGCGATATAGTTATTTCAGTTGAGCATGCCATTGAGCAGGCAAGAACATACGGACACTCACTTCAGCGTGAAATCGGTTTCCTTACCGTTCATTCAATGCTTCATCTTCTCGGCTATGACCACGAGGCAGGCGGCATTGAGCAGGTAAGAATGAGAGAAAAGGAAGAAACCGTTCTCACTCAGCTCGGATTAAAGCGAAACAGCAGTTATTATCTGGGTGAGGAATAATTATGAAGGCTTTTATAAAGGGCTTCGGCTATGCCTTTAAAGGAATTGCTTACGGCATAATGAACGAGAGAAATTTTAGATTTCATCTTAGCATTTTTGCTTATATGATGTTCTTTTTGCTTCATTATGATTTCTTTGAGGTGAGCAAAGCTGAGTTTGCCTTGCTTCTGATGATGTCGTCACTTGTTATGGCAGGTGAGCTTTTGAATTCGGGAATTGAAAACGCGGCCAATGCGGCAACTCTCGAAAAAAACGAGTATGTTAAAATTGCAAAGGATGCCGCGGCAGGCGGTGTGCTTGTGATGTCAATATTTTCGGTGATTATCGGCATAGTGATTTTGTATCAGCCTGTTGCATTTGAAAATATGTTTGCATACTTTTTAAATAACCCTGCGTATATTGCCGTGCTTGCAGTAAGCCTTGTGATTGACGGCGTACTTATTCTCGCAGGTCCGAAGAAAATCTATAATTTTTTAAGAGGTAAAAAGAATGACTAAAACCGCTTTTATAGCTATTGTCGGCTGCCCGAATGTTGGCAAGTCGTCACTTCTCAATAAAATGTTAGGGCAGAAAATTGCCATTGTATCAGACAAGCCCCAGACCACCCGCACCAAAATTATGGGTGTTCTCACAAAGGGTGACACTCAGCTTGTTTTTACCGATACTCCTGGCTTCCACAAGCCGAAAAATAAGCTTGGTGAAAAAATGATAAAAGCGGTTGGTGACAGCATTTCAGGCGTTGATGCGGTTCTTTTTGTAACCGAGCCTGAGGGAGATTTGCGCCCTGCCGAAAAGGAGCTTATCGAAAAGTTCCAAAAAGAAAAGCTGCCTGTTATTCTTGCAATCAATAAGGTTGATACAATCCCTGAAAAGGAACAGCTTATGGAAAGAATTTTAAAATTCTCTCAGCTTTATCCTTTTGAGGCTATTGTTCCTGTTTCTGCTCTTAAGGGGGTTAATATGCCCGAGCTTGAAGAGGAGCTTTCAAAGCTTGCGTTTGAGAGCGTTTTCTTCTTCCCTGAGGATACCCTCACCGACCAGCCCGAAAGAGTTATTGCAGGTGAAATTATCCGCGAAAAGCTTCTTCGTTCACTTGATAAAGAAATTCCTCACGGCACAGCAGTAAGCATTGAAAAAATGCGCGAGCGTGAAGACAGTGAAATTCTTGACATTGAAGCCGTTATTTATTGCGAGCGTGAAAGCCACAAGGGTATTATCATCGGCAAAGGCGGAGCAATGCTCAAAAAGGTTTCAACCAGAGCAAGGGAAGATATGGAGCGCTTTTTCCAGTGCAAAATCAATCTCAAATGCTGGGTAAAGGTTAAGGAAGGCTGGAGAAACCGCGAGGGTCTTATTCATAATTTCGGATTAGACTGATTAACAAAATTTTCATAACAAAAACTGCATCCCTTTGCAAATAATATTTGCGGAGGGATTTTGATGGATTACAAAAATCTTGCCGCCTGGGATAAATTTGCCCAAAGCGGAAAAATCAGTGACTATCTTCAATACAAAGCAACCAACAGCGTGCAGGAGAATGTAAAAAATGCGAATGAACACAGAAGGGCTGATAATCAAAGAGCACAAGACAAACGGCGATGACCGTCTTGTTACCGTGCTTACAAAAGATTACGGTGTGCTAAGGGCTTTTGTAAGGGGAGCGCAACGGCTTAAAAGCCGCACCCAATGCGGAAGCCAGATGTTTTCTTACGCAGATTTTTCTATTTACCGCGGAAAAGATGCTTATGTTATTGATGAAATTCAGACTAAAGAGATATTTTTTGATTTGAGAAATGATATCGGTAAGCTTGCCCTGGCTCAATATTTTTGTGAGCTTCAGTATGAGCTTGCCCCGCAGGAGAGTGATGCGGCAGATTTTTTGCGCCTTACTCTCAACTGCCTTTATATGCTCAGCAAAAACAAGCGCCCCGAGCTTCAGCTCAAAGCTATTGCCGAGCTTCGCACCCTTTCTCTTGCAGGTTATATGCCCGATTTGGTAGCCTGCGACGGTTGCGGAAAATTTGAAGATGATGTGATGTATTTCGGCACCTATGACGGTCATCTTTATTGCAGTGAATGTGTTGACGATGTGCCTTGTGAGGAACTGCCGCTGAGCGTTGTAACTGCGATGAGATATATCTGCTATTCACAGCCCGAAAAGCTTTTTTCTTTTACCTTAGGTGAAGAAAATTATCCCATACTCTCAGATGTTTGCGAAAAATATCTTTTAAATCAGACTAATAGAAAATATAAAACTCTTGACTTTTACAAGAGTATTACATAATGGAGTTAATATGAACAGACATTATTTATCTCTTGAACTTGATAAGGTGCTTGAAAAGCTGGCAGGTCACGTTTCTTGTGAAGATGCCCGCATTCTTGCCCGTGAGCTCAAACCCGAGCCGTCGCTTCCGCTGGCTCAGGCTTTGCTTAATCAGACCAAAGATGCACACATGCTTCTTGCCCGCTTCGGCGGCCCTGCTTTCGGCGGACTTGTGAATGTTACCAACGCTCTTTACAGAGCCGATGCAGGCAGCTCACTTTCGTTAAGAGAGCTTCTTGATATTGCAAGTGTGCTTCATGTTATAAGAACAATAACTCAGTGGAGGAGCACCTGCTCAGGTGTTGAAACCTGCCTTGACTCATTGTTCAATTCTCTTTCGCCAAACAGATATCTTGAGGATGCAATCAGAAATGCGATTCTTTCAGAGGATGAAATTGCCGACAACGCTTCACCTGCATTGGCTGATATCAGACGAAAAATCAGAGCGCAGGAATCTCACGTAAGAGAACAGCTCGGTAAAATTACCAGAAACACCAATTATTCAAAATATCTGCAGGATAACATTATCACCATGCGTAACGGCAGATTTGTTGTTCCTGTTAAAAGTGAACACCGAGCTGATGTGCCGGGTCTTGTTCACGACACCTCATCATCGGGTGCAACAGTTTTTGTTGAGCCTATGGGCGTGGTTGAAGCTAACAACAAAATCCGACTTCTGCAAAATCAGGAGCAGGATGAAATTGACAGAATTATTGCTGAGCTTTCTGCTCAGGCAGGCTCTTTTGCCGACACAATCAAGGCGAGCTATGAATGTGCAGTTGAGCTTAACCTGATTTTCGGCAAGGCTCAGTTGGCTTATGCTATGAAAGCATCTGCACCAACCCTTAATAATGAAGGTATTATCGACCTTCGCAGGGCAAGGCACCCTCTTATTGACCCTAAAAAGGTTGTGCCTGTTGATATAAAACTGGGTGAAGGTTTTGATACCCTTGTGATTACAGGTCCTAACACAGGCGGTAAAACCGTTTCGATTAAAACAATCGGACTTCTTTCTTTAATGGCAATGTGCGGACTTATGCTCCCCGTTGACGACAGAAGCAGAATTTCCGTTTTTGAAAATGTGCTTGCCGATATCGGTGACGAGCAGAGCATTGAGCAGTCTCTTTCAACCTTTTCGTCACACATGACAACTATTATAGATATTCTGGGCATTGCAGGTGAGGGCAGTCTTGTTCTCATAGACGAGCTTGGCGCAGGCACCGACCCTGTTGAGGGCGCGGCGTTGGCTGTTTCAATTCTTGAAAAGCTTCGCCGTCAGGGGGCAAAAATTGCCGCCACCACCCACTATGCCGAGCTTAAGGCTTATGCCTTGCAGACCGACGGAGTTATCAACGGAAGCTGTGAGTTTGATGTTTCAACCCTCAAGCCTACATACAAGCTTTTGATTGGTGTACCCGGCAGGTCAAATGCTTTTGCAATTTCTCAAAGACTTGGTCTTTCTGATGAAATTGTAGATGCGGCACGAAATCTTGTTTCAACAGAAAATGCCCGCTTTGAGGATGTGGTGGATAAGCTTGAAGAAAGCCGCCGACAGATGGAGCAGGGCAAAAATGAAGCCGAGCAGTTAAAGCATGAGGCACAGGAACAAATTGAAAAAGCCAAGCAGATGAAAGCCGAAATTCAGACCCTTCGTGAAAAAGAGATGGAAAAGGCAAAAGCTCAGGCAATTAAAATAACCGAGCAGGCAAAGAGGGAGGCTTATGCACTCCTTGACGAGCTTGAACGCCTCAAAAAAGAGCAGGCAAAGCAAAAGGATGCCGCTGAAATGGCTCGCCGTGCAAGAGCGGCAGTCAAGAGGGGAATCGGCGCTATTGATGCCGCCGCAGACCCTGTTGTCGGCACCTTTGATGCAGATGAAAATTATGTTTTACCCCGTGAGCTCAAGCAGGGCGACAGCGTTGTGCTTGCCGATATAGGCGCTGAGGCTACGGTGGTTTCGGTTAATACCAAAAAGGGCGTTGCTGAGGTGCAGATGGGCGCAATTAAAACAAGAACGCAGATTTCAAACCTACGCCTTGTTGAAAAGCAAAATAAGCCCAAAATTCAGAAACCGAGAGCAACTCACGGCAGTAAAATGGACAGCCGAATGAACATTTCAGCCGATACAAGGCTTGATTTGAGAGGTATGACCGTTGAAGAATGCCTTATGACCCTTGACAGATTTATGGACAGCGCACTTCGCACAGGGCTTAATGAATTTACCATAATTCACGGTAAAGGAACAGGCGCCCTGAGAACGGCAGTAAGGGAATATCTTAAAAAGAGCCCCTATGTTAAATCTCACCGCCTCGGCACCTTTGGCGAAGGTGAAGACGGCGTAAGTATTGTTACTTTGAAGTAACCGATTATTGCAGGTTTTTTCTTGCCTCCCTTTGATGAGGGAGGTGGATTTTGCAAAGCAAAAGACGGAGGGAGAGATATTCCGAGCAGACTACCCCTCAGTCGCTTTGCGACAGCTCCCCTGACAAAGGGAAATAGATTAAACAGTAAAGGACAGTTTTATGATTCCGCAGAAGGTAGAAAATATATTGCTGAAAGTTCAGAAGCCGGGCAGGTATGTGGGCGGCGAGCTTAACAGCGTTATCAAAGACAAAAGCAAGATTGACTTGCGTTACGCATTCTGTTTTCCGGATACTTATGAAATCGGAATGTCACATCTTGGTATGAAGATTTTGTATTCACTGGTTAATGAGCGTGAGGACGCCTGGTGTGAGCGCGTGTTTGCCCCTTGGGTAGATATGGAAGAGCAGATGAGAGAAAATAACATTCCTCTCTATGCCCTTGAAAGCGGTGACCCTGTCAAGGATTTTGATATGATTGGCTTCACTCTTCAGTATGAGCTCAGCTTTTCCAATGTTCTTAATATGCTTGATTTGGCTCAGGTGCCTCTTTATTCCAAAGACCGTGAAAGCCTTACCCCGTTGGTGGTTGCAGGCGGCCCTTGTGTGTGCAATGCAGAGCCGATTGCCGATTTCATTGATATTATTATGCTCGGTGAGGGTGAAGAAACCACAAACGAGCTTCTTGATTTGCTCAAAGAGCATAAGAAAAAAGGCTCATCTAAGCTAGAATTTCTTTGTGAGGTTGCTAAAATTGACGGCTTTTATGTACCCTCGCTTTATGATGTGGAATATAACGAAGATAACACCATAAAAAGCGTTACGCCTAAATACACAGCTCCTGCAAAGGCAGTTAAAAGAGTGGTTAAGGATTTGGATAAAGCCTTTTATCCCAAGTCATTCATCGTGCCGTCAATAGAAATTGTTCACGACAGAGTAACTGCCGAGATTTTCAGAGGATGTATCAGAGGCTGCCGCTTCTGTCAGGCAGGCTTTATTTACAGACCAATCAGAGAAAAAAGCGCCGATGTGGTTGAAAGCCAGAGCAAGTGCCTTTGTGAAACCTCAGGCTATGATGAAATTTCACTTTGCTCCCTTAGTACAAGTGACTACACTCAGATTGAGCCGCTTCTTGATAAGCTGCTCAGCTGGACTATTGATGACAAAATAAATGTTGCTTTGCCGTCGCTTCGTGTAGACAATTTCTCTGACGAGCTTATGCAAAAGCTCACCGCCGTAAGGCGTGCAGGTCTTACCTTTGCCCCTGAAGCAGGCACACAGCGCCTTCGTGATGCAATTAACAAAAATGTAACCGAAGAAGAAGTAATGACCACCGTTACCAAAGCATTCAGCGGAGGCTGGACGGGAGTTAAGCTTTACTTTATGCTTGGCCTTCCTACAGAAACCCTCGATGATGTTGCAGGTATTGCCGAATTGGGTCAGAAGGTTGTAAATGCTTTTTACCAGAACCCCGACAAGCCAAAAGGCAAGGGTGTAACTGTTAATATCAGCGCGTCTTCCTTTGTGCCGAAGCCCTTTACACCTTTCCAGTGGGAGCCTCAGGATACAATGGAGCAGCTTGAAGAAAAGCAAAAGCATCTTCGTGAAAGCGTAACAACTAAAAAAATAAATATCAGCACCCACCTTACCCCGACCAGCTTTTTGGAGGGCGTGTTTGCAAGAGGCGACCGCCGACTTTCAAAGGTTATGGAGCTTGCGTGGAAAAAGGGCTGCCGATTTGACGGATGGGATGACCAGTTTGATTTTGAAAAATGGACGGAAGCCTTTGAAGAGTGCGGAATCGACCCACACTTTTATGCTAACCGCCGAAGAAGCTTTGATGAAATTCTTCCTTGGGATCACCTTGATTACGGTGTGAGCAAAAAATTCCTTATGAAAGAAAATGAAAAGGCTCACAAGAGTGAAACAACCAAGAACTGCCGTGAAAAGTGCGCAGGCTGCGGAGCAAACAAGCTCAACGGAGGTGAGTGCCATGCGATGTGTTAGAATCAGATTTTCAAAAACAGGCAGAATGATTTATATTTCTCACCTTGATATCAACCGCCTTATGACAAGGGCTGTCCGCAGGGCAAAGCTCCCCATGTGGTACACCGAGGGATTTAATCCTCATCCGTATATTGCGTTTGCCCTCCCTCTTTCTCTGGGTCAGAGCAGTGAATGTGAATATATGGATATCAGAATTGAGGGAGATATGACAAACGAGCAGGTCAAGGATGCGTTGAGTGCCGTTATGCCCGAGGGTGTGGGCATTGTGAGCGTGGCTGACCCTGTTTTTAATGCCAATGAAATTGCAAGCGCCGGATATGCCGTTACCCTTGAATTTGCTGATGAAAACGAGGCGGAAAGCTTCTGCTACAGCGCAGATGCTCTTATGAGCGGTGACGAGCTTATGGCTGAAAAAATGGGCAAAAAGGGTCACCGAAAGGTGCTAAAGCAAGTCAATCTCATTGAACAGATTTTCGGGAAAGAGATTACCCTTGACGGCAGTAAAGTGATTCTTTCACTTAACCTTGCGGCAGGAAATTCAGTGAATCTGAACCCGTCGCTTTTAATTGAAACTCTTGAAAAGAATATACAGATATCCTCAAAACAACAACATATTGTGCGTGAAGATTTGCTGACCGCAAGCGGGAAAAGTTTTTGTTAGAAAAATAAAAAAATGCTTGCATTTTCCGCTTTCTTGTGATATGATATTTCAGCATTTGTATCCGCTTGATTACAAGTGGGGATTTAATGCCCAACATTAAAGCGGACGGTCCTCTGCTGTGTATACGGCATGAACGCCTGAAATTATCGGGAGGTCTATTATGGACGCACTTAAACTCATCGCTCAGGACAGCCTTAAGGCTGACGTTTCTGAGGCAATCAAAGTAGGTAACACTGTTAGAATTCAGGTTAGAATTCGTGAAGGCGAAAGAGAAAGACTTCAGGCATTTGAAGGTATCGTAATCGCTCGCAAGGGTGCCGGTGTTTCCGAAACATTTACCGTTCGTCGTGTTTCATACGGTGTAGGTGTTGAAAGAGTATTCCCTGTTCATTCACCAAACGTAGACAGCGTTGAACTCATCAGAACAGGTAAAGTTCGCAGAAGCAAGCTCTACTATCTGCGTGACAGAGTCGGCAAAGCTGCTAAAGTTAAGCAGAAGCTCGGCTAATTCAAAAGAGCTGAAGGTACGCTCAGGTCGTACCATTGAGGGTATGCGGAGTGTCTGCATACCCTTTTTAATTTGGGTGACAAATACAAACAAAATTTTATCGAAAGTTATCCTTTTCAGCCCTTTTCGGTGTTTCGGTCTTGAAAGGCGTCAGCCTGTCTTCGCCCTCAACAACCGAAAATCATCTGAAAATTTTTAACTTTCGGATTAGAAATTTTGAATGTATTTATCACCTTAGTAAAACCGGTTTATTGGAGGTAACCGCTTTGTATAATAACAGACATACAGAAACTTCAAAAATAAAGTATTACCCCGGCGGATTAACTCCTGAGCAGGCGGAGAAGAACCGTAAAAAATGGTTTCAGGCTTACGATATGGCAGGCTCAATTCTTTCTGCACTTGTTATAATTTTTATTATATTCACTTTTTTGTTCAGAGCAGTAAGCGTTGTGGGCTCTTCGATGGTGCCGACCCTTGCTGACGGTGATTGGTTGCTTGTTTCTTCTCAAAGTGAATATGAGCGCGGTGATATTATCATCATCACCCAGCCAAATGACAGAAACGAGCCTCTCGTTAAAAGAATTGTTGCTCTCGGCGGTGAAACGATTGATATTGATTTTAACACTCATGAAGTAACAGTTAACGGTAAAGTGCTTGATGAGCCTTACATATATGAGCCGACAGCTCTTTCCTATGATGTCACTTTCCCGTATCATGTTCCCGAGGGTTGCGTTTTTGCAATGGGAGATAACAGAAACGACTCTCTTGACAGCCGTTCTTCAAGAATCGGCCCTATTGATGAAAGATATATTCTGGGTAAAGCTTTTGTGAGAATTTTACCCTTTGACGAAATAAAAGTTTTTAACGAAGATTACTTCGGTGAAGAATAAGAGGTCCTTTAAATGAACGAAGAACAGCAGAATCAAAAGGAAATCAAACAGCCCTTTATATATGATTTTGTTTCAATAATCTGCACTGCGCTGATTGTTATAATGGTTGTGTTCACTTTCTTTTTCAGATTTGTGGGCGTTGTGGGTGACTCTATGAACCCCACCCTTTATGAAAGTGATTGGCTGCTTGTCAGGGCGATAAACTCTGACGGATATGAATACGGTGACATTATCATCAGCACCCAGCCAAACGCCTTTAATGAGCCGATTGTTAAGCGAGTTATTGCAACAGGCGGTCAGACGGTTGATATTGATTTTGAAACAGGCGATGTTTATGTTGACGGCGAGCTTTTGCAGGAGGATTATATTGCAGAGCCCACCACCACAAAGCAGGATGTCAACTTCCCCGTAACTGTTCCCGAGGGGTGCATTTTTGCAATGGGCGATAACAGAAACGACTCTACCGACAGCCGTTCAACCGCTATTGGTATGATTGACGAAAGATATATCATCGGCAAGGTTCTTTTCAGAATTCTGCCGTTTAATCAGTTTACATATTTTGAGTAACAGCAGGAGCCTTTAAAGGCTCCTTTTAAGGTGAAAAATTATGAGTGATTTTCAAAAACAAACCGTACAGTGGTTCCCCGGTCACATGGCAAAAACAAGGCGCCTTATTAAAGAGAGCCTTTCAATGGTTGATGCCGTAACCGAGCTTCTCGACGCGAGAATGCCTCTTTCAAGCCGTAACCCTGAAATTGAGCAGATTACCGCGGGCAAGCCGAGGATAATTCTTCTCAATAAATGTGATGTTGCCGATGAAAAGGCAACTGCAAAGTGGATAAAATATTTTGAAAACGAGGGCTTTCGTGCATTGCCTGTTGACTGCCGTTCAGGCAAGGGGCTGAATGCTTACCGTCCGTTGGTAAGAGAAGTGCTTAAGGATAAAATTCAGTCCAACACCGAAAAGGGTATGGCAGGCAAAAGTCTTCGTGTTATGGTGGTTGGCATTCCCAACACGGGTAAGTCTTCATTTATTAACAAAATGGCAGGCAAAAACAGAGCCGCTGTTGCAGACAAGCCCGGTGTAACAAGGCACAACCAATGGTTTAATATCGGTAACGGTGTTGAGCTTCTTGACACTCCAGGTGTTCTTTGGCCTAAGTTTGATGATGCAAAGGTTGGCGACAGGCTTGCGTTTATCGGCTCGGTTAAGGATTCTATTCTTGACAGCGAAACAATGGCGGTCAGACTTCTTGAAGTGCTTAAAGAGGATTATGCCCACAGAATTACAGAACGCTACAAATTGAACAACCTTGATTTTGAAGAAATTGAAGCCTATGAGCTCCTTGAAGCAATCGGCAGGAAAAGAGGAATGCTCATAAGCGGCGGTGAAATTGACACCGAAAGAGCGGCTGTAATGCTCCTTGATGAATACAGAGGCGGTAAGCTCGGCAAAATCACAATGGAGTTGCCCCCGAGGAAGTGACAAAATGAAAAAAGAAGTTGAAATTATAGACTGGCATAAGTTTGAAAATGAAGCAAAGGCTGAGGGCTACAGCATTGTTTGCGGAGTTGACGAGGCAGGCAGAGGTCCCCTTGCAGGGCCTGTTTGCGCCGCGGCTGTTATTTTGCCTGACGGACTTATAATTGACGGACTTAATGATTCAAAAAAGCTCACCGAAAAAAAGCGTGATGCACTTTATGATGTAATCAAAGAAAAAGCTGTAGCTTATTCAATAGCTATGGCTGACGAAAAGGAAATTGATGAAATCAACATTTTGCAGGCCACCTTTTTAGCTATGAAAAGGGCGGTTGACGGGCTTGACATGAAGCCCGATTTTGTGTTGGTTGACGGTAACCGCGACCCGCTTCTGGGAATTCCCACCAAGACCGTTGTCAAGGGAGATGCACTGTCAGCGTCTATTGCGGCGGCAAGTGTGCTTGCAAAGGTAACAAGGGATAGATTTATGCTTGAAATCAGCGAAAAATATCCTGAATATCAGTTCCCTAAGCATAAGGGCTACGGCACAAAGCTTCACTATGAAATGCTCGAAAAATACGGTATCAGCCCCATTCACCGCAGAAGCTTTTTAAAGAAAATTACGGGCGAGCGATAATGGTTATCAATAAATCGGGCGTGTGGGGCGAGCTTTATGCCGCAAGATATCTGCGTGATAACAGCTACACCATAATAACGGGTAACTACCGCAGACGAATGGGCGAAATTGATATAATTGCTCAAAAAGAAAACACCATCTGCTTTGTTGAAGTCAAAACAAGGGGAATGGGCGCAATAGCTTCTCCGTCGGAGGCAGTTGACATCTCTAAGCAGAGTAAAATCAGAGCCACCGCAGGGCTTTTTATGAATAAATTCGGCGGTGAAAATGAAATGAGATTTGATGTTATAGAGCTTATTCTTGATGAAAATTTCAATAAGCTGAGTTTAAATCATATTATGGATGCTTTTTAGCATTTACACTATTGACAAAGTGTGATATAATCTTAAGAAGTATTAACTCAAAGGAGAATGTACGATGTTATACACAAGTACCCGCGACAAGAGCATCAGAGTTGAATCAGCCGAGGCTATTGCTCACGGTATATCAAAAGAGGGCGGATTGTTTGTTCCTGTTGAAATTCCAAAGATTTCACTTGATGACATTCAGCGCCTTGTAAATTGCAGTTACATAGAAAGAGCAAAAGAGATTCTCTCTCTTTACCTCACTGATTTCAGCGAAGAAGAGCTTGATTACTGTGTAAACGGTGCTTATGCCGAGGGCAGATTCAGTGATAAAAAGGTTGCTCCTCTCTACACTCTTAATGATAAAGCTGAGATTTTAGAGCTTTGGAAGGGTCCGACCTGTGCGTTTAAGGATATGGCGCTTCAGCTTCTTCCCTATCTTCTTACAGTTGCCTCTTCAAAATCAGCTCCCGATAAAGAAATTGTTATTCTCGTTGCAACATCAGGTGACACAGGCAAGGCCGCACTTGAGGGCTTTAAGGATGTTCCGAAAACAAAAATTCTCGTTTTCTACCCCGAAGACGGTGTAAGCCCCATGCAGAAGCTCCAGATGACAACTCAGGAGGGTGCAAATGTTGGTGTTTGTGCTATTGAGGGTAACTTTGACGATGCTCAGAGCGGAGTTAAAAAGATTTTTACCGACAAGGCCGTTGCAGATAAGCTTGAATCAATGGGTATGATGTTCTCCTCAGCTAACTCAATCAACTGGGGCAGACTTGTTCCTCAGATTGTCTATTATGTTTCAGCTTATTGTGATATGCTCGAAAAGGGCAAAATCAAATTAGGCGATGAAATCAATGTTGTTGTTCCCACAGGTAACTTCGGCAACATCCTTGCCGCTTATTATGCCAAGGAAATGGGCGTTCCCATTAAGAAGCTTGTTTGTGCTTCAAACGCAAACGATGTTCTCACAGAGTTCCTTTCAACAGGTAACTACAACAGAAAGAGAGATTTCTACACAACAATTTCTCCTTCAATGGATATTCTTATTTCATCAAACCTTGAAAGACTCCTCTTCCTTTTAAGCGATATGAACGATGAGGCTGTTTCAAAGTGGATGAATGAGCTTAATGCAGAGGGTAAATATTCAGTTGATGAAGCTGTGTTTGATAAAATTAAGGCTTTGTTTGAGGCAGGCTGCTGTGACGATAAGGGCACAAAAGCCACAATCGCAAATGTTTTTGATGAATACAAATATCTTTGCGACACTCACACTGCAGTTGCAGTTGCAGTTTATAATGATTATGTTCATGTTACTGCAGACGAAACTCCCACAGTAATTGCTTCAACAGCTAACCCATACAAATTCAGCGCATCTGTGCTTGACGCTGTCCGCCCCGGCATTACAGAGGGTATGGACGAGTTCGATATGGTGCTTGGTCTTCATGTTGAAACAGGGGCTGAATGCCCGCCACAGCTTGCAAATCTTAAGGGCAAAACTCCAAGATTTACAAACTGCTGTAAAAAAGAAGATATGGAAGCTGTTGTATTTGAAATGCTTTCCAAATAATAAAAAGCAGGAAACGCACAAGCTGTGTTTCCTGCAATCTTTATGGTTATTTGCTGTTTGTCATATTTGTGTTTGGCTCAAATGTTGCGCAGAGTGTTTCTGAGCAGCTGCAAGCGCTTGAAGGACCTACCTCAATAGCACCTGCTGTGCATTTCTGGTTGCCTTCGTTATAGATGCAACGGCTTACGTTACATTTGATGTCTTTAATTTCGTGACGCATAAAATTAACCTCCGTTTAGTATTGGGATTCCCCTGAATTATTTTGAGCAAAAATTTTCGTAATATGCGAGGTGTTACAATGTCTTTATTTGCAATAGGTGATACTCATCTGTCTTTCGGGACGGATAAGCCGATGGATATTTTTTCGGGATGGGAAAATTTTGAACAAAAGCTTGAAAAAAATTGGCGGGCTATTGTCAAAGACACAGACACCGTTGTAATTCCCGGTGATATCACATGGGGAATGACTATGGAGGAGGCGCTGGAGGATTTTAAATTCCTTGACAGATTGCCCGGCGAAAAAATAATTTTAAAAGGTAATCACGATTACTGGTGGTCAACCAAGAAAAAGGCTGACAAATTTTTTGAAGAAAACGGAATTACTACCATAAAAATACTCAATAATAATGCTTACAAGGTGGGCGATTATGCCATTTGCGGCAGCCGCGGCTGGTTTTTTGACAGCGATAAGCAGGCAGACAAAAAAATTGTTGCCCGTGAAGCAGGCAGGCTGAGAATGTCAATTCAGGAGGCCGAAAAGCTGGGCGGCGAAAAAATTGCTTTTTTGCATTATCCGCCGATAGCGGGCGGTCAGGTCTGTCAGGAGATTTGTGACGAGCTTATAAACGGCGAAGTTTCACAATGTTATTATGGCCATTTACACGGCTATTCAACCACGTTTGCTTTCAATGGAGAGATGTTCTCAGTTAAATTTCACTTAGTTTCGGGAGATTACCTAAATTTTTGCCCTAAATTGATTGTAAAATTTTGACTTTTTAGGATAATTTTTTAAATAAACTATGGAAAATACTGAAAACATCTGTTATAATACATGAGTTAAAGAATGTACAGGAGGAAGTACGATGTTAAAATCAGCAAACAAAACAGAAACCAACACATATACTCTTGAGGTTTCAATCGGCGGCGAAGAGTTTAAGGCCGCTATCGTAAAAGCTTATAATAAGCAGAAAGGTAAAATTGCAGTTCCCGGCTTCCGTAAGGGTAAGGCTCCTCTTTCAGTTATTGAGCGTTATTACGGCAAGGGCGTATTCTATGAAGATGCTCTTGATATCCTTTATCCCGAAGTTGTTGGTGACGCTATTAAAGAATCAGGCATCGAGGCTGTTGCAGCTCCTTATGATGTTGACGTTACCAAGATTGACGAAACAGGCGTTGAGATGACAATGAAGGTTACAGTTAAGCCTGAAATCGAAATCGGCGAATACAAAGGTCTTAAGGCTGTTAAGGCTGACACAACTGTTTCAGCAGCAGATGTTAAGAAAAAGCTCGAAGAGCTTCAGGAAAGAAATGCAAGACTTGTTACTGTTGAAGACAGAGCAGTTAAGAAGGATGACATCGCAGTTATCGACTTTGAAGGCTTTGTTGACGGTGTAGCATTTGACGGCGGCAAGGGCGAAGGCTTTGAGCTCACAATCGGTTCAGGTCAGTTCATCCCCGGCTTTGAAGACCAGATTATCGGTCACAACGCAGGTGAAGAGTTTGATGTAAATGTTACATTCCCTGCAGAATACACACCTGAGCTTGCAGGCAAAGAGGCTGTATTCAAAGTTAAGGTTAACGAAATCAAGGTTAAAGAGCTTCCCGCTCTTGACGATGAATTTGCTAAGGATGTAAGCGAAGATGCTGACACACTTGCAGCTCTTAAGAAGAGCATCAAGGCTGAGCTTACTGAGGCTAAAAAGGCTCAGGCAGACAGAGATTTTGAATCAGCTCTTCTCGAACAGCTTGCAGCTAACGTTCAGGGTGAAATTCCTGAGGTTATGTATGACAACAAGGTTGAGGAAGAAATCAATAACTTTGCTCAGCGTCTTGCTCAGCAGGGTCTTAACCTTGACGGCTATCTCAAATACACAGGCATGGATTTAGATGCTCTTAAGGCTTCATTCCGTGACGGCGCTGAGAAGCAGGTTAAGCTTATGCTTGCAGTTGAAAAGGTTGTTAAGCTTGAGGGTATTGAGGCAACAGACGAAGAAGCTGAAGCTAAGTATGCTGAAATGGCTGAAATGTATAAGATGGAAGCAGAGCAGATTAAGAGCTTTGTTCCTGTTGAAGACATTAAAACAGACATCGTAAACGGCAAGGCTGTTCAGCTTGTTGTTGACAATGCAGTTGCAGAAGCTGCAGAAAAGCCTGCTAAGAAAACAGCAGCTAAAAAGACAACCAAAAAAGCAGCAGAGAAAAAAGAAGAAGCTGCTGAATAATTTATAAAAATTAAACCTATAATTAAATGGAGTGAATGGCTTTATGCCATTCATTTCGTTTAAGTTTGAAAGTTTTGCGGCAAGAATAAGGAGGATTTTATTATGGCATTAGTACCTTACGTTGTAGAACAGACCAACAGAGGAGAAAGACAGTACGACATCTTCTCAAGACTTTTAAATGACAGAATTATAGTTCTTTCTGACGAGGTTAACGACACAACTGCCAGCCTTGTTGTTGCACAGTTGCTCTTCCTCGAGGGTCAGGACCCTGAGAAAGACATCAGCCTTTACATCAACAGCCCCGGCGGCTCAGTTACTGCAGGTATGGCAATTTATGACACAATGCAGTATATCAAGTGTGATGTTTCAACAATCTGCATGGGTATGGCCGCTTCAATGGGTGCATTTTTGCTCTCATCAGGCGCAAAGGGCAAAAGACTTGCTCTTCCCAACAGTGAAATTATGATTCATCAGCCCTTGGGCGGTGCAAGAGGTCAGGCAACTGAAATTCAGATTGTTGCCAACCATATTATCAAAACAAGAGAAAAGCTCAACAGAATCCTTGCTGAAAACACAGGCAAGTCCATTGAGCAGATTGCTCTTGACACAGAAAGAGACAATTACCTTTCAGCTCAGGAAGCTATGGAATACGGCATTGTTGACAAGGTAATCAAAAACAGATAACCCGAAAGGAACGTTTCTATGAGCAGAGAAGATGAAAGACGCGAAAAAAATGTCCGCTGTTCTTTCTGCCAGAAGACGCAGAATCAGGTATATAAGCTCATTGCAGGTCCGGGTGTGTTTATCTGTGATGAATGTGTTGAGCTTTGCCAGGGAATAATTGAAGACGATATTATAGCAGAGTCAAAGCAAAAGAAGAGCAAGGAAAATGTTAAGCTACCTGCTCCGTCTGAAATCAAGGCTCAGCTTGATGAATATGTTGTTGGTCAGAATGAGGCAAAAATTGCTCTCAGCGTTGCGGTTTATAACCACTATAAGCGAGTTTATAAGGGTGAAGATTGTGATGTTGACATTCAAAAGAGCAATATTATGCTCCTCGGTCCGACAGGTGTAGGCAAAACAATGCTTGCGCAGACCCTTGCAAAAACCTTGGATGTTCCCTTTGCCATTGCCGATGCCACAACATTGACTGAGGCGGGCTATGTTGGTGAAGATGTTGAAAACATTCTTCTTCGTCTTATTCAGGCGGCAGATTTTGATATAGATAAGGCACAGCGCGGTATTATCTATGTGGATGAAATCGACAAGATTGCAAGAAAGTCTGAAAACCCCTCAATCACCCGCGATGTAAGCGGTGAGGGTGTTCAGCAGGCATTACTTAAAATTCTTGAGGGCACGGTTGCCAATGTTCCCCCTCAGGGCGGCAGAAAGCACCCACAGCAGGAATTTATTCAGATTGACACATCCAATATTCTTTTTATTTGCGGCGGTGCATTTGACGGCATTGAAAAGATTATTGAAAAGCGCATCGGCGGCTCAGCCCTTGGCTTTGGCGCAGAGATTAAGAATAAATCTGAAATGACAGCCGAAAACCTTATGAGTAAAGTTATTCATCAGGATTTGTCAAAGTACGGTCTTATTCCTGAGCTTGTGGGCCGTTTGCCGGTTATTACAACCCTCAGCCAGCTCAATAAAGAGGATATGATTAAAATCCTCAAAGAGCCTAAAAACGCCATTCTCAAGCAGTATAAAGCTCTTTTTGATATGGACGGCGTTGAGCTTGAATTTGATGATGAAGCCTTAGCGGCGGTAGCTGAAAAAACCCTTGAAAAGAAAACCGGCGCTCGCGGACTTCGCTCAATTATGGAGGGCGTGCTTCTCCCCACAATGTATCAGGTTCCGAGCGACAAGGATATTGTTAAGGTGGAATTCACCAAAGAATGTATCACCGACGGTGCCGAGCCTGTTGTAACAAGAAAATAAATTAAGACGGTAGAGCAAATCTACCGTCTTTTTGCTTGCACTAAAAGGGGTTATAAGCTTAAAAGCTGTTTTTTCTTAGCATCAAATTCTTCCTGTGATATTACTCCGCTGTCCAATAAATCTTTATATTTTTTTATTTGGTCTGCTTCATCAGTTTTAACTGTGTCTTGAATTATAACCTCGGGTGTTTTCTTTTCGTTTTGCCTCTTAATCAAAAGATTATTTATTACTTCATAAATTTCTTTTGCATTTTTAATGGCAAGGAAAGAAATTCTACCTGAAGAAGTTGAAACTGAAATCCCTTTGAGGGTCTGGATTGTTGCGGTAGCTGAAACAGAGTCAAGAGGAAGGTCAACTCTTTTGCCGAATGCAACCTTGCCGTAAATCCGTTTATCCGTAACAATTAACTCATAGCTATGTAACCAACCGTATATAATTAATCCTATTCCAGAAATGCCTCCGAGTATTAATATAGCCCAAAAAAAGCAGCCCAAATCAAAATACTCATGTATAGCAAAACTGAAACCGTTATCGCAAAAATCTACACGATTTAAAAATTCAAGTGTACTCTTATACTTATAATAATCTTCTAAAAAATAGTAATAAGACCACTGGTCTATTATTATTGCCAGAGAAAAAATAATTGCTCCAGCAAAAGCGATTATTATAAAAGTTTTAAGCAACTTCTGAATATTATATCTTTGGCTTGTTACTAAAATCTTATCTTCCATAATTAATCCTCCTTTTCTTTTTTACGTTCGTTCTCAACACACTGTGAGCAAGCAGGACTGCCGTTATCAAGATAGTCTGCATGCTCATCGTCAAAAATTTCTCCGCATATTGGGCAAGTGTTTTTTGACATTTTACCACCTCCATAAAATAAAAAGTGCGGCTACCGAAGTAACCGCACAAAAACGCAAACTCCGATAGTCGCCAAACCAACTCTGCAGAAAGCGAATATATCACAACAACAGAAAAGGAATTTGCATTTTATCAAATTCATTTTGTTGTTGCAAAAAAGAGCATAATATCCCTGTGGAAATTACACTTTCTGCTTATTATTAAGTTGGTTTGGCAACATTAGTTTACCACAAGTTATGGAATAATGCAATAAATTTCAAACTACAATAAAAATTTTGCAAAAAGCTCGCGAGGGTGTCCGTCAGGTAGGGGAGGCTATCAGCCTCCCGCTGAAAATTCAAGGATAAGGTGGGTTGCGAAAGCAACACGGATGAGGTGTAAAATAAAATGGTTGGCTCAGATTGAGTCAACCATTTATACTTTATTCTTCAAATGAGCCGCGGTAGCTCGCGTCAATTATTTTTGGAAGCTGGTCAAAAGCCATATCTGCAAGAGATTTTGGAACGCTCGGCATAATTGAGTCTGCCATACCTGCAAGGTTTGCGGCAATGGTGTTTGTGGGCGGCTGTGAGCTTGGGGTAAAGGTAACGACGTTTCTGTCTTTAAAATCAAACTCAATGGTTCTTCTGCAAACCGATTCAACAGGCCGCATATTGATAACAAGAGTGTCTTCATCCTTCCACGCGGCGGTGCTGTAAGCGGTGAAATCCATCTTTGCAAGGCGGATTTTTGAAGTGCGGTATTTACCGTCCATTCCGCAAACAATGGTGTTGTGTTCGTCGCCCTCGTCCCAGGTCATTGTGCATTCGTTTTCACCAAAATCAAACTTAACATTGTTGATATTGCCCGCTTTGTCGGCAGACATATACACAACGGGAATGGGGAGCATACTCACAGGGAAGCCCGAAGTTTCAAGGATGAGATTTTTATGGAAAACAATATTTCTGTTTTTAATTGTTTCTTCAAGCACACTTCTTTCAGCAGGCTCAAGAATGTCATCAAGAGGGGCAAGGCCGATTTCTTTTTCACTTTTCGGCTCGCTGTCAGGCTCAATAAATCCCTTGGGGAAGTGGCGCCAGATAGCGTCACGGGTCTTTTGCTCGTCAATTTCACCTGCTGTTATAATAAATGAAGCATCTCTGTCTTTAAAAATAATACCGAACTGAGAAAACATACCATCCAATCGGTAAGCCGAAGCACCGGCGCAATGCCACACACAGTAGCCGTAGCCGCACTGGCTGTCAGCACTGGAATTTGCGTGGGAATTATCTACATGGCGCTTTCTTGTTTTTCTTACCCAGCTTTCAGGGATAACCTGCTTGCCGCCGAACATACCGTTATGCTGATAACAGGTAACGATTTTGGCAAGGTCTTCGGTTTTTAAGAAAAGCCCCCATCCGCCTGCTTCAATTCCTCTTGGTGAAACCTCCCAGGCAGGGGTGTCAATTCCGAGGGGCTCAAAAAGGCGGGGAGTGAGATATTCCGTAACAGTCTGCCCCGTGATTTTGTGGATAACAGAGCAGAGCATATACTGATTTTCACTTATATACTGAAAATGACCGTCGTTGGGCGTGAATGACCAAGGGGAGTTAAAAAACTGACGCTCCCAGTTAGGCTTTGTTTTGTCGGTAAAAACGCTCACATTTTTGCCTGACTGCATTGTGAGCAGGGCGTGAATATCGAGCTTTTCGAGGTTTTCGTCACGCTTATCGGGAATAAATTCGGGGAAAATATCAAGGAGCTTTGTGTCAGTTGATAAAATTCCCTCTTCCACAGCAAAGCCTACTGCCGCCGAAGTTACGGTTTTGCTGACCGAATACATAGCGTGAGGCAGGTCGGGTGAATAAGGGTCAGCCCAGCTTTCAAAAGCAACCTTGCCCTCACTCATAATCATAATGCTGTGAACTTCAATATTGTTTTCTTTAAAATCGGCTATAAGAGCCTCAATTTCTTTTGAAGAAACGCCCACTTGCTCAGGATAAGCGGCTCTTTCAAGTCTGATTTTTTCTGACATATAATCACCCCTTTGGCAATATTAAAAAGATTTTATTTCTTTCGTTTTTTAAATAAGTAAACCTGACTTGCAACAATTCCGCCGCCGCAAAGCACAGCGGCAATTATTCTGCCAACTGAAAATGTAAATTTACCGGCTGTTTCGTCAGGTGAGGATTTTTCAAGCTCACTGTAAGCCTCGCTCAGATTATAGAAAGCGTTTGAAATCTGGCTTTGTGAAGCAACTGAGTCAACATAACCCTTGGCGGTGTTATAAGCCTCGGTGAATTTTTTTAAGCTGTCGGCAGAAAAATCACCGTTAAGATAGCTTTCACACATTTCAACCAGGGTTTTTAATTCTTGCTTTAATTCTTCGGTGGAGTCAAAATATTTTTCAAGCAGCTCCGGATAATCGGTTTCAATAATTGAATATCCGTGGGAAATCACATTGTCCCAGCCTGTAATATCATCGGCTCTGTCGGCTGAATATTCATCCACCATAGAAAACATTGCCATAACAGAATTTTCTTTGAATTGGGCGGTGTATGAATCGTAAAGCACAACGCCGTTGCGGTTTTTAGTACCCACTTTAACAATGTTAAGCCCTGCATCAACAGCATCTTTCAAAAGTGAATTAGCGCCAAAAATTATGTTGCCGTTATATTGGGGGATGATGAGGTTTTTGAATCTCTCATTTTTTTCAATAACAGATAAAACATCGCGGCTGTCGCAGTCAGTCAGGCGGAACAAAACCTTGCTGAGCTTTTCTTCATTTTCAACCACACCGCTTACTTTGCCTAAATCATCAAGAGAAACATCAATTATCAGAGTGTTTTCATCATCAATGGCTTCAAGTGCCTGTTCAAGGGTAGGAACAAAATATTCGCTCTTTTTTGAAAGCTCTCCGCCGTTACCGTAACGGAGAAAATATGTTGAAATTTCTTCATAAGTTTTTTCACTGACCTTGCCTGTTACGGTGTTGCCGTCAGCGTCAATGCACATTCTGTCAAGAGTTTCATCAGCCATAAGAACGGGAACACCGTCTTTAGTGAGCTTAACATCAACAGAAATGTAGTCTGTGCTGCAGTCAGTTATGGCTTCAATGGAATTTTCGGCATATTTTTGCCAGTTACCCATATTTGCACAGCTTTTAAGCTCAGGGGAGTAGGGGACGGCAGTAACCTGATTGCCTGTAAGAATTGATTTGTCAAGGGATTCCCCCTCTCCGTAGGTGTCAACAACGGCTGCGGCTCCTGTTGCAAAAACGCCGAAAATCAGAAGCAAGGTGAGGGATACTGATAAAAATATACGAAGCTTGTTCATTGAAATACCTCAGAATAAAAATTTTTTTGAAAAATAGCAAACAAATGTTTGCATTTGCCGAACATTTGTGCTATAATATGAAAAACTAACACTACTTTTGAAAGGTAGGGATAAATTTGGCTATAAATGATAAGCAAAGAGCTATCTACGATTTCCTTGTGGAAAGGAGCTGTGACGGTGTTCCTCCCTCTGTGAGAGAAATCTGCGCCGCGGTTGGGCTTAAGTCAACCTCATCTGTTCAGGCTCATCTTGATGTGCTTGAAGCGGAGGGTTATATCTCCCGTGACCCGCTTCTTAAGCGTTCAATCAGAATTGTAGGTCAGCAGGATAATATTGTTCAGGTTCCCATTGTGGGCACCGTTACTGCAGGCGCACCTATTCTTGCGGTTGAATCTATTGAGGGCTATTTCCCTTATACAGGAACGGTTTCAAGAGATAAGCCTCTTTTTGCCCTTCACGTCAGAGGAGAGAGTATGATTGAGGCCGGTATTCTTGACGGCGACCTGGTTATTGCTGAGAAAACTCCTTTTGCAAGAAACGGCGATATAGTTGTTGCCCTTATCGAGGATGAGGCTACCGTTAAAACCTTCTATAAAGAAAACGGATATTACCGTCTCCAGCCCGAAAACTGCACCTACGAGCCGATTATCGTGCCCGATGTGTCGATTTTAGGCAAGGTTGTTGCCGTTATGCGCTATTATTGATTGCCCAAAAGTAACGCGAGAATAGCGCAGATTGCCGCAGAGCCGCCGATTGCAAAGGCGGTTATTGTGGTTATGTTGCGGCGAAGCTTGTTGCCTGCCTTGGCGGCTTTTGAATGAAGCTCCTCATATTTTGAGATAACGCTGTTACCTGCAATTTTGAGGGCATATTCAACACCTATGTTCACAAGGTCCTTGGCGCTTTCTTCACTGTCAGCAAAAATCTTTGTAACGGTGGTTTCGTTTTTGTCGGCCACCGCACAGTAAATGAAAATTGAATCATCATTGCCTGAAAACGCGCTTGAAACAGCCACAGCATAATCGCACTTGGCTTCAATGCGCGTTTTTTGTGCGCAAGCGGCGATGTAATCCTTAACAGGCTGTGAAGAAGCCCTTGATTCAATGTCATAAACAAATTTAAAGGTTTTGTTTTCGGTATCTACCATATTGGTGCATTCCTCAATGAGGTTAACTCCGTTGAGGGCGGCAAAAGCAAGGGTGGATTTGGATTTTGAAAGAGAAGTAAAAAGTCTTTCTGCAAGGCGAAGACGCTTAAGCTTGTATAAATCCGGGCTTTCCTCAACTCCTGCCAATTCACTTAAATAGCTGTAAAGGCTGCCAAAAACAATCTCTGCAGTTTTAACGCTGTCAAGAGGGAGCATAATGATGCTCTGGGAGCCTGAGGTGATAGAAAATCCGCAGGACATAAAGTTGTCTGTGGGGAAAATCTGCGATTTAACAGGGAAAACAGAGTTATTCAAAAGCGCGGTATTTGTAATTTTGCCTTTTTCAGCAAGGGGGAGAAGGTTTACATAAACCTCTTCCTTTTGCTGAGTTTTAATTTCAAGGGCTGAAAAAAGCATTTTTTTAATAGAATTGTATGACTGATTCTGAACGGCAATCACAACACAGTCAGCACTGCGTAAAGCCTGAGAAACAGCAAGGCACATCCTCTTTGGCGAGGCGAAGTTGCTGAATTTTACACTTTCCTGAGAAAAGGCATTGGCACAGTCAGAAATCAGCTTTTTGCTCCCTGCAAAAACGGAAGCATCGCCTTTAACGAGTGAAAAAAGCTTTATATTCATAAGGACTCCTCGTATAATAAAGTAGTAGTTTTTAGTGTCCCTCTCCAAGGACAATATGCTACACTGTAAATGGTGCTGTGGATTGGTGAATTCCTCCTACCGTTTGACGGTTTACGAAAGGCTCCAACCGCAGACCTTTGCAGTA
>JAFTWE010000045.1 GCA_017465465.1 Clostridia bacterium | reverse complement strand
TAAATTAGAATTTACAGATTCTTCTCGTAGCAAATTTCCTGAGTTCCAAAACAAGACTTGACTTTTCCATATGTCACAAAACCGCAAGCTTCATAAAACGCTCTGGCTCTGTCATTATCTGTAAAGACCCAAAGCATGACCTTGCTGTATTCCGCCGCTTTAATATCACTCAACACTCTATCCATCATTTTTGTTCCATAGCCTTTTCTCCATTTATCTTGCAAACTATGAATGCAAATAAGTTCCGCATAATCGGGCATATCATCATCTCTTGCTTTGTCCCACCAAGCAATACAATGAGGTTTCTCGTCAACTTCAAGAATATACCCATTGCCTATTTTTTCGTCAAGCAGGCGTTTATACGATGCAGTAGTGCGGGTTATCTCTGTGCATTTTTGTAAGATTTCATCAGAAAGAATCGTTTTAAACGCAACTTTCCAGCTTTCCGTTTGGATGTAAGCTAACGCTGTTTCATCTCCGTCTTTTACTCTTCGAATCAAATATTCCATACAATTCCCCTCACTAAATCTTATTTACCAAATTGATTATATCATATTACACATCTCATTTCAATGAAATCGCACAGGCGCGATGAAATCCGAGTAAACTCGGATAAAATCTGCTTCGCAGATGAAATTAAATCCGTCCATCTCCCGACGAAGTAGGATTTCATCACAAAGTGATTTCATCCCACTCCAGTGGGATTTATCCCGTTCAATAGGACGGATTTAGTTGAAAAGAACCCACACTTGTCGTAGACAAATGTGGGTTCTTTTCTGGTGCGGGTAACAGGGGTCGAACCTGCACGCTGTGAGGCACAAGATCCTAAATCTTGCGTGTCTGCCAATTCCACCATACCCGCGCAATGCATCAATTATATCACAAATTAAAATAAATTCAAGAGGCAATATATATTGATTTTCATTAAACAGATTGCTATAATTTTTAAAAAGTATTTGAGGTGGATTATGGATTTCAGAGATTATTTTAACGAAAACGAAAAGCCGTTAGATACTCTTATTGACGGTTGCGGTTTCTGCTCAATTTTCAGAACAATCGCCTGCGTTGGTGACAGCCTTTCTTCAGGCGAATTTGAGCACAAGTGGAGAGAAGGTCATCACCTTTTTCTTGATATGTTTGAATACTCCTGGGGTCAGTTTATTGCAAGGGCTGCAGGAAGTACGGTATATAACTTTTCACGCGGCGGTATGACTGCCGGCGAATACCTTGACTCCTTTGCTGAAGAAAAAGGATTTTGGGATAAAAACAAGGCTTGTCAGGCTTATATTTTCGCCTTGGGTGTTAATGATGTTATGAATGGCGGCATTGAGGTGGGAACGGTTGACGACATCAAAGACGATTACCGTGAAAATGCCAAAACCTTTGCAGGTCAGTACGGCGCTATTATTCAGAGATACAAAGAAATTCAACCCAATGCAAAGTTCTTTTTGATGACAATGCCAAGGGATATCAAACACCGTCCCGAAGAAAAGAAAAAAGAAGTTGCCGACCTTTTATACAGCATTGCAGAGAAATTTGATAACTGCTATGTACTTGATTTTTATAAATACGCTCCTGTTTATGATGAATTTTTTCAAGAGAAATTTATGCTTTACGGTCATCTGAATCCTTGCGGATATGCCCTTACGGCAAAAATGGTAATGAGCTATATTGACTACATAATCCGCCACAATATTGAAGATTTTAAGAATGTGGGTTTCATCGGCAAAGAACATCTTACGGAGGAAAGCTTGTATGATTAAATATGACATTAAGGATTCACCTCTTTCCGTTCACGGTGCACCGTTCTGGAAAGAAGAAAAAACACTCCGCCGTCTTCCCGAAAAGCTTATGGAGGAGTTACCTAATCTTTCATTTTTCGGCAGGCGTTGCCCCGGAGCAAGAGTAAGGTTTAAGACAAATTCCAAAAACATCAGAATCAGATTTGAATTGGAAAAAGCAGAGCATGATGCCGGAATGTCATTGTTTGCATGCCTTGCGGCAAATATTTTGGTTGGTGACGGCAAATACGGTGACTTTATGGGTATGATTTGCCCTCCCCATTACGATGAAACCGTAGCTGACGGAATTCTTGAAAAAAGCGGTGAAATGGAAAATGTAACCATTCATTTGCCAAGAAACGAGATTATCAAAAGCTTTGAGATTTATATAGATGACGGTGCTGAAATTCTTCCCCCTGACCCATACAAATATGAAAAACCCGTTGTTTATTACGGCTCTTCAATCACAGAGGGCGGCTGTTGCTGTAATATAATCAACGCTTACACTTCTATCCTCTCTCGCCACCTTGATTTTGATTATATCAACCTTGGCTTTTCGGGCAATGCCAGAGGTGAGACGCAAATGGCAGATTTCATTAAAGGGCTTGATATGAGCGTTTTTGTTTTTGATTATGACCACAATGCAGACTCACCCGAACACCTCAATGCAACTCACGAGCCGTTTTTCAAAGCAATCAGAAAAGCAAACCCTGACCTGCCTGTGATTATGATGACAAGGCCAAAAAATAATTATAACGAAGAAGAAAAACAGCGCCGTGAAATTGTGAGAAAGACATATCAGAACGCTGTTGATTCAGGGGATAAAAATGTTTATTTCATTGACGGAGAAACATTTTTCGGAAAAGCTGACGGCAACTCTTGCCTGATTGACGGACTTCACCCAAATGACTTAGGTTTTCACCGAATGGCAGAAAAAATTGAACCGCTGATGAAAGAGATATTAGAGAATATATAACAAAAAAAGGATTGCCGCCTGGCAATCCTTTTACTTTATTATTCCGCCGCCGAGGACAGTATCACCGTCATAAAAAACAACAGACTGACCGGGGGTAATTGCTCTTTGAGGTGTGTCAAATACCACCTTTACATTACCGTTTTCAAGGGGATAAATTGTGGCCTCGGTTTCTTTTTGCTTATAGCGCACCTTTGCCTTAACTTTCATAGGCTCTGTTAAGCTTTCTACGGAAATAAAATTAACATTTTCCGCTTCAAGGGTGTCAAGGAACAAATCATCATTGCTGCCAAGCACCACTCGGTTGAGCTTTGCATCCTTTTGGAGAACATAATACGGTGCGGGGGCGGCAATTCCAAGCCCCTTACGCTGACCGATTGTGTAATTGATTAGCCCTTTGTGCTCTGCTATAAACTCCCCTGCCTTGTTGACAAACTCACCTTTTTCGAAAGTCTTGCCGCACCAACGCTCAATGAAAGCGGCATATTCGCCGTCGGGTATAAAGCAGATATCCTGGCTGTCGTGCTTGTCGGCATTATCAAAGCCTGCTGTGCGTGCAACCTCTCGGGCATCATCTTTTGAAAGACCGCCCAAGGGTAACAGAACCTTACTCAACTGCTCTTGAGAAAGAGAATAAAGCATATAGCTCTGGTCCTTTGTTTCATCATCGGCCTTTTTAACCACATAGCGGGCTGTGGCTTCATCAAATTCAATTTTTGCATAATGCCCTGTTGCCACATAATCAAAGCCAAGCTCTATTGCTTTATCAAGGAAGGCTCCGAATTTTATAAACTTATTGCACACAACACAAGGGTTTGGTGTGAGTGCGTTTTTATAAGCCTCAACAAAGTCGGTTATTACATATTTTTTGAAATCTTCACTGAAATCAAAAACATAAAAAGGCATATTCAAACTGTCGGCAACGCGCTTGGCGTCGGCAATATCTTCAAGCTTGCCGCTACCCTCGTCACCGTAAAGAGACATGATTGCCCCTGCGGTTTCATAGCCTTGTGATTTTATGATTTCAGCCGCTACAGAGGAGTCCACTCCCCCGCTCATAGCAATTAAAACTTTAGCCATATCTTTTTCACCTAAAAAATATGGGACGATTTAAAATCGTCCCTTAAAATTAACCGCAATGGTCACAATGGTCGCAACCGCCTGAGCATGAGCCGAAAATTGCAGGGTCAAGCTCTATTCCGTTTTTGGTGTAATAATCGGCAATAGCGGCCTTGACTGCTTCTTCTGCAAGCACTGAGCAATGAATTTTTGCGGGTGGAAGTCCGTCAAGGGCTTCAACAACTGCTTTGTTGCTGAGTTCAAGGGCATCTTCAACCTTCTGACCCTTGATAAGCTCTGTTGCCATTGAGCTTGTTGCAATAGCAGAAGCACAGCCGAATGTATTGAACTTAACATCGGTAATTATACCGTCGTTAATTTTAAGATATATTTTCATAATGTCGCCGCATTTTGCGTTGCCAACCTCGCCAACGCCGTCTGCGTCGTCCATTTTACCGAGATTTCTCGGATTTTCAAAATGGTCCATAACCTTTTTACTGTATGCCATTTTCGCTTTCCTCCTTCATAATACGCTCCCATACAGGGGACATATCGCGCAATCTGTTAACCACCTTGGGAAGCTCTTCAATAATATATTCAGCTTCCTCCATAGTGTTATATTCACTCAAAGAAATTCTCAATGAGCCATGAGCAATTTCATGCGGTAGGCCCAATGCAAGAAGAACATGGCTCGGGTCAAGAGAGCCTGAAGTGCAGGCAGAGCCTGATGAGCCGCAAATTCCCTTTAAATCAAGATAAAGAAGAAGTGACTCGCCCTCAATACCCTCAAAGCAGAAGCTTACATTTCCTGGAAGCCGTGCATCCCTGCCGCCGTTGAGCCTTGCTCGCGGAACAACGGGAAGAATTCCGTCTATAATTTTATCTCTCAATGAGCTGATGTATGCTGAATTTTTGTCGAGCTCGGCGCAAGCCTTTTTAAGAGCCGCCGCCATACCTGCAACAGCAGGAAGATTCTCGGTGCCGGGGCGCTTATTCTTTTCCTGTGCGCCGCCCTGCATAATGCCAAGGAGTGATATACCCTTCTTGCAATAAAGAGCACCAACACCCTTTGGACCGTGGAATTTATGACCTGAAAGTGAGAGCATATCAATATTCTGCTCATTTACATCAATAGCAATATGACCAACCGCCTGAACAGCGTCTGTGTGGAACAAAATGCCTTTTTCACGGCAAACCTGACCGATTTCTTTAACGGGCTGAACAGTGCCGATTTCATTATTGGCATACATAATGGTAACAAGGCAGGTTTCAGCCTTAATTGCATTTTCAACTTGCTCGGGAGTAACATAACCATCAGCGCTAACTTCAAGATAAGTTACCTCAAAGCCCTCTTTTTCAAGCTTTTTGAGGGTATGCAAAACTGCGTGATGCTCAAAAGCTGTTGAAATAATATGGTTTTTATTCTTTTTACTGCCCAATCTTGCGGCATTGCGGATTGCCCAGTTGTCAGCCTCAGTTCCGCCTGATGTGAAATAAATTTCATTAACATCAGCATTAAGGCAATCGGCAATATCCTGCCTTGCCTGAAAAAGAACCTCTGCCGCCTCCTGACCGATATGGTGAAGGCTTGAAGCATTACCGTAAACGCCTGACATACAATCCGTCATAGCCTTTATTGCCTCAGGGCACATTGCGGTGGTTGCCGCATTATCAACATAAACTGTTTTCATTTTTACAATCGCCTGACTTTCAAAAACTATATATCTTAAAGTATAGACAAATTATACCTATCTCGTCAGTAGGTATTATACAACACATTGCTACCCGATTCAATAGTAAACAATATAGAAAAGGCTATATCGGACAGCGGTTTTTTTGTTAGTCTTTCCTAATTTTAGCAACTAATGACACACTTTTATCAATATCTGCAACACCGTAAACGGTTTCACCGTTTAAAGTCCAGCCTTCAAAATGATAGCCGTCATCACAATATGCGCCTGCATTTGGCATATCAGCCGATTCAAGCGTTGAGCCCACGGGAACACGCACTGTGTCGATAACCTCACCGTCGGGAAGGCAGAAATACACATTGCAGTCCGTTCTGTTTTTAAGCACAATTTTAGAAGCCTCAACCTGTGCAGGGTAAGTTTCCTTAACCTTGCCGTCATAGGTAACGGTGGCATTTTTAAAGTTTGCAACATCATCGTGCTTAATCTTATTGCCCTTGGAATCGACTACTTCAATATTATCAAAGTTGACTACAACCTTGCTTGCAGATTTTGCAACATCGCTGTTTTTATCAACATTAAGAGTAACATTTACACCTGCAACAGCAAAAATTTCAGCGTCAAAGGTATATTCCTGCTGTTTTTCTGTTGTGCTTTCGGTGGTACTGCTGGGGGTTACATCATTATTAACAGCTACACCGCTTTGGGTATAGCTGTCATCTGACTGAACATAGGATGTTGTTGAAGCTGTGGTCTGCTCGTCAGGTGTGTCGGTGTCCATTTTTTCGTTGACATACATCACACCTACAGCGCCTACAACTGCAAGAGCTGCAAAAGCAGCAACATACTTTTTCATATTTTATTCCTCTTTAGCTTTCCTTAGAAACCTGACGAATATACGATTTGAAGAATGCTACGCCGTCTTTAAGAACAGCGATTGGGCAACGCTCGTTTGTTCCGTGAGAGGTTGCGATAAGCTCAACTGAAAGGTTGAAAGGAGCAAAGCGCAAAACATTTTCACTGATAGCCTCGTAGAAATAAGCATCTGTACCGCCCATAACAAGGTAAGGAACAACTGCAACTGCCTTATCAGTAAACATTGAGCCTGCAACTGTTTCAATAGCATTGAAGGCTCTTGAATCTGTGGGAGAAAATCTTGAAGGCTCTTTAGCTCTCAGGCATTCGATTTCTGCATCCTTATATCTGATAACCTTGCGAAGGTGTGCTTCAACATCCTTTGAAGTTTCACCAAAAATGGGGCGGAAGTTAACGGTTGTGCTTGCTCTCTGAGGAAGAACATTGGGAGCAGGGCTACCCTCGCACATTGTAACTGCAGTAACCGTACGCACAAGGCAGGCAAGGAAAGGAATTCTCTTGCCGAGGAACTTAAGCAACGGACCGAAAAGCTTATAGTTACACATAATCATACGGGCAGGGAAAGATGCAGTTTTACCCACGCGCTCAAGAAGAGTGTAAATAAAGGGAAGGAGCTTGATTTTGAACTGATTGTTTTCAATATCAAGAATTGTGTTTGCAAGCTTACCAAGGCCGTTATGGTCAGGAGCCTGTGAAGAGTGACCGCCCTTATCGGTGACGGTAATCTTGAAATCGCAATAGCCCTTTTCAGCCATACCGATAGCAAGAATGTTTGTTTTGATGATGCCTTTCATATCAAGTGAAATAATTGCACCGCCCTCGTCAAGAACGCTGTCAAGGCGGATGCCTCTGCTCTTGAGGGTTTCAACTATTGCACTTGCACCGGGGTCATTGGCGCACACAACCTCTTCATTGTGACCGAAGCAGAGATATACATCTCTTTCAGGCTGAAAACCTTCTTCAAGAAGAGTTTCAACTGCTTCCATAACGCAGATAAGGTGGTTTTTCATATCAACCGTGCCGCGGCCCCAGATATATTCACCGTCATTGTGACCTTCAAAGGGGTCGTGCTTCCAGTCGCCCTCTGTGCCTGCTGTAACGGGAACAACATCCTGATGAGCAAGAAGAGCCATGGGCTCAAGTTCGGGATTTTTACCTTCCCATCTGAAAACAAGGCTGGCGGCTGAGATAACCTCTTTTTTGAGGTTTTTGTGAATCATTGGATAAGCTTCTTCGAGAAAAGCGTGGAACTTTTCAAACTCTGACCAATCGGTTAAAGATGGGTCATCGTGAGAAACAGTTTTGCACTGAATAGCTTTAGAAAGATTTTTCTGAACTCGCTCAAAATCTACCTTTTCTTCAGGCATTTCGGGGCGTTCTTTCTTTTCGGGAACAAATTTTGCAGCACGGATTGCAGTGATGATAATCAAAACAGCAATAACTGCAAGAACAATTAACAAAATTTCCATAATATTACTCCTTTTGTTAACAAATTAACAGATTTATTATACACTCATATATGTAATAAATCAAGGTTAAATTAAAATCCGAATAAACTCATCTGCGCACTTTCGGGAAGTCCCTTCAATGCACCTGCCGTTCTCAGGGTTTCAATAACCGATTTACTTACGCCGGCTCTTTGCTGAAGCTCTTCAATAGAAGCATATTCACCCTGACCGTCATTTTTTGCCTCGGCAAGGGCTTTGGCGGCGCTTTCACCTGTGCCTGCCATTGACAAAAACGGAAGTCGGATTTTTCCGTCTTCAATTTTATAGACGGTAGCCTCAGATTTGTAAATATCAACGGGCAAGAATTCAACACCTCTTACCATCATTTCATTTACAACCTGCATTGCAACATACATATTTTCTTCCTTTGCGGTAGCCTCATTACCCTTGGCTTTGATTTCATTCATAACAGCCTTAACGGCATCTCTGCCGTTCATAATGGCTACGGTGTCAAGGTCTTCACCGCGAACTGTCATATATGTTGCATAGTATTCTTTGGGATAATAGATTTTATACCAGGCAAGGCGCATTGCGGCAATAACATAAGCCGCCGCGTGAGCCTTAGGGAACATATATTTGATTTTCATACAGGAATCAATATACCATTGAGGAACACCGTGGTCCTTCATAGCCTTGAAATGGACCTCGGTCAAAAGCTTAGTTGCGTTACCTTTACGGACAATTTCCATAATTTTAAACGCCATATCAGGCTCAAGACCCTTGTGCATAAGGTAAACCATAATGCTGTCACGAGTACCGATAACATCTGAAATGGTACAGGTGCCGTCTTTAATCAAATCCTGAGCGTTACCCAGCCATACGTCAGTACCGTGAGAAAGACCCGAAATCTGAAGCATATCGGAGAAATTCTTCGGCTGAGCGTCAATGAGCATCTGACGGACAAAAGGTGTGCCCAATTCGGGGAGCGACAGGGTTCCTGTTTCACAGTCGATATCCTCACAGGTTACGCCCAAAGGCTCGGGAGAAGTGAGAAGCTGATAAACCTTCGGGTCACACACATCGGCATCCATAACAGAAATTCCCGTAGCATCTTCAAGATGCTTATAAATCGTGGGAACATCGTGACCAAGGTTATCAAGCTTAAGAATTGTATCGTGCAAAGCGTGGAAGTCGAAGTGAGTGGTGCGAAGCCCTTTATCCGCATCGTCTGCGGGGTGCTGAATGGGTGTAAAATCCTCCGCCTCCATATCACCGGGAACAACAACCATTCCGCCGGGGTGCTGACCTGTTGTTCGCTTAACGCCGACGCAACCGCGGGTGAGTCTGTCCTCTTCTGCGCGGTGAAGCACCTTGCCCTTTTCCTCAAGCCATTTTTTAACAAAGCCGTAAGCAGTTTTGTCGGCAAGGGTACCGATTGTTCCCGCCTTGAAGGTATGGGTAATTCCGAAAAGTGTTTCGGTATAGCGGTGAGCATAAAACTGATATTCACCGCTGAAGTTAAGGTCAATATCGGGCTGCTTATCGCCTTTGAAGCCCAGGAAGGTTTCAAAGGGAATATCGTGGCCCTCACGAATCATAAGCACATCACAGGTCGGGCAATTCTTGGGCGGCAAATCAAAGCCTGAGCCCACACTGCCGTCAGTAAAGAACTCACTGTGCTTACACTTTGGGCAAACATAATGGGGAGGAAGAGGGTTAACCTCAGAAATACCTGCCGCGTGAGCAACAAAAGAAGAACCTACACTTCCTCGTGAGCCGACATAATAGCCGTGCTCCTCAGAGTTTTTAACAAGCTTCTGTGCAATCATATAAAGCACACCGAAGCCGTTTGAAATAATTGACTTAAGCTCTTTATCAAGGCGCTTGCTTATAAGTTCGGGCAACGGGTCGCCGTATTGTTCCTTTGTTCTGCGCCAGCAGATTTCCGTCAGCTCTTCATCTGCGCCTTCAATTTCAGGCGGGAATGTGCCGTAAGGAATCGGGCGTATTCTTTCACACATATCTGCAATTTTGTTGGGGTTGGTAATAACAACCTCTTTTGCAGTTTCTTCACCAAGATATGCAAATTCATCAAGCATTTCCTGAGTGGTGCGAAGAAACAACGGAGCTTGCTGTGAAGCATCCTGGAAGCCCTGACCCGCCATAAGAATTTCACGGAAAATTGCATCTCCTTTATCAAGGAAATGAACGTCACCTGTTGCAACAACAGGCTTGCCTAATTTATCGGCAATAGCAATAATTTTTCTGTTTATGTTTTCAATATCGGCAACGGTTGTGATGTCAGCATATTCTTCACGCTGGCTTCTAATCATAAATTCGTTGTTGCCGTTGGGCTGAATTTCAAGGTAATCATAAAATTCAGCAATTTCCATTATTCTTTCTTCACTTTCACCAAAAACAATGGCTCGGTAAAGCTCACCTGCCTCACAGGCGCTGCCCACAAGAATACCCTCGCGGTGCTCAATAAGCATACTTTTGGGAATTCTCGGGCGTCTTTTGTAAAACTGCAGGTTAGATGCAGTTATCAATTTATAAAGATTTTTAAGACCTACATTGTTTTTAGCAATTAAAATCTGATGATAGGTGTTTTTAATTTCCTTAGGGTCAACACCCTCTTCCTTGGTGTCGTCAACAAAATAGCCCTCCATACCGTAGAGGATTTTGATGCCTGCCTTGTCGGCGGTATTCATAGCCTCAGGGAATGCCTGAACAACACCGTGGTCGGTTATGGCTATTGCCTTATGCCCCCACTTTGCCGCACGGGAAACTAAGTCCTTGGCGCTTGACATACCGTCCATTGACGACATATTTGTATGAAGATGAAGCTCCACTCGTTTTTCCTCGGCATCATCTTTTCTGGTATCAAGCTTTTCTATAAGCGTAACCGCTTTTGTATCAATAACATAACAGCGCATATACGGGTCGTGAGTAACAAATCCGCGCAAAAGCACCGTTACACCGTCTTTAACTTTTTCAAGAAGCTCTTTGCAGACTGCCTTTTCACCGAAGATTTTTGCAGAATAAGATGAAGTGTAGTCAGTAAAATTAAAAGAAATAATATTCTTTTTGCCGTCGCGTGTTTCCCTTGCTTCAAATCCGAAAACATCACCCCAGACAACAACGGTTCCGTCCTCGGGAGTAACCTCTGCAATGGGCTTGGGTTTTACTTTAATAAGATTTCCGAAAACGGGCTTGGCATTTGAAAGAGAAATGGGCAAATCTTCAAAGGTCTTTTCGCTGGGCTTTTTGGGTGCATCTGCCTTTGGCTTTTCACTAGGGAGCTTAACCTTTGAAGCCTCCTGCTTCTGAAGCTGTTCAAGGGCTTTTTTTTCATCAAGCTCAGCGCTTTGAGAAGATGACTCAATGTGAACACTCACAGCTTTTGAAAATTTCTGACGAACAGTTTTAACAATGTATTCGTCAACACCCAACTGCTTTAAAATGTCCTTACCGTTACGCTTCAAAACGATTTTAATACTGTCATTTATAATAAGATATTCTGCATTTTCAAGGAAAGAGGCTCCTGCACTGAAGGTATCCTTTATATCGTGAGCAAGAACAGGTAAAAAATCTTCACCAAAAAGCTCAGGCTCAAAATAATATTCTGCTTTTATCTCGTTAAGGCTCATATATGCCTTGATTTGAGAAAGAGCAGAATCAAATTCTTTTTTATAAATAAAGCGGCTGAACCGTACAACCATTGAGATTGTACGGCTTTCAAGGGTCGCATTGATTGTTGCAACCTGTGCATCTTCAAATTTTGCATATAAATTTTTATCTAAGCACTCTGAAAAGAGCGATAAAAATTTAACGTCCTGCATAATATTTCCTCTTTTACAACTTATCTATTTCTTCAAGGAGTGCCGAAACAATTTCACTTTCAGGCACTTTTCTTAAAATTTCGCCCTTTTTAAAGAGCATTCCGCATCCGTCACCGCCTGCAACGCCGATGTCAGCCTCCTTGGCTTCACCGGGTCCGTTGACAATGCAGCCCATAACGGCAACCTTGATTGGCTTTTCACAACTTTCAAGTGCGGCTTCAACCTGATTTGCAAGACCGATAAGGTCGATTTTAGTTCTTCCGCAGGTGGGGCAAGCCACAATCTGCACAGCATTCTTTTTAAGACCGATTGCCTTTAAAATATCGTATCCTGCAGAAATTTCTTTAACAGGGTCATCGGTGAGTGAAACGCGGATTGTGTCACCTATTCCTCTGAGAAGAAGTGAGCCGATACCAACGCTTGATTTTACAATACCCATTCTCGAAGTGCCTGCCTCGGTAACACCAAGGTGCAAGGGGTAATCGCATTTTTCACTTGCAAGGGTGTAGGCATTTACCATATTTTCAACATCTGATGATTTAATGGAAATAACGATATCATCAAAATCAAATTTATTAAGTAATGATGCGTGATACATCGCACTTTCTACCAAAGCTTCGGGAGTCGGCGCACCGTATTTTGCAAGAATTTCTTTTTCAACAGAGCCTGAGTTTACACCGATTCTGATTGGAATGTTTTTTTCATTACATTTATCGGCAACTGCCTTAACCCTGTCATCAGAGCCGATGTTGCCGGGGTTTATGCGGATTTTATCAACACCCACATCGGCACATTCAAGAGCCAGACGGTAATCAAAGTGAATATCTGCAACAACGGGAATTGATAAATTTTCTTTAAGAGCCGCAATGAGCTTAACTGCATTTTTATCGGGGACGGCACTTCTTATAATCTGGCAACCTGCCTTCTGCAATTCAAGAGCCTGCTTCACGCCTGCTTCAATATCCTCAGCAGGCTTATTGAGCATTGACTGAACGCTGACGGGAGCACCGCCGCCGATTAAAACATTGCCGACTTTAACCTGTCTTGTGATTTTTCTTTCCATAATTTAACCACCTGTCACCAAAACCCAGATATCCTTAAAGCAGATAAACACCATAAATGTGAGCAACAGAGCCATACCCACACCGTGAATAATTGCTTCATATTTCGGGTTAATCGGTTTTCTTAAAATAAGCTCAATAAATAAGAACAACAGTCTGCCGCCGTCAAGGGCAGGGATTGGTAAAAGATTAAACAAACCGATATTTATTGTTATCAATGCCATCATTCTGAAAAGTGCGGTATAATCAGCCGCCGCCTGTGAAGCCTCGGCAGTTTGCGAAACAACATCAACCACACCGATTGGCCCTGACACATCTTTGATGGAATATTTGCCTGTTATCATATCAAAAAGGCTTAAGTAAACCATTCTGCAAATTGAAACAGACTGCTTGAAGGTATCTTTAAAAATAGTTCCGGGGGTTGTTTCAACTCCAACGATAATGAGATTTTGCAAAACATCGGTGCTGATTGAGTCAACAGCTACCTCTTTTCCGCCACGCTCAACAATAGCTGAGAATGCGCCGTCACCGTCAAAATCTCTTGAGGCAAGGTAATAAATATCTTCATAGTAAAAAACATTTTTACCGTCGATTTTTTTGAATTTATCTCCTGATTTTAAGCCCTCATATTCTTTGAGCTGTTCAACCTCTTTGCTGTCGGCTGAAACGGGAACATTAAAATAATTCACATAATTTGTAGCTGAGAGCTCATCACTGTTAACCGCAAGAATAACCGCAACAATTATAAGACCCAGAAAAATATTGATTATTGCACCTGCGGCAACGATAATTATCCTCTGCCAGCAGGGCTTATTGTTAAAAGCACGCTCATCATCGCTTTTTTCATCCTCGCCCTCCATACTGACAAATCCGCCGATTGGAAGCAAACGCCAGGAATAAGTTGTATCCCCTTTTTTGCGGCTGATAAGCTTGGGCCCCATACCCATTGAAAACTCATTTACCTTAACCTTAAACAGCTTGGCAAATGAAAAATGACCGAATTCGTGAACCATTATAATAATTCCGAAAAAGAGAATTGCAACAAGTATTGTCCATTTACTTGCAATCCATGAGAGAATTTCCAAATCAGTTTCACCTCATAAGTAGTTATATGTAAAGTTAAGAAATTATATCCTGCTCAAAACATAATTTCTTGCCCATTTGTCCGTTTCATTAACATCAGCAAGGGTATAATCGTCCTTGCTGAAGGCGTTTTCAACCGCACTGCCCACAAGCTCCTCTATCTGCAAAAACTTGATTTTACCCTGCCTGAAAGCAAGATTAGCCGCCTCATTGGCAGAGTTGGCAACTGCGGGATACAATCCGCCTTTTCCGATAGCGTCACGGCAGATGTTGATACAGCCGAAGGTTTCGTAATCGGGCTTTTCAAAGGTAAGTGTGCCGTAATCTGTTAAAGAAAGCTGCTTAACAGGTGACACAATGCGGTTGGGGTATGTGAGCGCATATTGAATAGGGATACGCATATCGGGAACACCAAGCTGAGCGATAACCGAATTATCACAATATTCAACCAATGAATGAATAACACTCTGGCGGTGAACAACAATGTCGATATCCGTAGGCTTCATATCAAAAAGCCAGACTGCTTCAATCAGTTCAAGACCTTTGTTCATCATTGAAGCAGAGTCTATTGTTATTTTAGCGCCCATACTCCAGTTAGGGTGATTAAGCGCCTGCTCAACAGTTACGCCCTCAAGCTCGGCTCTTTTTTTGCCGAAGAAAGGTCCGCCCGAGGCTGTGAGAATAAGGCGTTTAATTTCTTTTTTATCAGCGCAACCCTGCAAAGACTGAAAAATTGCAGAATGCTCACTATCAACGGGTAAAAGGCTTACCCCTTTATTTTTTGCATTTTTAGTAACCAATGCACCGCCTGCAACTAAAGTTTCCTTGTTGGCAAGGGCAATTTCATTACCTGCTTCAATCGCGGTAAGTGTTGGCTCCAGACCTGCCATACCGACTATGCTGTTGAGCACATAGTCAGCCTTAAGTCCTGCGCAGTAACAAACTCCCTGCAAGCCCGCAAGCACCTTTGTTGAAGTATCGGCAACCTTGATTTTAAGCTCCTCAGCCGCCTTTTCATCTGCAAGGGCGGCATACTTAGGCTTGTATTTTCTGATTTGCTGTTCAATAATTTCAACATTGCTTCCTGCTGTGAGAGCAAGCACCTCATAGCCCTGCAAATCTACAACCTCAAGAGCCTGAGTGCCTATTGAGCCTGTTGAGCCGAGAATAGTAAGAAGCTTTTTCACCTTACACACCTCCGAAGCGACGGTTTCGGTTATTGTAATCATCAATGGCCTTTTCTAAATCATCCGGAGTGAAATCGGGCCAAAGAATATCAGAAAACCAGAATTCCGAATACGCTGACTGCCATAAAAGGAAATTTGAAAGCCTGTATTCACCGCTTGGTCTGATAATCAAGTCAGGGTCAGGCTGACCTGCGGTATAGATATTGTTCGAAATATCATTCTCGGTAATATCTTCGGGAGAAAGCTCTCCGTCTTTTACCTTTTGAGCTAACTTTTTAACGGCATCTACTATTTCAAGCCTGCCGCCGTAATTGATGGCAATGTTAACATCAATTTTTGCGGCATCCTTTGAATTTTCTTCAGCAGTTTCCATAAGGCTGACAATATCATCAGGCATATCGTCACGCCTGCCGATAAAGTGCATACGCATACCCTTTTGGATGTTTTCATTTTCTCTGTCTTCAGCTTCACCCAGATACTCTCTGAAAAGCTCCATAATCGCCGCAACCTCTTCGGGAGGTCTGCGCCAATTTTCAGTAGAAAAAGCGTAAAAGGTTATGCTCTCAATTCCGATTTCACAAGCGTAGTCACAAATTTTACGAAAAACATTTGCGCCCTCCTTGTGACCGTCCCAACGGTTAAGACCCCTTTGCTTTGCCCAGCGGCCGTTACCGTCCATAATAATGCCTATATGCTTTGGTAATTTTCTTTCCATAAAAGCATCTCCTTTCACACTAAAGTATGCAAGGGGAGCAATGCTCCCCTTTGGCAATCAGATTTCCATAACTTCCTTTTCTTTTGCGGAAGCGATTTTGTCAATTTCTTTGATGTGGTTGTCAGTAATTTTCTGAATTTCTTCCTCACCGTTTTTAAGGTCGTCTTCTGTAATTTCAGAAGCCTTCTGCATCTTCTTAAGCTTATCCATAGCATCACGGCGGATTGAACGAACAGCAACCTTTGAATCCTCAGCCATTTTGCTTACATCTTTAACGATAACCTTTCTGTTTTCTTCAGTAAGCTTGGGGAATGTGAGGCGGATAACAACGCCGTCATTCTGGGGATTGATGCCTATATCAGAAGCCTGAATAGCCTTCTCAATAGCGTTGAGAACAGATTTATCCCAAGGCTGAATTGTCAGAATTCTTGCCTCAGCAACTGAAACTGATGCAAGCTGATTGATGGGAGTAGGTGTGCCGTAATAGTCAACTGTTACCTTATCAAGCACAGCGGCATTAGCTCTGCCTGCGCGGATTGCACCGTAATCTCTTCTAAGTACATCAATGGTTTTACCCATTTTTTCTTTGGTATTTGCATAAAGTTCTTTCATAATGAAATCTCCTTTTAAAATTATTCTTTTACTATTGTTCCGATATTTTCACCTTTGACTGCTCTGATGATATTTTCAGGGTCTTCAAGGTTAAAAACGAGAATTGAAATTCCGTTATCTCTGCAAAGAGAAGCGGCAGTGCTGTCCATAACCTTAAGGCCTTTTGCAAGAACCTCGGAATGTGAAAGCACATCATACTTAACAGCGTCGCTGAATTTGTTGGGGTCCTTATCATAAACACCGTCAACATTTGTAGCCTTAAAAATAACATCTGCTTCAATCTCAGCGGCACGAAGAGCGGCAGTAGTATCCGTTGAAAAGAACGGACAGCCTGTTCCGCAACCGAAAATAACAACCTCACCGTTTTCAAGGTGTTTAACTGCATCACGGGCAACAAACTGCTCAGCAATCGGCTGCATATTAACAGCAGACATCACTCTTGCCTTAACGCCTAACTGCTCAAGGGCCTCACAAAGAGCAAGGGAGTTCATAACAGTGGCAAGCATACCCATATTGTCAGCTCTTGTTCTGTTCATTGAGCCTGAGGAACGGCCGCGCCAGAAGTTGCCGCCGCCAACAACAAGACCGACCTGAACACCCATTTCAGCAACCTTTTTAACATAAGAGCAAACATTGGTAACCATATCAAAGTCAATACCGTGGCCTGCTTCACCGGCGAGAACCTCACCGCTTAATTTAAGAAGAATTCTTTTATACATAACAACCCTCCGATTGTATTTCTATTCATTTTATTTTAACTTAAAATCAAGTTTATGTAAAGAGCAAATTAAATAAATTTTACATATTTTTAACATCGCGTAAGATAACAAAAGTAATTTCTGTTTTATTGCAAAAAGTAACAGTTTTTTTCTTTTTTGATATAGACAAAAAAGAGTTAAAATAGTATAATATTTTGAAGTATGTATCATTTTAAGACTATAATTTACAAAAAGGAGGAGTAACTGTTGTCTTTAATCAAAAAAAGAAATACCATTGCACCGGCTGAAGGCAACACGTTCTTCGAAACCCTTTTTGAAATCTGCACATACCTTCTTTTGACAGGATATTTTCTGTTTTATGATAACAGAAGTCTGCAGCTTGTTTTTGTATGCATCGGATTGGCCGGTTCAGCTCTGCTGTTTTTCAGCAAGGCTTATCTTTCAAAACTGAAGTTACCGCTTAATACGATTTGGTATCTGATTTTTTTCGTGCTGGCAGAACTGTCTGCATTGTGGGCGCATTCACCGGAAAACGCTGCAAATAGTTATTTCAGACTGATGATAATTATGTTAGTGATTGGACTTGGAATCACACAATATATCGACAATGTAATTCAAGTTGAGCGAATTATAAAAATCTTTGTTTTTGCATCGCTAACATTTTCCGTTGCCCAATTTCTATTCACGCCAATATCGAATTTAACTAACGGTTATTTAGGGTCTAGTATAGGTGGTAATAATACCAACACCTTCGGCTACATTGTCACAATTGCTGCCATCGCTTCTTTTTTCTTTGCATACATCAAAAACCTCAAAAGTTATTATTTTTTTACAATCTTTTCAATTATCTGTTGCTTCCTTTCAAGCTCAAGAAAGTCACTTATTGTTACTTTCGTTGGTATTTTTTTACTAATTCTTTTTTCACATAAGAAGAAAAACCGATTCGCACATTTGTTGGTAGGAGTCACACTTGCTTTCTTAGTATTTATTCTCATGTTTGAAGATGAGGTTCTTTATAATATTGTTGGCGAACGTTTCGAAAGCATGTTTGACTTTTTCCTTGTAGGAAACACATCAAGAGAAGGAAGTTTATCGCTTAGAACCTATTTTATTGAGTTTGCAAAAATTCTGCTTAAGGAAAAGCCAGTATTAGGTCACGGATTTGCAAATTTTGTAACCATCGTTGATTCCGAAAGTAATTTATCTATGGGTTATTCTGCACACAACAACTATTGGGAGATTCTGGCAGATTTAGGTGTTGTTGGCTTTATAATCTACTACTGGTTTTATTTTTTTCTTTTTATTAAGTTCATTATAAAAATGTTTAAAGAAAAGGATAATGAAATACTTGCACTTGCTTTAACTTTGCTTATTTGCCAATTCGCCTTCGAATATGGACTTATTACTATGGCTTCCTTCTACCCGCAGATTGTTATGTCATTGATTTATGTCTGCTCGTATGCTTCAAATTCAAAGAGGAAGTTCCATTACTCCCCCGGTAACAATGTGAGGTGACCCGATGAAGAATGTTTTATTTGTTTTAAACTTCAGCAATTCCTTTGAGGGCAGCTTTATGCGTTCTATACTTGCTTTGAGTGAGCAGATTGAAAATGACAACGGCAAGGTGGTTTTCCTCATTCCTCATTCCTCAAAGCAAACTGACTGGGCTACCCACCTTGCAGAGTCGGGAGCGGTTGTATATGATTTTGTTGACGGAGCAAAGGGTATAATCAAAAACACCAAAACCGTTAAAGAAATTATTGCAAAATATGATATCAAAATTATTCACGCTCATTTTTGCGATTACTGTCAGCATATTCCCGTTGCTCTTGCAAAATGGGGCAAAAAGGATATTGACTATATTGTTCATGTTCATCAGAATCCGCCGAAGCGAAATCAGGTATTCGAAAAGCTTGCAACCTTTTTTATAAACGCTACTGTTTATGTCAGTGTGAGTGACTCAATTCGAAACACCCTTTCAATCAACGGCAAGCCGACGGTTACAATCTGCAATGCAGTTGACTTTTCAAGGCTTGAATTTTCCGACGAATCCGTTAAAAAAGAGGATTATCTTTCAGACGGATGTAAAAAAACAGTGCTTATGTTCGGGCAGGATTTTGAAGAAAAGGGTGTAAATTCTGTAATCAAAGCGCTTATGGAGTATGATACAGAACATAAAATCCAGCTTCTCGTTGCAGTTGGAGAAAACACCGATGAAGCAACAAAAGCTATTAAAAATATCTGCAACGATACCCCCGGATGGATTAAGCTGTTGCCTGCACGAAATGACATTGCAACATATTTTAATCTTGCAGATGTGTTTGTGTTGGCCAATAAAACCGAAGGCAGCCCTTACACAATGATTGAAAGTGCTTATCTCGGTGTTCCCATTATTTATTACGATGTTCCCGGGCAGAACGAAATGTGTATCCCTTGGTCTGTTAAAGTCACTCCTGAGGATTCCGCCGAGCTTTACAAGGCTCTTTGTGAAATTTTCAGAGAAGACAAGCAAGAAACATATACCATGGGGCTTGAATCAAAAGATTATGTTATAAAAAATTATTCTTTAGGCACTTGGGTCTACGAGATAATTGATTTATATAAAAATGTTCACAGAATGTGATAGGAGGACTTGTTTTGAATTACGAAAATCAGGAAGCGAAAGGCTTACAGATAAATATGAAAGCTTTTCTTCGTATGGTTGTGAAGAAGATTTGGATTGTTATTGCTTTGGCTCTGGTGCTTGCAATTATCGGTTTCGGTTTATCCTCTGCCGCAATAGAAAACACCTACACTTCAAAAATCTCTTTTGTTGTTAACACTGTTGGTGATTCTACTTACGCAGAAAGCTCCGATGTTACCGCGTCAATTAACATTGCCGTAACCTACAAATATATTTTGGAAAGCCGTTCAATTATTGAGGCAGTGGTTGACAACAGCGTTATCCCCGTAACCTATCTTGAGGTTGACGAGGCAATGACGGTTCAGGCTATTACTTCTTCCAGTGTTATTGAAATGACAATAACCACTAACGACCCGCAGAAGTCTTATTCAATCGCCAAGGCCGTTGTAGAGAACTATAAGAACATTGTTTCTGAAATTTATTCAAATGCTGACCTCAAGGTTTGTGATTACCCTGTTCAGGTCGATATCCCTGATTCAAGCTCAGCTAAGACTCTCATAACTCTTATTGCTTTTGTTTTAGGCGCACTTATGGGTGTAATCTTCATCTTTATCCTTTACATCATCAACGATACAATCCGCGACGTTGAAGAAATCGAAACAAAGGTCGGTCTTAACATTCTCGGAACAATCAGCAGAATTGACTCCAAGAAAAAGCTTCGCGGTCTTCTTGTAACAGACAAAAAAGTCGGCTTCGCCTTTACTGAAACCTTTAAGGCAATCAGAACAAAGGTTGAAAGCAATTCCGTTAAGGAAGGCAACAATGTCTATATGGTTACAAGTGCTTGTGAAAACGAAGGTAAAACCACAATTTCAAGTAACCTCGCAATCACCCTTGCTCAAAACGGCAAGTCTGTTCTTCTCATTGACGCTGACTTGCGTAAGCCTGCAGTTGCAACCTTGCTTGACCTTGAAAAATCTCAGACAAAGGGTCTTGCTGGAGTTATTACCGGCAAAGCTTCACTTGAATCAACCATCAGATACATTGAAAAATATAACATTTTTGTAATTGCCGACACTCACGCTTCAGAAAATCCATCTGAGCTTCTTTCAACAAAGAAGATGGCAGACATTATCAAGGCAGTCCGCAATGAATTTGACTTTGTAATTATCGACACAGCTCCCGCAAGTGTTGTTACAGACGCAAGCGTTATTTCATCTCTTTCAGATGCTTCAATTCTTGTTATCTGTGAAAACAAAGCTCCTGTCAGCCGAATCAGAATGTCTATTGATGACATCAACAATAACGGTGCCGAGGTTATCGGCTGTGTATACAACAACACCATTACAGGTAAAATGAGAAAATACGGCAAAAAATACGGTAAATACGGCTACGGTTACGGCTCTTATGGCTATGGCTCATACGGCTACGGCTATGGTTACGGATACGGCTACGGCCAGAACAAAAACTCAAAATAAATATAATTTAATCAACAAAAAACCTTCTTCGCATAAAATAAAGCGAAGGAGGTTTTTTTATGGACGATATTGAAAACATAATAAAACGGTATCAACGGGAGCTGCTTGAATTTTCTTCGCAAAATCAAGCGATATCACCTCAGGCTGTCCCGGTGGTATCCCCCCGCGTTGTGCAGGAGCCTGCACCTGAAATATTTACAGAAAATCCCGCACCTGTTGTTGAGCAAGAGGTACAAAGGGAGGTTTTTCCACGCTATTCTACCTATGAAGAATTTTTGAGAGCAAACACCGAAGAAGGGCTTCTCAGAGTTCAGGTCTTTGGCGGTAATAAGTTTTTTCCTGTTACGGGGGCAAGGGTTCGTGTTTCTCTTCCTTTAGAAAGCGGAAACGAAGTTCAACAGTTTGATGGTTTGACAGACATTAACGGCGTTGTGGATAATATTCCTCTGCCTGCGCCGCCATTGTCACTGTCCCAATCGCCAAACACAACTCAAATCCGACCGTTTGCTTACTACACCGTTATGGTTGAGCATCCCAGATATGCAAGCACAAGATTTTTGAATGTTCCTGTGTTCTCTGATGTTAAATCTGTTCAGAATGTTCAGCTCGTTCCCCTTGTGGGTACAGGAGAAACACCGGGCACAACGGTACAGTTTCAGACCGAACCGTTTTTGAATTTAAGGGGGTTAGAAGAAAATGGCAACGCCAATAGTACCTGAGTTTATAACCGTTCATCTCGGTCCGCCCAACTCAAACGCAAGGAATGTAACAGTCCCCTTTCCTGATTACATTAAAAATGTTGCTTCAAGTGAAATTTACCCCACCTGGCCCGAGAACGCCATAAGGGCAAATGTTTATGCTCAGACCACCTTTGCCCTTAACAGAATTTTCAATGAATTTTACCGCTCTCAGGGCTACGATTTTGATATTACAAGCTCCACACAATATGACCAGGCTTACCGCCACGAAAGAGATATTTTTGAAAATGTGAGCAGAATTGTTGACGAGCTTTTTAACGATTATGTTGTCCGCCAGGGGCAAATTCAGCCTTATTTTACCCAATACTGTAACGGCACAACTGTTACCTGTGAGGGTCTTTCCCAGTGGGGCACCGTTCCCCTTGCCAACAGAGGGCTGTTGCCTTATGAAATTTTGCAGAATTACTACGGTGATGATATAAATCTTGTATTTAATGCACCGATTAAGGGTAACATTCCGTCATACCCGGGTGCTCCGCTCAGGCTTGGCAGTGCAGGAGAAGATGTGAGAACAATTCAGCGCCAGCTAAACAGAATCGGAAGAAACTACCCTGCCATTCCGAAAATCAGCAACACAAACGGTATCTTCGACAGGCAGACGGAAGAGGCCGTGCGCACATTCCAGCGAGTGTTCAACCTTGCTCAGGACGGAGTTGTGGGCAAAAACACTTGGTACAAAATCAAATATATTTACAACGGTGTGAAAGGGCTGTCTGAGCTTTACACGGAGGGCATTTCAATCAGCGAAGCGGACAGAATATTTTCAACAGTTGTTCGCAGAGGCGACCGAGGAATTCCTGTTCAAACCATTCAGTATTACCTCAACTTTTTGGCATTTTTCAACCCCAAGCTCAGCCCTGTTAATGTTGACGGAATATTCGGTCAGCAGACCTACGATGCGGTGCTTACCTTCCAAAATCAATACGGTTTAAAGGTTGACGGCATTGTAGGCAGAGATACATGGAATATGCTTCAGAATGCTTATCAGGGCGTTTTAAGGGCTCTTCCCGACCAGTATCAGGATTACGCCTCTCTGATTTACCCGGGCTATTTTGTAACCAACGGTGCAACAGGCCCTGCGGTGTATCAGGTGCAGAGGTTTATTCAAAGAATTGCGGCAAATGACCCGTCGATTCCATCGGTTGCAGTAGACGGAGTTTACGGCAGCTTAACAGAAGAAGCCGTAAGAGCAATTCAGGCTCAGGCAGGTCTTCCGCAAACAGGTCAGGTCGGACCTCAGACCTGGCTCTATATGGCAGACTTGTATAATGAATATTCATAAAGAATAAACTGACATAAAAAGCAGACAATAGTTATAAATATTTTGAAAAGGGTCTGTGCAATGAACAAAAAAATTCCTTTTAAAGATACTTATAACGACAATGTCAGCTTTCTTGATAATTATCTCAGAGTTCACGATAACTTTGATTTGGTGGCAAGAGAAATAAACATCGCCTCACGACCTGCTAAAATGTATTTTATCGACGGCTTTGCCAAAGATGAAATACTCGAAAAGGTTATGGAATTTATTATGCGCATCAGGGATGAGGATTTAGAAAATTTTAAAACCACCCGTGAGTTTGCAAATAAATTTTTACCTTACATTGAGGTTGATGTTCACAGTGAGGTTGAAACCTTTTCCACCTTTATTTATGCCGGTGCAATCGGTCTGATTGTTGACGGATATAAGGGCGGTATTCTGATTGATGCAAGAACTTATCCGGTAAGAAGCGTTGAAGAGCCTGACAATGACCGCGTTTTGAGAGGCGGTCGTGAGGGTTTTGTAGAAACCATTATTTTTAACACAGCTCTCATCCGCAGGAAAATTCGTGACAGGGATTTAACAATGGAAATTCATCAGGTTGGCGAGCGTTCAAAAACCGACATAGTTCTCAGCTACCTTGAAAACAAGGTTGACAAAAAGCTGTTAAAACGGCTTCAAAAAAATCTGAGTGAAATTAAAGTCAATGCTCTGTCAATGAGCCAGGAAAGCCTTGCAGAGTGCCTTGTAAAAAAGCAATACTTTAACCCTTTTCCCAAGGTGCGGTATACAGAACGACCTGATGCCGCCGCGGCCTGCATTTATGAGGGGGATATAATTGTTCTCGTTGACGGCTCGCCTGCGGCAATGATTGTACCAACCAGCTTTTTTGAATTTTTACAGGATACAAACGATTTTTACTTCCCGCCTATTGTCGGGTCATATCTGAGAATTGTGAGGGCGATTATTTTTGGCCTTGCTCTGTTGCTGACGCCTGTATGGTTTTTGCTCATACAAAATCCTCAACTAATACCCGAATGGCTTAGCTTTATTCAGATTGAAGAGCCGTATTCCATTCCTGTTTTTCTTCAGCTGATGATAATTGAGCTTGTTGTGGATGCTCTTAAGTTAGCTTCACTCAACACACCTAATTCTCTGAGCAATTCATTGAGCATCATAGGGGCCTTGGTATTGGGTGAGCTTGCAGTTTCTGCACAGCTCTTTTCGTCAGAAGTAGTTTTGTTTATGGCTTTTGTTGCGATTGCAAACTTTGCTCAGCCCAGCATTGAGCTCGGGTATGCCTTTAAGCTGTCACGAGTATTCATTTTGGTAATGACTTCTTTGTTTAACATCGTCGGTTTCTGCGTTGCGCTGATTTTAACAATTCTGATGATTTCATTCACAAGCACAATTTCAGGCAAAAGCTACCTTTATCCCCTTATTCCGTTTAAGGGCAAAGCCTTGCTCAGTCTGTTTTTCAGGCTCCCGATAAACACCAAAAATAACTAAAACAAGCTGTACCGCCCCAGCGGTACAGCTTGCTCATTAAAATTCATTGATAATAGGCTCATATTTTTCAATAAGCTCATTTATTACCTCAATAACATCTTCTTCTCCGATTCCGCTCGGTCTCGGAATATAATCCTTAATCCATTCGTTTTCAGTATATTCAAAGCGCTGAGTAAGAAGTGTGCCTGAAAATTCATTTCGGTCGTAAGGTCTGCGCTTCGACATATCTTTAAATTTCTTTGGCTTATCAAAATAAGATGCCATCATTCTGAAGAAAACATACCATCTCTTCAGGTATAAATCCTTAACCATTCCGCCCCACTCACGCCAGTTTGTGTCATAAATAACAGAGTTTTTAATCGGACCGAAGGTTGTATGATACATCATAAAGTTAACCTCAAGGTTCTGATTGACTTCTTTTGTGTCACCCAACTGCCTTGCAGACTGAATGTGAGTATACATATTTGTTTCAGGAACGGTTTTGAGCAGTCGGTCAATGTCAGTCATTATTTCAACAAAAGCGTTGGTAGTCTTTTCAAAAGGCTCAACTGCTTTATTTTTAAAGCAAGCAACAGCCTGACGGTAAATAGGATAAAGCACATTGCTCAACACCTGACGCATTACATCCTGAATATCTTTTCTGAAAAGGTCGTTCATCTTTGCGCCTGAATTTACTGCAGATTTAAGCAAGCTGAGCAATTCTTTGTTGCTGTAAGGTAACTCAAAGGTGTCAAAAGGAGCGGTGTGCTCAAGCTCTGTGCATGGTCTTGCGCAAACAGCCGAAGCAAGATTGAGAACGCTGTTTTCATTATAACAAAGCTTCTGAAACTTAGACAAAAATTCGGCAAAAGCATCTGTTCCGTATCGGCATTTTGAATATGCGGCGAAATACTCGTTTAAATCAACAGGCTTGTCTTTTGTAAGCATCTCTGCCGAAAGGTTGTAAAACAACGGGTTGCAACTGTCGCTGTCAAAGAACAAGCCTGTTCCCACAGCGTTATTATATTTTTCTTTTATGTTAAGATACGGATTTTCACTTAAGGCCTGCATATTTCCGCAGATAACCGTTCTGCCGTTGAGGTTGCCTTTATATCCAACAACAAAATCATTACCGTTAAAGCCATTTGAAGAGGCGGCGCCTTCTCCTGTTTCATCAATAATAACCATACCGTTAATACGCTCGGGATATGAATGAAAAGCATTGGAATGAACAAACCATACCGCCTCAGGGTCAAAACCCTTGATAAGGTTAATATACATTGAAATGCTTTTTTCTATAAATGAGTTGTAGCCTTTAAAATCTACATCAACCAATGGGTCAAAAAGGTAATTGTGAACCTCACCTAAAAGCTCCCTCTGCTTTTGAAGGTAGGTCTTTTGAAAAACATCTATATGAACGCTGTCGGTAGGCTCGATTGTCATTGCAGGGGGGAACTGATTCCAGACCTTGCGTTTAATTAAGTCGGTTTTTGTATAATTTCTTCTGAAAGAAAACGGAACAGCCGCCATAAAGCCCTGATGAATCGGTGACATACCAAGCTCTTTGGCTCTCTCAGTAGCTCTTCGACCAACTTCAATTTTTTTATCAAAATAGTCAACACTGTATATCGGCAAAAAGCCAAAAAGATTGCCTTTAAGCTGATGATAGAAATAATGCGAGCCTGCTATAAATTCAAGAGCCGCTTCCTTTTTAAAGCGGAAATCCATAAGCATTTTATACAAAACACCGTCAGAGCCTGTTAAAATCAGCGGAGCATTTACACCGTGCATTGCAAGAAAATCAAGCTCTTTTTTCCATCGGTCAAAGCCCCAACCGTCAACCTCTGCGGCATAACGCTCATAAGTGAATGCAAGTCTTAACTTTTGCGGCACAGAATAAGTGATTTTCTGCTCAGGCAGAGGTGCGGATTTGATGTAAGAAATATCATATTCTCCGCTTGTAATCAGAACATTGCAATATTCCTTAAGGTATCTGTAATATCCCATTGCCTTAGCAATTTTACTGTTGCCGGCAATTACAATGTTCTTCTCTCTTGAATAGATTTCATAAGTATCGCAACCGTTTACACTGTTACAATCTTCAAAAATGAACAGCTCTGCAATTTTAGGTGTATTTCTAAAAACTAAATCTGTCATAAAAGGTTTGCACTTCCATTATCCGTTAATAATATCATTGATAGTCCTCATACCCGTTGCTATCTGCATAGCCGCGAGGCCGTCAGAGGAATTTATTTTGCCGTTTGAGTTAACATCGGCAATTATTTTTTGCTGCTGGTCAGGTGATGAAATGCCTGCAGAAAACTGAACTATTTTCAAGGCATCAGACGACGAAATCCGACCGTCCTGATTCACATCACCTGCATCGGTTATTTTGAATTTAACCTTTGCTTTTGAAAGATCCAAAATTATTTCATCGCCAAAATCGTATCTTTCTCCGTTCAGGTTGCCATTGTCGGTGTAGCAAGCAAGGTACATTGCGCCAAAGGGATTGTCAGCATTTCTGACACTGTTTTTATCAAGGTTAATCTGAGCAATATCGTCACGCTTACCCTTTGCGGTAAATTGCATAGTTAAAAGTGACTCGTTAAGAGAATTCGGCGCTTGACTGCAATCTGCAGATGTAGGTATCATATCAACCTTAAAGTATGCGCCATTATTTTTTTGCAACAGGTAGTTGCTATATGTTTTACAGCATTTATAAAATCTGCCGTTTGTATTCCAAGTAAAAGTGTTATTTGTTAAGTAATCTTCCGAAAAAAATATTTCTGTGCAGAGCGGACCTGCGTAATAATCGTCATTGGTTTTGAGATTTAATGATACATCCAAAACATCAGAATTATAAACATAGATGTGTTCGTTTTCAGTGGAAACTTCTTTGCCGTTTACGGAAACTTTAAAAGAAAAATTTGCCTCATAACGCGGTTGAGCTGTTACGATTATCGGCAAAACCGCCAGAACAATCGCGAGAGTAGCAACAATTATACGCTTCATAGCTCAACCTCCTTTTTGAAAAAAGGGGTCACAGGATAACCCGTGACCCCTCGGATAAATTAGTTTAATCAGTTAATCTGATTATTCAGCAACTACACCTGTAACTACTACTGATGCATCTGCTGCTTCCCAACCGTCTGCTGTCTTAACGTTAACAGAGATTGTGTTTTCGCCAACAGCATAGAGTTTAGCCTGAACTTCAAATGTTACTTTGCCGTCTTCGCCAACTACGCCATTGTTATATGTTGCAATTGCAACACCGTTAACAACAACCTGAACCTTAAGTACGTCAGCGCCTGTAACAACGGTAACAGGAACGAAATCGTAAACATTTGCTGATTCAACACCTGCTACGATTGACTCAACAGCCTTATCGTCTGTTGAATACTTGTACTCATAGATGTAAGAAAGTTCAAGAGCTTCCCAACCATCGTTGTCCTTAGCATTTACATAGTAAGTGCCAGCAGACATTGTAGTTGAAACAGTCCAAATTTCGTAAGCGATTTCTCTTGAAAGGTCGTTTACTACTTCGCCAGCTGCATTGTAGCTAACGATTGAACCAGCTGCTCTTGCTGCTTCTCTTGAGAATGTAACTGTAAGAGCTGTGTTATTTACATCAACAAAACGAACCTTATTAGGTCTGCCTGTTACCTTAATTGTGAAGGTGTTAGCAGCATAAGGTGTGTCAGTAGATGTTGTCTCCTGAACATAGCCTTCTGTTGGTTTAAGCTGAAGAGCTGCAAGAGCTGTTTCGATAGCTTCAGCCATAGCGTCAACTTCTGCCTGAGCAGAAATCTTCTTGCCTTCAACAACCTGAGCTACTGCATAGTCAATATCTTCAAGTGAAGCTGTTGTGTAGAGAGCTCTGTTGAGAGCCTCAACCTTATCAAGAGCTGTGTTAACTGCTGTGTAGTCAGCGTCTTTCTCAACAAGGCCGGTAACTGCTGTGTTGATAGCTGCTGCATAACCGTCAACTACAGTCTGCTGTGTTTCGCCAAGACCGTAAACTACTGCTGCAACAGCATCGTTAACTGCCTTAACTGAATCGTCTGTGTAGATTGAAAGGTCAGCAGGAACTGAGTTCTTAGCTGTTTCAACTGCATCGTAGTTAGCAAGAGCTTCAAGAGCTGCTACTGCATCTTCAATAGCCTTAGCCATTGCGTCAACATCAGCCTGTTCTGTCTTAAGCTTGCCTTCAACTACTGCTGCAACTGCATCTGTAACAGCCTTAGCTGAATCTGCTGTATAACCTGAAAGGTCAGCAGGAACTGATTCCTTAGCTGCTACTACTGCTGAGTAATCAGCGGGAGCAACTGTAAGAGCTGCCTTAGCTGCTACAAGAGCATCTTTAGCTGCGTCAACTGCATCCTGAGTTGCATTAGCGTCTGCATCAACATCGTTAGCTGTTGCAAGAGCTGTTGCATATGCATCCCAGTTTGAGTACATATCAGCTGCAAGTTCGGGAACATCTGCGATAGCTGCTTTGAGAGCTGCCTTATCAGCAACTGCTACAAGAGAGTCGATAGCTGCCTGAAGAGCATCTGCTGCTGCGTCAAGAGCTGTCTGGTCTTTAGCTGCTACTGCTGAATTATAAGCTGATTCTGCTGCTGCTTTAGCTGTTTCATAAGCTGAAACAGAAGCAGGTGTGTAACCTGAAAGGTCTGCAGGAATGTTAGCTACTGCTGCATTCCACTTAGCATAGTTAAGAGTTACTTCCTTCTCAAGGCCGTCGATAGCTTCTACGAGTGCATCGTAAGCTGCGTTAACCTGAGCCTGAGCTGTGATAGCTGTTTCATCCTGGTCGAATGACTGAGCTGTTGCGATAGCAGTCTGGAGAGCTGACCAAGAATCTGCTGTGTAACCAGCGTCAACGATAGCTGTTGCTTCGTCAAGAGCTGAGTTAAGGTTTGTGAAGTTAGCCTTCTGAGCAAGAGCTGCTACTGCTTCGTTAAGAGCTGTAGTTGCGTTGTCAAGCTCTGCCTGTGTTGTAGCAGAAGCCTTAACTGACTCTGCTGCTGCAAGAGCAGTTGAAGCTGCGTTTGCAGTTGATGTTGTATATGCTGAAAGGTCAGCAGGAACTGAAGCGATAGCGTTGTTGATGTTTGTGTAATCAAGAACTACTTTCTCTTCAAGGTCTGCAAGAGCTGTTTTAAGAGCTTCTGCTGCTTCATCAAGAGCTGTCTGCTCTGTAGCTGATTCCTTAGCTGTTACTGCAGCGTTGTAAGCTGTTGTAGCTGCTGCCCATGTTTCTGTTGTATAAGCATCAGCGTCACGGCCTTCATAGTCAGCAATCTGAGCGTTGATAGCTGTGTAATCAAGCTCTGCTGCGTCACCACCGGCAACTTTGAATGTAAGAACCTGATTTTCTACGATATGACCTGATGCAGGGATTGTGTAGCAAGTTTCAAGGTAGTCACCTTCACTATCTTCGCAAAGAAGAATTGAAGATTCTGCCATACAAATTGTACCAACCTGACCGGGCTGAGCGTTTTCGCTAACATAAATAGGAACTGCATATACATCTTCGTCAACAGGAACTGTTTCTCCGCCGTATTCATCGTTCATGATGTCGGGATCCATCATTGTAACAAGGTGATAAAGATGATATGATTCTCTCTGAGCGTCTGTCAAGCCAGTTGCTGCGTTCATATAGTTGGTTCTGTTATTGATAGTCAAACGAGTCCAAGAACCACCTGTGATACCAAAATCAGCACGAGCCATCAATTCACTATCTTCGTATGTATATGTCATCTGAGCAGCTGACATAGCAACACACTGGAAGAAAGTTGAATCATAATACCAGTCCTGAGTAAGTGTTGTAGGATAGCAAGATTCAGATGTTGCAACATGTGTTGTAATCCAAATCATGTCACCAGGGTTAACTTCGATTGGGGTTGTGTTACCTGCTTCATAGTACTCGAGGTCAGCTACTGTGTCCTTATAAGTTGACACGTCAGCTCTCTGAGCCTTAACTTTTGATGAAGCAACAGAACTATTATTGGTAGTTGAGCTTTCTGTATCAAGTGCTGTTGATTCAGAAACACCAGTACCTTCCATAACCTGAGCCTTAAGAGACCAAGTAATGGTTTCAGTTCCATCAAGAACTTCAGATGCTTCTCTAGCAAAAGCAATTGTGCCCATAGTAAGTACCATTACGATTACAAGAGCAATGCTAAGAAGCTTTTTGGTAAGTTTCATAATGAAATCTTCCTCCTAATAATTTTTTTATTTCATAAGATAAATCTTATTGAAACCAATTATACTGTCTGGTCAATATCAGTCAAACCAGCAACTGCCTTCACCAAATTTGATGAGTCAGCAGCATTTACATCACCTGAAGCATCAAGGTCTGCAGCTGTAGTGAAAATACCTGTTTCCAAGTCTGCCAAACCTGCTGTTACTTTGGTTAATGCACTGGAGTCATTGGCGGCAACTGTACCATCACCATCAATGTCACCATAAATAAGAATGTAATAATCATCAAGAAGGGCACCGTCTAACCAAACTCTTACCTTTGCACCTGTACCATAAGTACCGGCAGTACCTGAGGAAACAGCATAAGTAAGTGTGGCATTACCAAGGGGCTGAACATTGGCTTTAATAGTTGCCAATGACATTGTAAGACCTGCCCAGTTCTTGATTGTTTTGTTATTATAATCAATAATAACCTGTGAACCTGCATAGGTTGTGATACCATCAGAACCGCCGGCATCGATTTCAACATCGAGACCTTCGAAATTGAGGGTAGTGTTGATGCGACAAATAGTTGTTGCATCAGTTACGTCAGTAACAGCCTGGTTATAGAAAAGGGTTGATTCTGACGGAATAAAAATTGAACCTGTTGCGCCGCCAGCTGTTGATTTAACCTTCAACTGGAACGAGAAACACTTAACAGACTCTGCACTGTTGAAGCAACCGATATTGGTTGATGTTACAGATGCAGTCCACTGAACAAGAACGCAACCGTAAGCAGATGAGTCATACTCTTCTGGATAGAGAGAAGCATCATTGCTTGTGTTAGCTTCAAGAGAGCCTTTGTAAGTGAGACAATCGTCGTAAGCGGTCAGTCTGACACCTGTTGTAGGAACCTCAAAAACATCTGCACTGTAAAGAACAGGGAAACGCAAGCAAGTTGCGTTATAATCGTTCTTAAGATAAATGTTAACAGTAACAGTATCACCAGTAGCATAGTTAGTTGAATCTGCAACAACAGTATAAGTCATTGAACCATCAACGGCGAAAGCGGAGACAGCAAAAACAGAGAAAGCAAGAACAACTGTTAAAACAACAGCTAAAATTCTTTTTGAAGTTTTCATCTGTAATACCTCCATTTTTTCAAGAGTACTTCCTGAGCGGAAGACCCGCTCAGGAAAATGTTTGTTTTAATTAGGCAACTACTCTACCTGCATAATCGATGTCAACCAAACCAGCTGCACATTTAGTCATTGCAGATGCGTCAGATGCGTTAACATCACCTGAGTTGTTAAGGTCAGCGGCATAATCAGCTGCGCCATCGCCTGTTGCGCTAAGGTCAGCCAAACCAGCTGCAAACTTGCTAAGAGTACTTGCGTCAGATGCATTAACTTCGCCGTCGCCGTTTATATCACCTGTAATAACGATAACATATTCAGCAATTACATTTCCTTCTGCATCGTAGATAGAAACTGTTGAACCTGTTGTGATTGATTCACACTCAACTGTTGCTTCACCTGTGATATCGAAGTAAGAAGCTATATCTGCTACTTCACCCTCGGGGAATACACCAAGAAGAAGATTACCAACTGATGTTTCAACTGCTTCAAGAGCATACTCACCATTACCGGGGTTAGCACCTGCAAGGTTAACAATGATTTCTTCGATGATTTCGCCTGCAGCCTTCATAAGTCTCTTCTGAGCTTCAATAAGCTGAACATAAGCTTCGTTAATCTTTGTCTGTCTTGGAGCTGATTCATTGTTTACGCTTGTTGCGAAAGCAATAGCTCTCTCATAAGCTGCCCATGATTCTGCTTCATAGTCAGTTGAAACATAACCTGCTGCGTTAGCTTCTGCTACTGCACGGTTAAGGTTTGTCTTCAAGCTGCCTGATGTAAGAAGTCTGTCAGCATAGAGTGAAAGACGATGGTTTGCATAAGCAACTGAAAGTGCGTCTATAGGACCATAAGTGAAGTCATTCCAATCAGGAACATATTCTTCACCTGTTTCTTCGTCAATAGCTGTTACATAAATCTTGCTGCTTTCTACAAGGTCGTTAGCTTCGTCGCGAGCGTCCTTATAGTTTTCGTATGTATATGCTACATAGTCATCCTTACCGAAGTAGTTGTAAGCTGCATCATCATATTCAACACCGTCTTCGTTAGGAGCCTGGATGCTGTCAAGAAGAGCCTGTGTTGACTTAGCGCCACCTGCTGCTGCTGAAGCTTCAAGAGCTTCAACTGCTGCCTGAAGGCCAGCTGCTGCTGCTTCATACTTGTTAGCAATACCAACTGCTGTTGTAAGGCAGTAAGTTGTTGCCTTCTTAACGCCGTTAACAACTTCGTTAGCATAAGCCATAGCTTCGATGTAAGCATCCCAAGCGTCTGTTGAAGTATAGTCAGATGCCTGACGCTGAGCGTTAGCTTCTGAATTGAAGAGGTCAATAAGACCATAGTCTCTATAGAGACAAACGCCTGCTGAAACATAGATGTTTGTGCCGTTAACAGTAACACCTGTGTTACCGTAGTAACGCTTGAAGCCGTTAGATGTGAAAGCTTCTTCTTCAGCGGCTAATTTCTGCTCATCAGTATAGCTGTCATATTCATCAATGAATTTGAAAATCTGGATACCTGAACGGAAGCTTGCACGGATATCAGTTGTTTCAGTATTATTCTCCATGAATGAAAGCTTATTGATAGCTGTTGCTGCTGTAGCTGCATAAGGAGTAACGGTAATCATACCAACATCAGGATTGTTTTCATCAAGCTTTGCAAGGTTTTCAACTGTGAGCTCGATATCATCCAAACCGCTGATTGATGTTCTGTAAAGGTTGATTTCACCGTCAACAATGCTTGCTGCAGTACCTGTCTTAGAAGCTGTCTTATCTTCGTCTGTATCTGATTTTGAGAGTACAGTATAGATACGAGCTTCAAGAGGCTCTGATGTAAGCTTTGTGCCGTCTTCTACAAGTACATCGTAGTTAACTGTGATAGTATCATACTGAGTACCTGAGAAAGAACCGGTAACTTTAACTGTTACAGAATCACCACCGTCAAGAACGGGGTTAGAAGGTGTAGCAATTGAAATACCTTCAAGTGTTGAAGTAATTGAGTTAATCTTGATAGCGTAACGAGCATCCTGATGGAATACGCCGTTAGCATCTGTGTAACCGGTATTGATACCTGATGACGGGTTGGTAATTGTAAAGTCAAGGTTAGGAGCACCGGTTGAAATGTAGCTAAATGCAGGAATATCGAACTCAGGAGCTTTGAATTCCTGGCTGTTTGTGAGGCTGAGCATCGGACAAACAATAGGAAGAACTGCAGCTGCAAGAGTTGCACGATAGTTGTAAAGGTCTGAGAAAAGAGCATTTACAGTTGAAGCAAGGTTAGTCTTAGAAATGATTTCTTCCAATGTGGTCATATTTGTAGCAAAGAGACCCGGGAAGATAATGTTAATTGTTCTTGGAAGAACATTAAGGATAACCTGCTTAATAGGCTGCTGAAGTTCAGAACCGGGAACTTCTTCAGTAAGAATTGAAATGAAATCGTCAAAGTTGAGTTCAAGAATGTTTTCAAGAACAACTTCCTTAACGAGAGCTTCAAATGTAACTACGCCATCATCAAAGAGAGATGCGTCGATCCAGTTCTTATTGATGATTGTGAAGAAAATCTTTTCAAGGTTAACCCAACCTGAGTCTTTTGTGCTGAGGTTGATACCGCTGAGAAGACCTGCATAGTTTGTGATAGCCCAGTTAGCGAGCGCTGTGAACACACCGTCGATACCTACGCCATATTCAATACCAAGACCGAGAAGGTCATTAAGAGCTTCTGCAGCATAGTCACCAAGGATAGCATAGATTGTTTCAACACTATCATTTGGATAAAGAGCTGTGTCACTGTAATCTCTGCCGGGAAGGTCGATAGCAACGATGCCCTTAACTGTGTAGTTAGCTACTTCTGTAAGAGTATCTGCTGATTCGGGAACCCATACACCGTCAACAGAAGAGTTGATGATTGCGCGAGCAACATAAGAAATAACTTCCATATCGCTCATAGCGTCAAGCTCTTCTCTTGTCTTAACTTCTACGAAAGAAGCGAAGAATGTGTCACCAGTCTGGCAAAGAACTTCTCTACCGAACTTGATGAGGTTAGGAACGATCTGAGTGTTGTCACCTGTTGACCAGTCGAAACCAAGTTCATCAGTGATAGCAAGGTTGATGATTGAAGCGAGAATGTTGTTAAGCTCGCCCATGAATGTTTCGCCAGCTTCAAATTCATAATTCTGGAAAGCGAAGTTACATTTTCCGTCAGCTGTAAGATTGAAGAATGATCTGTACTGTTCGATTGCATCCATGTTCTCTGCTAACATTTCGTCGATTGAGCCAATCCACTTTTCGTTAGCTGTGGGAACGAGCCATTCGTTGTAAAGCACTTTAAGGATGTTATCAACGAAATCATAAGCTGAACCTGTTGAAATGTTTGTATAACCTTCAAGTGCAGGCATAAGGCCGGGCTCTTCTTCTGTACCGATAACAAGCTTATCGATAAGGTCCTGAGCCATCTGGTCAACTGTTTCGTTGATTACTTCGGGAGCATCCTGTTCATAAACAAGATCGTAAAGCAAGCCTTTTACAAGGGGAGTTACGTCAAGTTCGCCACCGAGAAGGTCCTCAAGAAGGGGACCAACGAGAGTACCTAAATCAATAGAACCGTCGATAATACCGGTGAAGATGCCCTTGTTGTCATAAAGGAACTCAAGCAAAGCATAGATAACCTTAAGGTCTGAATCAGCTGTGTTTGCTGAACGACGAGGTGTAGCAAGAGCTGAAGCATCTAAGTTTGCAAGGTCACCAAGCATTGGTGAGAACTGAGTCCAGAGAGAACCACCTAAAAGGGTCTGGATACTGTCGAGAGCAGCGTCGATAGATGTAAGGTCAAGGTTACCAACGAAAATATCGTCTGCTGTCAACATAATCTGCTCTTCGTTGAGCATACGGTCAACTTCGTCAAGAGCTGCTGAAGCAAACTGTTCTGTTGTAAGAACGGGCTTATCAAGGCTGTCATATTCAGTGATAGCCTCATCCTTCCAAGGAGCATAAGCGCTTGCTGCGATAGCAACTGTTGAGAAAACCATAATTACTGCAAGAAGAACGCTGAGCAATTTTTTTGACTGTCTCATTTTGGATTGCACCTCCATTAAATTTACATTTCATAAAGAAATGCATTGGTTGCACATTTACGGCTGTACACACCGAATTGACACCCACTGACGTACCGAGCTGACCGAGCGCCGTCAAGGCCACGCCTTGATGCTCAATCATCAGTTCGGCGATGGCTGCCGTTCTCTGCTCCGCGGCAGGGGGATAACCATTTACCGCGAAAGCGGAGGTTGGTGTATCAGGATTATACGCAACAGCTGAAATGCGCACTTGTGCCTTTACACCATTACTATGGTTAGTATAAATATAACCCACCTTTTAGCATTTGTCAATAAATTTTTGGAAATAAAATACCACTCTTTATCATATTTGTGCAGATTACACATAAAGCTTGTTTTCAATTTGTTCACATATTTTAAGAAGCTTTTTTGCGCCTTTGTAAAGCAATTTTCTTAACACACTGAACAATACCGTATTTTCGTAAAGCAAACAGCTTTACAAAAGCATTTTTCGTATACATTTATAATATATAGGGGGTTAAGGAGGTCAAAATATACGGAAAAACGCTTTAAAAACTGCAAAATATATAAAATATGGTAAAAATGCTTGATTTTCACTTGAATTTAATCTATAATTTATTCGTATCTATTTATACAGGAGGTAAGATGTATGAGTCTTACAAAGAAAATTACAGCAATTTTACTTGTATTGGTTATGATGCTCGCTTTTGCATCCTGCTCAACTGAGGAAGAATCAACTGAGCTTGATATCGGTACAATCAACATCGGTGTTATTTACAACGGCACTATGGACGAAGATGGCACACTTGCCAACAAGCATTATGCCGCTTTTGAAAACGCTTACAGCTCTGCAGGTGCAGGCGGCGGTCAGATTAACCAGCGTGACGGCGTTGTTCCCGGTGACGCTGATGCAATGGCAACAACAATGGCTGACCTTATTGCAAGAGGATGTAAGCTCATCGTTACAACAGACCCCGGCTATTATGCCGACGCAGTTGAATATGCAAAGCAGAACCCTGACATTTTCTTTGCCGCTATGGCTGACTACGGCGAAGCTCAGCAGGAGCTCAGCAACCTTGCAACATTTGATGTAAGAACCTTTGAATCAGAATATCTTGCAGGTATGATGGCAGGCGCTGCTTCCGCAAGCGGTAAAATCGGCTATGTTGCAGAAAATGAAAGTTCGATTGATGTAAACGCATTTGCAGACGGTGCTAAAGCAACCAATCCTGCCGCTGCAGTTTCACTTGTTGTAACAGACGATGTTAAAGCAGGTGTTGAAGCTGTTGAAAAAGCAGGCTGTGACACAGTTTATTCAAGAAACTTTGCAGTTGACGAAGAGGGCACAATGTATTTTGATGTTCCCAACTCAGTTGCAAACGATATGTGTGTAAACACTCTCGGCGAAAACGGCAAGTTCATCACAGCTTCTTGCATGAACCTTGAAAGAGTTTACACCAAGATTATTACAGACACAGTTAACGAGAAGTTTGATGATGTTAAGGGCTACTCAGCAGGCGTTAAGGAAGGCGCAGTTGATGTAAGACCTGCAGAAGACGAAGCTGTTAAGGCTAAGGTTAATGCAGAAAAAGATAAGCTTTTCGCAGGTGAAAGTGATATTACAAAGCTTGTTGCCACAAGCGTTCTCAATTATACAATTATCAAATAATAAAAAGTCCCTTTACGGGACTTTTTTGATACACCTATGGAGGTAAATAAGATGAACACAAGATATGAATATGCAAAAGAATGTTATGCAAAAATCGGTATCGATACCGAAGCAGTTTTAAATAAGCTTGCTGAAGTTCCTGTTTCAATTCATTGCTGGCAGGGTGACGACATTGACGGATTTGAAAACAGCGCTGTTTTAAGCGGCGGAATTATGGCAACAGGCAACTACCCCGGCAAAGCAAGAAACCCTGAAGAGCTTATGGCAGACATTGAAAAGGTGCTTTCAATGGTTCCCGGTAAGCACAAAATCAACCTTCACGCAATTTATGCTATTACTGATACCCCTGTTGACCGTGATAAGCTTGAACCAAAGCATTTTGAAAAATGGGTTGAATTTGCAAAGAAAAACAATGTTGGTCTTGATATTAACCCAACACTTTTCTCTCACGCGATGGCTGCTGACGGTCTCACACTTTCTCACCCTGATGAAAAGGTACGCCGTTTCTGGATTGACCACTGCAAAGCAATGAGAGAAATCGGCGCATACTTCGGAAAAGAGCTTGGTGTCACCTGCGTTAATAACATCTGGATTCCTGACGGATATAAAGAAATCCCTGCCGACAGAATGGGTCCCCGTCAGCGCCTTAAAGACGCTCTTGATGAAATTCTCAGCGTTAAATATGATAAAGAATATCTTGTGGACACAGTTGAATCAAAGGTTTTCGGCATCGGTGTTGAAGCTTACACAGTTGGCTCACACGAGTTTTATATGAACTATGCCGCAAAGAACGACTGCCTTTGCCTTTTAGACAACGGACATTATCACCCGACAGAAATGGTAAGTGACAAAATTCCGTCAATGCTCCTTTTTGCTGATAAGGTTGCCCTTCATGTTACAAGACCAATGAGATGGGACAGCGACCATGTTGTTATTTTTGATGACGAGCTTAAAGAGATTGCAAAAGAAATTGTTCGCTGTGATGCTCTTGATAAGGTTCTTATCGGGCTTGACTACTTTGACGCTTCAATTAACCGCGTTGCCGCTTGGGTTGTGGGCACAAGAAATATGAGAAAAGCATTGCTTTTTGCTATGCTCCTCCCCCACGGTGAGCTTAAAAAGTGCCAGGATGAGGGCAACTACACAAAAATGCTTGCAATGAATGAGGAATATAAATTCTACCCGTTTGCAGATGTATGGAATGAGTTCTGCAAGCGTAACGGAACACCCGAGGGTGACAGCTGGTATGCTCAGGTTGAAGAATACGAAAAAGAAGTTCTTTCAAAAAGATAAAATTTAATTTTTAAAGTCGGTGCAACTTTTATGAGTTACACCGACTTTTTGTTTTTAATATACTCCATAGGAGTTTTTCCTGTTTCCCTTTTAAAAATTCTTGCAAAGTTACAAGGGTCAAGACCTGTTGCAGCCGCCGCTTCAGATATACTGCACTGCTCTTTTTCAATCAGGTCACACGCTTGGCGTATTCGTAATGAAGTGAGATATTTATGCGGAGAAACCGCAGTTTTTTCTTTGAAAAGAATAGAAAAATAACTCCTTTCAAGGCCTACTTCACGGGCTATATCATCAACATTGAGCGGCTCGTGAAACCTCGCCTCCATAAGGCCCAGTGCCCTTTCAATTCGGTCATCATATACAGACGGCTTCTTGTTTTTTATCAACACACCAAGAAAGTCATAAATATGTGCTGTTTCTCTTAACGATTTCCCCGCATCATCACAATTCCAATCATCAACCATTTTCTTAAGGCAGGTGCACAGCTCGTCAAAGGATTCTTTGGGAGCAAAAGGATTTTGAGCAGAAATTCCTGCATCCTTGAATATAAGGCCAAGATTCAATCCGTCAATGGCACACCAATACCCTTTTCGAGGATTTTTTGTATCCGCCGTGTGGACAATAACATCCCCGGGAAGAAGTATATAACAATCCCCGGGAGAAATTAAAAATTCTTTTCCGTTTATAATAACAGAGCCATACCCCTCTTCACAGCATTCAATAATATATGTTTTTCGTTTGATAGGGCCATATTTCTGACCCGGCAACAAATCATATTCTTTTTCACAATAAAGAACAACCGGTTCTCGACTGCTGATATACGAATTTGCATTGCTCATAAACTACTCTCCCAACAAAATGACGATAATTCCACACAAAGCTTACTTGTAATATCAATTAAAATCCAATAGAATTATAGCACAACATATTATTATCATCAAGTATTCAAAAACAAATTGAATATTAAAAGCAAAGGAGAAGAATATGAAAAAGAATTTAAAAGTTGCAAACATCGGAATGATGTTCGGAATGTGCCATGTTGAAGGTGCAATGGGTTACGGTGCTGAAATTGCCGCAATTTGTGACAGCAATCCCGATACACTCAAAGCAGCCGGTGAAAGATATAATATCCCCGAGGAAAAATGGGTAACAGATTATATGGACATTGCAAACAACGATGAAATTGATGTTGTAACAGTTGCAATTCCTGACCAGCAGCACAAAAAGGTTTGCTGTGATTTACTCAGAGCAGGCAAACACGTGCTTTGCGAAAAGCCGCTTGCCCTTACAAGAGAAGATGTAAAAGAAATTATAGCAGTAGCCGAAGAATCCGGCCGCAAATTTATGGTTGGTCAGATTTGCAGATTCACCCCGTCTTTTGAAAAAGCAAAAGAACTCATCGAAGAAGGCACACTCGGCGAGCTTTACTTTATAGAATCAGAATATGCTCATGATTATATGACTTTCCTTAAAGAATGGAGAGCTGACCCGAAACGCCACGGAGTTATCGGCGGCGGATGTCACGCAGTTGACCTTATCCGTTGGCTCGCGGGTGACCCTGCAGAGGTTTTTGCTTATGGCACACACAAGCTGTTGCCAATGGTTGAATATGACGATGCAACTATTGCAATTATGAAGTTTGACGACAATCTCGCAGGAAAAGTTTTCGTTTCAACAGGATGCAAGAGAGATTACACAATGCGCACCGTAATTTACGGAACAAAGGGTACCCTCATCTGCGACAATACTTCGCCTACAATGACTCTTTTCACAACTGATGAAAACGGCATTACACAGGACCCGCAGACAATCGAGGTTGAGGTTAACAACCACAATGCAGTTAAAGAGTTTGCCGTTTTTGCAGACGCAATACTCAACGACAAAAAGGTTTTGACAGATGCCCTTGAAGGTGCAAAAACAGTTGAAGTTTGCCTTGCAATCATTGAATCAGCAAAAACAGGTAAAATTGTAAAACCGAATTACGAATTCTAAGCAAAAAGAGAGAAGCCGCAGCTTCTCTCTTAATTTTATTTGGTATATTCGTAATCTCCGCCGCTTACTTCGTAAGTGTCATCACCGAGAATAATTGTGGCCGTTGCACCATCGGGGATTGAAATATTATATGTGACCTTATCACCGTCATATTTCCATGCGGATTTGATAAGACCGCTTCTTGAGTCAAGTGAAGCCTTGACCCAGCCGATACGCTTATCAGGCTCGGGCTTTATTATGATGTGTTTATAAGCGGGGTTGCTTTCATCATAATTGATACCCGCCATTGTGCTGTACATCCAGCTTGCAACTGCACCGTAAGCATAATGGTTAAAGGAGTTCATTTCTGTGCTCCACATTGTGCCGTCTTCGCGGATACTGTCCCAATGCTCCCAGATTGTGGTTGCACCCATTCTCACAGAGAAGAGCCATGACGGGAACTCCTGCTGAAGAAGAAGTGAATATGCAACATCGGTGTAACCGTTTTCGGTAAGAGTCTGCATAAGATATGCAGTACCCACAAAGCCTGTTGTAAGGCGGTTACCGTTAGCTTTAATCAAATCTGCAAGGCGCTTTGCATAAAGAGCCTTATCCTTAACCAAGCCAAAGTGAATGGCAACCACATACATTGTCTGTGTTTTATATTTAACGTCACCGTCAATAATAAAACGCTCGTTGTATGTTTTAACAATATTTTCGTGAAGCTTTTCATATTCGCTCACATCAACACCGAGAACCTTACCGGCTTTGATAAGAATATCAACAGAGCCTGCATAAGCACCTGTTGCAAGGATTATTTTATAATCCTTATCTATGTCATTTTCTTCGCAGTCATAAACTCCGTCAAGAGCAAGCCAGTCACTGTAATGATAAAAATCATCGTGTAAAAATTCACATTCACCCGAATTTCGCATATAATCAACATAGCGTTGCATACTGAAATACTGGTCTTTGAGGAATTCCTTATCACCGTAGGCAAGATACATTTCCCACGGAATAACGCAGGAAGCATCTCCCCAATAAGATGAACTGAAGAAATCATCTGTGGGATTATCTCTCAATACATTCGGAATAACACAAGGCACAGCACCGTTATAAAACTGCTCTGCTCTCAGGTCACGAAGCCATTTTTTGAAAAACCTTTCAACATCATAATTTATCGCCGCGGTTTTGAAAAATACATTGGCATCACCTGTCCAGCCAAGGCGCTCGTCACGCTGTGGGCAGTCGGTAGGAACATCAAGGAAATTATCACGCTGACCCCAGATTACATTAGAATAAAGCTGGTTTACCATCGGGTCAGAGCATTCAAAATAACCGGTTCTCTTCATATCAGAGTGAACGGAGATAGCCTTGAAGTTTGCCTTATCAACTTCGCCCGACCACTTTGTCAGTCGGATATAGCGGAAGCCGAAAAATGTATGGTTAGGCTTATATTTTTTATTTTCTTCGCCGCAGATATATGTAATCTGAGCTTTTGCAGAACGAAGATTTTCTGTATAGAAATTGCCCTTGGCATCAAGAACCTCGGCGTGGTCAATTTCAATAATATCACCGTATTTACCCATAGGAGTAAATTCAATATAGCCTGTAATTTCCTGACCGAAGTCGATAACAGTTTCACCCTTTGGAGTGGTGATAATTTTTTTAGCGTCAAGGCACTCAATCTCTCTGATGATTTCGCCTTCTTGCTCAATGAGAATATCGCGGGGATATGGGAAAATTTTAACCTCTTCCCAATTTCTTTCGCCGATTATTCTGCCGTCAACAATTTCGCCGTCATAAATCTGGCTCATAAGAAGCTCAGACATTGAAACCTTCCAGGAATTGTCGGTGAGAATTGTGTCAACGTCGCCATTTTCATATTCAATTTCAACGGCAGCAATCAAAACAGGCTGGTTCGCGTGGGGCTTCCACGGAATTTTGCCGAAGTGGGCAAGGTTATTAACCGCCCAGCCCCAGCCGAGATTAATTTCAATAATATTCTTTTCGGCAATAAGCCCGGTGATATCATAAGTCTGATACTGCAATCTTGACTGATATGCAGTCCAGCCGGGGGCGAGGATATAATCCCCTACCCTGTTGCCGTTGACATAAGCGTTATACACACCAAAAGCAGATGCCTGAAGAGTGGCCTTTTTCACCTTGCCTTTGGCGGTAAACTCTTTTGCGAATGAGGGGCAGATTTTACCGTAATCCTTTTTGGATACGATAAAATCCGCTTTTTTAATTAAACTCATAAAATCACATCCGTGAGCTAAGTATTAGTCAAAAAGATAAACTCTTGCTTCATAAGGTCTTGTTACAAAGCCGTTGTCGGTAACCTTTGCATCCTTATAGTTGCAAAGAACAAGCTTGCCCTTTGAAAGGTCAAAGCCCTTAGGAGCCTTGAAGTTAACACCCTTTTCTTTAAATGAGCAAACAACCAATGCACGCTTGCCTTCATAATTTCTCTCATAAACATAAAGGCTTCTTGATGATTTATAATGCTCTTTGTAATCACCGTAAACAAGAAGAGGATTAGCTTTTCTGAGTCTGATGATTTCTTTATAGTAGTTAAGGATTGAATCGGGGTCCTTAAGACTGTCTTCTACATTGATTTTCTTGTAGTTATCATTTACATAGAACCAAGGCTCACCTGTTGTAAAGCCTGCGTTTTTCTCTTTGCTCCACTGCATTGGAGTTCTTGCATTTTCACGGCTTGAACGGTGGCACATCTTAAGGAATGTTTTGTCACTTAAGTGAAGCTTCTGAGCAAGGTGATAGTTGTTGAATGTAAGAACATCCTTATACTTATCAACGCTGTCAAGCTCGATATTAAGCATACCGATTTCCTGACCCATATAAATAAAGGGAGTACCGCTCTGCATATAGCACATTGTAGCAAGCATCTTACCGCTTTCTTTATGATAATTTACATTACCGTAGCGGTTGATAATTCTTGCGTGGTCATGGTTATCAAGATAAAGTGAGTTCCATGCCTTGCCGTAAAGTGCATTCTGCCAGGTTGAAAATGCTTTCTTAAGCTTTTTAAGGCTGAAAGGAACATGAATCCATTCAGTCATAAAGCAGTCTGCCTCGTGATGCTGGAAGTGGAACATCATGCTCATAACCTGGTCATCACCCTCTGTGATGTAAGGAAGAGCATTTTTGAGAGTCATCATCGGGCTTTCACCAACGGTGAAGCAATCGTATTTATCAAGAACTTCTTTCTGGAATTCTTTAAGATATTTGTGAGCATTTGGTCCGTTTTTGTAATGTTCAATACCGCAGGCAACAGGAATCGGGAAGCCGTTGGGGAAATTTTCGGGCTTTGAAATAAATGTGATAACGTCCTCACGGAAGCCGTCAACACCCATATCAAGCCAGAAACGCATAATGCTCTTAACTTCTTCACGAACCTTGGGGTTATCCATATTAAGGTCAGGCTGACCTTTTGCAAAAACATGGAGATAATATTTGTCTAAATCCTTGTTATATTCCCAAGCGCCGCCTTCAAAGGTAGAAAGCCAGTTGTTGGGTGGCTTTTTGGCGCTCTTGCCCTTGCGCCAATGATAATATGAATGGTAAGGGTTATCTTCACCCTTCAAGCTCTCTTTGAACCAGTAATGTTCATTTGATGTGTGGTTAACAACCAAGTCCATAAGAACTTTCATTCCGCGCTCATGTGCGCCGTCAAGAACCTTCTTAAAATCTTCCATTGTGCCGTATTCAGGGTTAATTGCCTTATAGTCAGCAATATCATAACCGTAGTCGGCATTAGGTGACGGATAAAGTGGTGAAAACCAGATAACATCAACGCCTAAATCTTTAAGATAATCAAGCTTTGAATAAACGCCCATAAGGTCGCCGATGCCGTCGCCGTTGCTGTCGCAGAAGCTGCGGGGCCAAATCTGATATACGGTGTATTCTTTGTAAGGTCTTTTAGTTACATTTGCCATAAAAACAAACTCCCTTTCATTTTGTTACTTGTAAATTTTAACATAATCTGCAACAAAAAACAACACTATTTTATGCTTTTTATTGTAAAAAACATTGATGTATGTTATACTAAGTGAAGAATTTCAGCCAAGGAGATACTTATGAAGATTGTAATGCTTGATTCTTATACAACCAACCCCGGTGACCTTAGCTGGGAGCAGTTTGAAGCTCTCGGTGATTTTGTGGCTTATGACTACACCCCTGCTGACAAAACTGTTGAAAGAGCAAAGGATGCCGACATTGTTATAACCAACAAAACTCTTCTCCCCCGTCAGGTGCTTGAGCAATTACCAAAGTGCAGATATATCGGACTTCTCAGCACAGGGTTCAATGTGGTTGACATTGATTATGTAAAAGAAAAAAATATCCCCGTTTGCAATGTTCCCACATATTCAACTCAGGCGGTGGCACAGCTCACCTTTGCACTTATAACCGAGATTTACAACAATGTGGCTCTTCATAACGAGGCTGTACATAACGGTGAATGGACCGCTTGCAGAGATTTTTGCTTTTGGAAAACACCGCTTATAAATCTTCAGGGCAAAATAATCGGTCTTATCGGCTACGGCAAAATCGGCTCAGCAGTTGCAAAAATTGCAGACGCTTATGAAATGAACATTCTCTGTTATGTGCCAAGCAAAAAGCCTCAGCCGAATTTTACAAATTTCAGATTTGTTGAGCTTGATGAATTGCTCAAAAGCTCCGACATTGTTTCGCTCCACTGCCCTCTTACCCCTCAGACAGAGAAAATGGTAAACGCAGAATTTATTTCAAAAATGAAGAAGAATGCAATTCTCATTAACACCTCCCGCGGTGCTTCGGTGGATGAAGACGCCCTTGCCGATGCCCTCAAAAACGGCAGAATTTTCGCCGCAGGTGTGGATGTTTTATCGTCAGAGCCTCCAAAAGCTGATAACCCGCTTTTGAAGTGCCAAAACTGTATTATTACTCCCCATATTGCCTGGGCAGGGCTTGAAACAAGGCAAAGACTTGTGAAAATAGCTTATGAAAACCTTAAATCTTTTCTTGACGGAAAAATCGTGAATAATGTATATTGATTTTGAACGGATGCAGATTGCATCCGTTTTTTGTGACATTTTTTGGAATATGTAGTTATTTTTAACCTTGAAAAGAATATTCTGTTATGGTAAAATTTCTGTGTATTTTTTTAAAATAAATTTATTTGTAAAAGAGAGGGAAATCTATGAGAAAATTCAAAAAACTTATGGCTGTTCTCGTGTCTTTGGCTATTGTGCTTTGCCTTGCTCAGCCTGCCGCCACAGCTATTGAAAAAGGCTCAGTAACAGGCAGCATAAACTTTGCTGTTGTTTCTGATATCCATCTTTTTCCGCAGGAAATGATGGGTAACAAGGGCGACGCCTGGTTAACCGACAGCAGCTATGACGGCAAGCTTTATAACGAATCAGAAGCTATCCTTGCCGCCGCGCTGAGAACAATCGGTGAGCAGGCAGAAGAAAACGGCACCGAATATTTGCTCATCCCCGGTGATTTGACCAAAGACAGCGAATATCTCGGTCATGTTAAGCTCGCTTCGATTCTTGAACAGTTTGAAAAAGATTACGGTGTTCCTGTTATCGTAATTAACGGCAATCACGACATTATGAAAGAATGCGTTACTTATGAAAACGATATTAAAGAAAAGGCTCGCTCAATCACAGCCGCAGAATTCCGTCAGGTTTATAAAAACCTCGGCTATGATTTGGCTACAGAAGAGTTTAAGCCAACCACCGATGACGGTCACGGTCAGCTTTCTTATGTTGTTGATTTGAATGAAGATTACCGCCTTATCGTGGTAGACAGCAACATTTATTCAAACGACACCGCTGATAACGAAACAGGCGGTTATGTAACCGACGAGCAGTTAGATTGGATTCTTGAAAAAGCTGACGAAGCCACAAGAAACGGTCAGGAGCCTTTTGTTATGATTCACCACGGAATGGGTGCTCACATGAAGGTTGAGCCTTCTGTTACAAGTGCATTTGTTCTTGATGATTATCTCAATGTTGCCGAAATTTTTGCCGACAACGGCATTAACTTTGCTTTCACAGGCCATCTTCACACTCACGACATCGCAAGTGTAACGAGCGATGACGGCAATATTCTCTACGATGTTGAAACTCCGTCACTCACAGGCTTCCCCTGCCAATACAGGAATGTTGAATTCAAAACATATCAGAATAATGACACCGAAGCAACATTTTCAACAGAATACGCCGACAACACCTATCCGATTTCAGTTGACGGCGTAACCTATGAAAAAGGTGAATTTTACAAAGCCGCTTTCAAGCGTTGCTACGGCGGAGCTTTAACCGAAGACGGCGCTCCTCACATGGCAACCTTCCTCACAGGTATGGCTATGGGCTATATCAATGAATTCCTTCCTCAGATTATTGAGGCAGGCGGAATTCTTGAATTCCTTAAAACAATGGGTCTTGATGTAAGAGAGCTTCTTGACGGCTTCCTTTCACCTTATATCGGTGATGGCATCGGCCTTGGCGGCTACAGCATCTTCTCAGTAGATAATCTTATGTGGTTTATCGAAGACCTTTGCGCGCAGATTGAAGAAACCATTCTCACTAACCCTGAAGAGCTTGAAGCGCTTATTTTCTCTGTGGCTGACAAGCTTCTTACCACCGAGGTTTCAGAGCTTCCCTGTGACCAATTTATTGAAGAATACGGCTTCGGCAGTAAAACTGAGCCGGGCACATTAGACGATGTTATTCTCTCTGTTTTGCATTATTACTCAACAGGTCTTGAAACAGCCGATGAAAACGAATTCATTATGGATGTTATCAACAACTTTGAAAACGGTGACAAGGCTCAGATTCTCTTTGACACATTGCTTGACATTGTTTTAAATGACATTCTTGATGAAGCTCTTCTTTCAAAGCTTGAAATCAGACTTGATACCCTCTTTGACAAATCTGCAAATGTTGGTGAAATGGCAGGTCACGGTGTTCAGGATGTTCTCGGATTTATCCTGCGCGGAGATTACTCTTACCAAAACCTCATTGACACCATTTTTGAATTGGGCGTTCTCCCCTACACAGGCCTTCAGGATGCCCTTGAAAAAACTCTTATTGAAGAATATATCACAGACAGCCAGATTGAATCAATCGGTCATGTTATTGCGTATTTCCTTGAAGACTTTGCAACTGATTCTGACCCAATTGCAAACCCCGACACAGATGTAACATATTCCACAGCGCAGATTGAACCTATCGTCAGCCGTGAGAATTACAGACTTCCCACAATGGTGAGCGTTACAATGGGTGATGATTCCAAAACTTCTGCTAATATCAGCTGGTTTTCAAAAAGCACTCTTGAAGCAACTGACATAGAAATCTATGAGTACATCGGTAAAACTGTTAAATTCACAGGTGTTCCAACCGAAAGTGCATCATTCTCAATCAGCACAGAAGAAGAGCTTGTTGAAAGATATTACCCGGGTATCGACATCGGCATTGCAGGTCTTTTCAATTACACATTTAATATGTACCGCCACACAGTTACTCTCACCGACCTTAAGCCCGGCACAAAATATGTTTACCGTGTAGGTAACACCGAGCGCGGATGGTGGAGCGAGGTTGGCACAGTTGAAACAGCCGACGGCAGTGACGAGGTTACATTCTTCCACATGTGTGACCCCCAGTCACAAAACCTTAAGCAATACACCCGCGGTTGGGCAAACACAGTTGAACAGGCATTTAACCTTTATCCCGATGCAAAGTTCATTGTAAACACAGGTGACCTTGTTGACCACGGAATGAATGTTAATCAGTGGCAATGGCTCTTTGATACCGCATCAGATGACCTTATGAGCACCTACCTTATGCCCGTCAGCGGCAACCACGAGGAAATGGACGATTACTCATTGGCAGGCAACTTCATTCTTCCGAATGCCCCTGAGCAGGACACAACAACAGGTGTTTACTACTCTTATGATTACAACAATGTTCATGTTTCAGTTCTCAATACCAATGAAATTGACAGCACCAACGGCTTAGAAAGCGAGCAGGTAGAATGGCTCAAGCAAGACATCGCAAACAGCGACGCTGACTGGAACATAGTTGCTCTTCATAAAGCAATTTATTCTAACGGCTCACATTATGATGATGGTGAAATCATCACAACCCGTGAACAGCTCAGCAAGCTTATGCCTGAGCTTGGCATTGACCTTGTTCTTCAGGGTCACGACCACGTTTATATGAGAACACATTCCATTGACTCAAACGAAGTTGTTAGTGAAGAAAAAGTTAACCTCAAGCATAACGGCGAGGTTTATGAAGCTTATGTTAACCCCACAGGCACATCTTATGCAATCAGCGGTTGCTCAGGTGTTAAGGTTTATAATGTTAAGGATGTTTCTTTAACAGACGAGCTTTTCCCGAGAGCCGCAAAGGCAGTGGATGTTGATACACAGATTTTCTCTTCAATTCAGATTGACGGCGGCGTGCTTTACTTCAACGCTTACACAGTTGACGGTGATGAAGTAAATTGCATTGACAAATTTGCTATAGAAAAAGACGGCTCAGGTGTTGAAACCGACGAGCCCGCCGATATCACAGCAGATGTTGTAATTGAAGAAGAGGAAGATGTTCTCTCAATCATCCTTGAATATGTTATGAAAATTGCAACAATAGCCTGCAACATTTTCAGAATGTATGTTATTGATTACCTTTTGAAATAACCTATATACAGCAAAACACTCGGAGCCGAACTCCGAGTGTTTTTTGTTATTTTGTAACTGTTTCTTTTTCTCTGTTTTTGATATCCTTTGCGAAGATGAGCTTAAAGGTTTTTCTGATAAGGGGCTGAATGAAGAAAAGCTGTGAGAAAAACGCAAATGGGAAGTTATAGCAAACAAGCTCAATCCAATTTGCAAGGAATGTGAAGATATCAAAACCGGCATAGTAGGGGTAATAAATAATAGCCGCAAGGAAGCTCATTGCAGGGCACATAAGACCGACTGTGGCGCAGATAATTGCTGTTTCAAAAAGAACAGGGTGTGTTGTTTTGGGGTCAAAAACCTTGCAGGCAAGCTTAAACGAGCAGGGGCTGCCCATTGTAACCTCAAGTGTGTAGGCAAGCACAAATTCAAGAAGAACAACCGCCCAGATAGGGAATGTTCTGCCGAACATCATAACTCCGCCGTTGAGGTTAACACCTTCAAGCACGCTTTTTGCTCCTTCAATTGAAAGGAAGAAATCACCGTTTACAACATAAAGGCTGTAAAACACATAGGCGTGAACTGTTACAATAACTGTGAGAAGTGCGAAAATCATTCGCTGAAACTGATTTCTTGGCATAAAATCTCCTTTTCTGCATAAAAAAAGACAAGTACCGTATAAACAAAACCGATAATACATTGTTCCGTAATCAGATTTATGTGTTTATACACTACTTGTGTCGTTATGCATTACAATATTTATTTTTTAAGATTTTACCATATTTTCTATCAAAAAGTCAAGGCACTCACCGAAGCGAGCGCCTTATTTTTATGCTCTTGCAAGCCTTATAACCGTTACCGAATATTTAGGTGCGGTATAATTGAATTGAGAGGACAAACCGTTCAAAGTGAATTCTTCCATAACACAATCCTCTTTCTGACCGAGGATGTTGTCATCATCAAGGCTTTCGCCTGCCACCTGATACACCTTTGCACTTGATTTGATATCTGCATTTTTAACATCAACAGCAAAGGTCTTTGCGCCGCCTGTTACATTAACAAGCTTAATTATAACATCGCCTGTTTCATCGGTGCTTACAACCTGATAGGCCTCAGCTTCTGAGTCAGACCCTGTTTCAAAATCTACATAAAGCTCGCCATCAATGTAGCATTTAACATTTCTTCCGCTAACCTCAACCTTAAGCTCGTAGGTTTCGCCGACCTCAGCAGTAAACGGTTTTGCCGTGCCTGCAAGCTGACCGTCTTTAACTCCGTTTTTGATGCGCTGAATTGCAGAAACAGTATTTCCCCAGCCGCCGATATTCCAGAAATAGTTATTGTCCTTATCCTGAACAGCAAAGGGAATTATAAAGCCCTCTTCACCGTCAAGCTTTGTAGCTTCAACGGTGTAGGTGTAATTTTCCCACTCAGTGTCACCAAAATAAGCTACAGAGCCGTTGTTTGAATATTTCATATCGGTAGAAGCCTGACGGAGCTTGCCGTTGCGGATTTTAAAGTCACCGTCGGTTGCCTTTTCCCAATTCCAGAGGAAATTGTGAAGTGAGAATTTATCTTCACCCAATACCTCACCTGTTTCGTTGTTAACAACCTTAACATTATCAAACTCTGCGGCTGTGTACCAAGTGCCTACACCAACCTTGCCGGAAAGGTCAGGCTGTTCAACCTCAGCGCCTGACAGCGAAGAAGAAAGCACCTTTGTTCCCTGATTTTTTGAGAAAATTTTCTGAACATAATAACTGATTGAGCCTGTACAAAGGTTATTGTTAAACCAGATTAAGTCAGGTGACCAGTGGGTTGCGGTGAGGTTGCCGAAAAGCGGAGCATAAGCCGCCATTTTAACAATATCACCGTTTCGCTCAAGCCCCGTCATATATGCCGCCTCGGCAAGTGCCGCTTGAAGGCAGTTGGAGCGTGCCGCGTATTCACCCAGAAAAACTCCGATTCCGCCGCCGTAAATTGTATCGGTCATTTCAGCGGAGCTGCGCTTATAATTTTCTTCATCATAATAGTCTGTATTTTCTAAAAACCACTGCGGGTCATTATAATAATGCTGGTCGGTTGCTCCTGTAAAATCATTCACATCACAGCCGGGATTTTTTTCAAGCCAATCCTTTGCAAATTCGTAGGATTTGATATAATTTCCGCCGTGAGTAGCATCGGCTGCACCTGCTGAATAAATCAGTTCAAGTCCGTCATACATCTCGGGGTCAGCGGCTTTTGCCTGATTGAAAGCATTAAGGAAAGCCTCATATCTCTCAAAATAAACATTGCCTTCATTTTCGTTGCCTATGCAGATGTATTTAAGCTCAAACGGCTCAGCGTGGCCCAAAGACGCCCTTACCTTGCCCCATTTTGAATCAGCATCACCGCGGCAGAATTCAACTAAATCGAGCATATCCTGAATATATTGCTGAAATTCGGGAGTGTTCATATCAACAGGGCCCATTCCGCGCATCTGGCAGAAAAGTCCACAGTTTAAAACAGGCACACCCACCGCACCGATATCCTCTGCCAACTGAAAATATTCATAAAATCCAAGTCCGTAAGTCATAAATGACGGATACGGGTCATCGGTTGCAGAAAGGTTTGTCCAAAGATTTGTGCCCTGCTTGCGTGCGGCAACATCACCGTAACCGCCGTTAAAATAAAGCGGCTCTCCGTCTGCACCCACACCGATTGAATCCTTCCAGCTATAAGCCGTGTTTTCATCATACCCCTCAATAACACAACCGCCGGGAAAGCGCAAAAACTTCGGTTCAAGCTCCTTGAGCATAAAGCCCAAATCTTTTCTCATTCCGTTTTCTCTGCCCATAAATGTATCCGTCGGGAAGAGTGAAACCATATCAAAAGCAACCTTGCCGTTATCTATAAGAAGCTGAAGAGTAACATCGGTGTTTGCAGATTTTGATGAAGCAATTACAAGCTCGTATTTCTTCCAATTTTCTGTAACTGCAGTAATTTCACCACTGCCTACAACCTCGTTGCCCACACAAAGTCTTGCATAAAGCTTGCCGCTATAGCCGTCAAGCCCTTTTGCATAAACCGAAAAACGGTATGTATCCCCTGCTTGAAGGCTCATTCCGTCAAGGAAGCCTTTATTGGCAATTCCGCAAGGTGAATTTGCCTCATTTTGCAAAACGAGGTAATTGGTATTATTTTCATTAAGGCAGTTTTCGGTGTCATTTACCTTTACCTCAGCCTTTGCTCCGCCTACGGTGTTCCAACCGTAAAGTTGGTCATTCTGAGCAATTTCTGTAAATTCAAATGAACGGTTAACCACCTTTTCGGCATAAAGACCGCCGTCAGCGGCAAAGTTAATATCCTCAAAAAAGATACCGAAAAGAAGCTCGCTTATATCGTGAATTTCTTCCGCCGCATCAACAGAAAGTTCGTAGCTTGCCTCTTCTTCGCTATAAGCAGAAACTGTGTTTGCCATTGAATCGGGCACTTCGGCCACCTCTCCTCCCGTTGTTCCGCATATTGACATAAAAAATGCCATAATAGCAGAAAATATTTTCCTGAAAAATGCAATTATCTGGTATTTCATAATTTACCCCTTTCATTTTGGGTTGATTAAATTATATAAAAATAGCCTTTTGGTGTCAATACAGTGTTGAAAAATCAGCGCCACCTCTGTTATAATGTTTACAAAGATTGGGAGTGATTTTATGTTCAGCTTTTTAAGACTAATCTTGTGTGTTTTGATGGCGGCGATTATGACGATTGTAAGCACTGTAAGTGCAGGTCTTCCTCATTCAGCACCAAAAGCCAAATCCGATGAGCAATTAAGCGGACTTACTGACATTTTTGCAAAATACCCTGTAAATAAAGAAATTGTTGTTGTTAATACCAACAACCTGACCGAAGAGCAGGTTTACACCGTTGTTTCTTTGCAAGGCCTTGTTTCAAAAAAAGCAGCAACAATTTTCATAGACAAAAACGCTTCAGGCACAGCCAAAACAGCCAAAGAGCTGAGCGATTACGGCTATGAGGTTTCATTAAACGATGAAAGCGGAAAGCAGTGGAATTTTGAAAGCCTGATGAAGAAATTTGCCACAAGCGAATATATAAAAGACTGCGGCTATATTCTCTACTCCTCATGCAAGGATGTTCACCAACTGAATATGGCAACAAATATGGCTACTGTTTACGGCTGGTTGCCTGTTCCCAAAGAGCTTGAAAGCGTTGCAACAGGCCTTGGTATGACAAAGTGTGAAGACTTAACAGATGACACCTGCTCTTATGCTCAACAGCTTAAGTTTTACACAAAGCATAAAAAGATTTTTTCTGACACCTGCCTTGTTCATCAGCCGAGCACAACCTACGGACTGAGGGATTTGGCAATTCAGCAGAATATTTTTGTAATGTATACTCTTGAAGATGACACCTTAGGTAAGGCTCTGCGTTCAAAGGTTTTGCGCGGGCTTAACAAAGGCTCACCTGTTCTCGGTTGGTGTAATTTTGAGGTGCAATATGTTGAGGCGATTTCTGCCACAGGCAATTTTGTAATTCCCACAGACCATTGCACCAACAGCAGTATGCTCTGCTCAATGAATATTGAAGCAAAGAAATATAACAAGCCCATTGAAGATATCTGCCTCAACCCTGATAAGCATTATATAGTTCTTTGCTACAGCGACGGTGACAATGTTCAATGGATTCAGAACGGCTACAACGATTTTTATAATTGGCAAAAGCTTAATGTTGATGTTCCTTTAACCTGGACTTTTCCACCGTTAATGAAAGAATTTTCATCTATAGATATGAACAGAGTTCTTTCTTCGGCTGATGATGATTGCTTTATAAGCGGTCCGTCAGGCGCAGGATATTCAAGACTCTCGCAGATGTACGGCAAAGGGCTTGAAGCTTTTTCAGATTTAACTGCCGCATCAATGCTTGAAAGCGGTATGACAACTGTTACACTTCTTGACACAGAGTTTGATAATAAAATTGAAGAAAACTCTTTCATAAACAAGCTCGGATATTTTTCAAGATACAGTAACATCAAAGGCGGCATAATTCAGTTTGAGCCGGACAGATACGCTTCGGGCAAGGGCAGAGTTTATTTTGTTGACGATAAACCGTTTGTAAGTGTACGACTTTCGTTATGGCATCCCGACGGTGAGGGCGCAACCGTTACAAACGAATGGATTCAGGAACAGGCCGATATCATCAATTCTTACCCTGCAGATATCAATTCAATAAACGGCTACTCAGTTGTAAATATTCACCCTTGGACAATGAGCGTTGAAAATGTTGCATATTTCGTCAGCCTTCTCGACGAGGATATCGAAGTTATCACAGCAGATGAGCTGGTTTGCGCCGTCAGCAAATATGTTCCACACAAAAACGCTCAGCCTTAAATTAAATTTAAAACAGCTATATTAAACTGAAAGGATGAACAAAAATGCTCTTATTTTTTCAAAGAATAATTTGTGTTGTTGCAACATTTTTTATGATGATTTACGGCACCTTTGCAGGCACAAATTTTAACGACAAAACTAAGGATTACAAAGAAAATGTTAATTCAGTTGAAGCTTATTCCAACACAATGGAAACTGCTGTTCCTCAGACTGAAATTTACAATATGATTAAAAACCATTTCATCGCCCCTCTCGCAGAGGGCAAAAACGAAAAGAAGGTATTGGTTATCGGCTATGACGGTTGCCGCACAGACGCTCTTACAATGCTTGATAACAATGCAAGCGGCGGTATCAGCTATCTTCTTTCAACAGGGGCAGATGCACAAATTGCTTATTGCGGCGGTGTGAATTACCCTGCAATTAACACCCAGGCAACCTCAACCGCACCCGGTTGGTGCTCAATTCTCACGGGTCAGTGGGCAGATGTTCACGGCATTACCGACAACGGAATTGAAAAATCAAACGACCACCTGACAATTCTCACCACCCTTGTTAAAGATGATGTAATTGATGACTCTGCTTTTTATATTTCCTGGAACGGTCACTTCAACGGTGAAAACACAACCTACATTCAAGAAAAGAATTATGTTGAAGCAAGTGCTCTTGATGTAACCTTCCTTGATGCTGAGGATGATAACGGCACAGTTTCAAATGCTGTTGCAGACATCAGCTCTGCAGATTGCTCAGATTTTATCTTCACAATTCTTGAGCATACTGACCACGCAGGCCACGACACAGGATTTTCTATCAACAACCCCGATTATCAGAAAGCCTTTGCCGACGCCGAAAAAGACGGCAGAACAATTATTGACGCAGTTGAAGCAAGACCAACTTACGAAACAGAGGATTGGCTGATAATCATCACCACCGACCACGGCGGATACAATACAGGTCACGGCGGTATGACTCTTCAGGAAAGAATGACTTTTATAATTGCAAGATAAAGAAAAAGTACGGAGCCGAAAACTCCGTACTTTTTCTTTATAACATATGTTTTTTCACTTATTCACGCACCTGAGCACTCTGTTTCCGTCTTCACAAAAATCAACAACAGTTACCGACACATTATCAAGTGCAAAGAAAAACTTATGAGGTTCAACTCCCAAAGCCGTCGGAATAAGATATTCTAACATTCCGTGGTGGCTGAAAACGGCTACCCTCTGTCCATTGCTGAACTTTGAACGAATGTATTCAATAAATTTCTGGGCGCGAAGGCAGTTTTCTTCAAAAGAAACACAAGGAAAGCTATACTCTTCTTCACCAAAAAGATTCGGGCACATTTTTGTATTGCTGTAATATTTATTAAGATATTCTTCACTGCAACCGAAGTAACCCGGCGTACAGCCGCACTCGATAATTTCAGGGCAGATTTCAATTACAGGGTTATCACCCTTCGCCTTGCACACACCAACAGCCGTTTTAAATGCACGGAGCAATGAGCTTGAAATATAAGCGTCGATTGGTAAATCCTTTAATTTTTCTCCCAATTCATTGCACTGGCGCTCGCCTTTTTCGGTTAATTCACCATCGCTGGGGTCGCGGCCCTCCCAATCATCATAATCGGTTTCAGCATGACGGATAAAAAGTATCTCTAAAACATCCTTGTTTTCCATTTCCATATTGCACCACCTATTACATTATGGATTTATAATACCACCAAAATTTCTTTAAAGCAAGAAAAAACACCCACTGAAAGTGAGTGTTTTAAAAATTTATATCAATCTTGCTTTTTTTGCCACAAGAGCACCGTCAACATAAATAAACATTTTAGAAGCACCGTCAAAGCCTGCTTCAATTCGTTTTCCGTTAATCGTAGCTCTCAAAGTGTGGGCAAATTCAGCCAAAGCCTCATATTCATCATAAACCTTGCCGTCAATTACAAGCTCATTGGTGCGTTTAACTCTGCGCACAGCAATAAGGTGACCCTGGTGTTCAGCCTCAATAAGTGTTCTGAATTTTACATCAGTATCAGCCATTCTGAGAATTTGTGAATCTGCGTCAGTATTTTCCACAGCAGTTACTTCTTCATCAGCTTCAACAGCTTCAGCCTCTGCGGGCAGCTTTTTGAGCTTATTATAAGCCTGAATTCCCATTGCCAAAGAAACAATTACCCATAAATGGAAAATGATATCAACAATTGATTCCAAGCCGATTTCCGTTAAAACAAACATAGAAACCGTATCAACAACAAAAAACGCCAGTGCAAAAAACAGCCTGAAATAGTCAATACTTTGTAGACACAAAAAAGAATAAGTTAAGCAGCCAGTTCAATCCTGTATTGGACTGGCGTTTTTCTGTTCAGTTTACGCAAAGGTTTAATGTAATTAAAATAGTGAACGGCTTGAGCAATTACGTC